>NZ_JBHRZI010000057.1:0-110026 GCF_042649515.1 Lentzea rhizosphaerae | reverse complement strand
GTCGCGCCAGGCCGTGTGCAGGGCGGCGAACCGGCCCCGCTCACCGATCAGCTCCTCGGGGGAGCCGTCCTCCACCACAATGCCACCATCCAGCACCAGTACGCGGTCCGCGATCAGGACCGTGGACAGGCGGTGGGCGATGATGAACGCCGTCCGGTCGGCCAGCACCGTCTCCAGTGCTGCCTGCACGGCGCGTTCGGTGGGTACGTCCAAGGACGATGTTGCCTCATCCAGGACGAGCACCGCCGGGTCGGCCAGGAAGGCCCGCGCGAACGCGACCATCTGGCGCTGGCCCGCGGACAGCCGGCCGCCCCGCTTGCGGACGTCCGTGTCGTAGCCGTCGGGCAGGGCCGCGATGAACTCGTGCGCGCCCACCTCGGCCGCCGCCGCCTCGACCTCCGCCCTCGTGGCCGACGGACGGCCCAGTGCGATGTTGTCGGCGACCGAGCCGGAGAACAGGAAGTTCTCCTGGGTCACCATCACCACCGCGCGGCGCAGGTCCGTGTCCGCCACCGTGCGCAGGTCGTGGCCGTCCAGCCGCACCGAGCCCGCCGACGGGTCGTAGAACCGCGCGACGAGCTTGGCCAGGGTGGTCTTGCCCGCGCCGGTCGCGCCGACGAGGGCCACGGTCTGACCCGCCGGCACGTCCAGCGAGAAGCGTGGAAGCACCTGCCGGGACGTGCCGGGGTAGCGGAACTCGACCTCGGCGAACCGGACCGCACCGCGTGCGTGCGGCAGGGCCACCGGGGACTTCGGCTCCGGCACCGACGGCTCCTCCTCCAGGACACCGGAGATCTTCTCCAGGGCGGCCGTGGCGGAGGAGTACGAGTTCGCGAACATCGCCAGCTCGTCGAACGGGTCGTAGAACCGGCGCAGGTACAGCGTGAACGCTGTCAGCACGCCCAGTTCCAGCGAGCCGCCCGCCACCCGGTACGCGCCCCACGCCAGCACGATCGCCAGCGACACGTTGCCGATCGTGCGGATCGTCGCGACGAACGTGGCCATCACGCCCAGCGCGTCCATGTTCGCGTCGCGGAACTGGCCGTTGAAGCCCTTCATGATCTGCTCGTTGCGGGGCTGGCGGCGGAACGCCTGCACCGCGCGGATGCCGTTCATGGACTCGACGAACTGCACGATGATCTTGGCGATGGCGCCGCGCGTGCCGCGGTACGCCTCCATCGAGCGGCGGCGGAACCAGCGCCAGATGAAGTACAGCGGCAGGAAGCCCACGACCACGACCATGGCCAGCGGCGCGTCGAGCCAGAGCAGGATCACCGCGATGCCCGCCACGGACAGCGCCGCGTTGAACAGGCTGTCCAGGCCCTCCTCCAGCAGGTCCTGCAACGCGTCGACGTCGCTGGTCAGCCGTGAGATGACCTTGCCGGACGTGTAGGACTCGTGGAAGCCGACGGACAACCGCTGCGAGTGCCGGAAGATCCGCCCGCGCAGGTCCAGGAGAAGGTCCTGGCCCACGCGGCCGGAGACCCGCAGGAACGCCCAGCGCAGGAACGTCGTCAGGCCCGCGCAGATCGCGTACCCGGCCACGCACCACACCAGGATCGACGCGCCGCCGTCGATCGCGGCCGGGATGCCCTTGTCGATCGCGGCGGCGATCAGCAGCGGCAGCGCGAGGTTCGCGAGGTTGCCACCGACCACCGCGGCTATCGCCAGCGACGTGCGGCCGAGGTGCGGGCGCAGCAACGAGCCCAGCAGCCTGCGCGAGCGGGCCTGCAGCCGCAGTCCCGTGTTGTACGAGATCTCGTCGATCTCCTCGGCGGCGACGCCGCGCCACTCTTCTTCTTTTTGTTGTACCACAACCTGATCGCTCACGACGCCACCTCCTCTTCCACCAGGTCCTCGTCCATGCTGGACAGCAGACGCCGGTACTCCTCGTTGTCCTCCAACAGCTTCCGGTGCGAACCGATCGCGGCGATCTTGCCGTCGACCAGCATCGCGACGCGGTCGGCGAGCTGCACCGTCGACGGCCGGTGTGCCACGACCAACGCCGTGACGTCGCGCAACACCCGGCGCAGCGCCGCTTCCACCTCGGCCTCGGTGTGGACGTCCAACGCCGACAACGGGTCGTCCAGCACCAGCACCGCCGGCTTGCCGACGACCGCGCGGGCCAGCGCCAGGCGTTGCCGCTGACCGCCGGACAGAGACAGGCCCTGCTCGCCGATGCGGGTCGCGAGACCCCACGGCAGCGCGTCCACGAACTCCTCGGCCCTGGCCACCCGCAACGCCTCGCGCACCGCGGCCTCGGAGACGTCCTGCACACCCAGCCCGACGTTCTCGGTGACCGACGCGGAGAACAGCACCGGTTCCTCGAACGCCGTGCCGACCGCGGTCCGCAGGTCCTCGAGCGACAGGTCCCGCACGTCGACGCCGTCGATCGTGATCCGGCCACCCGTCACGTCGGCCAGCCGCGGCACCAGCGCGGTCAGCGTCGTCTTGCCGGAGCCTGTCGCCCCGACCAGCGCCAGCGTCTCGCCGGGCCGCAGGTCGAGGTCGACGCCCGACAGCACCTCGCGGCCGTCGTCGAACTCGAACCGCACGCCCTCGAAACGAACGTGCCCGCGCAGCGGCGAAGGCAGCGGCGCGGGCGAGGCCGGGCTGGTGATCGTCACGGGGGAGTCGATGACCTCCCAGTACCGTTCCAGCGCCGAGGCGGCCTGGTTCGTCTCCGCGAGCAGCCAGCCGATCGAGTCGATCGGCCAGCGCAGGTACCCGCTCACCGCCACGGCCGCGATCAACGTGCCGACTGTCATCCAGCCGTTCACGATGCCGATCGCACCGACGCCGAGCATCCCGGCCATGGACAGCTCCGGCAGGATGATCAGCACCGACCACAGCGCGGACAGGATCGAGATCTTGTTCAGCTCGGTGGCCCTCAGGTCCCGCGCCTGCGCCAGGAACCGTTTCGAGAGCTCGGGCCCGCGCCCGAACGCCTTGAGCACCCGGATGCCGAGCACCGACTCCTCGACCGTCGTGGTCAGGTCGCCCGCCTGGTCCTGCGCCCTGCGCGCGACGACCTTGAACTTCGCCTCGAAGAAGTACGAGATGACGATCAACGGCAGTGCACCGCACAGCGACACGATCACCAACTGCGGCGAGAGCGCCGCGATGATGCCCAGCCCGATCAGCACGACCAGGGTGTTCACGATCAGGAAGATGACCGCGAACGCGACGAACCGCCGCACGGTCGTGAGGTCGTTCGTGGCGCGCGACAGCAGCTGACCGGACTGCCACCGGTCGTGGAACGCCACCGGCAGCCGCTGCAGGCGCTGGTACAGGTCGAACCGCATGCGCGCCTCGACCTCGGCCGCGGGCCTGGCGACGATCTTGCGCCGGATGTAGAACAGCCCCGCCTCGGCAAGCCCGAGCACCAGCACGCCCAGGATCAGCCACGGCAGCACCGCGGTCTGCTTGCTGGCGATCGGACCGTCGACGATGCGCTGCGTGAGCAGCGGGATGCCGAGACCGCACAGCATCGCGAGCATCGTCGCCGCCAGCACGACAGCCATCCGTGCGCGGTGCGGCCGCACGTACGGCCACAGCCTCCGCAAGGTCCGGATTGTCGAGTTACGTTGATCGCTCACGCGATGAGCCCCCTCCAGGTCGTCTCCAAAGTACGAAGGACGACCGACAGTCAGCATCCGGTTTTTCTCCCCACCGGAGCCTGCTGTCTCGACTTAGGTCGAGGTCAAGGGCACGATGACCACCATGACGCGGTTTCTGCGAACCGAGCAGACGATGGCGTTTCCACACGGACGGCTCATCGCCTCACTCGACGGAGTGAACTACGTCCTCGCCCCGGACGGCTGGGACCACCTGGCCGGCCCGCGCCCCCGGCACGCGATGTTCGTGTCCCGCGAGGAGGCCGAGGACTGGTGCGAACGCGAGGGCTGGGACCTGCACCTGCTCGACGAGGTGCCTACGACCTCTTGAAGGTGAAAAGGCCGACCAACCCGTAGGAGACGGCCGCGAGCAACGCCTCGGCGTGGTGCCGGTTCGCGAACCACCCGAGGACGGGTTCGTGCACCTTGAAGTAGAGCCCGAGCCCCAGCACGATCGGCCCGAGCAGGATGATCGGCCACACCGGCCGCACCCCGAAGATCCACAGCACCGGCCCCGCCAGCACCAGCGACGACACCAGCGCGAGCGGCAGCCCGATCAGCACGAGCAGCAGGAACGTCGACATCGACGTGGTGTCGAGCCACGACTTCAGGAACCCCGACTCGTACGCCCACGTCCAGCCGAGCACCAGCCCCGCTCCGACGGCCATCGACAGGACGACCCGGAACAGCAGCCGGCGTCCCGTCCTACCCGTCTTGCCCGCTGTGCTCTGTTCGGTCACGCCGACCACCGTAACCAGCGGTCACCACGGCAGCCAAGGTGTAGCCGCCCGCCGCCGCGAGCGCGACCACGAACACTCCGCTCTCCGCAGGCAGCTGGACCTGCACGAACCTCAGGCTGAACACGCAGATGAGGAGCACCACCACGGAAGCCACCGCCCCCGCCGCGGCCGTCGGCCAGGCGGGGGAGAACCGTGCGAGCCGCAGCAGTCCCCACGCCACGAGCGCCCAGACGACCACCAGCCCCGGCACGATCAGGAAGATCAGCGGGATGAGGCACTCCAGGTCGCTGTCCCTGCACGCGAGCTGCGCGGACGGTTCGAGCGAGACGAACCACCCGGCCCCGCACAACGCCCCCGCCACCGCCGCGATCGCCGCCCTCATGCCTCGATCATGTCGACTCGCGTGCCGCATCGCCATGAGGAGAACTGCGCGACCGCCCGGTGCCCGACGCGGCGACCGCGTAGGCGACACACGCCGTGACCAGGTAGGCGGTCACGAGGAAGTGGCGAACCTCGGCCTGGTACATGCCGTCCAGGACGAAGATCCTGCCGTAGATCACCGCCAGGATCAGCACGAACCACAACGCGCTGCCGATCCCGGCCGCCCACCACCCGCGCCCGGCCCTGACGACCCGGAAACCCGCGCAGACCACAGCGGCGGCGACGACCATCCAGAGCGCGAAGGCCAGCCCGAACGTCGTGAAGAACCCCGTCCCGCACCCGGTGCGGCCGGGCCCGCCGTTGCAGTACCTCGTGAACGTGCCGAGAGTCAGCACGAATCCGGCGCCGGCCACCGCTCCGGCGACGGCTCCGATCAGGGCGCGCACGATCACGCCGTCCTCCTCCGGCCGGTGCTCACCGCGGCGACCGCGTAGGCGACACACGACGTGACCACCGCGCCGTTCAGCGAGAAGAGGCGAACGTCCTTCGGGTACACGTCGAGAAGGAAGGGCCCGAAGCCGACGACGCCCACGGCCAGCAGGACCCACAGCGCGCTGCCGATCCCCGTCACCTGCCACCCGCGCGTCACGTGTGCCAACCGGAATCCGGCGTGGATCAGCGCCCCCGCGACCAGCATCCAGCACGCGAAGAACAGCAGGAGGACCAGGAGGAACGAGCGGCCACATCCGCTCGTGCTGGGATACAGCTCGCAGTACTCGTCGAACCCGCTGAGGGTGAGGGCGAATCCGACGCCGACGAGAAACCCGACGCTCGCCCCCACAAGACCGCGCAGCAACATGCGCCAAGAGCTACCTGATCTTCGAAGCGATCAGGCCGATCTGCACCAATCCTCCACAGCACCTTCACCGCGTGAGCACGGCGATCAACGCGTACAACCCCGCGAAGACCAGGAAGCCCAGGAACGGCACCGCGAGCAGGAACACCATCGCCACCACGGCCATGAGGGTCGCGGGCACGGCCACCAGCCATGCCCGCGACACCTTCAGAGAGCTCAGGGCGAACCCACCCAGGACTGCCGCCACCACCGCGAAGACCGGCACGGTCATCACGAAGGTGCCGAGGCAGCCCCAGTCCTCGAACGAGCAGACCGCTCCCGAGGCGATGAGCTCGAACACTCCCCACCAGGCCAGACCGAGGAGTGCACCCACTCCGGCAGCCAGCGCGACACGACGTCCCACGGCGTCAGCGGCTCACTCAGCGGTTCGACCGCACGCCCAGTAAAACGTCCTCCCACGAAGGGACGATGGGGTGGTTCTTCTTCCCCCGCTTCGGAGGAGGGTCCTTGCGCACCGGCTTCTCCGCCGCCGGCTCCTGCTCCTTCTTCACCGGTGGTGGAGGCGGGGCAGGCGCGGGCTCCGGCTCGGGCAGCTTCTCCTGAACCGGCTTCTCCGCCACGACCGGAGCAGGCGCCGGGGCGGGTGGGGGAGCCTGCGCCGGCACGGGCACCGGCTCCTCCGCGACGACGGGCGGCAGCACCGGAGTCGCCTCCAGGGCCTGCCGCGCCAGCTGCGTCACCGGCCGCACCGTGCGCAGCGTCCGGTTCGGGTTCGGGTCCATGAGGTCGACCGCGGCGTCGTCCAGCGCCGTGACCGTGCCGCCCTGCGCACCGGGGTGGAACGCCCAGTGCGCCCGGTTGTCCGAGCGCCCGGTCTTCCAGTGCAGCTGCACGATCCAGCGGCCGTCGTCACCGCGCCACGAGTCCCACGACGTGTCGGACAGGTCGTGTCCGCGCAGGCCGAACGAGTGCGCGACGACCTCGCCGAGCGTCTGCACGTCGGGACCGTCCTCGCGGACCGGGTGCGCGCGCTGGGCCAGGTCGGCCGTGCGCGACCGCTCCAGGAGCACGGGGTAGGCGAAGCGCTCGATGCGGTGCGTCGGCATGCCCGCGGCGGCCGCGACCTGCTCGATCGACTCACCGGCGCGGATGCGGGCCTGGATCTCCCGCGGCCGCATCTGGGCCTCGCCGGACTCGATCTGCATCTGGCCGAGACGGGCCAGGTCACCGCGCAGTGCCGCCCGGAGGCGCTCGTCAGCGGGGAGCGTGAAGCGCTCGCCGCGGTTTTCGGGGTCCTCGAGGATGACGGACTTGCCGTCCTCGTCGAGCCCGATGACTCGCAGCGCTCGCATCGTGGCCTCCCTGAATTCGCACCTCGCCAGCAGACAACGTTAGGACAACGAGCCCGCCAGGGGTGGGAGACTCGCCGATATCTCAACGTGATCTTGCCAGTTCACGAGGGCTGCCGCACGCCGGTTTCCGGAAGGTTCACCTGGACCACCAGGCCGCCTCCTCCGTTCGGGCGAGCCTTCGCTGAACCCTGGTGCGCCTTCGCGACGGACCTCACGATCGACAGACCGAGGCCGGATCCGGCCGTTCCGGTGCGGTCGCGGAGCCTGCGGAACGGCTCGAAGAGCCCCGGCACCGCCTCCGCCGGCACGGTCGGACCGGTGTTCGTGACGACGAGTTCCCGATCAAGGCGGACCGTCACCGTTCCGCCAGGTTTGTTGTAGAGCACGGCGTTGCGCAGCAGGTTCCCGACGAGCTGCGCGAGCAGGACCGGGTCGCCCTCGACCAGGTACGGCCGGACCGACACCTCGAACGAGACCTCCTTCGAGGCCGCCAGCGCCGCGCACGACTCGACCTCGTCATCGATCACCTCGTCCAGCCACACCAGCTCCCGCGCGGCCAGACCGCGGTCACTCCGTGCGAGCAGCAGCAACCCGTCGATGAGCTTCTCGCTGCGCTCGTTCGTGTCGAGCAGATGCGCTCCGAGACGGCGGATCTCGTCCGTCGCGTCCGGCGCGGTCAAAGCCACCTCGATCAACGTCCGTTGCACGGCCAACGGCGTGCGCAGCTCGTGCGAGGCGTTCGCGACGAACCGCTTCTGGCTGTCGAACGACGACGCGAGCCGGTCGAGCATCCCGTCGAACGTGTCCGCGAGCTCCTTGAGCTCGTCCGGCGGCCCCTCCAGCTCGATCCGCTGGTCCAGCCGTTCCGCCTCCAGCCGGTGCGCGGTCGTGGTGATCTCGTGCAACGGCGCCAGCACCCGCCCGGCCACGACCCAGCCGAGCCACACGGCGAGGATTCCCGCGACCACCAGTGCGATGCCCGACTGCCAGAGCAGCCTGCCCAGCACGTCCGACTCGATCTGCTCGCCGGAGACGACCATGGTGTCTTCCGGCAGCTGCGTCACCAGCAACGCGTCCATCGTCTCGACCGGCAGAGCGCGCGCCACGGCCACTCCGCTCGTGGCCGGCCGGAGCCACTCGGCGAGCAGGAAGTAGTTGAGCCCGATCAGCGCGATGCCCGCGATCAGGAACACCCCGGCGTACCAGGCCGTCAGCCTGGTCCGCAGCCTCACGAGCCGAACCGGTAGCCGGCACCGGGCACGGTCTCGATGACCTGCGGCGAGCCCAGCTTGCGGCGCAGCGTCATCACCGCCACCCGCACGGCGTTGGTGAACGGGTCGGCGTGCTCGTCCCACGCCTTCTCCAGCAGCTCCTCGGCGCTCACGACGTTGCCCTCCGCCCTCATCAAGACCTCCAGCACGGCGAACTCCTTCGGTGAGAGCGCCAGGAACCTGCCGTTGCGCGACGCCTGGTGCCGCGGCAGGTCCAGCGTCACGCCCGCGCGTTCGAGCACCGGCGGCAAGGCGGGGCGAGCCCGCCGGCCCAGCGCCTGCACGCGGGCCACGAGCTCGGCGAACGCGAACGGCTTGGTCAGGTAGTCGTCGGCACCGAGTCCCAGCCCGGCCACGCGGTCGTCGACCTCGGCCGCCGCGGTCAGCATCAGCACCCGCGCCTCGCCACCGGTCGCGTGCACCGCCTTGCACACCTCGTCGCCGTGCACGAGCGGCAGGTCGCGGTCGAGCACCACCACGTCGTACGCGTGCACCCCCACTCGTTCCAACGCCGCTTCGCCGTCGTAACAGACGTCGACCGCCATCGAGAACCTGCGCAGTCCCTCGGCGATCGTGTCCGCGAGCAGCCGTTCGTCCTCGACCACCAGCACGCGCATGACGCCTATTTTCCGCCCGTCACGGATAAGCGCCGGATAAAGGCTTTCGCTTAACGCCGCCGAATGACGGCCTCCGTAGACCTGTCGTCGTGAAATCCACCATCGCAGTGCTGCTGGCCCTGCTCATGGCGCTCACCGCGTGCGGGGCGAAAGAGCAGTCGAACGCCGGCAAGGAGAACAAGGAAGACCCGATCAAGTTCGCCCAGTGCATGCGGGAGAACGGGGTCAACATGCCGGACCCGAAGGAGGGTGAGGGCGGAGGTGTGGTCATCGAGGCCTCACCCGGTGACAGCGGTCCGATGGACGAGGACAAGTTCAAGAACGCGCACGAGGCCTGCAAGCAGTACCTGAAGGACGGCGGCGAGTTCAAGCCGCCGTCGCCGGAGGAGCAGGACAAGATGCGCCAGCAGGCGAAGTGCATGCGGGACAAGGGGTACAACTGGCCGGACCCGAAGTTCGAGGGTGGCGGCACGGCGGAGGCCATGGAACTGCCGAACCTGGACGACGACAAGGTCAAGCAGGACATGAAGGACTGCGGCCTGCCCGAGATGCAGATGGGCCGGGCCGTCGGATGAAGCGCAGGAAGATCCTCATCGCCACCCTCGTAGCCGCGGTGGTGCTCGGCACCGGTTCGGTCGTGGTGCTCACGAGAGTCGCGGCCAACCAGGCCAACGCCGAGCCGTTGCAGAACGACCCGTCGAAGACCGCGCCGGTCAAGAAGACGAACCTGGCCGACCAGCAGTCGGTGAACGGCCAGCTCGGCTTCGGCGCGGAACGCGGTGTGGCAGGCCGGAAAAGCGGCACCATCACCGGCCTGCCGAACCAGGGTTCCGTCATCGAGCAGGGCAAACCCGTGTACTGGGCGGACGCCAAACCCGTGCCGCTGTTCTACGGCACGATGCCGCTCTACCGCGACCTGGAGCAGGGCATGTCGAACGGCCCCGACGTCAAGGTGGTGGAGGAGAACCTCGCCGCCCTGGGGTTCAAGGACTTCGGCACCCCCGACGAGAAGTTCACCTACTACACCGCCACCGCGCTGAAGAAGTGGCAGAAGGCGAACGGCCTGGAGCAGAACGGAAAACTCGGTCAGGGCGATGTCGTCGTCCAGCCGGGTGCCGTCCGCGTCGCGTCGCTGACGGGCCAGCTCGGCGCACCGGCCGGGGGCGACCTGATGAAGGTCACCGGCACCGAACGAGCGGTGACCGTCGAGCTGGACCAGGCCAAGCAGCGCCTCGCCAAGCAGGGCGAGAAGGTGGAGCTGTCGATCGTCGGCGGCAAGCCCACCACCGGCACGATCACCGGCATCACCCGCACCGCCGGCGACCCGAACCAGGGCCAGAAGCCGAAGATCGTCCTCACGATCTCCGTCGACGACCCGAAGGCCGCGGAAGGGCTGGAGAGCGCGAACGTCACGGCGCTCTTCACGGTGGCCAAGAAGCAGAACGTGCTCGCCGTCCCGATCGGCGCGCTGCTCGCGTTGAACGAGGGCGGCTACGGCCTGGTCACCGAGGACGGCAAGACCATCCCGGTCACCGTGGGCATCTTCGCCAAGGGACAGGTCGAGGTGCAGGGCGAGGGCCTGCGCGAGGGCATGAAGGTGGTGACCACCGAGTGATCACCGTCGACCACGCGAGCCGCACGTATCCCGGTGGTGTGCAGGCGTTGCGCGACGTCTCCCTGACCGTCGGGGGCGGCGAGATGCTCGCGATCGTGGGCCCGTCCGGCTCGGGGAAGTCGACGCTGCTGCACCTGATGGGCACGCTCGACAAGCCGACCTCCGGCAAGGTCGAGATCGACGGCCACGACGTGTCCTCGTTGTCGGACAACGCCTTGTCGGCCCTGCGCGCCCGCACGATCGGGTTCGTGTTCCAGCAGTTCTTCCTCACGGACGGACTGTCGGCGATCGAGAACGTGGCGTCCGGACTCGTGTACGCCGGCGTGCCGCGGCCGAAGCGACGAGCGCTCGCGATGTCCGCTTTGGACAGAGTGGGATTGATCCACCGCGCGCTGCACCGGCCGCACGAGCTCTCCGGCGGTGAACGTCAGCGCGTCGCGATCGCGCGTGCCGTCGTGAACACGCCGGGGATTCTGCTGGCCGACGAGCCGACCGGGAACCTCGACACGCAGAACGGCGCGGGGGTGCTGGAGTTGCTGGAGAAGCTGAACTCCGACGGCACCACGGTCGTGCTGATCACGCACGACCGGGACATCGCGGCGTGGGCGCCGCGTCGCATCGAGGTGCGCGACGGGGTGATCGTGTGATCGACCTGCTGCGCCTCGGCTTCTTCGGCATGCGCACCCGCCCGATGCGCGCGATCCTCTCCGCGCTGGGCATCGCGATCGGCATCGCCGCGGTCGTCGCCGTCGTCGGCATTCCCTCCTCCAGCGCCGCAGCGTTGCGGGAGAAGATGTCCAAGCTGGGCACGAACCTGCTGACCGCCGCGCCGGGTCAGGACTTCTTCGGCCAGGACGCGAAGCTGCCCGAGACCGCGGTGCCGATGGCCAAGCGGATCGGCGCGGTGTCGGCGGCCAGCGCCACCGGCAAGATCTCCGCGAACGTCCGCAAGAACGACCTCGTGCCCACGAGCGACACGCTCGGGTTGCAGGTGCAGGCGGCGGAGCAGGACCTGGTGAAGGTGCTGAACGCCGAGGTCCGCGCGGGCCGGTGGTTGTCGCCGGGCGAGAAGTCGGTGGTGCTCGGGGGAACCGCGGCCTCGCGTCTGGGGGTCGACAAGCCCGGGGCGCAGCTGTGGATCGACGGTCAGTGGTTCACCGTGGTCGGCATCCTCGGGCCGTTGCCGCTCTCGCCGGAGATCGACAGGTCCGCGCTGATCGGCTGGGAGGCGGCGAAGGAGGCGTTCGGGTTCGAGGGCAACGCCAACACGGTCTACGTGCGCACCTCGGAGGACCAGGTCGAGAACGTCCGCAAGCTCCTCGGCCCGACGCTGAACCCGCAGAAGTCCAACGAGGTCAAGGTGTCCAGGCCGTCAGAGGCGCTGGAGGCCCAGCAGTTGGCGGAGAGCTCCTTCAACGCGCTGTTCCTGGGACTGGGCGGGGTCGCGTTGTTGGTGGGAGGCGTCGGCGTGGCGAACACGATGGTGATCTCGGTGCTGGAACGGCGCAGGGAGATCGGTCTGCGGCGGGCGCTCGGGGCGACCCGGCGGCAGATCAGGTGGCAGTTCCTCACCGAGTCGGTGTTGCTGTCCGGCCTCGGCGGGCTGGTCGGCGTGATCGTCGGAATCGCGGTCACGGCCGGGTATTCGATCAGCCAGAAGTGGCCGGCGGCACTGCCCTGGCCCGCCCTGCTCGGGGGAGTGGGCGCGGCCGTCGCCATCGGCGCCATCGCCGGCGTCTATCCAGCGGTGCGGGCGGCTCGGCAGTCGCCCACGGAAGCACTCGCCTGAAAGAGGAGGTGCGCCGATCCGCCACGGGCGCACCCCCGGTAAAAACGATGAACGGCGCTTTTGTGCACCTGAGGTGGACAAAAGCGCCGTTCATCACGTGATCAGAGCTGGCCGACTACCCAGTCGATGGCCTGGGTGAGGATGGTGACGTCGTTCGGCTCGATGGCCGGGAACATCGCGACCCGCAGCTGGTTCTTGCCGAGCTTGCGGTACGGCTCGACGTCCACGATCCCGTTGGCGCGCAACACCTTCGCCACGACTGCCGCGTCCACCTCGTCGGAGAAGTTGATCGTGCCGACGACCTGCGAACGGTCAGCGGCCTTCTCCACGTACGGCGTGGTGTACGCGGTCTTCTCGGCCCAGGTGTACAGCCGGTCGCTCGAGTCCTTGGTGCGCGCGACCGACCACTCGAGACCACCGTTGCCGTTGATCCAGTCGATCTGGTGCGCCAGCAGGAAGAGGGTGGCGACCGACGGCGTGTTGTACGTCTGGTCCTTGGTGGAGTTGTCGAGCGCCGTCGGCAGCGACAGGAACTCCGGCACCCAGCGGTCCTTGAGCTCCTCGACGCGAGCCAGCGCGGCGGGCGACATCAGCGCGAGCCACAGACCGCCGTCGCTCGCGAACGACTTCTGCGGTGCGAAGTAGTAGACGTCGAAGTCCTCGGCCTTGACCGGCAGGCCACCCGCGCCGGACGTGGCGTCGATCGCGATGAGCGCGTCCTTCGACCCCTCCGGCCGCAGGACCGGCATCGCCACACCGGTCGAGGTCTCGTTCTGCGCCCAGCCCACCAGGTCGGCGCCCTCGGCGTAGAAGAGCTCGGGCGCGGTGCCCGGCTCGGCCTTGGTGACCAGCGAGTCCTTCAGGAACGGCGCGGTCTGCGTGACCTTGGCGAACTTCGACGAGAACTCGCCGTTGGTGAAGTGCTGAGCGGTCTCCCGCACGAGCCCGAACGACGCCGCGTCCCAGAACGCCGTGGTGCCACCGTTGCCGAGCACGACCTCGTAGCCCTCGGGCAGCTGGAAGAGCTCGCGCAGCCCGGAACGAACCCGGCCGACGAGGTTCTTGACGGGCTTCTGCCGGTGAGACGTGCCGAGCAGGGCCGCACCCTCGGACGCGAGGGCCTGCACGGCCTCGGGGCGCACCTTGGACGGCCCGCAGCCGAAGCGGCCGTCGGACGGCTTGAGCTCGGCGGGAAGCACCAACGTGGTCGGATCGGCGGTCTGGGTCATGTGGTCACGCCTCCGGGGCGATCGACTGTGCTTGGGGGACCTGACCGGCGCCGTTGCCGGAGTTCACAGTGTTGCAGGCGGGTGGCCGGGAGGTGTCAGCCGGGTGTCGTGGGTCACTCGTACCCCTCGTGGCGGCCGGTCGTAGTTGATCAAGTACTCTCCGCCACCTCTGGTCACGTGAAGTCGCGAAAGGACTCTTCGGTGTCGTTCTGGATGTCTGCTTTCGGCGGTAAGACCGGTACGACGGACGAGGACGACGACTGACACATCAGCGTGCCGAAAGCGCGCCGCTCTCCTGTTTCAGCTGCATCCGCACGCCGGCGCAGTGGCGGGCGGGCAGGTCCGCAAGCTCCAGTGTGACCGTTCGCCTGCCGTCGACGTCCTGGCCCTTGCTCAACCGGTAACCGGCGGAGGGTTCGCCGATGGGTTCCGTGTAGGCGTCGGCTCCGGCCGGAAGCACGATCCGGTACACAGCGCGCGTCACCCGCTGGCGGCACATCAGGGAGAATTCGTCAGGCGATCCTTCCGCGAGAGGAAGGCATCGTTTCGGCCATTCGAGGTCGATGGAGAACGAGATCTCCGAATTCTCCGGCGGTGGTGTGTGGAAGTGGATGATCGCTGTCATCGTGCCGTCTTTCGGCCATGACACCGTCTTGTGCAGGGTGGTTCCCGGTGATCCGTCGACGAGCAGGCTGCGAACTGTGAGCTGGACTCCGCGTCGATACCGCGCGGGCTGCGGCCAGCCGCAGCCGAACTTCAGGCGAATGAACATCAGGTCGTTCTGCAGGGGACGAAGCTTGACCGTCACCTTGGCGTGCGTGTCGCCTCGCTCGCGGACTACGAGGGTCTCGTTCCACTCGCAGATCTCGTAGGCGGAACTCGTTCTGTCGATGTGGTTGCAGTAGCGCGACACCAGCATTTTCTGCACTTCGAGGTCGCGCCGCTCGGCTCCGCGGTTCGTCACCAGTGCGATCCCGCCGACGGTGACGAGGAGGATCGCCGCCACCAGTGCGCCCGACTTGACGGCGGTGCTGCCGAGCACGGCGCCGAGCAGCACTGCGAACGACATGAGACCGACCACCGCCTTGGCCACGGCAGGTGGGCCGTGGCCGCGGAGAAATTCCTCGAGAAAAAGAATCATCTCCCGCAGCAGCATCTGTCCCCCCGACTGGCGCTCCGAACAGAGCTGATGACTGCCCGTGAGAGTCGAATGAACAGATTGTTGCGTCGGTTTTCAGTTCGTCAGAGGACGACACTCGAACGGCCGTCTGGTCGGCAGGTCATTTCACTGGTGTGCAGTAGCCGGTCATTCCGGGGCGTTACTGCAGCATGCCGCGATCCATCGCCGTGGTGACCGCCGCCGTCCGATCGGACACCCCGAGCTTGTTGAACACCCTCAACAGGTGGGTCTTCACCGTCGCCTCCGAGATGAACAACGTCCGTCCGATCTCGACGTTCGACATCCCCTTCGCGACCAGCCGCAACACCTCGGCCTCCCGCGCGGACAGCGGCGGCGTCCGCACTTGGCCGACGACCTTCGCCACCATTGACGGCGCGAGCACCGTCTCCCCGCGCGCCGCCGCCCGGATCGCCGCGATCAGGTCCTCGGTCGTCGAGTCCTTCAGCAGGTACCCCGACGCGCCGGCCTCCACCGCGCGAAGGATGTCCGAGTCGGTCTCGTACGTGGTCAGAACGAGCACCCGCGGACCGGTTCCGACGATCCGAGCGGTGGCCGCCACGCCGTCCATCTCCGGCATCCGCAGGTCCATCAGCACGACGTCCGGCTTCAGAGCAGCGGCCAAAGAGATGGCCTCGGAACCTGAACCGGCGTCGCCGACCACGACGAGATCGTCGGCCACGAGCATTCCGCGCAGGCCCTGACGCACCACGGGGTGGTCGTCCACCAGCAGAATCCTGATCACAGCGGTACCTCCACCAGCACCGACGCCCCCTCGTCCGACGACAGGGAGAGCGTCCCGCCCACCTGTTCGAGCCGTGCGCGCATGCCGCGCAGGCCGAAGCCTTCCAGAGCGTCGCCGAACCCGCGGCCGTCGTCCCGCACCTCCAGCGAGACGCCGTCGGAGTCGAACCTCATCACCACGTCGACCCGTGAGGCGCCCGAGTGCCGCGTCACGTTGTTCAGGGCCTCCTGGACGGTTCGCAGCAGCACCACCTCGACCGCCGTCGGCAACGGCACGGGATCGCCGATCACCCGGAACGAGGAGGGCAGGGCCACCCCGGAAACCAAGCGCCGCAACGCGTCTTCCAGCGACGAACCGTCCAGTGGCGACGGTGCGTTCGAGGCCACCAGGGCCCTGGCCTCGCGGAGGTTCTCCCGCGCGGTCTGCAGCGCCAGCCCCACGTTGGGCTGTGCGCCCTGCAGCAGGGTGATGATCGACGTGAAGCCCTGCGCCAGCGTGTCGTGGATGTCCGCCGACCACCGGGCCCGTTCGGCCTCGATGGTCAGCGCCTCGATGCGTTCCAGCAGTTCGCCGCGTTGCTGGTTCTGCTGGGCGATTCTGCTGATCGCCCAGCCGAACGCCTGAGAGAAACCGATGATGAGCAGCGCCGCCGCCCACGGCAGGGCCGCGTCGGATCCGGCGAGCCAGGTCAGGACCTGTGGTGTGAACACGAAGACGGCCATCGGGTAGACCGCCCACGTGAGCGGTAGCACCATGTAGATCTGCGGTACCAGGCCGAACAACGCGAACGTGGCGTTGCCGGTCAGCCAGACCGCCGGGGCCCAGGTTGCCAGCGACCCCGCCACGTAGACGAAGCCGCGCCAGTCGTCTGCGCCGCGTTCGACGAGCTTCTTGCCGTACCCGAGGAACCACAGGGAGTTCAGGACGAGCAACCCCGCCGCAGCCAGTCGCTCGGCGAGGGGGTCGCGGTCCAGCACGATGATCACCAGAGTGGTGGCCTGGGTGATCGCGAAGAGCACGTACCAGGTGATCAGCTGGCGGTGTTGCTCCACTTGAAGGTCCTGCTGACGAGCACCAGGCCGGCGATCGTCCACGCTCCGAGCACCAGCGCGATCTTGCCGAGCTCCCATGATCCCGCCGCCTCCATGACCGCGTAGCCGTCGTCCAGTGCGAACACCGAGCGGAAACCCTGACACACCCACTTGAGCGGGAAGATCGAACCCGCGGTGCGCAGCGACTCGGGCAGCGCCGACTGCATGATGAACACGCCGCTGAGGAACTGCAGCACGATGTACGGCAGGTTCAGCACGCCCGCCGCGTTGCGGGTGGACTTGGCGATCGAGCTCAGCGCGACGCCGATCAGCGAGCACGAGATCACGCCGAGCACGAACACCCAGCCGAACGTGAACCACTTCCCGGCGGTGGAAGGCAGTTCCACGTCGAACCGCAGCATCGCGACGGCCATCAGCAGCACGGCCTCGAACAGGCTCGACACGAAGACCAGGACGATCTTGCCGATGAAGTAGGACGTGAACGGCATCGGCGTGCCGCGCAGGCGCTTCAGGGTGCCGTCCTCGCGGTCGGCCACCACGCTCATGCCCAGGCCCACGAACGACGTCGAGATGATGCCGGCGCCGATCATGCTGGCCGCGAACATCTGGCCGTGCGCCGGTTCCGTCACGTACACGGTGCCGAGCAGCAGCATCAGGATCGCGGGCAGCGACACCGTGAAGATGAGGTTTTCCTTCTGCCGGAAGAACTCCCGCAGCTCGGTCGCACCCCTCGAGAGACCGAGCGAGAAGGTTCCGGGCAGAGTTGCAACGGCGGTCACGCGATCAGCTCCAGGTAGACGTCTTCCAGCGACGGACGGGTGACGGTGAGTCCGGCGAGCTCACCGTGGCGCGACAGCTCGGCGATCACCTTGGTGGGCTCGGAGGTGCGGACCTCCTGGTAGCCGCGGTCGCTCAGCCAGCGCACGGTGGCGTCGGCGTGGGCGCGGCCGTTCAACGTCTGCGGCGTGCCCTCGGCGACGATCCGGCCGCCCGCGAGCACGGCCACGCGGTCGGCGAGCGCCTCGGCCTCGTCGAGGTAGTGCGTGGTCAGCAGGATCGTGGTGCCCTCGGCGGCCAGCGACTTGATCAGGCCCCAGAACTGCCTGCGCGCCTCCGGGTCGAAGCCCGTGGTCGGCTCGTCCAGGAACACCAGCTCGGGGCGGCCGATGATGCCGAGCGCCACGTCCAGCCGCCGGCGCTGACCACCGGACAACGTGCCGGCGCGGGACTTCGCCTTCTCGGCCAGCCCGACGAGCTCGATCACCTCGTCCGGGTCACGCGGGTCGGCGTAGTACTTCGCGTAGTGCCGCACGGCCTCGTTCACCGTGAGGTTCGCGGCGTCGCTCGCGCTCTGCAGGACGATCCCGAGCCGCGACCGCCACACCCGGCCGGCCTTGGCGGGGTCGTCCCCCAGCACGCTCACCTCACCGGCGTCCCGGCCGCGGTGCCCCTCCAGGATCTCCACGGTCGTCGTCTTCCCGGCGCCGTTCGGTCCGAGGACCGCGAACACCTCGCCCCGTGCGACGTCGAGGTCCACCCCTGCCACCGCCTGGTGGCCCTTGTAGGCCTTCTTCAGGCCCCGCACTCGAATCGCGTTCATGGGGAAAAATCCTGCTGTTCCGGACCCTCCCGGCGGGACGACCGCACCGCTGACTCCGGTTGTCAACCGGTCGGTGGACACGCGACCGTGTTTCGGCCATGTTTCCACTCCTCGATAGCGAGCTTTCGCGTGTTAGAACAATCGGGTGCATCTGACGCCGCATGAACGCGACAAGCTCCTCGTGCACGTCGCCGCCGACGTGGCCCGGCGCCGGCTCGAACGCGGGGTGCTGCTCAACTACCCCGAGGCCGTCGCGCTGATCACCGACCACGTGCTGGAGGGCGCGCGGGATGGTCGCACGGTCAGCGAGCTCATGGAGAGCGGGCGGACGGTGCTCGCGCCGGAGCAGGTGATGCGCGGGGTGCCGGAGATGATCGACTCGGTGCAGGTCGAGGGGACGTTCCCGGACGGCACGAAGCTCGTCACGGTGCACCACCCGATCGCGCCCTCCGCGGGCCCTGCGCCCGGTGAGGTCGTCGTGGGCACCGAACCCGTCGAGCTGAACCCCGGACGGCCGCGCGTCACGCTGACCGTGGTCAACGTCGCCGACCGGCCCGTCCAGGTCGGCTCGCACTTCCACTTCGCGTCGGTCAACACCGGGCTGGAGTTCGACCGCGACCAGGCGTTCGGCTACCGGCTGGACATCCCCGCGGGCACGGCCACCAGGTTCGAGCCGGGGGTCGAACGCGAGGTCACGCTGGTTCCGTTGGCAGGTTTGAGGATTGTCCGGGGGTTGCAGCGATGATCGACCGCGAGCGCTATGCGGAACTGCTCGGGCCGACCGTCGGCGACCGGATCCGGCTCGCCGACACGGACCTGTTCATCGAGGTCACCGAGGACCGCAGCCGCGGCGCCGGCTCGGGCGACGAGGTGATCTTCGGCGGCGGCAAGGTGATCCGCGAGTCGATGGGGCAGGGGATCGCGACCCGTGCGGAGGGCGCTCCCGACCTGGTCGTCACCGGTGCGGTGATCCTCGACCACTGGGGTGTCGTCAAGGCAGACGTCGGCGTGCGGGACGGGCGGATCGTCGCCATCGGCAAGGCGGGCAACCCGGACACGATGGACGGGGTGCACCCGGACCTGGTGATCGGGCCGTCGACGGAGATCCTGTCCGGCAACGGGAAGATCCTCACCGCGGGCGGCATCGACTGCCACGTGCACTTCATCTGCCCGCAGATCGTGGACGAGGCGCTGGCGTCGGGCCTCACGACGCTGGTCGGCGGCGGCACCGGTCCCGCGGAGGGCACGAAGGCCACCACGGTCACGCCCGGCGCCTGGTACCTCGACCGGATGCTGACGTCGATGGACCACATGCCGATCAACGTCCTGTTGCTGGGCAAGGGGAACACGGTCTCCGAGGAGGCGCTCCGAGAGCAGCTCGCCGGTGGTGCGGGCGGCTTCAAGCTGCACGAGGACTGGGGCACCACGCCGGCCGCGATCGACGCGTGCCTGCGGGTGGCCGACTCCTCCGGCGTGCAGGTCGCGATCCACACGGACACGTTGAACGAGGCCGGCTTCCTGGAGTCCACTGTGGACGCCATCGGCGGCAGGTCGATCAACGCCTACCACTCCGAGGGTGCGGGCGGCGGGCACGCGCCGGACATCATCAGGGTGGTGTCGCTGCCGAACGTGCTGCCGTCGTCGACGAACCCGACGCGCCCGCACACCGTCAACACGCTCGAAGAACACCTCGACATGCTGATGGTGTGCCACCACCTCAACCCGTCGGTGCCGGAGGACCTGGCGTTCGCGGAGTCGCGCATCCGGCCGACCACGATCGCGGCCGAGGACGTGCTGCACGACCTGGGCGCGATCTCGATGATCTCGTCCGACTCGCAGGCGATGGGCCGTGTCGGCGAGGTGATCATCCGGACCTGGCAGACCGCGCACGTCATGCAGTCGCGCCGGTCGATGGACGCCAACCTGCGCGCCCGGCGGTACGTCGCGAAGTACACGATCAACCCGGCCATCGCGCACGGCATCGCGGACGAGGTCGGCTCGGTCGAGGTGGGCAAGCTCGCGGACCTCGTGCTGTGGGAGCCCAAGTTCTTCGGCGTGCGGCCGTCGGTGGTGCTCAAGGGCGGGTTCATCGCGTGGGGTGCGATGGGTGACGCCAACGCCTCCATCCCGACGCCGCAACCGGTGTGGGCGCGGCCGATGTTCGGTGCCACGGCCGGCGCGGCGTCGAGCGTGTTCTTCGTTGCGCCCGAAGCGATCGACGCCGGGATCGCCGACCGGTACGCGCGGCGGGTGATGGCCGTGACCGACACCCGCTCTGTCACCAAGACCGACATGGTGCTCAACGACGCGATGCCGGACGTGCGGGTCGATCCGGACAGCTTCGCCGTGCACGTCGACGGTGATCTCGTGGAGCCGTCTCCGGTCGCGGAACTGCCGATGGCTCAACGCTATTTCCTGTTCTGATGCTGACCGCGCTGATCCTCGCCGACTCCCGGTTCCCCGGTGGCGGCCACGTGCACTCCGGAGGCCTGGAGGAGGCCGCCGCGCGCGGTCTGGTGCACGACGAGCCCACGCTGGAGTCGTTCCTGCGCGGTCGTTTGCTGACCGCGGGACTGCTCGCGGCGGGCTTCGCGGCCGCGGCGGCTCGCGGTGGCGACCTCGGCCGGCTCGACGCGGAACTGGACGCCCGCACGCCGTCGCCCGCCCAGCGCGAGGCCTCGCGGGCGCAGGGCCGCGGCATGCTGCGCGCTGCCCGGCGGGCGTGGCCGCACGCGCAGCTCGGCCTGCTGCCTCCGAACCCGCACCAGCCGCTGGTGATCGGCCTGCTGGTCGGCGAACCGTACGAGGCCGCGCTGACCTGCGCCTATCTCGCCGTGAGCGGACCGGCGTCGGCAGCGGTCAGGTTGCTCGGACTGGACCCGTTCGGGGTCAACGCGATCGTGGCGGCGCTGCCGGTGCAGGACGTCGCCTCGCGGGCGTGCAAGGAACTGCCCGCGCTCGGTTCACCTGCCTTGGATCTCCTGGCCGAGGCACATGTTCGACGTGAAGGGGTGCGTCTCTTTGGGAGCTAACCACGGGCCCGACCCGCATGATCACCACCACGGCAAGGCACCCCGCATCGGCATCGGCGGTCCCGTCGGCAGCGGCAAGACCGCGCTGACGGCCGCGTTGTGCCGCGCGTTGGGCGAGCAGCTCTCGCTGGCGGTCGTCACGAACGACATCTACACGACCGAGGACGCCGACTTCCTGCGTCGCGCGGGCGTGCTGGACCCGTCGCGCATCGAGGCCGTGCAGACGGGGTGCTGCCCGCACACCGCGATCCGCGACGACATCACCGCGAACCTCGACGCCGTCGAACGGCTGGAGCACCGGTTCCACGACCTCGACCTGGTGATCATCGAGAGCGGCGGCGACAACCTCACCGCGGTGTTCTCGCGGGGACTCGTCGACCGGCAGATCTTCGTCGTCGACGTGGCCGGCGGCGACAAGGTGCCGCGCAAGGGCGGTCCCGGTGTCACGACCGCCGACCTGCTGGTCATCAACAAGGTGGACCTGGCGCCGTTCGTCGGCGCGGACATGGACGTGATGATCTCCGACGCGCACCGGATGCGCGGCGAGCTGCCCGTCATCGCGCAGTCGCTGGTGGAGACCCCGGACGCCCCCGAGGTCGCCAAGTGGGTGCTGGCCCAGCTGTGAAGGCCTCGGCGCGCTTGGTGGTGGAGCTGGACTCGCACGGCAACAGCGTCGTGCGGGTCCTGCGCTCCCAGTCACCCCTGACCCTCGTGCCGCACCGGCGCGTGGGTCCCGTAGCGCTGGTGCACCTAGTGAGCTCGGTGACGGCACCGCTGGGCGGCGACACGTTGTCGCTCACGGTCGAAGTGGGCCCCGGTGCGTCGCTGGACCTCCGCGGCGTCGCGGCGACCCTGCTGCTGCCCGGATCGTCCGGCGCCCTTTCGTCCTCTGTGGTTCATTTCGTGGTCTCGGGCTCCGTCCGCTACCTCCCCGAGCCGACGGTCGTCACGAGCCGGGCGAACCACACCGCAGTGGTGGAGGCCGAATTGGACGGTCACGCAGAGTTGCGAACTCGGGAGGTCCTGGTGCTCGGCCGGTCCGGCGAGAAGTCCGGCTCGCTCTCGACGCTGGTGCGCGCAACCCGTTGCGGCAAGCCGTTGTTACACCAGCAGCTCCTCGTGGGCGACCCCGCGGTCGACGCGTCCTCCGCAGGATTGGCCGGAAGACGGGTCGTCGGCACCGAGCTGGTGCTCGACGCGGTGGACCGCGCCGAGGGTGGCGGTGAGTGGTGGAGCGTCGTTCCCTTGGCAGCGGGCGGAACCCTTGCCACCGCACTGGGTGATGACGTGGTCACCGTCACACGTGTGCTCGACGCCATCTGACTCGATCCCGGTTTCGATCCAGAACTGTTCTTTGTACGGACAGTCACCGTTCGGGTGGTGGTCATCACCGCGCAGGCGGTTTCGGGATCGGGTCGCCGTGCGTATGGTCGCGGGTCCAGGGACCACGAGTTCTGCCCGCCATTTGGAGGTTCGCCGATGACGGAGACCACGAACATCGCACTACCGGCGATGCGCGTGTCCTACGAGCAGGGCTCGCTGAGCGAGTCGGAGCTTGCCGCCACCTGGCACGAACAGCTCCAGCTGTGGCTGGACCAGGCGAGCGGTGCCGGGTTGCCGGAGCCCAACGCGATGGTGCTCGCGACGACTGACGTCAAGGGGCGGCCTTCGTCTCGGACGGTGCTCGCGAAGGGGCTTGATGCTCGGGGGTTGGTGTTCTTCACCAACTACACCTCCAACAAGTCTCACGATCTGATGGCTACTCGGTACGCCTCTGCGACCTTCCCCTGGTTTGCGATGCAGCGTCAGGCGCATGTGCGGGGCGTGGTGGAGAAGGTTGGGCCGGTGGAGACCGCTGAGTACTGGAACTCTCGGCCGCGGGGGTCTCAGATCGGGGCCTGGGCTTCGCCTCAGAGTCGCGTGGTGTCTGGGCGGTCCACATTGGATTCGGCACTGCACAAGATTGAGCGGCAGTTTGCTGAGACTGAGCGGATTCCTGTGCCGCCGCATTGGGGTGGGTGGCGGATTCGGCCTGAGGAGGTCGAGTTCTGGCAGGGGCGGCGGGATCGGATGCATGATCGGCTGCGGTTCCGGTTGGGGCGGGACGGGTGGTCGTTGGAGCGGGTTGCTCCGTAGCCCCGGTGGGGGTTGAGGCTTTTGCGGATGGGGCGCTTCCTGTGGGCGGGAGGCGCCCCTTTTGCATGTGCGCTTCGGGTCCGTAGGTGGTCTTGTTGCGTTGGCGGTGGGGCCGCTCGAGCAGGCGGGTTTGCTCGGCTTCGCCATCGGTCGGCTCGGGCCGTTGGCCCTCGATCAGGCGCTTCGCGCGTGGTGGCCAACCCGCCTGGGGGGTTGTGCGTCCTCAGGCTGCGCAGAGTGTCCGGATTTGGGGCGGGCATACTGGGTTTTCGGCAACGGCTAGCTACGAGGTGCGATTCACGTGTGCGGAGTGCTCGGACTCATCTGTTCTACCGAGGCCGCTGCGGTCTCTGCTCGAGGGTCTGTGGCTGCGGCGTTGCGTTGCCAGCGGCATCGGGGGCCCGACGAGCAGGACACGTGGGCCGATGCTGAGGTTGTCTACGGGTTCAACCGGCTCGGGTTCATCGACTTGGAGCACTCCCACCAGCCGTTGGTGTGGGGGCCGCCGGAGAACCCCACTCGGTACACGTTGAACTTCAACGGGGAGATCTACAACTACAAGGAGCTTCGGGCTGAGCTGGCCATGAAGTTCGGGGCCCAGTTCAAGACCGAGGGCGATGGTGAGTCGATCGTCGCCGGGTACCACTTCCTCGGGGGCGACTGGGTCAAGCGGTTGCGGGGGATGTTCGCGTTCATGATCTGGGACGCGCAGGAACGCGTGGTGTTCGGGGCGCGGGATCCGTTTGGGATCAAGCCGTTGTTCTACGCGTCTGGGCCCGGTGGGGTGGCGTTCTCCTCGGAGAAGAAGAGTTTGTTGCAGCTGACTGGTGTGCTCGGGATCAGTCAGGAGTTGGACGAGAAGGCGTTGCAGCACTACCTGGTGTTGCAGTACGTGCCGGAGCCCGAGTCGTTGCACAAGGCGATTCGGCGGGTGGAGTCCGGGACGTCGTTCAAGGTCACGCCTGGTGGGCCGGTGTTGTTCAACCGGTACTTCAAGCCCGTGTTCTCTCCTCGGCCGGTCAACGGGGAGCACGAGGCCGAGGCGTTGTACGAGCGGATTGCCGAGGTCATGCGGGACTCGGTGGCCAAGCACATGATCTCGGACCCGGACGTCACGGTCGGGGCGTTCTTGTCGGGCGGGATCGACTCCACGGCCACGGCGACCCTGGCCAAGTTGCACAACCCGAACCTCATCGCGTTCACCAGCGGGTTTGATCGGCAGGGGTACTCGGAGGTCGATGTTGCCGCTGAGACCGCGGCGGCCATCGGGGTGCGGCACGTGGTTCGGACCGTGTCGGCCGAGGAGATGATGGAAGAGCTGCCGCTCATCCTCTGGTACCTCGATGATCCGGTGGCGGATCCGGCGTTGGTGCCGTTGTACTTCGTCGCGAAAGAGGCGCGGAAGTACGTGAAGGCCGTGCTTTCCGGTGAGGGGGCGGACGAGCTCTTCGGTGGGTACGTGATCTACCACGAGCCGTTGTCGTTGGCGCCCTTCGAGAAGGTGCCGGGTGGTGTGCGCAAGCTGATGGGTGCGGTGTCGAAGTCCATTCCGGAGGGTGTGCGCGGCAAGGACTTGTTGCGGCGCGGGTCGCTCCGGCTGGAGGAGCGGTACTACGGGAACGCGCGCAACTTCAGTGACGCTCAGGTGCGGGCGGTGTTTCCCGGGTACCAGGAGGGCGTTGGGTTCCAGGACGTCACCGCGCCCTGGTACCGGGAGTCGGAGGACTGGGACCCGGTCGCTCGCATGCAGCACATCGATCTCTTCACGTGGCTGCGCGGGGACATCCTGGTCAAGGCCGACAAGGTGACGATGGCCAACTCGATCGAGCTGCGGGTGCCGTTCCTCGACCCCGAGGTCTTCAAGATCGCCGCTGAGGTGCCGCTCGAGCAGAAGCTGACGGAAGGTACGACCAAGTACGCGCTGCGCAGGGCGTTGGCGAAGATCATTCCGGCGCACGTGCTGAACCGGCCCAAGCTCGGGTTCCCGGTGCCGATCCGGCACTGGTTGCGGGCTGAGATGTACGACTGGGCGCGGGGGATCATCGCGGACTCGCAGACCGGGCACCTGCTGGACAAGAACGCCGTGTACGCGCTGTTGGAGGAGCACAGGTCGGAGCAGTTCGACCGGAGCCGGCAGCTGTGGTCGGTGCTCTGCTTCATGATCTGGCACGGGATCTTCGTCGAGGGGCGGATCAGCCCGAAGGTGCCCGAGCCGGTCTACCCGGTGCGCCTCTGACTCAGTGGTCTTGGCGACAGGTCCACGTAAAAGACTTGTTAGTTGTCATAGGCTAACGATGTGGCCACTGTGGGGAGAAGCGCGCGCTCGACGTTCGTGATCGACACTCGACCGTTGAGGATCGTCGCTTATCGCCGGTTGTGGCTCTCCACGATCGTCACGGCGGTGGGCTCCCAGCTCACCGCCGTTGCCGTGCCCAAGCAGGTCTACGACCTCACCGGGTCGTCGGCGTGGGTCGGCATCGCCGCTGGTGTCGCGCTGGTTCCGCTGCTGGTCTTCGGGCTGTGGGGCGGTGCGATCGCGGACACCGTCGACCGGCGCAAGCTGCTGCTCGTCACGAACACCGGTATCGCTGTGTCGTCGGTGCTGTTGTGGGTGCAGGCGGCGATGAACGTCGGCTCGGTGTGGCTGGTGATCGCGCTGCTCGGGTTGCAGCAGGTGTTCTTCGCGGCCAACGCGCCTGCGCGGTCCGCGTCGATCGCTCGGCTGGTGCCCGCCGAGCTGTTGCCGTCGGCCGGTGCGCTGGGGTCGACTGTCATGCAGTTCGGTGCGGTGCTCGGGCCGTTGCTCGCGGGTGCGCTGATGCCGATCATCGGGCTGTCGACGCTGTACCTGGTGGACGCGATCGCGCTGGTCGTGACGGTCTACGCGGTGTGGAAGCTGCCCGCGATGCCTCCGCTGGACGGCGTGGTGCGGCGTGCGGGGCTGCGGGACGTGCTCGACGGGTTCGTGTACCTGTGGGCGCAGAAGGTGCTGCTCGCGAGCATGCTGCTGGACATCATCGCGATGGTGTTCGGCATGCCGCGGGCACTGTTCCCGGAGATGGCCCAGCACACATTCGGTGACCCGGCGGGCGGTGGGTTCGCGCTGGGCGTGCTGTTCGCGGCGATTCCCGTCGGTGCGGTGCTCTGCGGGCTCACGTCCGGGTGGATCTCGAACGTGCAGCGGCACGGTGTCGCGGTGGCGCTGGCCGTGGTGGGCTGGGGTCTCGCGATCATGGGCTTCGGTCTGGCCGGGTCGTTGTGGGTGGCGGCGGCCTTCCTGGCGCTGGCGGGTGCGGCGGACATGGTGTCGATGGCGTTCCGCGGCGCGATCCTGCAGTCGGCCGCGACAGACGAGATGCGCGGACGGATGCAGGGCGTCTTCATCGTCGTCGTGGCGGGTGGGCCGCGCATCGCGGACCTGTTGCACGGCACGGGTGGTGCGGCGTTCGGTACGGCCGCGGCGGTGACCGCGGGTGGGGTGCTGGTGATCGTCGCGACCGTCGTCGCCGTGGTGCTGCTGCCGGCGATCTGGCGCTACCGGGTCGTCAGTTCCGCGAGCTGATCTCGTTCGCGGGCGGCTCGGCGATCTTCACGTCGGTGCCCCAGTCGGAGAAGCGGGCGTCGTCGACGATCAGCGCGTTCTGGAACTGCGTGGAGAACTTGATCCGGACCGGCAGGCCGCTGCCGTTCAGCTCCAGCTCGCCCGCCGAGCCCGAGACGCCCTGGTCGAGGGCCAGCTTGACCTCGTTGCGCAGGTTCTCGTCGGTGAGGTTGTCGTAGGCCAACTCGTAGTCGACGGCGATCGAGTAACGCGTCTTGTCGCCGGTCTGCGCGGTCAGCTTGAGCTCGCCACCCGCCTGGATCACCGGCAGGTGGTAGGTGGTGAACACGGCCTGCTGGTAGATCACGTCGTGGAAGCCGAGCATCGTGTTGGTGAAGTCGTCGGTGTCCTTGCGGTCCAGCTTCACCCACGGCTTGTCCGCGGGCAGCCCGAACACCGGCGGCACCTTCACGAACGCGGTGTCCTTTGTGGTCGAGATGAACCGGAGTTCCTCTTCCGCGCCACCGGTCTGGACAGGACGCTTGGTGGTGGCGTCGACGCTCGGCACGTCACCGAGACGGACCGCGCCGTTCGCCGGGGCCGTGACACCACCGGTGGTGGGCGGCGCGATGGTGAAGCGGTAGGTCTTCTTCTCGTTGACCGCCTTGGACACCGCGGCGACGAGGCTCTTCACGTCGGAGTGCGGAGCCGGCTGAGCGGGCGGCGGTTCGGACGTGCAGGCAGCCAGCGCGATCGCTGCGACGAGCAGAGTTGCCGTGCGTTTCATTGTTACACCATATGGGTGAGGAAATCGTCCGTTCACGTTGGTACCCAGGCAAAACGGGCACAATCTCAGGGCATGGCTGAAGCGACTCCACAAACGGAGCAACCGGAACTGAAACGGGCGATCGGCCCGAAGCTCCTGTTGTTCTTCGTCGTCGGCGACATCCTCGGCACCGGTATCTACGCGCTCACGGGCAACGTGGCGGGCAAGATCGGCGGCGCGCTCTGGCTGCCCTTCCTGCTCGCGTTCGTGGTGGCGTTCCTGACCGCGTTCAGCTACCTCGAACTGGTCGGGAAGTACCCCAAAGCGGCAGGCGCCGCGCTCTACACGAACAGAGCGTTCAAGATCCATTTCTTGACGTTCATGGTCGCCTTCGCGGTCATGTGCTCCGGCATCACCTCCGCGTCGTCGGCGGCACTCGCGTTCGGCCGCACCTACCTGCGGCAGCTGCTGGTGGAGTTCTTCGACGTCACCCTCCGGCCGGAGTCGCTGGTGATCACCGGCATCGCGATCGTCTTCATCGCGGCGCTGGCGATCATCAACTTCCGCGGCGTGTCCGAGTCGGTCAAGGCCAACGTGGTGCTGACCTGCATCGAGCTGTCCGGCCTGGTCATCATCATCGCGATCGGCGCGTACGCGATCGCGGTCGGCGACGGCGAGCCCTCGCGGTTGACCGAGATCCACGTGCCCTCGGGCTCCAGCGTCCTGCTCGCGGTCACCTCGGCGACGGCGCTCGCGTTCTTCGCGATGGTCGGGTTCGAGGACTCGGTCAACATGGCGGAGGAGTGCCGCGACCCGGTCCGGATCTTCCCGCGCGCGATGCTGGTCGGCATGGCCATCGCGGCGGCGATCTACGTGATGGTCGGTATCACGTCGTCGCTGCTCATCCCGTCCGACGAGCTCGCGAAGGCGGGCAGCAGCGCGTTGCTGAAGGTCGTCACCGTCGGCGCGCCGGGCTTCCCGCTGTGGATCTTCGCCCTGATCGGTCTGCTGGCCGTCATCAACTCGGCATTGATCAACATGCTGATGGCCAGCCGGCTGCTCTACGGCATGGCGAACGAGCGGATCATCCCGAGGTTCTTCGGCACGGTGCACCCGTTCCGTCGCACGCCGTGGATCTCGATCGTCTTCACGACCGGCGTCGCGGTGATCCTCGTGTCCACCGCGGACATCGGCAAGCTCGGCGGCACGACGTCGTTGCTCCTGCTGATCGTCTTCACCATCGTCAACGTCGCGTGCCTCGTGCTGCGCAGGGAAAAGGCGGAGCACAAGCACTTCCGCGCCCCGACGTGGGCACCGGTGCTCGGCGCGATCACCTGCGCGTACCTCGCGATGCCGGTGCTGTCCGGCCGTCCGTGGGACGACTACAAGATCGCAGGCTGGCTGCTGCTCGCCGGTCTGGTGCTCTGGGTGATCAACCGCGTGGCACACGGCAAGGTGGAGAGCCACCCGGAGCGGCTCGGCAAGTAGCTCAGTCCAGCAGGTGCCTCAGGAACCGGTCGGGCTCACTCAGGAAGTTCCGGGTGAGCGTGACCGGTTCCGCTGCATCGTAAGGAACTTCGTCGATCGCGCCGTCGGTGATCTCCAGGATCTGCGCGCCCGGCGCGGCGAGCAGGATCGGCGAGTGCGTGGCGATGATGAACTGCGAGCCTTCTGCCACCAGTTCGTGCATGCGCCGCAGGACGGTGAGACATCCCTTGACGGACAGCGCGGCCTCCGGCTCGTCCAGCACGTAGAGGCCGCGGCCGCCGAACCGGTGCGTCATCAGGTCCATGAAGCTCTCGCCGTGCGACCGCTCGTGCAACGACTTCCCGCCGTACGACGCGTGGATCCCGTCGCCGATCCGGTCGATCTCGGTGGCGACGTTGTAGAACGACTCGGCTCTGAGGAAGTAGCCGGTGCGAGGCTTCCTCGTGCCCCAGCTCAGCGTGAGGTACTCGCCCAGCGACGACTCGGTCGCCTTGGTGGCGAAGCGGAACGACTGCGAGCCGCCCTCCGCGTTGAACCCGGCCGCGACCGCGATCGCTTCTACGAGCGTCGACTTGCCGGCGCCGTTGTCGCCGACGAGGAACGTGATCGGCTTGCGCAGCTCGATCGGGTTCTTGATCAGGTTCTGGACGACCGGCAGCGTGAACGGGTAGCGGTGCGTGTCGTGGTGTTCGTCGAGCCGGATCCGGTGGATGAACGTCACGCCAGCCTGGCCAGCTCGACCGGGTCGTGGGCGCAGAACACCTCGACCTCGCCCCGGGCCTTGAGCTCCTTCAGCCGTTCCACGTTGGACAGACGCTGCTCGCGGATCGTCTCGGTCTGCTTGGCGGTGAGCTTGAGCGCGAAGATGTTGCTGGGCGGCGTCTCGATCTCGCCGCGGTAGAAGTACGCGTCGCCGGCGTGCAGCAGCCAGCCGTCGTCTCCCTTGACCGCGATGCCCGTGTGGCCGCGGGTGTGCCCGATGAGCGGCACCAGGAGGATGTCCTCGCCGAGCCCGGCGATGTTGCTGACCGCCTCGAACCCGAACCAGTCCTCGCCCGCGGCCTCGTGCGTCTGGAACGTGACCCCGTCCCGCTGCGCTTTCGGGTACCGCGCCCGCTCCTTGACGTTGCGCGGGTTGGTCGCGCTCTCCAGCTCGGTGTCCAGCACGTGCACGGTGGCGTTCGGGAAGTCCCGCAGCCCGCCCGCGTGGTCGAGGTCGAGGTGGGTGAGCAGGATGTGCCGGACGTCCTCGGCAGTGTGTCCGCGCCTCTCGACCTGGGAGATCGCGGTCTCGTTGATGTCGAGCAGCGGCTTGAGCAGCGCGCGGCTGAGCCCGTCGATCGTGCCCTTCGGGTTGGTCACCTCGTTCGTGCCGAAGCCGGTGTCGACCAGGACCAGGCCCTGGTCGGTCTCGATCAGCAGGCAGTGGGCCACGATCCCGCCCGCCACCAGCGGCGGCCGCATCGTGGCGCAGTTGAGGTGATGAACCTTCATGGAGTCGTCCTTCCGTTGGCCCCGTAGGCTTCAGCCTCATGTTGGGGATCTCGTACGAGGGTGCCACCGCTGTGATCACGACTGTAGGTGCGGGCCTGCGGTCTTTCGAGGTGGACGGCGTTCCGTATGTGGAGACGTTCGGGGCCGATGAGAAGCCGCCGATGAGCGCTGGGGCTGTGTTGGTGCCTTGGCCCAATCGGACTGCTGGGGCGTCCTGGGTGCTTGACGGGGTGGTTCAGGAGCTGGAGGTCACTGAGCCGGCTCGGGGGAATGCCATTCACGGGCTGGTTCGGCGGCGTCCGTGGTCGGTTCTGGAGCACACCGGGTCGTTGGTTTCGTTGCAGACTTTGATTGAGCCTCAGGCTGGGTGGCCTGCGGCTTTGCGGGTCACTGTTTCCTATGCGTTGGATGATCGTGGGTTGACCGTGACGCATGGGGTCAAGAATGTTGGGGACGTTGCTACGCCGTTTGGGGTGGGGACACATCCTTATCCTCGGGCTGGTCATGCTCCGACTGATTCTTGTCGGTTGACGTTGGCGGCTTCTACTGTGTTGCCGTTGGATGTTGAGCGGATGGTGCCGTCTGGAGTGGCTGTTCCTGTGGACGGGACTGAGTTCGACTTCCGGAAGGGGCGGTCGCTCGAGGGTGTCCGGTTGGACACGCCGTTCGGGGGGTGTGAGCCTGCTGGGGATGGGTTGATCCATCACTCGCTGGTGGCTGACGACTTCGGGGTTGAGGTTTGGGCTGACCCGGCGTTTTCTTGGGTTCAGGTTTATACGCCGGATTCCTATCCTGGGCGGGGGCGGGCTGTGGCTGTTGAGCCTATGACCTGTCCTCCGGATGCTTTGAATTCTGGGGTGGATTTGATTTGGGTTTCGCCTGGGGAGTCTTGGGGGGCTCGGTGGGGGATTCGGCCGGTTTCTGGCGCTTCGGGGTTGTAGGTCGTCTGTTGCGTTGGCGGCTGCGCGTTGCGTAGGGCGTGCGGTTCGGGTGGCTTGGCTTCGCCATCGCGTGCCTCGCCTGCGGCATCGGCTGAGCGTGGCGGATCGCGCCTCTGGCCGTTAGCGTTGCTAACCATGAACATCGCGATTACCGGGGGCTATGTCGTGCCCGTCGTTGGCGAACCTGTCGAGGGCGGCACCGTCCTGATTCAGGACGGGAAGATCGTCGCGGTTGGGGCTGACGTCGACATCCCCGACGGGGTTGAGGTTGTTGATGCTGACGGGGCGTGGGTCCTGCCCGGCTTTGTCGAGGCTCATGGGCACATCGGTGTGCATGAGGAGGCCGAAGGGTGGGCCGGCCAGGACACCAACGAGATGACTGATCCCGTTGGGGCGCGGATGCGGGCGCTTGACGCGATCAATCCGGCTGATCTCGGGTTTGCCGACGCGCTCAGTGGTGGGGTCACCACTGCGGTGATCAAGCCCGGGTCTGGTAACCCCATTGGTGGGCAGACCGTGGCCGTGAAGTGTTGGGGGCGCACGGTTGACGAGATGTTGCTCAAGGAGCCGGTCAGCGTCAAGAGTGCCCTTGGTGAGAACCCGAAGCGGGTGTACGGGGACAAGGGGAAGTTGCCGTCCACTCGGCAAGGGGTTGCTGCGGTCATCCGGGACGAGCTGACCAAGGCACAGGATTATCTGGCCAAGAAGGCCGAGGCTGAGGCTGACGGGAAGGCCTTTGATCGCAACAACACGTTGGAGATCTTGGGCAAGGTCGTCAGTGGGGAGTTGCCCTGGTGTCAGCACGCTCATCGGGCCGATGACATCGCTACGGCCATTCGGTTGTCTGAGGAGTTCGGGTACAAGCTGATCCTCAACCACGGGACCGAGGGGCATCTGATTGCGGATGTCATTGCGGAGAAGGGGATTCCGGTCATCATCGGGCCGCTGTTCACTTCTCGGTCCAAAGTGGAGCTTCGGAACCGGGGGTTGCGGAACCCCGGGATTCTGGCGCGTGCGGGGGTGGAGTTGGCGATCACCACTGACCACCCGGTGGTGCCGATTCACTTCCTTGTGCACCAGGCGACGCTGGCGGTCAAGGAGGGGTTGGACAGCGATGTTGCGTTGAAGTCGATCACGGTCAACCCGGCTCGGATCATGGGGCTGGATGATCGGGTTGGGGCGTTGAAGCCCGGGTTGGACGGAGATGTTGTGATCTGGTCCGGGGATCCGTTGGACGTGATGAGCCGGGCCCTGCACGTTTATGTGCAGGGGCGGGAGGTTTACACGTTCGACGAGCGCACTGGGGAAGGGGTCGTGGTCGACCCCTTCTACCGCGAGAGCGTTTAGGTCTTGTGCGAAGTCGGTTGAAGCCACTTGGATCCCGATGACGTGGACGGTGACTTCAACCGGCTTTTGTGCGGGTTCTAGCTGGTTGTGGAGACCTGCTGCTCAATGGCTTCGAAGATGTCGCAGTCGGTTTGTTGTTGCCACTCGGGCAGCTTGTCCCAGTCGGCGACGTAGCCGGGCTTGGGATCGGCGATGTGCCGGTAGATCTGCACGATCCAGCAGACCGCGACGAACTGACCCTTCTGTGCGCGGGTCAGCTTGGTTGCGTCGTCACCGGCCTTGATGAACGCCACAACCTGGTCGTAGACGGCGGTCGCGCTGGACTTCTCCCAATCCGGCGTCGTGTCCCACGGCGTGATGTAGCTGTCCTTCGGTGTGCCGGGGAAGTACTTGTTGACGCCTGCGATCCAGGCTTCGCGGAACACGCGGCCGCGGTCGTCCTGCACGTGGTTCTCCTGTCCTATCGAGCGGCGGGAAGCGCCGTCAGTGCGGTGATCTCCCTGTTGAGCAACTGCACCCTCTTGTCGCCGAGCAGTGGTCCGAGATGGCGCTGAAGGCCGGTGAGCTTGCGCCGGACGACCTCGGAACCGGTCGCGTGTGCCTCGGCGAGAACGGTGCTGGCGTGGGCGACCACGCGGTCTGGATCGTGGCGCTGGGCACCGATGCTGGCGAGATCTGTGAGCACGCCTGCCCGGCGTCGTGTGGTGAGTTTCTGTTTCAGCGCGTCGCTGAGCGCCGCCTCGGCGAGGTCATGTCTTCCAAGGGCGGCGTAACAGGTGCCGCGCTCCTCTGCGAGTCTTGTGCCGTCGAAGCGGAGCCACCCGCCGTTGTGGACGGTGCCGGTCAGAGTCCGAACGGCTTCGGCGGCATCGAGTGCGCGCTGGCAGGCGTTGATGTGGCCAAGGCCCGCGAATGCTTCGGCTTGGACAACTGAGACCCAGTGCCGGGTCGACAAGCCGGGGTTGCCCCGGCGGGCGAGTTCGGCGGCCAGGTCGAGCATCGGTGCTGCGTGGTCGAAACGGCGTTCGTAGACCGAGAGGTAGGCATGCCTCGTCATGGCGCATGCCCACAGGTCGAAGTTCTCGGCGGTTTCGCTGGCAAGGGCTGCGAGGCTGTAACTGTCCGCGGCTCGTGTGTAGTCGTTGCCGTCGAAGTGGATTTCGCCTTTGAGTTGGTACAGGTCGCCGGCGGCGGCACAGATCTGCTGCTTGACTGCCAAGCTGTGAGTGCCCTGAAGTTCGGTGGTCAGCACGCCTAGCTGGGTGTGCACCAGAGGCAGCACCTCGGCTTTTGACGAGGCCAGTGCGTAAACCCGCCAGAGGTGGCTGTTGAGCTGGGCGTAGTCCGTGTCGTCGCCGTCGGCGGCAATGTCGTCGGGAGATCGCAGCGCCAGCATGGTGCCGACCGTGCTGAACACGCGAAGCGCTTCACGACGGTGCATGTCGTCAATCTCCGGAAGGTCAGGGTCGTGGCCAGCGCTGAATGCCGCCTTCCAGTCTGCCCTGCAGCCGCGGGAACGTGTACCGCCAGCGGTCTCCTCCAGGAGATCATCAAGTCTCGCTCTGGTGAGCTGCAACGCCTTGGCCAGTCGGTTCCGCCTCCACGGCTGTGGAACGCGTTCACCGGCTTCCCACCGTTGCACCGTCCGACAGTCGACGCCCGCTTCTTCAGCCAGACCTTCCTGCGTGTAGCCGAGGTCGAGACGGCGTCGTGCAAGGGGATGCTGCTCTTCCGCTGCCATTGAGCCTCCCGTGCCGCCGATCCGAATTACCCCGGTCGTGTTTCCGCTGGTCAGGCCGTCTGATGTCGTCCTGTGCCGCCATCCTGTCGTGCAGCGGTCGTGGTCAGCGAATCCTGTTACCGGTTGTGTGCACTCAGTGACGTGATGCGCGTCTCAAGATAGCTCAGGGGTGGCGATGACCAGCACGTGTGAATCGATCGCCGTACTGCCCGTTCGTCACGCCTGGTGAGCCGCACGCATGCGGCGGTTTCGAGAAATCGCACTGCACAAGGAGAAGTAGCCATGACCACTGCACTGACCCTGCGCGATCCGCGGACCTGTGTGTCGGCAGCGGTGTGGGACCGCGAGGTCCGGCTGATCATGCGCGACCACGACCTGGACCGCGACCTGGCCGAGCGCACCTTCGGTCAGACTGTCGCCTACCTGGTGGTCGCGGGTGAGAACCCGGACGTTCCGATGGGGCCCACGCCTGCCGTCGACAAGGGCGTCCACAGCTTCACGCTCGACACGCCCAACTACTTCGCCTTCTGCGAAGAGAACGCCGGCCGCTACATCCACCACATCCCGCACCTGCCGGAAGATGGCGAGGAAGGCGTGCTCGTACTCAACAGCACGATTCATGCCATCCGCGCGGCCGGGTTCCCGCTGGACGCCGAACTCTGGAACGCCAAGGCCGCAGACTGCAACCAATGCTACGCAGGCTGCCACGACAGCCCCGGCGGAAAGTAGCGCCGTTGCCCCGACGATCGCTGATACGGTCCCTCGTCCCATGCCCTGCCGGGTGCTGGGCCGAGGGACTCTCCGAGGAAGGACTACTGGTGAGCAGCCCCCGAGCAGACATCTGGGAGCGGTACGCCGCCAAGTACCAGCCGCGTCGAGCGTTCAACGCTGCAGGAGCGTCGACCTGGCTGAACTGGACTCAGTATCCCGACCACGGACCGGACGAGGCCGTGCTCGGAGATGTCAGGGGCAAGCGCGTGGTGGAACTCGGTTCCGGCGCCGGGGCCAATCTCGCGCACCTGGCGACCAGGGGTGCCATCTGCACGGGCATCGACATAGCTCCGAGCCGCGCCAAGACCGCGCGCCAAGCCTGGGGGCACCTGGGCGACATCGAGTTCGTCACCGCTGACGCCGTCGACTACCTCACCACCACGAGTACGACTTTCGACGTCGTGTACTCGATCTTCGGCGCGGTCTGGTTCACCGATCCGGAGATTCTCTTTCCCTTGGTGCGAAAGAGAATGGCTGATGGTGGAGTCTTCGCGTTCTCCCACCCGCCGGCTGCCCCGCAGGAAGACCGGCCTGACCAGGTCGTCCGGCAGTGGCATCTTCCCGTGAGTCGGTGGGCCGACCTTCTCTCCGCCGCGGGCTTCGGCTCGGTTGCGGCCGAGATCATCGACGCACCCGTGTTCGGCAAGCCGTCCACCGTCCTGGTGCGGGCGTCCTCGACCTGACCAGAAGACCGTCGCTAGCGGAGGCCTCGGCCGATCACCAGGCGCTGGATCTGGTTGGTGCCTTCGAAGATCTGGAGGACCTTGGCCTCGCGCATGTAGCGCTCCACCGGGAAGTCACGCGTGTAGCCCGCGCCGCCGAGAACCTGCACGGCGTCGGTCGTCACCTTCATCGCCGCGTCGGTGGCGACGAGCTTGGCGATCGACGCCTGCTGGCGGAACGGGAGGCCCCTGTCGCGACGGCGGGCGGCTGAAATGTACGTCGCGCGGGCCGATTCGACGGCGGCCGCCATGTCGGCCAGGAGGAATTCCAGGCCCTGGAACTCGATGATCGGGCGGCCGAACTGGGTTCGGGTCTTGGCGTAGGCCACTGCCTCGTCGAGGGCCGCTTGGGCCAGGCCCACTGCGCAGGCGGCGATGCCCAGGCGGCCCGAGTCCAAAGCGGACAGTGCGATTTTGAGGCCGTCGCCCTCGTTGCCGATCAGGCGGTCGGTGCCGAAGCGGACGTCGTCGAACTGGAGTTGCGCGGTGATGGAGCCGGTGAGGCCCATCTTGCGTTCCGGGGTGGCGGCGGTCAGGCCGTCGGCTTCGCCGGGGGACAGGAAGCAGGAGATGCCTCGGCCCGCGTCTGGGGACGTGCGGGCCATGAGGGTGTAGAAGTCGGCGGCGCCGGCGTGGGTGATCCACGCCTTGGTGCCGTTCACGACGTACTCGTCGCCCTGGCGGACGGCTCGGGTCGACATGGCGGCCGGGTCGGAGCCCGCCTGGACCTCGGACAGGGCGTAGCCGCCGAGGAGCTCGCCTTCGAGCATCTCGGGGAGCCAGCGGTCCTGCTGTTCGCGGGTGCCGAAGGTGGCGAGGCCGTAGCAGGACATCACGTGGACGGAGAGGCCCACGGCCACCGTCATCCACGCCGAGGCGACCTCTTCGAGCGCCTGCAGGTACACCTCGTAGGGCTGCTCGCCGCCGCCGAACTCCTCGGGGTACGGGAGGCCGAGCAGGCCCGACCTGCCCAGCAGGCGGAACGCGTCGCGGGGGAACTTCTCGTTCTCCTCGGCGTCCGCGGCGTGAGGCTTCAGTTCGTCCCGCGCGATCTCCTTGACCAGCGCGATCAGGTCCTCGGCCTCTTGGGTGGGGAGCAGCCGCTCGGCGGGCATCGTCGACCTCCGGTGAGTACTGTTAGCAGTACTGTAGGACGTACGCCAGTACAGTTGCCAGTCAATGTGGCAGGGTCGTCACCTATGACGCGGGCTCTCACGCAGCGGCAGGCCGAGCTGCTCACCCGGTTGGAAGCTCTCTTCCTCACCGAGGGCTTCGGTCATCTCACGCTGGATGACATCGCGGGCAGGCTGCACTGCTCGAAGTCGACGCTGTACGCGCTCGCCGGCAGCAAGGAGCAGCTCGCCGTGCGGGTGGTCGGGCGGTACTTCAAGGGTGCCGCCGAACGCATCGAGAAGCGCATCGCGGGCCTCAACGACGTGCGCAAACGCATCGGCAGCTACCTCGCGGGGGCTGCGGAGGAGCTCAACAAGGCGTCGGCCGCGTTCATCGCGGACGTGTCGGATTTCCCGCCCACGCGCGCCACCTACGAGCGCAACGCCCGTGCCGCCGCCGAGCGCATCAAGGCGTTCATCCAGGACGGGGTCGAGCTGCACGTCTTCCGCGAGGTGCACGCGACGTTGTTCGCGGAGATGGCCGGACTGCTCATCGAGAGCATCCAGACCGGGGTCCTCACGAAACGGGCAGGTGTTTCGGACGCCGAGGCGTTCACCGCACTGGGGGAACTGTTGTTGGATGGTCTGCAGAGGACCGGAGCCCACCAGAGGGAGTAGAACGCAGTGATCGTGGTTGCTGGTGAGGCACTGGTCGACATGGTGCCGGTCGGTGAGGACGAGCTCGCGCCGCTCGCGCCGAAGCTGGGTGGCGGGCCGTACAACGTCGCGGTCGCGCTCGGGCGGCTGGACGTGCCGACGAGCTTCCTGTCGCGGGTGTCGACCGACCACTTCGGTGAGCAGCTCATCAAGAGGCTGCACGCGTCGAAGGTGAGCACGGAGCTGGTCCAGCGCGGACGTGAGAACACGACGCTGGCCGTCGTCGGGCTCGCGGAGGACGGGTCCGCGCGCTACGCGTTCTACGTCGACGGCACCGCCGACCGGCTCGTCGAGGACCCCGGCCCGTTGCCGGAGGACGCTCGGGCCGTGTCGTTCGGCACGCTGTCGTTGGTGCTGGAGCCCGGCGCCTCGGTCTACGAGACGGTGCTGCGGCGCGAGAGCAAGCGCTTGCTCACCGCGCTCGACCCCAACATCCGGGCAGGGCTCATCGACGATCCGGGCGCCTACCGCGCGCGGTTCCGGTCGTGGCTGCCGGACGTCGGCCTGCTGAAGGTCTCGGTCGAGGACGCGCAGTGGCTCGCCGAGGACGGTGACCCTTCCTGGGACGTGATCGAGATCGCAAGGACGTGGATTTCACAGGGACCGGCCGCCGTCGTGCTGACGAAAGGTGGCGACGGTCTCTCGGTGATCACCGCCACGGGACAGGTCGACGTGCCACCCGTGAAGGTGGACGTGGTCGACACGATCGGGGCCGGGGACACCGTGCAAGGTGCCCTGCTCGCGTGGCTGCACGACCACGACGCGCTGAGCGTGGAGAAGGTGCGCGCGCTCTCACCCGAGGAATGGACCGCGGCATTGACCTTCGCCGGTGCTGCGGCCGCGATCACATGTTCGCGCGCAGGCGCCGAACCCCCTTTTGCGAGCGAACTCACCGCCGCGTTGGGTGGATAAAACGGAGGATCGGACTACCGTGGGGGAGCCGCGCTAGAAACCTGGCATTACGGATGTGATGCCGGTCCCATCTCACAGAATCGGTTCACACCGCTGCTGCGAGGCGGGCCTTCCGCCGACTAGCGTGAGTGAACTTGAAGACTCAGATCCCAACGGGGTGGTCCGAGACGTCGGCAGGCCGTGCGACCTGCCGCCACCCCGTCCGAGCGTTGAGAGGGACTTGAATGCCCGACGCGACGACTGCGCCGAACGACCCACAGACCGTCGCGCTGCGCCACGGGGGCGGAGAGCTCGAGATGAAGGTGGTGCCGGCGACCGAAGGCGCGTCCGGCATCGAACTCGGCAAACTGCTGTCGACGACCGGTCTGGTAACCCTGGACACCGGTTTCGTCAACACGGCCTCCTGCTCCTCCGAGATCACCTACATCGACGGTGACGCGGGCATTCTGCGTTACCGCGGGTACCCGATCGAGCAGTTGGCCCAGCGTTCGAACTTCATCGAGGTCAGCTACCTGCTCATCTACGGCGAGCTGCCCACCCAGGCCCAGCTTGACGACTTCTCGCAGAAGATCAGCAGGCACACCCTGCTGCACGAGGACCTCAAGCGCTTCTTCGACGGCTTCCCGCGTGACGCGCACCCGATGCCGGTGCTGTCCTCCGCGGTGTCGGCCCTGTCGACCTTCTACCAGGACTCGCTGTCGCCGTTCGACGCGAACCAGGTCGAGATCTCCACGATCCGCCTGCTCGCGAAGCTGCCGACGATCGCGGCCTACGCGTACAAGAAGTCGATCGGCCAGCCGTTCCTCTACCCGGACAACTCGCTTGGCCTGGTGGAGAACTTCCTGCGCATGACCTTCGGCTTCCCGGCCGAGGCCTACGACCTCGACCCGGACCTGGTCCGCGCGCTCGACCTGCTGTTCATCCTGCACGCCGACCACGAGCAGAACTGCTCCACGTCGACCGTGCGCCTGGTCGGCTCGTCCGAGGCGAACCTCTTCGCGTCCATCTCCGCGGGCATCAACGCCCTGTTCGGCCCGCTGCACGGCGGCGCGAACAGCGCGGTGCTGGAGATGCTCGAGAAGATCAAGGCTGACGGCGGCGACGTGAAGTCGTTCGTCAACAAGGTCAAGAACAAGGAGGACGGCGTCCGCCTGATGGGCTTCGGCCACCGGGTCTACAAGAACTACGACCCGCGTGCCGCGATCATCAAGAAGACGGCCGACGAGATCCTCGGCAAGCTCGGCGCCGACGACCAGCTGCTCGACATCGCGAAGCAGCTGGAAGAGGCCGCGCTGAGCGACGAGTACTTCATCTCCCGCAAGCTCTACCCGAACGTGGACTTCTACACGGGTCTGATCTACCGGGCGATGGGCTTCCCGACCAAGTTCTTCACCGTGCTGTTCGCGCTCGGCCGGCTCCCCGGCTGGATCGCGCACTGGCGCGAGATGATCAACGACCCGGCCACCAAGATCGGCCGCCCGCGGCAGATCTACACCGGCCCGACCGAGCGCGACTTCATCGCGATGGAGAACCGCTGATCACGGGCTAGTTCTTCTGGCAAGCTGAAGGCGCGTCGCCACGGGCGGCGCGCCTTTCGCGTGTTCTGGGGGTGGTGCGTGACGGACGTGCGGGCCGAGGTCGCTCGGCTGTACGAGCAGCACAGGAAGCTGCGGTACCCGAACGGCCAGCGCGGCGTGGAGGTCGCGGGCGTGGAACTGATCCTCGTCGACGCGTATGCCGCCGGTTGTGCTTCCAGCTGGCTGGAGAACGACCACGAACTCGACGAGCACGTCCTGTGGCTGGCGCCGTTCTGCCTCGACGAGCTGCGCAAAGTGGTACCGGTGTTCGCCGATCCGCGGTCGGAGCACTACCGGCCCTACGCGGCGCACTACTACGGCCGGCTCCTGCGAATGGTCCGGCTGATCACTCTCGAACTCGTGGCCGAGGTCGCCTGAGCGCTCGTTGTGCAGACTCGTCTCGGTCGTTTTAGCGTCGAACGGTGAGTTCCCCGTCGCTCGTCTGGTTCCGCCGCGATTTGCGGACGTCCGATCATCCTGCGATTCTTGCTGCCGCGGAAAGGTCACCTCGCGCACTCGCGTTGTTCGTTCTCGACGACAGGTTGCTGAAACCGTCGGGACAGCCCCGAATCGATTTCCTGCACCGGTGTTTGCACGCGTTGAACGAGGAACTCGGCGGACGGCTGATGATCGTGCAAGGCGACCCGGTGAAGACCGTTCCGCGCATCGCGAAGGAAATCGGAGCGGGCAGCGTCCACATCACCGCCGACTGCGCGCCGTACGGGCGCCGCAGGGACGAAGCCGTCGAGGAAGCGCTGGGGGACGTCGAACTCGTCCGCTCCGGCTCGCCCTACGCCGTCACGCCCGGCAGAGTGCGCAAGCAGGACGGAACGCCGTTCAAGGTCTTCACCCCGTTCCGCAACGCCTGGCTGGACCACGGCTGGCGCAAGCCAGCCGACACCGACGCGTCCACTGTGGACTGGATCAAACCGAAGTACAGCACCAAAATTCCGGCCGTCCAAGAACCACTCCCGGATGCCCGAGCGTTGTGGGAGAAGTTCCGCGACGAACGGCTGGCCGACTACGACAAGACCCGCGACCGGCCCGACCTCGACGCCACCAGCAGGCTGTCGGCGTTCCTGCGGTTCGGCGTGCTGCACCCCCGCACGCTCCTGCAGGACTGTGACGGAACGTTCCGCAGCGAGCTCGCCTGGCGCGAGTTCTACGCCGACGTGCTGTGGCACCGGCCGGAGACGGCGCGCGAGAACTACGACCGCAAGTTCGACAGGATGCAGCACGACACCGACGAGGAGTTGTTCGAGGCCTGGAAGCAGGGCCGCACCGGCTACCCGATCGTCGACGCCGGCATGCGGCAGCTGCTGCGGGAAGGCTTCATGCACAACCGGGTCCGCATGATCGTGGCGAGCTTCCTCGTGAAGGACCTGCACCTGCCGTGGTGGTGGGGTGCGCGGCACTTCATGGAGCACCTGATCGACGGCGACCTCGCGTCGAACCAGCACAACTGGCAGTGGGTCGCGGGTTGCGGCACGGACGCCGCGCCCTTCTTCCGCGTGTTCAACCCGGTGACGCAGGCCAAGAAGTTCGATCCGGACGGCGCGTACGTGCGGAAGTACGCGCCGGACTCCGCGGAGCTGGAACCGGTCGTGGACCACGCGGTCGAACGCCAGGTCGCGCTCGACCGCTACCAGGCCATCAAGTGAGGGTCACGCGGGCGTGCTGGACGTAGGTCGCCGCCGCCCGGTACTCCATCGCGTTGTTGTTCGCGTCGACCCATTCCTGGAACTCGGCGTGGGTGTTGAACAGTTGCTGGAGCGAGTCGAGCCCGTCGACCACCGCGTCGACGGCGGCCTGGTCGCTGGCCGCGACCAGGAGCGACTGCGGGCGCGGGCCGGGCCGGGAGCCGAAGAAGGCGTGGTCGAAGGCGACCTTGCGGCAGGCGGCGACGAACGCGTCGAGTGCCGCGTCCACCGCCGGCCGGGTCTCGGTCTCGACCGACTCGCGCAGCGCCGTCAGCTGGTCGAGCATCCGCATCGCCTTGTCGCACAACTCGTCCGAGTACGCGTCGACACGCCGCCGCAGCAGCTCCCTGGCCTGGTCCGCGTCCACGCCTAGACCCGGAGGGCTTCGCGCAGCTTCACGCGAGCGCCCGTTCGCAGCACGGCGTTCGCGTAGACCTTGCCGCCCAGCCACGTGATCGCGGCGATGGCGGCGAGGGCGAACACGACCGCGAGCACGACCTGCCAGGAGGTGGCGACACCCATCGCCATCCGGCCGGGCATCAGGATCGGGGCGAACGGCGGCAGCAACGACAGCACCATCACCGTGGTGCCGGAGGGGCTGCCGATCATCAGGTTGATGCCCGCCACGAACGCCACGATGATCGTCATGCTGATCGGTGTCAGCACCGACTGGAGTTCCTCCTGTCTGGACACCAGCGACGCGGCGGCCGCGAACACGGTGGCGTACAGGAAGAAACCGAGCAGGTACCAGAGCACGCCGGTCAGCAGGGCCGCGCCGCCCAGCTCGCTCACGTCGACCACGTTGAACGCCGACGAGAGCCCGAGCCCGACCGTGGAGATCACCAGCAGCTGCAGCAGGCCGACCGCGCCGAGCCCGATCACCTTGCCCAGCAACAACTGCCACGGCCGCACGGTCGCGAGCAGGATCTCCACGACCCGGCTGGACTTCTCCTCGACCACGCCCTGCGCGACCATCGTTCCGTAGACCAGCAACGAGTAGTACAGCAGCGCGGCCACGATCAACCCGACCGCGAGGCGCTGACCTCGTTGCGGGTCAACGGGTTCCAGCGCGGTCACGGCGACGCTGACGTTCGCGAGGTTCTGCGCGACCTGCTGCGGAGTGATGCCCGCCTCGGCGAGCTGCGCGACCAGGACCTGCTGGCGCAGCACGTCGTTCAGCACCGTCGTCAGCACCTCGTCGCCGGAACCCTTGACGATCATCTTCAACGCCGGTGGCGCGCCGGTCACCAGTGCGTCGAGCGAGCCGTCCCGCACCAGCTGCTCGGGGTTGCCCGACGTCGTGACGTCCCGCGTCTCGACCTCGATGCCGAACGACTTCGCCTTCTCCCGCAACGGATCCGCGAGCTGCGTCGCCTGACCGCTCAGGCCGACGACACTGCGTTGCTGGTCGTCGAACAACACCGACTGCAGCACCACGTACCCGGCCAGCACGGCGATGATCACCGCTGTGCCGACGAGGAACGACCTGGTGCGCACCTTCGTGACGAACTCGCGCTTCGCCACCAGTGAGACCGCTCGGGCCGACGTCATGTGCTCCTGCCCTCGGTGGTCACCACGTTGCGGAAGAGCTCGGTCAGCGAGGGGCGCTGGCGGGAGAACTCGTGCACGGGTCCCGCGGCGAGCGCGGCGTGCAGCACCTCCTGGTCGTCCACGCCGTCGGCGAGCTCGAGCACGCAGCGCGTCCCGTTCTTCTCGATCACCCGCACGCCACCCAGCGTGGCAGCCCAGTCGGTGGTTGGCGACTCAACGACCAGGCGCGGCACGCCGCCCGACCTGAGCTCGTCCACCGTGCCGCTCGCGACCATGAACCCCTCGCTGACGATGCCTACCCGGTCGCACAGCCGTTCCACCAGGTCGAGCTGGTGGCTGGAGAACACCACGGGCACGCCGGAGGACGCCTTCTCGCGCAACACTTGGCTCATCACGTCCACCGCGACCGGGTCCAGGCCGGAGAACGGCTCGTCGAGCACGAGCACGTCCGGTTCGTGCACCAGCGCGGCGGCCAGCTGGACGCGCTGCTGGTTGCCGAGGCTCAGGCGCTGCACCTCGTCCGAGCGGCGGTCGCGCAGCCCGAGACGCGCGATCCAGTTCTCCGCGCTCGTGTGGGCCTCGTTGGTGCCCATGCCGTGCAGCTCGGCCAGGTAGACCAACTGGTCGAGCACCTTCATCCGCGGGTAGAGACCGCGCTCCTCCGGCATGTAGCCGATGCGGCGCCGGGTGTCGAGGTCGACGGTTCTGCCGTTCCACCGCACCTCGCCGGAGTCGGCCGCGAGCACTCCCAGCGCGATGCGCATGGTCGTGGTCTTCCCGGCGCCGTTGCTGCCGACGAAACCGAAGAGCTCGCCCGCACGAACGTCGAAAGACATGTTCTGCAGGGCGACGACCTCCCCGTAGCGCTTGGAGATCCGGTCGATCTCCAGCACTCCCTCAGGCACGGTGTACCCCTTCGTTAGCCCGGATGGTGGTAATCGGACTCAAAGTATCGGTGAGCAGGGAACGAGTGAAACGATACGGGCGTCTACGGCGAATCGAACGAACGACCAATTCACTCAACGGGGGTGACCATGGAGACCATCGACCCCGATCAGTGGCTCAAGACTTACGGGGCCAAGATCGAGCAGGCGAAGCAGCAGGCCGAGCAGGCTGTCGGCCAGCTCGGCGGTGTGGGTGGGAGCGCAAGCTCGCCGGACGGCCTGATCACGGTGACGGTCAACGCGACAGGGGTGCTGACCGACCTGCAGATCAAGCCGGAGGCCCGTGGGATGGACCCCAGCGAGATCGCATCCGCCGTGCTCGCCGCTTCCACCAAGGCCCAGCGCGAGGCCTCCGGCCGCGTCGTGCAGATCATGGGTGACTTCGTCGGCGAAAGTCCGGCGCTCGACTTCGTGAAGGCACAGATGCCGAACGGATACGCGGGCGACGGAACCGACGAGGAAGAACCGAAGTCGGAGTTGGAGCGCAAGGACACGCGGCCCGACGACGAGTACTTCACGAACCCGCCCGACGTCATGGCCTGAGTGCAGGAGGGGGTTAGAGCATGCAGCAGCACTTCAACATCGATCTCGACGAGCTGAGAGCCCACGCCGCAAACGTGGACCGGCTCACCGAGCGGTTGCGCAAGGCCACCGAGACGTGCGATCCGGGTTCGCTCACCACCGAGGCCTTCGGCGTCTTCTGCGGTTTCCTCGCCCAGCTCATCCTCGAGAAGGCAGGCGTCGGGCAGGACATGCTCGGCAAGGCCACCAACTCGCTGATGGACATGGCGACCGGGCTCAAGGAGACGGTCGAGCAGTACGAGCAGGTCGACCTCGACAACATGTTCGGCTTCCAGGGAGGCCGGGGATGAGCACCCCCGCGTCACAGGCCAAGAGCAGCGCCGACACACAGCAGCTGATCAGCAACATCTCGAACACCTACTCGTCCATCGAGCGCGGCGACTGGGTCAACGCCGGCCTGGGCATGGCCAACACGGCCATGGGCATCGTCGGCATGTCCGCGAACCCGTTGAGCGGCTTCCTCGCCGCCGGGTTCAGCTGGGCGATCCAGCACGTCGACTTCCTGCGCGAGCCGTTCGACGTGCTGCTCGGCAGCCCGGAGTCCATCTCCAGGATGGCCCAGACCTACCGGTCCGCCGGTCAGCAGGTGCAGGGCATCGCGACCGAGTACGAACGCATCTGCGTCCAGCAGACCCGTGAGTGGCAGGGCAGGGCGGCCGACGCCTACCGGGCGGCGGCCAAGAAGCACGCCGACGGCATGGAGTCGCTCTCGAAGGCGACCCACGGCATCGCGGCCGCGGTCGAGGGCGCCGGCAAGCTCGTCGCCGAGGTCCGCAAGCAGATCATGGACATGATCAGCCAGGCCGTCGCCGACATGGTCATGAAGATCATCCAGTGGCTGGCGGCGTCCGTCCTCACCTTCGGCGCGGCCATCGCGGGTGCGATCGCGGACATCGTGTCCACCGCGGTCAGGTACGCGAAGAAGCTGGCGGACTTCCTGCAGAAGCTGCTCGGCTCGGTCAAGAAGCTGATCGACCTGGTGAAGCAGGTCTCGCAGATCGCCAAGGTCGCCGAGCAGATCATCGACGCGATCTCGTCGATGGCGCACAAGGGCGCCGGTGGCGGCGGTGGCGGCGTCTACCGGCCCACCTCCGGCGGCTTCGGCGGCCTCGGGTCCGCCGAGCAGAACCAGGCCCACAGCGGTGCGGGTGGCACGTTCACCAGCGGTGTCACCGGCGGCCCCGGCGGGGGTCACGGCAGCGGTCCCGGTGGCGGCCACGTCGCGCCCGTCTACACGCCTCCCGGTGCCGGCACGCCCGGCGGGTACCCGGTCGGCGGCGGTGCGGGTGGTGGCGCCGGCGGTCACGTGGCGCCGATCTACACCCCGCCCGGTACGCCGGGCGGCAACCCCGGTGTCCGTCCGCCCGGTGGTGGGTCCGGCGGGCACGTCAGCCCCATCTACACGCCGCCCGGCTCGGGCTCGGGCTCCGGTCCGGGTACCGGCACGGGCACCGGTCAGGGTCGCTGGGTTCCCGGTCACTGGGAGCCCGCCGACACGACCGCGGCGGCCGGTGGTGGTGCCGGCGGTGGCGGTGGCGTGACCAAGCCCCCGTCGTTCGGCCCCACGCCGACCACGGGGAACGCCGACTGGTACCGCCCGACGACCACTGACCACAGCGCGACCACGGCCTCGGCCGGTGGTGGCGGCGGTGGCGGTGGAGGCGGCGGCATCCCCAAGGGCATGGGCGGCGGAGGCGGAGGCGGCATGCCGCCAGGCCTCGGCGGTGGTCCTGCCGGTGGCGGTGGCGCCGGTGGTACCGCGCCGACCCAGTTCGGTGGCGCGGCCGGTGTCATGGCGGCCGGTGGTGCCGGTGGTGGTGCGGCTGCCGCCGCTGGTGGCGCGCCGCACGGACCCGGTGGCGGCGGTGCCGGTGGTGGCGCCGCCGGCATGATGGGCGGCGGCGCTCCGATGGGCGCTGCCGGCCAGCAGGGTGGCGGCAACGGCGAGCACAAGCGGAAGGTGCGGATCGAGGGCGAGGCCCTGGTCGACCCGCCCAAGGCCGCGAAGCCCGTCATCGGCGAGTGATCTCGAGTTCTTGCGCTGAGGGCGTCTGCAAGTACCACCAACTTCGGGTTGGAGGTACTTGCAGACGCCCTTTTCACACCGCGGCCAGGATCTTCGCGATCTCCGGTGCGGCCTTCTCGCGGTCCTTCGGAACCAGGCCGATCCGCGTGCGCCGGTCGAGGACGTCGTCGGCGTCCAGCGCGCCCTCGTGCTCGATCGCGTGGACGACGTCGGCCTCGGTGACGCCGGGCGCGATCGGAGTGGTCGGCTGCGGCCTGTCGTCGACCAGACGGATGTCCTTGGTGCGGCACGGGATCCGGGTCAGTTCCGTCGCGTTCACCGCGTCCGCCGCCATCTTGCGGTAGGTGGTGAGCTTGCCGCCGACGATCGTGATCACGCCGTTGGGCGCCTTCAGCACGGCGTGGTGGCGGGACAGGTCTGCAGTCGTGCCTTCGGCTTCGAGCAGCGGACGCAGGCCCGCGTAGCTACCGATGACGTCGTCCCTGGTGAGTTCTCGTTGCAGGACAGCGGAAGCTGTCGCGAGCAGGAAGTCCACATCGGACTCGGGAACCTCCGGCACGTCCGGGATCTCGTCGACGGGCTCGTCGGTGAGACCGAGGTACGCGCGGCCGTTCGCCTGAGGCAGCAGGAGTGCGTAGCGGTTGCGCTCGCCGGGAACGGGGATCGTCAGCGCGGTTGTGCTGAGGCCGACGGCCTTCGCGTCGACGACCAGGTGCGAGCCGCGGGACGGACGCAGGTGCACCGGCGCCAGCGTGCCGGCCCAGACACCGGTCGCGTTGATCACCGCTTTCGCCCGGACGGTGAACGTGGTGCCGGTGAGCGTGTCCACGGCCTCGGCGCCATCGCCTTGCAGCGTCAGGACTTTGGCGCGCGTGATGATCCGCGCGCCGTATCCGGCGGCGGTGCGGGCGAGTGCGACGACGAGCTTGGCGTCGTCGACGAGTTGTCCGTCGTAGTTGAGGAGTCCGCCGGTGAGCTTGTCGGCGTTCAGGCCGGGGACCAGCGCCAGCGCCTCGTGCCTGGTCACCCGCCGCGGCCTGGGCAGGACGCTGGACGGTGTGCCCGCGGCGATGCGCAGGGCGTTGCCCGCCTTGAGCCCGGCCATCACGAAGTGGTTCGCGTTGGCGTGCAAGGGGAACAGCATCGGCAGCGTGCGGGTGAGGTGCGGCGCGGTCCTGGTCATCAGGATGCCGCGCTCGACGGCGCTCTCGTGGGCGAGCTTCACGTCGCCCTTGGCGAGGTAGCGCAGCCCGCCGTGGACGAGCTTGCTGGACCACCGCGACGTCCCGAACGCCAGGTCGTGCGCCTCCAGCAACACGGTCCTGAGGCCTCGCGAGGCCGCGTCGAGCGCAACGCCCGTGCCGGTGACCCCGCCACCGATCACGACCACGTCCGCGACCTCCTGCTGGGCCGCTTCGAGGTCGTTGCGGCGCCTTGTGGCGTTCAGGGAGGTGTTCACGGCTTCAGAGCTCCGTCCAGCTGCTTGGCGAGCTCGTCCAGCAGGGAGCCGAAGTCGAGCCCGGACGTGGCGGGCCTGGTGGAGAGCACCATCGACTGCGTGGTCAGCAGCACCACGCGCGCCTGCGTCTTGGCGTCCCCGAACCGGATCGACCCGTCGAGGTGCCCGGCCTCGATCTGCCCGACGAGGAACTGCTCGACCAGCCGCTGCGTGCTCCCGAGCCGGTCGGTGAGGTACGGCAGCATCAGGTCGGCGTCGAGCTGGAGGACCCGCTGCATGAGCGGGTTCGCCGACAACAGCCGGATGGCGTCCACGGACCGCTTGACGAGCTGCACACGCGCGTTGCCCTGCCCGCTGGCCCGCTCGACCTGCTCCAGCAGCGCGGCGAACTCGCGGGTCATCAACGCCCGCACGAGGTGGTCGACGTCCGGATAACGCCGGTACAGCGTCATGCGGCTGACGCCGGCGCGTTTCGCCACGTCGGTGAGGGTCGTCCGGCGCACCCCCACCTCGAGAACACACTCACGGGTGGCGTCGAGCAGCGCGTCGTGAGTGTGACGTTGAGACGTCATGTGTAACACTGTAGCAGTGACCAGGGCGAGATGGACCACCGAAACCACACCGCTGCCGCCGCACGCGCTGGAGTGGCTGAGCCAACGCGTAGGCCTGGGCGAGCCGCTGCCCGAGGTGCCCGTGACGGCACCTCCGTCGGCGCTGTCCGCGGACGCCTTCGAGGCGCTGGAGGCGGTGAGCGCCGTGTCGGTCGAGGACGCGGACCGGCTGGGGCGTTCCGGCGGGCTGTCGTACCTGGACCTGTTGCGTCATCGCGGGCACGGAGCGCTGGCGGTGCCGGACGCGGTCGTGCAGCCTGCGTCGCCTGCCGAGGTTCTCGAGGTTCTGCAGGTGTGCGTGGAGCACGACATCGCCGTGGTGCCGTTTGGTGGGGGCACCTCGGTGGTGGGTGGTGTGGAGGCGCTGCGCGGGCCCAAGTCCGCGGTCGTGGCGCTGGATCTTGCTGGGCTCGGGTCGCTGGTGTCCGTTGATCCGGTGTCCCGGGTTGCGGTGTTGCAGGCTGGGGTCACTGGACCTGAAGCCGAGAAGTTGTTGGGGGAGCACGGGTTCACGCTCGGGCATGTGCCGCAGTCGTTCGAGCGGGCGACGATCGGCGGGTTTGCCGCTACTCGGTCTGCTGGTCAGGCTTCCGCTGGGTACGGGCGGTTCGAGGACATGGTGGAGTCCGTGCGGGTGGCTACTCCCGTTGGGGAGTGGGTGGTTGGAGGGGCGCCGGCTTCTGCTGCTGGGCCGGATTTGAAGCAGCTCGTGCTGGGGAGTGAGGGGGCTTTCGGGGTTATCACCGAGGTTTCTGTTCGGGTTCGGCCTCGGCCGTACGGGCCTCGGTATGAGGGGTTTGTGGTTGACGGGTGGGAGGCCGGGGTCGCGCTCGTCCGGACTCTGGCCCAGGACGGGGTTCTCGCGGACATCACCCGTCTGTCCGATGTGGAGGAGACCGAGGTCGCCCTGGAGCTGGCCGGGCCTCGTGCTGCCACGTTGAAGAAGTACCTGCGGTTCAGGCGGGTCGCGCAGCCGTGTCTGGTGATTCTGGGGTGGGAGTGCAGGTCCCGGGAGGCGACCATGAGCTCGTTGAGCGGGCACAAGGTCGTTCGTCTTGGGCGGGCCATGGGAGCTTCCTGGCTGCACGGGCGGTTCAACGGGCCTCGGCAGCGGGATGCCTTGCTGGACGCCGGGGTTTGTGTCGAGACCCTGGAGACCGCCACGCACTGGTCTCGGGTGTCGGAGATGTGGGCCGCGGTTCGGGACGCGCTGGTGGCCGAACTCGGCGATGCGGTTGTCATGTGCCACATCTCGCACGCGTATGAGACTGGGGCTTCGCTCTACTTCACCGTGTTGGTGCCTCGGGATCTTTCGGATCCGGTGGGGCAGTGGGAGCGGGCGAAGGTTGCTGCTTCCGAGGTGGTTTCTCGGTTGGGGACGATCACTCATCACCACGCGGTGGGGCGGGATCACTTGCCCTGGCTGGAGAGGGAGATCGGGTCGATCGGGGTTGGGGTGCTTCGGGCGGTCAAGGATCGGGTGGATCCGACCGGGATTTTGAATCCCGGGAAGCTTGTTCAGGGTCGCTTGGGGTCCGCAGGTGGTCGTCTTGGCGCTTCGCCAGGCACCCCGGGACACATCCGCGAGTACTGATCTTTGCCGGTATCGAAGTCCGCACCGAGCCCCTGCTGTTTGGCGCGAAAAGCACGTTCGGGCCGATAGATGGCCCGAACGTGCTTTTCGCGCCAAAAAATATGTCCGGTAGGCCTGAGGCGCTCTACTTCGATACAGGCGCTGGAGCGCTCAGAACTTGACGAGCATCTTGCCCGTGTTGTCGCCGCGCAGCATGCCGAGAAAGGCCTCCGGGGCCTTGCTGGCGCCGCCCTCGATGACGGTCTCCGAGTACTTGAGTTCACCTGAGGCGATCCACTTGCCGACCTCGGCGATGAACTGCGGCTGGAGGGCCTTGTGGTCGCCCACCAGGAGGCCTCGCAGGGTCAGGCGCTTGGCGATGACCTGGGCCAGGTTGCGCGGGGCTGCGGGAGGGGTGGTGTCGTTGTACTGGGCGATTGCGCCGCAGATGGCGACTCGGCCGTGGACGTTCAAGGAAGAGATGGCGGCTTCGAGGTGTTCGCCGCCCACGTTGTCGAAGTACACGTCGATGCCGTTGGGGGCGGCGGCGGCCAGCTGTTCGGCCACCGGGCCTTCCTTGTAGTTGAAGGCGGCGTCGAAGCCCAGTTCCTCGACGAGGTACTTGACCTTTTCCGGGGAACCCGCGGAGCCGATCACGCGGGAGGCGCCCTTCAGGCGGGCGATCTGGCCCACCAGCTGGCCGACGGCGCCTGCTGCGCCGGAGACGAAGACCACGTCGCCTTCCTTGAACTCTGCGGTGGCGAGCAGGCCCGCGTAGGCCGTCAGGCCCGGCATGCCCAGGACGCCCAGGTAGGCCGAGAGGGGAGCCACGGACGGGTCGATCTTCACCGTGTGGGCTGCGGGGACGACGGCGTACTCGCGCCAGCCGAGGCCGTGCAGGACGTTGTCGCCTGCTGCGATGTTGTCGACGCCGGAGCCGACTGCCACCACCTCACCGACCGCGCCGCCCTCCATCGGGGCGCCCACCTGGAACGGGGGGACGTAGGACTTCACGTCGTTCATGCGGCCGCGCATGTACGGGTCGACGCTCATGAAGACGTTGCGGACGAGGATCTGGCCTTCGCCCGGGGTTGGGATGTCGACCTCGGCGATCTCGAAGTTCTCGTCGGTCGGCCAGCCCTTCGGGCGGGACGCGAGCCGGACCTCGAGTGCGGTGCTGGTCATGGTCGAACCATCTCCATCCAGAGTCAGTTGCGGATCAGTTATCCGTTTCAACCGCCGGTCTCTGGAGACTGTTCCGGACTGTGAGCTATACCGCAGGGAGAAGAGTGGTGACGTCTCGGTGGGCGAAGCCGAGTTTGCGGTACAGGGCGATGGCCGGGGCGTTGTAGTTCTCGACGAACAGCGCGCACGTGCCGTACAGGCTGAGCAGGGACGATGCCACGAACTGGCAGACGCGGTGGCCCAGGCCCCTGCCCTTGTGCGAGGGGTGCACGGCCACGCCCATCATGAAGCCGACGTCTGCTGACGACCACGCTTCCGCTGCTGTGGCCACCAGCTGGTCGCCCTCGTGGACGCCTGCCCAGCGGCGGACGCCCTTTTCGCCCGGCCAGGCCCAGGAGTCCGGGTTGGCCTCGCGCAGGAGTGGTTCCACGCCGTTCGTCGTGGACAGCCAGCAGGCTTCTTCCGGCAGGTCCAGCGTGCCCGAGCGGTCCATCCAGCCGAACGGCTTGTCCTCGACCCACGGGGTGGGCATGAGGTCCGCGACTTCGAGGGCAAGTTCACGCGACAGCAGCGGGCGCAGCTCCACGCCCCGGCCGTGGGCGGCGAGGAGTGAGGCGACGCCCTCTGCCGGGCCGGACAGGACCAGGCGTCTGCGGCGTGTCAGGCACGGGGCGTGGACGGCCACCGCGCCACGGTGTTCCCAGGCCGCACCACCGGACGACAAGGCCTGGGCCGCCCAGCGGACGAGGGTGTCGTCGCTGGCGTCCTGGACGTCGGCGATGGTGCGTAACCGGCGCACTCAGTCCTTCTGCTTGCGGCGCAACAGGGTTCGCTTGGCCAGCGAGTCCTCCAGCGCCTGGTACGCGAGGTCCATCGCACGGTTGTACTCGCCCTGAGGCCGCGGCGGGACGGACTCGTCCGGGTGCGGGAAGGTCACCATCTGCAGCCAGCGCTCGTTCCACAGCTGCTCGACGGCCGCCTCCCAGTGCAGCGCGGCGCCCATGCGCACGACCCGTTCGCGGTCGCGCACCTCGGCGATCTGCTGCTGGGTGGACGCGAGCCGCTCGGCGAGCTCGGCGCACCGCACCTCGTCCAGCTTGCGCTGGCGAGCAGCCGCGTCGGTGGCGATCGCGATGATCTCCTTGTAGCGCTCAACGGCGGACAACGCCGGCACCTCGATCACCTCCTCGCTCTGACGCTGCGACGGGACCGACTCGAACATCGTCGTCATCATCGGGTTCATGGAGCTTCTCCAGTGTCGAACGGGATGATCACTTGCGGCCGCGAGTGCTCGAACCGGTCGAAGAACAGGCCGCGCCGTGGTCGGGGCGACCACGCCATCACCTGTTCGGGCCCGAGCGACAGCAGTTCCTTGCCCTGGACGTCGAACGCCACCCAGGCGCCGATGTCGTCGTAGACGCCCGGCGGGAGGCTCGCCTTCAGCCTCTGCACGCCGCGCCACCAGCCCAGCACGTGCGTGCGGTTCTCCGGGCCGTGCTTGAGCACCGTGCGCAGACTGTCCACACCGGACATCCGCGTCGTCGGATCCTTCTGCTCCAGCAACGTCTGTGCGGCGTCCACGCCGTACAGCACCAGGTAGTGCGGTGACGGCGGCGTGTCGGACGTGCCGGTGTTCAGCGACTGCAACCGGGCTGCCGTGCGGTCCAGCAGCTCGCGGATGCCGTCGATGCCGACCACCGACGCGTCGTGCCCGTCCGAGCTCAGGCGTTTCGCCAGGTGCAACGCGGACGGCATCGCCTCGTCCACCAGGCAGGCCAGCGTGAACGCCGCCTCGTGCGGCTCGTGCTGCCTGCCCAGCGACGCGGCCGCTCCGCCGAGCACCGCGGCCGCGTCCTGGACCACCGACCCGATCACGGCGATGTTGCGGCCCGGCGTGCGGGCGAACCGCACCCGCGCCGCGCTGCCCGCGACGTCGATCACCTGTCCCAGCAACACGGTAGGTGAAGCGTCGCCCGGCCGCAGTTCGAGGAAGTCCGGCAGCGCGTCGAGGAAGGGGATCTTGCTTCCGTCGAAGAGGCCCGGTGCCTCGCCCGGCTCGCGGCGCCACAGCTCGTTCTGCAGGAAGTCCATGGTGCCCTTGGACGTCGAGTCCGGGATGCGGCAGATCTCGTTGCCCGGCTTCACACCCGACTCGTGGTTGATCACCGCGTGCCAGCGCGGCAGCTCCACCGCGGCGTCGTTCTGCGGCTCCGCCAGCACCCTGCGCGCCTTGGGCAGCGCGATGCGGACGGTGAACTGCTCGAAGATCGCCGACTTGCCCCAGAAGCCCTCGATGCCGGAGACGTCCTGCGACGACAGCACCAGGTGGATGCCCTGCGAACGACCGCGCCGCGCCACGTCCTCGAGCAGCTGCGTCGCGGCGGCGGTGACCTGGTCCCGTTCGCCGAAGAGGTACTGGAACTCGTCGATCACCGCGACGATCCGCGGCCAGCGACCGCCGGGGTCCTCCGCGCGCAGGTGCTCGAGCTTGGTGACCTCGTGCTGCTTGGCGGCGTCCGCGCGCCGGCGCATCTCGTCGGACAGGAAGCGCAGCAACGCGACGCCGAACTCGCGGTCGGTGTTGACGTTCACGCCGACCAGCCGCGCGTGCGGCAGCCACGACGGATCCTTGCGGCCCGGCGCGAACTGCGCGAACGACACGCCTTCCTTGAAGTCCAGCAGGTACAGCTCCAGCTCGTCCGGCGAATAGCGCGCGCACAACGAACCGAGCATCGCGTACAGGAAGTTCGTCTTGCCGGAGCCGGAAGGACCACCGATCAACGCGTGCGGCGAGGTGTCGCCGAGCTGCACGCAGACCTGTTCACCGTCGTCGAACCCAACGGGCGCAACGACTCCGGCCGCCGAGCTCTCCGTCCACGGACGTTCGGGCAGCAGGTCGCCGAACGAGCCCAACCGCGACCGCCGCTCCTCGCGCTTGTCCGCGATGGCGGCACAGGCGCGCGGCACGAGGGTGCGCGGAAAACCGTCGTCCAGCGTCACCGTCACGTGCTTGCCGGTCATCGTGCAGAAAGCCGTGCCGTCGCCGCGCAACGACACCGTCTCCACCGGCGAGTTGATCGTGATCGGGATGTCCACGATGAACAGCTGCACACCGCACGCCAACCCGTTGCGCGCCACCCGTTGCAGCTGCTGCTGGTGTTCTTCCTTCAACGCCTTGCGGTTGCCGAACAGCACCGCGATCCGCCACGGCTCGGTGCGCCTGCCCTCACCGCTCACCGAACGCACGGTCAGGTGCCCGTCGACCAGGACCTTCGTGTGCACCTGGCGGATGTGCTCGGACAGTTCGTCCAGCAGCTCGTGCAGCCGCGCCGGATCGTGCACCGTCAACAGGTTCGCGCGGGTCAGCGGGTAGAGGCCCGGCAACGACCCGGTCAGCTGGCCGATGTCCCACACGTGCACGTGGACGAGTCCCGGCTGGAAGTGCGACAGCACTCGCAGCAACAGGTTCTCCACCAGCGTGTCCGCGAGCTGGCGGCTGTCCGGAGTGGACGAGATGTGCAGGTGGGCCTGGTCCAGCAGCGGCACGGCGACCGGGAACGGCTGGGCCTCCGGCGCGGACGTCACGATGCCCGTGCCGATCCGCCACAGCTCCGGCACGCCCTCGCTGCCGTCGTGCGTGCCCGGCGTGCCGAGCCACGACTCGTGCGGCCACGACGCCGGCCCGGCCGCGACGGACTTCACCAGCGCGGTGAGCTGGTCGGGACCCGTCGCGGTCCACTCGTGGTACGACTGCTCCCAGTCGTGCTTGATCTGGTCGAGCCGCTCGCGGAACTCCGGCATCGACAGCGGCGCCTGACGCGGGTTCCTCGTGCGCTTCTCGTCGACCGTGAGGAACGAGGTCACGTCGGCGAGCGCCACGTCCTTCAACGCCCGGTCGACGCCCATGCCGCGCACGGTGAACTCGAACATGTCCTTGGCGTGTTCCGTGGCGAGCGCCCGGTGCTCACGCGCCACGGAGCCCAGCGCGGCCGAGACGGCGCGCTGGAACTCCGCGAAGGCTTCCTCGATCCTCCGCCGCCGGTCGTCCCGCCTGCTCATCACAGCTCCACGGTGAGTCGTTGGATGCGCTCTAGGGTTCCCACCATCAGTTCCAGCTGATCGGGAAATCTTTCCTTCGCGCGCACGAACTCCGGTGGAAGCAGGGACTCGTGGTGGTTCTCGCTGGACTCGGCGAGGATCGCGACCGCCTCGTCGAGGCCTTCCTGCGCTGACCGCACACTCCGGTACGACTCGCGCAGGATCTCGCTCGCCTGCTCGAGCGCGGCGCGAACCTCGGCGATGGATGCCATCAAAGCCTGCTGTTGATGCCCTCGGCCCCGGAAATGCCCGCGCCGAGGTAGTTCTGCAGCTCGCTCACGCCGGACACGACCTGGGCGAACTGGGCGTTCGTCGTCTCGACGTCCGCCTGCACGGAGCCCTGCGTTACCGATGTCAGCAGCTGCTGCGCGTCCTCGGCGAGCTCAGCCGCCTGTTGGAGGGCCGACTGGCTTTGGCTCGCCTTGTCGATCGCCTGGGCAATTGCGGCACGGACCTCTTCGATGCTGGCCATGTCGGCTCCCGAACCCTCCGGAACTCAGGTGGTCTGACGACCACCCTCAGTAGAGATTGTGCCCAGATTTTCACAGTTGAGAGCGAAGATCGGCTAACCGGGTGGATGCCTGAATCCACTCGAACGGGCCTTGATTTAATGATCAGTTGAGCGCGCCGCTGGCCCCTTGCGGAGGGGTGTAGCAACTCTCACAATGCCGCCTACTGCCTGTTGTGTTGATCGCAGACCGGCCGGGTGAATCAAGACGGCCTGATGGGCGAGTTGTCACGCAAAGTGCCTGCACCGAACGGGTCATCTCCAGCCCACGCCTCCACCAGCACGCGCTCGGCGCCGGGCACGAGTCCGCTGATCAGCTCCGGCTCGTCCAGCACGGTCCACGCCGTCGGCGGCTCGCAGGCCACGCGCGGGGTCGGGAAGTCGTCACCCAGCCCGCGCACGAAGGTGCGAACGGCCCGCGCCAGCGCCGCCGAGACGTTGTGAGTCGCCTTCTCCGTGCTCGGCCGCGTGATGACCACGGCCCAGCAGCCCGGCTCCTCGTCGGAGCAGTCACGGGCGTCCACGACCTGGGCGCCGGTACGGCTGATGAGCGCGTCGCACGCGGTACGCGCCTGGTGCTCGTCCGCTGCCTCGACCACCACGGTGATCAGCAGCACGAGGTCGTCTTCGTCCATGACATCCGAAATGGTGTCAGACGACCCGATGCACGAACTCCAGCACCCGAGTGACAGCCTCCCCGTCGGACAGCAGCCCGTCGGCGATGTGCTCCTCGAACGCGGCCCCGCGGATCCGGTCGGTGCCCGCCCGCGTGTCCGAGATGGGCACGATCTCGTCGTCGGACCCGTGCAGCCACAACGTCGGCAGGTCGCCCAGCGCCGGCCCGAAGTTGACCTCGTCCATCAGGTCGGCCAACTCGTCGGACGCCCCGTCCCACATGCCGAGCACAGGCGACACGAGGATCAGTGCCGCGAGCCCGGAATGCGTTTGCGCGTAACGAACAGCGGCGGGCGCACCGGTGAAGTGTCCAATGAGGACGACCGGCCGATCGGCGGCCTTCACCGCCGCCTCGACGTCCTCGCTCACCACGACCGGCACACCGGCGGAGCGCAGCGAGAAGGCGATGCGCTCGCCGTGCGGCAACACGGCGAGCCATCCGGGTACGTCCATTCAGGAAGCGTAGAACGCGCTGATCTCGATCCGGCCACCGGAACACACGGGCCCGAGCGTCCACGGCACGCTGAGCGGCACCGTCTCGTCAGGCGGGATGGCCGCGGCCTTCGACGGCTCGGGCTGGCAAGGCCCCTCGACCGGCTCGTTGCCCGAAGGCACGACACCCCAGTGCAGGTTGGCCGAAGCCTTCCCACCCGGCGCCAGTGTCAGCGCGGCAGGACCGGGATCGGCCTTGCGCTCGAGCTTGGTCGGCACCGCCCCGGACGCGTTCTCCAACTGGAAACCGCTGTACCCGTTCAACGTGCACGGCGCGGTGCTCGCGTTCGTGACGACGAACTTGCCGTACCGGTTGCCCGCGCCGGCGTCGGTCGGGTCGACCTGCCCCTTCAACGCGGACGAGTCGCACCGCTTCACGGCCGGGCCGGCGGCGCCCGTGTCGGCCGCGGCGGTGGACGAAGCGGAGGACGACGGCGTCGAGGTCGGCAGCGTTTGCGACGCGTTGTCCGGGGTTCTGGTCCCGCAGGCCGTCACGGAAGCGAGCACCAGCAATCCGCAAGCGATCAACCGTCGAGTCATGGGTGCACCTCCTACCACCGAAGGATGTGCCCAAATCTCAAGAAGCCCACACAACGTGCCGGGAATTCACCGGATCTGGTGGACGTCCCAGCCGTCGGGCAGTTCCGACATGCCCTGCACCGCCGCCGTCCAGATGTACGTCCAGGCGATCCGCCCGTCCGGCAGCACCACGCGCACGCGGCGGTAGTCCTCGCCCTCGTACTCGTCGAGCATCGGCAACGCGTCCTCGGGCGACCGCAGGCGCAGCACGAAGCCGGGCACGCCGAGGCCGGCGCCGGGGCGCAGCGCGGGGTAGCCGAGGCCCGTGTCGAACAACGTGCCGGGGAGGTGGGTTTCCTCCGCCTCGACGACGTGCGGCTCCATCAGGTGCCAAGCGCTTGCGTTCGGCTGGAGCGTGCCGTAGACGAACAGCAGCTCGGGCCAGTCGTCGGCGGACGGCTCGCCGTGCACCTCGGTCACGTCCAGCCCGTCGGTCATGGCGGCCCTTTCGCCCAGCACGAGGGCGCCTCGCTGCGAGACGTCTTCGCAACGGACCATACGGCCGTTGAAGAGCACGGGCATCCGCTTCTTGGAACCGGCCGTGTAGGCCAGCACGCTGTCGATGACGCCACCGTTGTAGAGCACCACACGGCCCGTGTGCAGGCGTACGAGGCGATAGCGCAGTCCGCGTCCCTCGCAGCGGTCCAGCACGCGCAGTTGTTCGGGCGTGGCGAACCAGACGGAGTGCTCCTCGACGTGGCCGGGCGCTGCCGCCAACGTGGCGGGGCGCTGGCCGTCGCGGGCGCGCATTCCTGCTGCCCACACAGCGGAAAGGCCCTCGCACCGTGCGCGCAGCACGACCGCGGGGCCTTCGAGGCCGAGCTCCTCGCGGAGCCAGGTGACCTTGCTGGGATTGGCGTTGGAGCCGTAGCCGAGCACCGGCATTCGGGCCGCCAACGGGGGCTCGCCGTGGTTTGCGAGCCATTGGTCTAGATCGATGTTCTCCGGCTCAACTCGCCATCCCGACTCCATCGTGAGGTCCGGTCGTACTGGCCAGCCCGTTTCGTCGACGTGGACGAAACAGTGGTCTGGACGTGTGCCCGGATAGGGCTCCGCCGGATGGCTTTCGTCGGTGAACGGTTGGGCCATTGGTCCATTGTGCCAGGGGGAGGGGCCAGATCGCGCCCCCTAATCGTGACCCATCCGATGTTTGAAGCCGGTTTCGGCGGTCTTAGTGAGAACGTTCACTGCGCATTCGAGTGACTGGCCCGATGTCTATCTGTCGACACTCCGGCCGTGCTCAGGAGGCGTCATAGTGCTGCTGCGCCTGGGCGACCTCCGGGTGGTTCGCCTTGATCCACTGCGCCAGCGCCACGAGGTGGTTCGCCGCACCCTTGCCGAGGGGTGTCAGCGTGTACTCGACGTGCGGCGGGATCACCGGCCTCACCTCGCGGTGCACGAACCCGTCGCGCTCCAGCGTCCGCAACGTCTGGGTGAGCATCTTCTCGCTGACGATCTCCAGCTCGCGGCGCAGCTCGCTGAACCGCCACGCCTCGCCGTTCGACAGCAGCTGGAGCACCAGTACCGCCCACCGGCTTGTGACGTGCTCCATGATCGCCCGCTCCGGACACATCGTGACCTGCATGCTCACCTCCACGTAAGTACCAAACTTCAAAGTGGGTACTTTCCACAGGTTAGCGCTAACCCTAGTTTCGTGGCTATGACGATCCTCATCACCGGAGCAACCGGCCAGTTCGGCAACGCAGTCGTCCGCTACGTCCTCGACCGCACGGACGAGCAGGTCATCGTGTCCGTGCGCAGCCCGGAGAAGTTCGACGTGGACGGCGTCGAGGTCCGTCAGGGCGACTTCGACAAGCCCGAGACCCTCGACTTCCGCGGCGCCGACAAGCTGCTGATCGTGTCCGCCGACGCGCACGACCCCGCCGTCCGCATCCAGCAGCACTCCAACGCCATCGCCAAGGCCGCCGAGCACGGCGTGGGCCACATCTTCTACACGAGCCTCGTCGACGCGGACACCTCGCCCGCGGGCGTCGCGGTCGTGCACAAGGCCACCGAAGAGGCCGTCCGCGCAACCGGCATCACGTACACGTTCCTGCGCAACAGCATGTACCACGAGAACTACCTGGGTGCGCTGGCCGGCGACGTGGTCGCGGTCTCCACCAAGGACGGCCGCGTCGCGAGCGCCGCCCGTGACGACTACGCCCTCGCCGCGGCCGTCGCGCTGACCACCGAGGGCCACGAGAACCAGACCTACGAGCTCACCGGCTCGACGTCCTGGTCGTTCCCGGAGGTCGCCGGCGACCGGTTCCAGGACGTCAGCGACGAGGACCTGATCGCGGCCGGCGTGCCGCCGTTCGTCGTCGGCTTCTTCAAGGAGATCCGCGACGGTGTGTACGCCGAGGTCCGCCCGGACCTGGAGAAGCTGATCGGCCGTCCGACCCGTCCGATCACCGTCTAGGTGAACTCGGGATGCGCCTCCGGGTGCGCGTCCCACCACTTGCGGTACTCCGGGTTGCGGTCGAGCACCGACCGGTAGGCGTCGGCGGCGCACGCGAACACCTCGTGCGCCCGCCCCGCCACCGGGGAGTCCCGGCGCGTGGCCACGAAGATGTCGGTCATCAGCGGCATCCCGCGCAACCGCCTGATCACGATGCCCTCGCCCGTGCGCGACGGCGCCGCGGCGAACGACACGCAGCCGCCCGCCACCAGCCCGCGGGCCATGCTCGCCTCGCCCGTGTGGTGCGTCAGCCGTGGCACGAACCCCGCGTCGGCACAGGCCTGGAACATCTGCGTCCGGCTGCCGATGTGCTGTTTGGGCGGCGTCACCCAGTCGCGGTCGGAGAGCTGGGCCAGGTCGATCTCGTCCTGCTCGACGAGCGGGTCGGTCTCCGGCAGCGCGACGAACGCCGGTTCGGTGACGAGCTTGCGCAGCTCGATGCCCGCCAGGTCACGCGCGTGCATGCCGTCGAAGAACTCGAACAGCGCCACGTGCACCTGCCCGGCCTCCAGCATGTCCACGATCTCCGCCGACGACGGCCGCACCTCCGCGCGCACGTCGTGGTTGAGCTCGCGCAGCCCCTCGACGAGCTTCGCGAAGTACAGGATCGGGATGCAGCCGAAGAACAACGGCCCGCGCCGGTCCGTTTCCTTGGTCGTGCTCACCAGCTGAGCCATCTCGTCGAGCACGAGTCTCGCCGTGCCGAGCACGCGCCGGCCCAGGTCCGTTGGCACGCAACCGTTGCGCGTGCGGTCGAACAGCTGCCCGCCGACCAGTCTCTCGACGGTGCGCAGCTGGGCCGACAGCGCGGGTTGGGTGAGTCCGAGCCGCGTCGCGGCTCTCGTCACGCTGCCTTCCTCGGCGATGGTGCGAACCGCACGGAGGTGGCGGAGCTCCAGCTCGGGCATAAAGACCTTGTATCCCCGTTCTGAATGCACCGCCACCCTTCGATCGGGCCATAGTGAAGCAAGTGCCGCGGCACTGAAGATCTTCCGGCCCGGCGCTTGCGGCAGCGTTACTCGGGTCCGGTGCGGGAGGGTGCACCCCCGCGGTTCGACGCCGCCGTCGCGCACCCTGCGCTCCGCGGCGGCGGCGTCGAACCCATGGCATCGCCGCAGCGCACCCGGCCTGGTCAACCTCACGGCGGACCTGGGTGGTCGAGGTACCGAGGACTGGTGCGCTCCCCGCACAGCCGGTCCTGGGCGCGCGGGACCGGCTGTGGCCGATTCAGGGGATGACGACCGCAGCTCCGGTCACGCTGACCCGCCGATCTTCACGGGTCGCGTCGACCTCCAGCCGCGAAGGCCTCCCCATGTCCTCGCCCTGGCTGATGACGAACCGTTGCGGCCCTTCGACGTCGCGCAGGTACCCGCCGAACGCGGCGGCGGCAGCCCCCGTTGCCGCGTCCTCCACCACGCCGCCGACCGGGAACGGGTCGCGGGCGTGCACGACACCCGCGTCATCGCGCCACCACAGGTGCACGGTCGTCAGGTCGTGCGCCAGCATCAGGTCGCGCAAGGCGTCGAAGTCGTAGTCGAGCGTGCGCAGCTGCTCGCGGTCCTTCAGCGGGATCAGCAGGTGCCGGTTGCCGCCGAAGCCGACGTGCACCGGAGCGTCGCCGATCTCGGAGTACCCCAACGCCTCCAGGGCCAGCTTCACCAGCTCGGGTTCCGCCTCGGACGTGCTGGTCGGCACGCTCGTCAGGGTCGCGGTGCCGTCCGCGGTCTCGATGGCGATCTCACCGGCGGGCGTGTGGAACTTCAGCGGGCCGTCGCCGATCCGTTCGGCCAGCGCGACGGCCGTCGCGATGGTGGCGTGGCCGCAGAACGGCACCTCAGCCTTGGGGCTGAAGTACCGGACGTCGAACTCCCGCTCACCCGAGCCCGGCAGGACGAACGCCGTCTCGGAGAAGTTCACCTCTGCCGCGATCGCGAGCATCTCGTCGTCGGACAGGCCGGTCGCGTCCAGCACCACACCCGCCGGGTTGCCGCCTGCCGGATCTTTCGTGAACGCGCTGTAGCGCAGTACCCCGCTCATGCTTCGCTGCAACGCGTAACAGTGCTGAAGTCTTCCGCCCACGTATTTACTGGTGAAGTAGGTCAGCCCGGCCTTCTCCAGCACGCGGCCGGACGCGCCGTTGCCGTCCTGGTGGCCGGCGACGATCCGGTCGGCGAAGGTGAGCGCCTTGTCCCGCAGCTGCTCGGCGATCCGCGTCGCGACACCGCGTCCCCAGTGGTCCGGGTCCACCCAGTAGCCGATCTCGATCTCCCCGGCATCGCCGTGCAGCATCTGCCCGATCCCGACGACCTCGCCGTCCTCGACGACCGCGTGCAGACCGAAACCGTGTTCCTCCCAGTGCCGCAACGCCTGCTCGTGGCGTTCGACCACGTAGTCCTGCGTCCAGGGCTTCCCGTCCGCGACGTACGCGGTCATCCGCGGGTCGGTCGCCCAGCGCAGCATGTGTTCGTAGTGCTCGTCTCCCCACCGCACCAGCTCCATGGCACTCATCGTGCCTCAGCGGAACTGCGGGAGAAGCCCTTCACAGGTGCGGACGATGATCTGGGCGGCCTTGCGGTGGTCGTTGGGCGCGTGCACGTCGGCGGCCTGCGCCTGCCACCGCAGCAGCGCGTCGAGCAACGCCTCCCGCAGCTCGCCGTGATCGGCCTCGTACTCGAAACCCAGGCGCGCCAACGGGCTCGTGCCCTCGGCGCCGGCCAGCCGCAACGCCTCGGCCTGGAGCTCGGCCGGCAGCTTCGTGCGTCCGGACTGCAACGCGGCGACGAGCCGCAGCTCCCGGAAGTCGTGGGCGGAGGCGACGACCCGTTCGAGGTCGGCCATCAGCTTGCGGGCGTTCTGCCGCGGCTCCATCCGGAACAGCACGTCCAGCGCCAGCAGGGCCGAGCGCGCCTTGAGGATCTCGCGGCGCTCGGTGAAGTGGATCGCGATCGAGTCGCGCAGCTCGCCGAGCCCGCTGCGCTGCACCAGCTGACCGGTGAGCTTCACCTGGGAGTCGAAGCCCTGCCGGATCAACGCGGTGATCAGCCGGACGCCGAAGATCCCGAACCGTTCGAGCAACGCCTGCCGCACCGCCGGTTCCATCGGCACCGGGAACTGCTCGCCGACGAACCGGTCCGCCGACAGCAGGTGGTCCTCCAGCTCCTCGCGGCCGAGGGAGGCGAGGATCCGCAACGCCTGGAACTCGTCCTCCCGCAACGTCTTCGCGGCCACCGCCAGCAGACCGGCGACCGAGACCACGTTCTGGCACAACGGTTGCACCGCCACGTCACGGCGGTAGCGGCGCGCGATCTGCTTGGCCGACGACAGCGCGTCGATCCGCCCGGCACCGATCTCGTCGGCACGGGCGAGCACCGCGACCGTGTGCACCGCGGCGACGCGGGCGATCGGGTGGTCGTTGGCGGACTGGAGGAACTTCAGGTCGTCGTCCTGGACGTGCCGCATCAGGTAGAGCAGGGCGTCCGCCTCACCGAGCACCTGCTCCGGCGTGGCCTCGGCGGGGGTGTCGATCAGCACGATGTCCCGCAGCGTCCGCGCGGGCCACTCGACGACGACGCGGTCCGCACGGTCGACGTGACCGGTCTCGACGTGGTGCCTGCTGCCCCGCCTGCCGATCGTCACCTCGTGCGGCCTGCCGGGGCCGGAGAACACGTGTGCCCGCGGCTCGGTTCCGCCGCGGTACCAGACGAAAGAGCTCTGCGGCGTGAACTCGTCACCGACGAGCGCACTGACCACAGTGGACTTGCCGATGCGCGACCGACCGGCCACCGCGATGCGCACGGGCTCGGTGTAGCGCTCGACGTGCGAACGCAGCCAGGCCGTGGCGCGCGGGCTGTCGCGGTAGACGGCGAGCGCCTCTTGCAGCATCGACCAGACGACGCGGTCCAAAGTCACGCGGAGAGCTCCATCGCGGGACCCCCGAGTGCCTGGACCCGCTTGTAGAGCGTGACCAGCTTGTCCAGTTCCTTGCGGCCTTCCCGCATCCGGCGTTCGCGCTCGGTCTGGTCGTCCTGCACCGCGCGCTTGGCGCTGCGGGCCGACTCCAGCAACGTCTCCTGCAGCTCTTCCGCGAGCGTGCTGAAGTGGTTGCGCAGCGAGCGCTGGATGTGGCGGCCCGAGTCGCGGACGTCCTTGGAGAACTTCATGAAGAAGTCGTCGACGTGCCGTTGCGCGGCGGCCTTCGCGGCGGCCTGACGGCGCTTGAGCCGCTGGTCGCTCTCGTCGAGGATCGACTTGCCGCCGAACAACGCGCCGGCGCCGAGTGAGATCACGTTGATCAGCGGCATGCCGGCGAGCGAGGTCACCAGACCGAACATCAGCACGCCGCCGTAGGAGCCGCGCAGACCGGTGAAGAGCTTCTGCGGCACGGAGAACGGCTCGATCTTCGGTTTCTCCAGCTTGCTCGCGGGCTCCAGCAGGTCGTCGGGCAGCACCGAACCGGGGATCAGGTCCTCGCGGTAGACGGGGAAGTTCTTCGCGACCTTCGCCGCGACCCACTCCGCACGTTCCATCAGCCAGGCGAAGTTCGTGGTGGCGGCCTCGTTGAGGTTGTCCTCCAGCCACTGCTCGAACTGGTCCCAGCCGATCGCGGGATCGGCCTCGTCGTAGGTCTTGTCGACCTCGCGCAGGATCTTGCGGGTGCGGTCGCGCAGGTCGTACTCGACGTCGGAGATCAGGTCGGCCATCTCGTCGTTGAGCACGTTCTGCCAGCGCGCGGACCGGCGGCGGAGTTCGTCGACGCGCCGCTGGGCCTCCTGCAACGTCGAGATCGTGGCGGCCGTGCGCGACGAGTCGTGGGCCGTCAGCTCCTCGCGCAACGGCGTGACGAGCTGGGTCAGCGCGCTCGACGCGACGACGGCGACGGCGCGGCGGGCCAGCAGGTCGGCGCTCGCCACGATGTCGCGCTGCACGCACGCCAGCAGCTCGGGGAAACCGGACTCGGTGTTGAGCCGCTGGTCGCCGGTCTTCGCCGCGCGCAGCCGCAGGGCCGACGAGACGGGGATGAGCTTCGCCGGAACGCCGGCGCGGGCGAGCAGCGCCCTGTTGCGTTCCACGACGGAACGCCAGCTCGGCACCAGGTCGATCTTGGTGACGACCACCGTGACGTTCGGGCAGGCCTGCATGACCTTCTTGAGCAGCGTCATCTCCGCGGACGTGAGCTCGCCGGTCGCGTCGGAGACCATCAGCACCGCGTCGGCCTGCATCAGCGTCGCGAACGTGCTGGCGGTGTGCGCGGACCGGGTGTCACCGACGCCGGGGGTGTCGATCAGGACCAGGCCGTTGTCGAGCAACGCGCGGGGGATGCCGATCTCGGCACGCACGACGTGCTGCGCGTGGGCCGTGGAGACCTGCTTGGTGACCTGGTCGATCGGCACGGCGATGCGCTCGGTCGGCGTGTGGAAGATCGAGCCGCGTGCGGACGAGTTGCGGACCAGCGCAGCCGACGGGGTGTCGGCGTGCTGCACGAAGGTCGGGACGGTCGTCGTGATGTCGTCGCCGACCGCGCAGACGGGCGCGTTGAGCAACGCGTTGACGAGCTGACTCTTGCCTTGTTTGGACTCGCCGACGACGAGTACGCGCAACTTGGGGTCGAGTTGCTGTGCCCGCTTTTCGCGCAGCCGGGCCTCCAGATCGGGCCTCCGGTGCGTGACGCAGGCCCCGATCGTCTCGTCGAGCACGTCGAGCCAGGGCGGTGCCATCACCTGACTCATAGTGCCGTGTTCACCCCCTTGGGTGAAAGTCTCGAACGCAGAACCGGTTCCGTTCGGGGGAGACCGGGCTGTTCGGAGGGGCGGTGACGTTTCTCACCGCGTTCGCGTTTTTCCTGTTGAGACACCGAACCGGCCCTGTCGGGTGCGACAGGGCCGGTCCGCGGGAGGGTGGCTCAGCCGAGCAGGCCGCCCAGGTGCAGGTCGTCGACGACCGGCAGGTCGCTCGCGACGTGGGTGACGTTGCCGACCACGTTGCCGACGCCGGCGGTGTCGCCGACCAGGCCGGTCGCGGTGTGGGTGACGCCGGTGGCGGTGTCGACCACACCGGTGGCGGTGTGGGTGACCTGGCCGATGGTGTCGTGCGACGACAGGTTGATGTTGCCGGTGGAGACGTCGGTCAGGCCGCTCACGTTGAGAGCGCCGCCCAGGGAGGCGTCGGCACCGCCGAGAACGCCCAGCGTGTCGTGGGTCAGCTCGCCCACGCCGCCGAGGTGGCCGAGGATGCCGTCGGTGCCGGGGACGACGCTCGTGGCGGTCGACAGGGTCGAGTCCACGGTCGAGGTCGCGGTGTCGGCCACGTCGAGCGCGGTGCCGGTGACCGGGGACGCGGTCTGGTCGAGGACCGACGTCACGTCGCCGATGACGGAGAAGTCGCCGCCGAGGCCCAGGTTGGTCGAGGTGAACTGACCGAGGGTCTTGTTCGCCGCGATCAGGTTGAGTCCGTGCTCGTCAGCGGCGAGAACGCCGGCCGACGAGGTGTGGAGCTCGCTGAGGTTCAGGCCCGACGAGGTCAGCTGCGACGTGACCGCCTGCAGCTGGCTGATGGCGCCGAGCGGGCCCTCCGCGAGCAGGTCGTCCGTCGGCAGCGACAGGTCCAGGTCGTTGACGGCGGGCAGGCCGTCGACGGCGGGGACCAGGTCGAGGACCAGCGGAATGACCTCCTGCACGTCCACGGCCGTGATGTCGGCCAGGCCAGCCTGCTCCAGCGTGCCCTGAGCGTCGGCGGCGAACGCGGCCTTGAGCGACGGGTCGCTGAGCAGGTTGAGCACGAAGTCGTGGAGCGTGCTGGGCTGAATCATCTGAAGGAACTCCTGTTGCGGGACGTGGCATTGGGGTGTGGCGCAGAAGCTATGAGAGCGGGGCCGCCCCCAACATCGGGGATCACTCCCAGTGAATCCCCGTTCCCCGATGGGGTGACGCTCGTTGACCCCCTAGGGGATTAGGGGCACCGCTTGAGCGCCTCTCGTTCACCCGTGTAGGTACTGGTCGCTGCTGCGAACAGGTGAGGGAGAGACTTGCCGTACGTACTCGGAGTCGATGTCGGGACCACCCGCACGACTGCTGCCGTGTGCCGCCTCGACGGCGCCCGGGATGCCGAGATCGCACTGGTCGTGCCGTCGTCCTTGCAGCTCACGGACGCCGGGACGTTCTCGGTCGGTGAGTTCGGCGCGGTCGGCTGGACGGCCACCGGCTTCGCCAGACGCGTGGGCGACGCGGTGCCGTTCTCGCTGGGCCCCGAGGCGTGCCCGGCCGAGGAGCTCACCGCGTTGCTCATCATGTGGATCATCGGCGAGGTCGTCGCCCGTGAGGGTGAACAGCCTCGTCACGTGGCCGTGAGTCACCCAGCCGGGTGGGGCCCCTATCGCCGGGGGCAGCTCTACGCGGCGTTGCGGGCCGTCGGCGTGCACGACGTGACGCTCGTTCCAGAGCCGATGGCGGCCGCCGAGAACCACGCCGTGCGCTCCCGTGTGGTGCCGGACTCGTCGTTGGCGGTGTTCTCGCTGGGCAGCCACGCGTTCTCCGCATCGGTTGTGAAGCGGTCGCAGCAGCGGACGTTCGAGCTGGTCAACCACGTCGAGGGCGTCGACCACCACACCGGCGCCGACTTCGACGACCTGCTGGCGGCGCTCGTGCGCGGCCGGCTCGGCAGCGACGGGTTCGTGTCGGTCGCCGAGTGCGAGGCGGCGAAGCGGGCGTTCGGTCCGTCGGTGGTGATCAGCGGGGTCGAGATCAGCCGAGACGAGTTCGTCGAGGAGATCCGTCCGTCGATCGACCACCTGGTCAGCACGTTCGTGCGCGCGTTGGGGACCGTGCAGCCCGACGCGGTGCTGCTCGTCGGCGGTGGCTGCCGCATGCCGGCGATCGGCGACGCGCTCTCGGCCGCCGTCGACTGCCGGGTGCTGGCCGAGGTCGCCCCCGAACACTCGGTCGCCAAGGGCCTGGCGGTCGCCGCCCGGCTGGTCGTGGTGGGACCGGAGGCCGAGCCGGAGCCGCTCGAGACCTCGGTCCTCGTGCACACCCGCGAGGCGTCGCTGCGGTTCCCCGTCGGCGAGATCGCAAGCCCTGACGACGAAGAGTTCACCGCGCCACCGCCCCGCCCGCCGGTGGACGTGTCCCCCCTGGACCTGCCGCCGCGCCGGGTGAAGCGCGTGGCCAGCGCGCTGAAACCCGTTGGACGCCGGTCCAGCTCCCGCTCCCGAGATGATGAGGACGGCCGTTGAGCGTGACCATGCGAGTCAGGTTGGTGCTGGACTCCTCCGTGCGAGGTGTCCTCGACCGGATCAACGACGCCGCCGAAGGCACACGCCTGCGCGTTGTCGTTGCGGCGCCTGGTGGTTACGGCAAGACAGCGCTGCTTTCGGAGATCACCAACTCCGCGGTGCGCGTGGTGGACGACGCGCACCTGCTGGACGACGCGTCGCTGCGCGAGCTGGCCGCCGAGCCGCTGGTGGTCGTGGCTTACCGGCCGTGGCCGCGCCGTGCGGTGCTGGCCGAGCTGACCCGCGGTGCCGTGGTCGTGCCGTTGGCGCCGTTCACCCGTGAGCAGGTTCGCGAGTTTCTGCACGCGCCCAAGCCCGTGGTGGACTTCGTCTTCGCGCAGACCGGCGGCGTGCCGGGGCTGGTCGAGCGGCTCGGTGCCGTCTCCGAGGTCTCCGCTGACGCCTTGAGCGCTTTCCGTGCCGAGCTGGACTGGCTCGACCCCGACCTGCAGAAGTTCCTGCTGGCCGCCGAGGCCGGTGCGGCCCAGCGGCTCGACCTGCTGTCGGCGTTGCTGGACAAGGACTTCGACGAGGTCAGCGACATCATCGAGGCCGCCCGCGCCACCGGCCTGCTGGCCGAGGACGGCACGTTGCTGCCGCTCGCCCACCGCGCCGTCGGTGCGCTGACCCGCGCCGAGCGCCGGATCGCGGTCCGCCAGAAGCTCGCCCAGCTCCAGCTCGACCGCGGTGGCCCGGTCCTGGACCTGGTGCGGCCTTTGCTGGACACGGGCATCGGCGGACCGGTGTTCGCCGCGGCCGCCCGCGAGGCCCTGCCGTCCGACCCCGCTCTCGCCGCCCGGTTGTTCAAGGCTTCCACCGGTGGCGGCGCGCCTTCCGCCGAGACCGCGGCCTCGTGGGCGACGGCCGCGGCGATGGCCGGCGACCTGGACGGCGCCCTGCGACTCGCCGACAAGGTGATCAGCGCTCCGGAGACGCCGCACCGCCGAACGGCCGCCGAGGTCGCGGCCGTGGCGTTGGCGCACCGCGGTCAGCTGGCCCGGAGCACCGAGCTGTTCCGGTGGGCGGCCACTCCTTATGCGGCTGCCTTTGCCGGGATCGGGTTGATCGGCACCGGGCACCTGTTCGAGGAGATGCCACCGCAGCCGCCGACCATGCTCGGTGGTGCTGCTTCGTTGATGCTGCAGGGTGTCCGGCAGTCGGTGTCCGGTGCGGAGACCGCTGCTCTGTCCACTTTGGTTCGTGCGTCGTCGATGCTGGAACCCGCTGGTGGCGCCGTGTTGCTGCCGGACAGCCCGGCTGCGTTGGCTGCGCTCGTTGCCGTGCACTGCGGTGAGCCGAACGTGGCCGAGTCGGTGCTCGATCGGGCCGTGGAGACCGGTACCGGCGGGGTGCTGATGTCGGCTCGGCACCGGTTGCTGCAGGCCTGGCTGCACATGTTGCGCGGGAACCTGGCCGTGGCGCGCGAGACGTTGATGTCCGTGCGCGGGGTGCGGGGTGCGTTCGAGCCGCGTGACTGGATCTTCGCTGTGGCGCTGGAAGTCGGGGTGGCTCGGCGGAACAGCGATCTGGCGACGTTGCGGCGGACGTGGGAGCAGGCCTGCGAGGCGGTGCTTCGGCACCCGGTGGACCTCTTCAGCTTGTTGCCGTTGGGAGAGTTCGCTGCCGCTGCTGCACGGTTGCGGGATCAGGAGCGGTTGGCGCCTCACTTGGCGCAGGCTGCTGCCTTGTTGAGGTCGTTGGGGAATCCGCCGTTGTGGGCTACGCAGCTGCACTGGAGTTTGCTGCACGCGGCGATCATCGACGAGAACCTCGCTGCTGCTGAGGAGCATGCTGCTGCGTTGGCTGGGCAGCGGGAGCGGAACCGGTACTGCTCGGTGGTTTCCGGTGCGGCTGAGTGTTGGCTGGACGTGGTGGCCGGGAAGGTTGATCCGGATCGAGTGGAGCTGTCGGCTCGGTCGCTGCACGCGGTCGGGTTGTGGTGGGACGCATCTCGGTTGGCTGGGCAGGCGGCGATTCGGACTTCGGATCGGCAGGCGATGGTTCGGTTGCTGGACTGTGCCCGGTTGTTGCAGGGGCGGCCGGTTTCTGCTCGTCGTGCGGATTCTGATGTTGCTGCTGTGGCTGAGGATGCCGGGAAGCTGAGTGATCGGGAGCGGGAGGTGGCTCAGTTGGTTTTGGAGGGGATGACTTACAAGCAGGTTGGGGATCGGTTGTTCATCTCTGCCAAGACTGTTGAGCATCACATGGCTCGGATGAGGCAGAGGCTGGGGTCTACTTCTCGGTCGGATTTGTTGGCTCAGTTGCGGCACATTGTTGGGGTGCCGGGGGCGTAGGCTGCCTCGCCTGCGGCATCGGCTTGGCTCAGGTGCCACTCACCGCTGCCCACGCGCCGGTGGGCGCGTGTCGCCCGAACGAGGGTCCCTGGGTTGCGCCTGTTCGTGGGAAAGTTGCTCCGATCGAGGTAGTAAAGGTTGTTGGCTCGCTGGATCGCTGTGGCCCGTTGGGGCGATGCGGGCCGGGGCGCTGGGACCTGTGGTTTGCTGGTTGTAGGCTTCTGCACCGGTTGCTCGCCGAGCAGGTCAGGTGGACGATTTGCCGAGCCAGGACGACGCGAGAACGTCGCGCCCGACGGGGCGTGGCTCGCTGGCGCGCGACTGGGCGATCAAGGTCAGTCGGACCGCTTACATTCCCTTTTCTGCCGCGAAGCTGACCGAAGAGCTCCATGAACTGTTGAACGTCGTGGCTGAGGCGTTGGCTGGGGATCCCGCTGCTGCCTCGCCGGTCGGTACTCGTCTGGTGGAGATCCACTGCGTTGGGGCCGAGAGCCTGCGGGTTTCGGTTGAGGTGCTCGCCGAGTTCGTGGTGGCTGAGGGGGCGGATCCGCGTCGGGCCGCGTTGGTGGTCGGGGCCGTGGCTGCTGCTTACACCGGGGCCATTCAGGCCTTTGTGCTTGAGCAGCAGGAGAGCATCAGCCAGGCGTTGTTGAGGGCGAACCGGGCCGTGCAGCTGGACTTGCAGGCCAGTGAAGAGCGGTTCGAGGACATTTTTGCCCACTCGTCCACCGGCATTGCCATGGTGAGTCTGGACGGTGAGCTGGAGCGGGCCAACGAGGCGTTGTGCAACATCCTGCGGCGGGAGGACGTTGCGGGGATGACGCTGTCGGATTTGATCGCGCCGGTTGATCTGCCGTTGGTCAACGACGCGTTGGCCAGTTTGAAGTACGGGCGGATGCGGCGGGTCGAGGAACGGCCTCGGTTGATCGATCGCGACGGGGAGCACTTCCGGGTGTTGCTCGCGGCGACTGTGCAGAAGGACGCTGAGGACAATCTTCGGCACTTCGTTCTGATGATCGACGACGACAGCCAGCTCACGTTGCTCGGTGGGCGGTTGCAGTACCAGTCGTTGCACGACGCGTTGACCGGGTTGCCGAACCGGCAGTACCTGACCACTCGGCTGGAGTCGTTGTTGCACAGCGACATCGAGTTCGGGGTGACGTTGTACCACCTCGATCTCGACGCGTTCGCCGTCATCACGGACGGGCTCGGGCGCGAGATCGGTGACAAGGTGCTCAAGCTCGTGGCGGAGCGGTTGTCGGCCGTTTTCGCCAGTGAGAAGGCCATGGTCGCTCGGCTCGAAGGGGACGAGTTCGCCGTGCTCGTGGAGAACGGGCCGGAGACGCCGGACGTCGACACGACTATCCGGATGATCGAGCACGAGCTGGCCGAGCCGGTCTACTTCGGGGATCACGGGGTGGCCGTGTCGGCGACGATCGGTGTGTTGCCGCGGCTGCATCCTGGTGATCATCCTGCTGAGGTGTTGCGGGCGTCGGACATGACGTTGCGGCGGGCCAAGCGCAGTGGGCGGCGGCAGTGGGGGCTGCACGACGCCACGCAGGACAAGAGGGAGCAGGAGGAGTTCGCGCTCGCCGCGGTCATGCCGGGGGCGTGGGAGAGCGGCGAGATCGAGGTCGTGTTCAACCCCGTCATGAAGCTCGACGGGACCGGGCGGGTGTGCGTCGAGGCCGAGTTGAACTGGCGGCACCGGGACGTCGGGCTGATCGGGCACGAGAAGTGCGTGTCGATGGCCGAGCACACCGGGTTGATGCTGCCGCTCGGCGAGTGGATGTTGCGCAGGGCCGCTGAGACGGCGTGCCGGTACGACGAGATGCTCGCGGTGTGCCTCACCGAGAGCATGGCCAACAGCCCTGACCTGGTGCGGGACGTGCGGCGCGTGCTCGCGGACACCGGGTTGCACGCCGGGCGGTTGTTGCTGGGGTTCCCGGTGCACGTGCTCGCGTCCGAGGACAGCGAGGCCGCCGACAACCTCGACCTGCTCTCCGACATGGGGCTGCACATCGGGGCCCGCGACTTCTCCGGCTCCACCGCGGAGATCGAGCTCGTGCGCTCGCTCGGCGTGAAGGCCGTGCGGGTGAAGGGGCGTGGTCAGAAGCCCGACGAGCTGGTGTCGCACGTGCTCAGCGACCTCGTCGGGTTCGTGCACGAGGCCGGTGGTCTCGTGGTCATCGACTCGATCGAGGACGCTGAGCAGAGGGACTGGTGGGGTGAGCTCGGCGCCGACGCCGGGGTCGGGCCGGTGTTCTGCGTGGAACCGACTACGGAGTGGCCCGACGCGGGCTGAGGTGCACGAGGATCAGCGCGAAGCCCGCGATGGTCACCATGCGCAGGGCGGCCGTGATGCCGTTCCAGTCCTTCGACTGCCACATCGCGAACCACTCACCGCCGATCGTGATGAACCCGCCGAGGAACAACGCCACGATCATCAGCAGACCGGCGGACGCGAACTTGCGCGCGCTGTCCTCTTTGTCGCGGATGTAGGCGATGGTGCCGGCGGTCAGCAGGACCGCCGAGATCGCCTCCCACAGGATGATCGCGAGGTAGACGATCGTGACGACCGCGGGGCTGGTGATCGCCCGCCACTTCAGTCCCTGACCGAAGGTGGTGTCCATGGCGAGGACGTGCTTCACGAACGCTTCGTTCGTGCCGTAGTCCGTGACGTTGCCGAGCACCACGAGAAGCATGTTGAGCGCGATGAACCCGACGGTCACCGCGACGACCGCGCGCAAGCTGCCGACCCGAGCAAGAAGACGCATGGCGCGGACAGTAACCGATGGAGCGCGGTCGGTGAGACCGGTTCGTGCTGTCTCCCACCCGGCGGACGGGCTCAGCAGGGGGCCTGGAACTCCACCTGCGGCAGACGGTCCTGCCACAGCTGCTCGGTGAGCGCACCCCGCGTCGAGGCGCAGATGCGGGCGGCCTCGTGTGTGACGTCGAGGTCCCACAGCCGCATCACGCCGTCACCGGAACCGGTCAGGAGCACCCGGCTTCCCGGTCTGAAGTGGACGGTCATCTCCGCACCCGACGCGAGCGCCATCTGCTGGCCCAGCGGCACCGCCTTGCTGGGATTGCTGATGTCCCACAACCGGAACGTCTTGTCCGAGCTGGCGCTCGCGAGGATCTTGCCGTCCCCCGACACCGACAGCGAGCTGATCTGCTGGGTGTGGCCGGTGAGCACGCCGATCGCGACCGGCTTCTCCCGGTTCCGCACGTCGAAGAGCCGGACCGCCTTGTCGACGCCTCCCGTGACCAAGGTCTGTCCGTCCGGGGTGAAGACGACGCGCTGGACCGGTTCCTGGTGGTCCGTCACCGGAGTGCCGAGCAGCCTCGGCTTCGCCAGGTCGGTCACGTCCCACAGCCGGAAGGTGCGGTCGCTGCTGACGGTCACCAGCGTCCTGGCGTCCGGGCTGAACGCCACGTCGTTGACGTAGCCGTCGTGCCCGGTCAGCGGGTCGCCCAGCTTGACCGGCTTCGCGGGATCACTGATGTTCCACAGCTGCGCCGACTTGTCGTCGTTGCCGGTGACCAGGGTCTTGCCGTCGGGCGTGAACCCGATCGGGTACGCGAACCGGGTGGCGAGCGGGATCGGCTGCCCGAGCGGCACGACGTGCGCCGGGTCGCTGCTGTCCCACAGGCGCAGCGTCCTCGCGTTCGTGATGGTGACGAGGATCTTCCCGTCCGGCGAGAGCTTCGGCTTGGTGAGCCCGCGTTCCTCGCCGACCAGCGCCGAACCGACCGGCTTCGGCATGGCCGGATCCGTGGTGTCCCACAGGCGCAGGGTCCTGGGGCCGGAGCCCGCCACGAGCAGCCTGCCGTCCCCGCTGAAGATCGGGCCCGTCACGTCGGAAGGGCCGAGCAGCACCACGTTCTGCGGCAACGACCACAGCCGCACGGAGTTCTCCCCCGCGCCGGTCGCGAGGGTGCGGCCGTCCGGGCTCCAGCCGACCGCGAACACGCCACCACTGGGGGCCGCGAGGGGTTTGCCGATCTGGCTCACCGCCGCCGGATCGCTGAGGTTCCACAACCGGGCGGTGCCGTCCGACGCACCCGAGGCGAGCACGCGGCCGTCAGGGCTGAACTTCACCGACCACACGCCGGCGGTGTGGCCGACCAGCGCGTCTCCGATCGGCTCCTGCTTCGCGGGGTCCCACAGCCGCACGGTGCTGTCGTCGCTGCCGGACGCGAGGAGCTTGCCGTCCGGGCTGAAGGCGACCGAGTGCACACCGTCGGTGTGCCCGGTCATCGGTTTTCCGATCATGGTCTGGGTGGCGACGTCGAAGACCCGGAGAGTCCTGTCGTCGCCGGAGGTGGCGAGCGTCCTGCCGTCCGGGCTGAAGGCGAGCGTCCTGACCGCGGCGGTGGCGCCACGCAGCGGTTCGCCGAGCGGTGCCGGGTTCGACGGGTCGCTCACGTTCCACAGCCGCGCCGTCTTGTCCTCGTTCGCGGCGGCGAGGGTCTTGCCGTCGGGGCTGAACTCCAGCAGGTAGCTCGTGCCGTTGCCGGTCTCGATGGTCTTGAGGTGCTTCGGGTGCGCCCGGTCGGTGATGTCCCACAACCGGATCGTCTTGTCGTTGCCGGTGGTGGCGAGCACCTCGTCGTCGGGGGAGAACACCGCGGACGTGAGCCAGTCGGTGTGACCGGTGATCACCGCGAGCGGCTGCGGGTTGGACTTGTCCCGCACGTCCCACAGGCGTGCGGTGCGGTCGTAGCTCGCCGTCGCGAGGACCGTGCCGTCCCTGGTGAACGACGTCAGGTACACCGCGCCGGTGTGGCCGGGCAGCGGTACGGCGAGCGGTGTCTGCTGGTCCGCGAGCAGCTTGGAGGCCACGTTCTGGTCGTCCGGCCGCATCCGGTGCGCGGCGAGCAGCATCTGGGCGGCCAGCGACGGGTCGGTGTCCGCGAGCCGGTCGGCCTCGGCCACGACCTGGCGGAACACCGCGTCGTTGCGCTGCTGCACGGCGATCACCGCGGCACCGGCCGCGATCAGCGCGAACACCACCACGAGGGAGACGGCGCTGCGCCGCAGCCACACGCTCTTGCGGTGCTGGCGTTCCGAGGCCTGCACGAACTCTCTCGCCTGCGCGGTGACCTGCTGCTGCCGCGCGCCCTCCAGCCGTGCGCCGCGGTAGAGCAACGACGAGTCGCGCTCGCTCGTGGCCCACACCGCCGCGTCCTCCTCCAGCCGCTGCCGGGCGAGGTTGCCCGCGCGGTCCTCGTCGATCCAGCTGCGCAGCCGCGGCCACGCGTGCAGCAACGCCTCGTGCGTGATCTCCACGCTGCCGGAGTCGACGGTGATCAGGCGGGCACGGGTGAGGACTTCGAGCGCTCGTTCGGTGGCGGCGAGGTTCGTGCTGGCCTCGAGCAGGGCGTGGCGGCTCGACCTGCGGCGGGTGTCCTGGGTGTCGTCGCCGACCCGGACGAGGCGCAGGAGCAGCTGCTTGCCCGCCGCCTTGCCGGGCTCGTCGAGATCGGCCCAGGCGCGTTCGGCCGTGGTGGCGACGGCGCCCTGGATGCCGCCCGCCGCCCGGTAGCCCGCGATGGTGAGCCGGCCTGCCTGCCGCCGTTGCCAGGTGACCAGCAGGGCGTGGCTGAGCAGCGGGAGCGCGCCCGCGTCGTAGGCGTCCTTGCCGCGGCGGTTGTGCGCGCCGAGATCACGCAGCATCAGGTCGACCAGGCCGGCCTCCAGCTGCAGGCCCGCGGCCTTGGCCGGGTTCGTCACGGCGTCGCGCACCTCGGCCGCGGACATCGCGCCGAGCACCATCTGCCGGTTCTGCAGCGCCTCGGAGAGCTCGGGGAAGTCCAGGCAGCGGGCGTAGAAGTCGGCCCGGACGCCCAGCACGACCGCGGTCTTCTCGGCCGCCGCGTGCAGCGCCTGGACGAACACCCGCAGCCGGTCCTCGTCGCCGCCGAGGGTGAACGCCTCCTCGAACTGGTCGACGATCACCACCCGGTCGCCGACCGCGAGCTGCACATCGTGTGCGAACTCGGACAGCAGTTCCGAGCCTGCCGCCGATTCCAGCGTGACGATCAGTTCCGGCACCTGGAGCGCGAACTCCTTCAGCGGGTCGGTGCCGGGAGAAATGATGATGGCGTCTTTGTTCAGGCGCGGAAGAACGCCTGCTTTCATCAAGCTCGACTTTCCGGCACCGGACGCGCCGACGAGCATCGTGATGCCGTTTTCGTTGATTCGCGCGAGCAATGCGTTCGTTGCACGTTCACGGCCGAAGAACCAACTCGCGTCCTCGGGGCCGAATGCGCTCAAACCCATGTACGGGCAGACGGCGGTGCCGTCCTGAGGGGGTGTGTCCGCCTCACCGACCGGGCTGGCGAGCGCCTCCTCCCAGAGCGCGCGCCACGCGTCGGCGTCGTACAGACCGTCGACGGCGGGCTGCGGCTTGCGCTTGCGCGCCTCGCCGATGAGGACCTCGAGGACGGCGCTCAGCCCGCTGAACTTCGCGGGCACGTTCCGGCCGCGCCGCCAGTCGCTGACGCGCTGGGCCGGCACGCGAACCGGTCGGCCCTGCTCGTCCGTTCGGCGGGCACGAGCGACCGACTCGGTGACCCGCTTCAGGGGTGGGTCGCCTGCCTCCGCGTAGAGCAGCGCGAAGCGCTCCGCGAAGACGCCACGGGGTCCCAAGCGGCCTCCACCTCGTCCGGACCGGAAAACGTGGACCGCCCGTCTGAGCTGCAGCGCAAGCTCCGGACAGGCCGTCAGAAGCCCACCCTAACGAGGTGGTCTGACAACCTCGACCCCACGTCCTTTCACGAGACCGGGAGACCGTCACAGTGGTAGTGGCTGACTGGGGCAAAACTTCCACGGCTGAGGAGCGCTGGGGGTCTCCTCAGCCGTGGCCTCGCCCGAGCGAATGGCAGGGTGCTGCCTGCTAGGTCAGGCGGCTTTCCAGAGCTCGTCCGCCTCCGGTTGCTTCGGCTGAACCCGGTTCGGGTCGGGCAGGTACGTTTCCGTCGGCAGCGTCACGTAGGTGATGTTGTCCGGTTTCAACGCGGTGAGCTTTCCCGCGAGGTCCGCCAATTTCGGAATCGACCCGATCTCGGTGTCGGTCACGATCGACTTCGTCAGGACGTCCGCGAGTTCGAGTGTTTTCTGCGGGCTGGCGAGCCAGTTCTCGTTCGACAGTTTCTCGCTCAATGCGCGCATGAAGAGCTGTTGGTTCTTGATGCGGTTCAGGTCGCTGCCGTCGCCGATGCTGTAACGGGTGCGGACGAATGCGAGCGCCTGCGTTCCGTCGAGCTTCACCGGTCCGGCCGGCACGTGCAGCCCGCTCTTCTCGTCGTCGATCGGCTCGGGCATTGTCACGTCGATGCCGCCGAGCCGGTCGATGACGTCGCGGAAACCGTTGAAGTCGATCTGCACGAAGTGGTCGACCCGGATGCCGCTCATCTGCTCGACCGTCGCCACCGTGCACGCGGCGCCGCCCGTGGAGAAGGCGCTGTTGAACATGGCGATGGCGGCGGGCGGGTTCGTGCCGCACCTCGGGCGCGGCACCATCGTGTCGCGCGGGATGCTGACCACGCGCGCCTGGTCGCCCTGCGCGTTGAGCTGGACGACCATGGCGGTGTCGGACCGGCCGTCGTCCCTGCCGATCAGGAGGATGTTGAGGGGCCTGCCAGGCGTCGACGGAGGCCTGGGGTGAGTGATCTCCTTCGCGAGATCGACGGTCTTGAGATTGCTCTCCAGCCGCCAGTAGGAACCCCCGACCACGACGCCCGCCGTGATGACCACGGCGGCCCCCGAGACCGCGAGCCATCGTTTGAGGTGGACGTTCACACCTCCGACGGTCCCGGCTGTTTGTCCGGATCCCGTCGGTGGTTCGTCATGGTTGTGTCACAGCGCGCCTCAGCTGGTATTTCGGTGTCGGGTCGCGCGCGCAGGTAGTACAAAGGCGTCGTCGATGCCGTTGGGGGATGCCATGACAGTTCGTCTCGCCGTCGTTTCCGATGCTCCTGCCGTCGCCTCCGTGCACGTGCGGTCCTGGCAGGACGCCTACCGCGGCGTGATCCCGGACTCCGTGCTCGACGGCCTCTCCGTCGAGGCGCGCACGTCGATGTGGGAAGGCGCGATCCCGTCCGGCGGCGTGTGGGTGGCGCTGGTCGACGACGAGATCGTCGGTTTCGCCTCGGCCGGCCCGTCCCGCGACGACGACGCGCCGTTCGAGCTCTACGCGATCTACGTGCTGTCCTCCGCGTGGGGCACGGGCCTCGGTTTCGAGCTGGCGGAGGCCGCGCTCGGCGACGAGCCCGACGTGATCGTCTGGGTGCTGGACGAGAACACGCGGGCCCGTGCCTTCTACGAGCGCATCGGGTTCCGGGCGGACGGCGTCGCGAAGACCGAGACCGCGGGTTCGGTCGAGTTGAAGGAACTCCGCTACCGCCGCACTAGGGGCGTTGCAGCGTGATCTCGTCGATCAGCACCCCGTCCTCGTCGAGCGCGCGGATCCTCATCGTGGCCGGTGCGTCTTTCGCCTTCGGCGTGACATCGACGGCCGTGATGCCGTAGCCCCGGTAGCGCACGCGTGACCACGTGACCTTCGTGTCGTTGGAGGTCGCGCTGTTCTTCTTGTAGCACTTCATGGTCGGTGTGCCGCTGGTGTTCTCGTTGTCGAGATAGGACTCCGGTGCGTCCTTGTAGAACTTGTCGAGAGCCTGGCCGCCGGCACCCGTCGTGGTGTACGTGGTGCCGTCGTTGAACGGCGTGATGGTGGTTCTGCTGGCGGCTTTCTTTGTCGCCTTCCCAGCCTTGATGGGATCAGTGCGCTCGTAGACGCGGTTGTGCGCGTTGAGCACCAGGTCGACCTTGTACTTGTCGAACACGGGCGCCCACTTCTGCTGTGCGACGCTCTCCGCGCCCCCGCCGTCGGACGTCGAGTACGTGGCGTGATGCAGGTAGACGACCACGAAGTCGATCGTGGGGTCACCGCGGAACCGTGCGAGCTGGTTCTCCAGCCAGCTGAGCTGCTTGCCCTTGGTGTAGTCGAGGTTCGCGGTGTTGCGGTTGCAGATGTCGTTGCCGTCCAGGCTGATCATCCCGACGTTCTGGTACCGCCACGAGTAGATGCCGGTCGACCCGCTCCACGCGTTGTCCGGCATCGTGACGCGCGCCTTGATCCCGCCGTACCCGTTGGGGGAGTACCACTCCTCCATCTCGCGGTTGCCGAGGGTGATCATCCACGGCACGGTGCTCGCGATGAACTCGTTCTGCACGAACAGCGAGTTCCACCGTGCGGCGTCGTACTTGTCCGTGTCGGTGTGGCCGCCCTCGGCGTTGGGCGTGCCGTTGTGGATGGCGTAGCTCAGGTTGCCGAGGGCGAGGTGGAACGCCGGGTTCTGGTCCGCGGCAAGGCTGTTGAGCTTGCGTGCGTTGTAGCCGTAGCCCTGGTCGCCGAACGCCGTGAACGTGAACGGCGCCCTGCTGTTCGCCTGTGGTGCCGTGCGGAAAGTGGCGATGTCACCGCGTCGTTTGCCGGGGTCGTAGTTCTCGTGTCCCACAACGTAGTAGTACGTCGTTGATGGCGTGAGGTCGTTGAGCCTGACGTGCAGGTAGTACTGGTACATGGGACTCGGCCCGTGCGGCGGGAAACTGTGATCGCCTTCCTGCCAGCTGATCTCGCTCTTCAGCGTGCGCAACTCGGCAGCGATCGGCGCCCCGAACTCGCCCGCGGCGGTGGTGATCCTGACATACGGCCGGTTGACCTTTTCCAGTTGCTGCCAGGAGATCACGACCTGCCTGGACGGATCGGCCCCGTAGGCGATGTGCCGTCCGAGCGGCCTGGCCTTCCGTCCGTCGGGCGCGGCCGTGGCGGTTTTCGTTGCTGCAGCGGCGATGAGTGCGCCACCTGTTGCGAACAACGATCGCCGCGAGTGCTCTTCAGTCATGTCAGGCCCTCTCGCGCCGGATCGTGAACTCGTCGACCAGCGCGCCCGTCTCGGTGAGCGCGCGGACCTTCATCTGTGCAGGAGAGCTCTTGGCGCCGGGCGTGACGTCGACGACCACCAGCCCGTACCCGCGGTACCGCACCCGCGACCAGGTCACCTTGATGAGCTTCTCCTCGCCGTCCTCCTGGTCGACCCGCATGGTCGCCGTGGCGTCCTTGACGTTGCCGAAGTAGGAGTCGCCGATCTTCGAGTCGGCCCAGCTGTTGATGCTCTCCCCACCACCACCCGCCGTGATGTAGGTGGTGCCGTCCTTGACGGGGTTGACGGTGCTCCGGATGTCGGCCTTCTTGGTGGCTTTTCCGGCTTTGATCGGATCGGTCCGCTCGTAGACGTGGTTGTGCCCGTTGAGAACCAGGTCCACCTGGTACTGGTCGAACAACGGCGCCCACCGCTTCTGTGCGCCGACCTCGGCCCCGTTGTTGCCGGACGTCGAGTACGTGCACTGGTGGCAGTAGACGACGATGAAGTCGATGGCAGGGTCCTTCCGGAACTTCTCGAGCTGGGCCTTGAGCCACACCTGCTGCTTGCCCTCGGTGTAGTCGAGGTTCGCGTCGCTGTTGTAACAGATGTCGTTGCCGTCCAAGCTGATCATCCCGACGTTGAGGTACCGCCAGGAGTAGATGCAGGTGGACCCGTCCCAGGCGTTGTCCGGCATGGTGAATCTCGCGCGCATGCCGCCATAACCGTGGTTGTCGTACCAGCTCTCCATCTCGTGGTTGCCCAGAGACACCATCCACGGAATCTCCGCCGCCACGAGCTCGTTCTGCGCGAAGAACGAGTCCCACTTCCGCGCGTCGTACTTGTCCGTGGCGGGCCGCCCACCCTCCCCGTCGTTGGCGTAGCTCATGTCGCCCATGGCGAGGTGGAACTGGGGCCCGAGATCAGCGATGAGACCGTTGGTGGCCAAGGCGTTGTACCCAACCCCTTGATCCCCGAACGCGGTGAACGAGAACGCTTTGTTGACGGCCGGCGCCGTGCTGAACGTGCCGAACTCCGTGGGCTCGTACCCCTGATGCCCGACGACGTAGTAGTACGTGGTGCCAGGCAGGAGATCGTCGAGCCGCACGTGCAGGTAGTACTGCGTGACGGCCTTCCCGAGGTGCGGCGAGATGGTGAACAGCGGCTCCCGCTCCTGCCAAGCGAGGTCACTGCTCAGCGCGCGAACCTCAGCCGGCAACGCCTCCCCGTACTCACCAGGCCTGGTGCCAACCCGCAGGTAGGGCGCCTTCACGTTGGCAGGCACCTGCCACGACACCACGACCTGCTGCGCCGGATCCTGCCCGAACGCGAGGTGCCGCCCAAAGGGCCTCAACGCGCTGCCGGCTGGTCCTTGTCGGCTGATCAACACCGTCGGCACGTTGCTCGCTCGCGCGGTCCCCAGGTTCGCCGCGGCCAGCACGGCACCACCAGCAGCCCCGGCCTTGAAGAGGCTGCGCCGGGAGTACCTGCGCCGAGCGTCCTCGTAGAGCTCCTGGAGTCGTGGACCGTTCTCCTGTGACCTGCGCCGCGGACTCATGCTCCGGAAATTAGGAAACCTTGTTTACCGGGTCAATGATCGATAGGGCACAACGACAGCTTCTGCCAGTACTTCTGCCGGTGCGACACTTCTCGTAGGTGGACCAGGGGAGGCAGCCGTGGTGTTTCGCCGCAGTATGGAGCCGCGCGAGGCCGACATAGCCCGCCAGGTGTTCGGAAACGCCCTGGACACCAGCTTCCTCCGTCTCGGCGAAGGCGGCCTGCTGGGCAGCTTCGGCGTGGCCCGCACCCTGCCTCGCCTCGTCACCTTCCCCAAGGGCGTCCTGACCACGCCGCAGAACCAGGCCCGCTACGAGCGCTGGCTGGTGCACGAGCTGACCCACGCGTTCCAGTACCAGCACGGGCGCAGCGTGCTCAGCCTGCTGCCCACCGCCATCGCCGGGTTCTTCGTGAAGGGGCTGTACGACTACGGCGGGGTGGAGGGGCTGCGGGGGAAGGCGTTCGTCGACTTCAACTCTGAGCAGCAGGCGAACATCGTGGCGGATTACTACTACTTGAGCACGTATGAGCCGGGGCGTGATCTGTCGGCGTATGAACCGCACATCAGCTGGGTGCGGTCGCAGGTGAGCTGAAAAAGATCAAGCTCCGACCGCGTTGCCGCTGGTCAGAGCTTGATTTCACCCGGCGAAAGGTGGTGCCCCAGGCAGGATTCGAACCTGCGACACACGGTTTAGGAAGGCGAGTGGGCTGCGCGGCTGCTCATGCCTGCTGACCTGTGGGTTAGCCTGCATCCGTTGGGGCGCTTGGCGTAGCCAGTCCGTGAGGAGTCCGTGGTTCGTGCGCGGCCACTTCTCCCGCTGCATCTCGACCCTTAGCCGATCACGCGGCCAGTGCTGTCGGGTCAAGGTACTCGTTCCAGCCTTGACGCGGCACTGCTGGCCGTTGTCATGCTCGCGGGACGGGGTGGAGCTCCTACAGCCGGCGTGCTCGTGCTGCTCGGTCGTCGGCGTTCGTCATCCGGTGGCAAGGCGGCGGAGCCGTCGCGGCAGTCGAGCGCCGTGCCCGGCAAGTCCGCGGTGACCATGCTGGCGCTCGTAGGGAGCTGCTGGCCGGCATAGCTCTCCTGGAGCGCTCGTCGGTAGTGGTTAGGCCGAGGACGGCGCGCAGCGCCGCCCGGCCGACCGGCGCAGCGAAGCGGATGCCGGGAGTGCCGGGATGGAAGGTGTTCGCCGTACGCACGGGCCGTGCCGCCAGCGGCGGCCTTGATCCTGTAGAGCGGAATTCAGCAACACACGTCTGTCCGTGTCTGTCCGACTTCGCTTGATACTGGACACGCTGGCTTCAGATGACGGGTTACACGGCCGTCCTGACTGACCTTTCTCGTGGTGGTCCACCGCGTGGAAGGGGTCGGGCTGTTGCTCGTGGAGCTGAGCGTTATGGAGCAGCGGTATCACGCCGTGCTGGAAGTGCTGGCGGGTAGCCCGGTCACGGAGGTGGCCCAGCGCTATGGGGTGTCACGGAAGTCGGTGCACGCGTGGCTGCGCCGGTATCGGCAGGCCGGGCTGCCGGGGCTGGCGGATCGCTCCCATCGTCCGCATCACCATCCGTGGCAGCTGGACGCGGCGGTGGAGGCGGTGATCTGCGAGATGCGGCGGCTGCATCCGCGGTGGGGGCCGCGGCGGCTGGTGCACGAGCTCGGCCGCGCGGGTGTGACGGGGAGTCCGCGGTTCGCTCCCGTCTCTGGAGATCCCGCTCAAGGCTGCTCGGAAGCGGTCGACAAGGCGGCGCCAGGACGCACCCAACCTGCCTCGACGGCCGGTCAGCAAGCGCACTGTAGGCAAAGTATTCGGAGGGAAGTACCAGCCCTCGACGTTCCTCACGCTTACGCTCGACACCTACGGCAAGGTTCTCAGCGACGGCACTCCGGTTGACCCGACGACGTACGACTACCGCCGCGCTGCAAGGGATGCGGTGCACTTCGCGGCGCTGCTCGATCGGTTCGTGCAGAACCTCCGGCGCTGTGTCGGCTGGGAGGTCCAGTACTTCTCGACGGTCGAGCCGCAGAGGCGGTTGGCTCCGCATTGGCACGCGGCGGTTCGAGGGTCGATCTCGCGGGCGGAGCTGCGGGCGGTCGCTGAGGCCACGTATCACCAGGTCTGGTGGCCCGCGCACGACGAGATCAAGTACAGCGGGGACAACCTGCCGGTCTGGGATGTTCGGGCCAAGGGCTTCGTTGATCCACAGACGCGAAGAGCCTTGCCTAGCTGGGAAGACGCGCTCAACCAGGTCGAGCGTCCGGCGCACGTGGCGCGGTTCGGGGTGCAGGTGCACTCCAAGGGCATCCTCGGCGGCACTGAGGAAGCCGGCCGTCACATCGGCTACCTGACGAAGTACCTCACCAAGAGCATCGACGAGTGCTTCCAGGCGCAGACGGCGCGTCAGGAGGACCACGCCGAACGGCTGTGCGCTGAGCTCGCGGTCACGCCCTGCTCGCCGCAGTGCCCGATCTGGCTGCTCTATGGTGTCCAGCCCCGTGGGGTGCGGATGTCGACGGTGCCGGGGAAGTGCAAGGGCAAGGCACACAAGCGAACCACGCTCGGCGTTGTCGGTCGGCGGGTCCTCGTGTCACGCAAGTGGTCCGGGAAGTCGCTCGCTGACCACAAGCACGATCGGAAGGCATTCGTTCGGCAACTTCTCGCGGACGTCGGGATCAAGCCCGAGGACCAGGCGCAGCGCGTCGTCTGGAACAACGTCCAGCCCGGTGATCCGAACGTGCCGCCACGGGCGCACCTGCTTCTGAGTGCCGTCGCTGAGCGGCGGAGGTGGAAGGCCGAATACACGGCTGCGCTGCTCGCGTCCGCCGGACCGCCAGAAAGTTCGGCAACTGATCTAGCTGCGTAAACGGGGGAACTATGAACGGCAAGGCACGTGAGATCGCTGAACTGATGTCTGTACCGGAGATGCTGGAAGCGCTCGGCGGGGACGTCTCCAGGGACACGTTCTACAAGTGGCGGCAGACGGGGAAGGGACCTCGTTGCTTCCCGCTCCCGAACGGGGAGCTGCGGTGCAGGCGTTCGGACTTCCTGGACTGGATGGACGACCTCTATGGGAGGGCCGCATGAGCACCACGTTCAAGGTCCGATTCTGGGAGATCAAGAAGAGGGCTGGCCGGAAGCGGCCGTACGGCGTGCGGTGGGTAACGGAGACCAAGGAGCACTCCGAGTGGTACGTGACCAAGGCGCTGGCCGCGAGTCGTCTGTCGGAACTGAGTGGTGCTGCGCGGGCGGGTGAGCCGTTCGATGTGGACACAGGTCTTCCACTGTCGGAGCTTCGTCGGAAGAACTCCGTCTCCTTCTTGCAGTTCTCACAGTCCTATGTGGATATGAAGTGGTCGGATGCAGCCGCCAAGACTCGTGCAAGCACTGTCGAGGCGCTGGCGACGGCTGGGGCCGAGTTCGTAAAGGACGTGACTGGGCGGCCGGAGGTGACCGAGTTGCGCGGGGTGTTGATTCGGAACCTGCTGCCGCCGACTACTCGTGATCTCAAGCTGGATGAGGAGCAGAAGGAGGTTGTCGCGTGGCTCGTCCGGAACTCGCGGCCGCTCTACGACGTGACGGATGCGTCGGCGGTCCGTGGACTGCTGGATGCCCTCGCTACGAAGCTCGACGGCAAGTCCGCGGCTGCTTCTGTATATCAGCGCAAACGGGCGGTCTTGTTCAACATGCTGTCGTACGCGGTTGAGAAGGAGTTGATCCCGGATAACCTGTTGACGCGGATCAAGCGCAAGGCCTCGAAGGTTGTTGAGCAGGTTGACCCTCGTGTAGTTGCCAATCCTCGGCAGGTCGAGCAACTGCTTACTGCCGTGACTTATGTCGGCCGTCGGAACGCTGATCGAGGTGCGCACCTCGCGGCGTTCTTCGCCACCGGGTACTACGCGGCGGCGCGGCCAGCTGAAGGCTTAGCGCTGCGGGAGGACGACTGCACGCTCCCCGAGGATGGATGGGGCATGCTGGTCCTCGGTGAGTCGCGTCCAGCTGCGGGGAAGAGGCGGACGGATTCGGGGGAGGTTCACGACCAGCGAAGCCTGAAGCACCGTGGGCGCAAGGAAGTGCGGCCGGTGCCGATCCCGCCTGTGTTGGTTCAGATCCTCCGCGAGCACATCGAACGGTTTGGAGTTGGGCGAGGCGGCCGGCTGTTCCGGTCACCCAACGGTGGCGTGGTGTCGTACTCGACGTACTACCGCGTATGGGAGGAAGCACGAAGGTACGCGTTCACCCCGGCACAGGTGACCTCGCCGTTGGCGGGCCGGCCCTACGACTTGAGGCACGCGGCTGTTTCTCTCTAGCTGAATGGCGGTGTGCCTGCTCCGGAGGTTGCTGAGCGGGCAGGGCACTCGGTAGACGTCCTGTTGAAGGTCTACGCGAAGTGTATTGATGGACATCGCGAATTGGTCAACAGTAAGATTGAAAGACTTTTAAGTCTCAGGTGAAGGATTTTTCTCGACAGTCTCTTGCCTGAGGGCGCGAGTTTGAGTCCCTCTTGAACACCGCTCAGGGAGACGGTAGGTGGGCTAGTTTTTGCTGCCTTGGTCGGTATGTGACGACCCTCAGTGGTCATGCATCTGGGTGATTGATTCGCTTGTGGTCGCGGTCTACTATATCGCGGCGACATTAGGGAGACCCATAGTGAGTGACGACGAAGTTCTTTCGCAAGGCAGAGAGCTTATCCTTGCGGCCTTTGAGGATGCAAAGGCTTCTGGTAATGCCGCCTGGCAAAGGATGAATGCTGCGGTACTGAAAAATCGTCTGCTCGACCTTACGCAGCGCGAATTTAAAGAATCTGCTTACGGTGTAGCTACCCTGCCAGAATTCTTGCGGCTCTTTCCGGATCTTTTGGATCTAGACGAGTCAAGTCCGCAAAAGGTAGTGGTGCTTAAGTCGGCTAAATCGCTTCCCGACTCCGTTGAGACGCCTCCGGAGTCGCCACCAGGGAAACGGATGATGATTAGGCCGGATTTCTGGAAGGCCATTGTCGACTATCGCAGCGGTGTGCGCTATGTCTGGGACTCGGAGAATGACCTTGCGCGGCCTTGGCGTGAATCTGACGTCAGTACTCCTTCATTGCCAACCTTGTCTGACGAAGAAATCCGTTCCTGGCGCGAAGACTTCCTCGGTCTGATCAGTGATGAACTCTCCGATCCTGAGCGCACGCGCGTAACGCAATGGATTCTCAAGCACTATGGTAATGCATTCCTTCCTTCACATCTCCGGTATCGCTGGAACGGTTATATGCAGGACCACCTAATCGATCGCGTCAAGGAATTCTTCCGGCAAATCGGTGAAGCAGTTCCCGATAACCTTCTGGTGGAGTCTTCGCAGGTAAGAGGGTTGCAGAGGCCGGTTCATCGGTCTGACGGGGACGCGGATGATCTTCGTTCTCTGGTACTTCGGTGCATCGAAGTAATGACTGAGCAGGAGTTGAGTCAGCTCACGTTTAGTCCAGATATCTACCTCAGAGCTAGCCGCCGCTTTGGGAGATGAGTTGAGCAAATTTGGCGACCAGATCCCTATGGTTTTTATTGTCGTACCTGGCCGTACGGATGAGAGTAAAGATGCGGCCAGAAGGTCCATGCAGCGCGCTGTGGAGAGAAGGGGATTAAAGTGCCTCACTCGCCGCGCAAAAGAATTCACGGTCCAGGAAGGCGGTGAGACGGGGAGGAAGCTCAATCTGCTGGAACCGCATGATAGTCAGCAGATATATGACGCCTCTCACGAGCGCGCGGTCGCAGTGCTTCAAATGGGCAGCGCCCGGGTTATTTTAGACCCAGAGGCGCGGGTAAGCACCAGGAACTCGATATCACTTCAGCGTTTTGTCTATCACAAAGCTTTTTTTGGTCAGTTTGGCCGAGTTGATAACAGCTTTGATCCAGCTGTGCTGCTTGGTGGATTCGATCATTGGCAAGCTTCTTGTGAGTGCGAAGGGGAGCGTGACGCGCGTTGTTTGCCGCTCCATGTGTTTAGTCCAGAGAAAGAGTGGATTTCGATCGACACGGATGAAGGTGTTCGGGAATTCGAAGCAATGCATGGCGCGCCTGGATCCAGGAAAGACGGCAATGAGAGGATCTGGAAGCCTGCGAAAGCATTGCACGGTAAAGGGATAAGCAGGATTGCCGGGTTTGAGCTTCGGCAAGGTTTTCATTGGGATGTGAGCAGTCCTTCGAGTGCGGCTAGGCTCGCCACACTTACCGAGGTATGGAAATTCAAACGGGGCTCCTACTGCAACATCTACCCAAACGGAGTTGTGAGGCAGGGGCAGCGGCCAGGCGGGCATAGCGCCCGATGCACCTTTCAAGCGCAGCGACCGCACCAGCACCCTGACGACGGCGTTGCAGCTAGCGGGGCGCCTGAACAAGGCCGCCGACGTGGACGTCGGCAGCGTCGTTGACTCGTCTAGGTGACCTCAAGGGGTTCCTTGGTGACGTAGGTACGGTTGTCGTGTAGCCTGGCAGGCGATCCGCTGAAGGCTCGCCTTCACCGGAAGGACGGCAAGATCAGGCCAATCTTGCCCGAAGCTGCTAGCGCTGTGCGTGGCGACTAGGCGACGCGCGATGACGAGCCCTGAAGCTGTTGCTTCAGCTGAGCGTCGACGACACCGCCACATACCCTTGGGTAGCCGCCCTTGAGGTCCACGCTGGCTTGCCACATAAGTGCTCGTAATATAGCGAAGATGTCCAGGTGGGTTCGCCTACCTGGACATCTTTTATTGTTGCTGAGTGTGACCTCGTGTCCTCGCGCGCTCGGCTTGCGCTGGACGCCTAGCTCGATTTTGCCAGTTCAGAGCATATGTGACGTTGGTCTTCTTGAACTCTTCGCGTAACCCAAGTTGTCGCTCACTGTGATTGCGGACCCTGTGTTGGTGGCAGATTTAGCTTGATCATGGAAGCTTCGCAGCTCGCGGCTCCAACCTGATCAACGATCAGAGCGATAGCTTCGTTGATCATCTGTGCTGATCGCGTGACAGGGCTCCGACGTGATTTTCGACGGCTTGCAGGTCAGTCCGTGGTGAGTCCGTAGATGGCGGCAAACAGGGGCAGATTCCCGCTGACGATGACTGACCAAAAAGATCAAGCTCCGACCGCGTTGCCGCTGGTCAGAGCTTGATTTCACCCGGCGAAAGGTGGTGCCCCAGGCAGGATTCGAACCTGCGACACACGGTTTAGGAAACCGATGCTCTATCCCCTGAGCTACTAGGGCTGGCGACAGCAGTCTAGCGGGGCGCGTCCACCGAGTTGACCAGCGCCCCCACCTACGGTCAGCCGCTGCGGACCGGCGGCGGTGCTCACGCACCGTAAGGGGCCAGTCGACAGATGTGCGGCCGTTGGAGGGAAGTGAGGCAGGCCACCTTCTTTCGTGGAGAAACGTCAGGTACGCAAGGGGCGTGAGCAGACCCTGGCCCGACTTCCGTCCTGGCCCGCTCGGTGCCCTCAAGGCTTGGTGGCGGCGGCGGGTACCCAGCCGCGCCGACGACTTCACGTTCGTGCCGCCGGCCAGCAGTCACCAGCAGGAGTTCGAGACGCCCCTGCCCAGTGCGGTGTACGGGCTGGACTTCCACCTCAAACTCACCGTGGTGTGGCGGCTTGATCTGGCCACGGGGCTCAGGCACAACTCGCCCAAGAGTGCGGCCATTCACCACGTCTTGCAGCGGGCCAAGGAGATCAGCGGCAAGGCCATGTTGGTGCACCACGCGGCCCTGCAGGTGCAGTTGGGGGACGAGCTCGCCACCGAGCGGCAGGTGCCCGGGACGCATGTCTGGGCTCGGGCCGAGCTCGTGAAGATCTCGGTCGACGACGAGGATCTGGAGATGGCTCGCAAGCACATCGAGCTGTTGAGGAACTCCACGTTCAAGCTGGCTGAGCGGGACATCGAGCGCGCCGAGATCCGGTACCTGCGGGACGAGGTGCTGACGGACGTGGGTACGGCGACGATCTGGTGGTTGCAGCGCAACGGGTATCAGGTCGAGGAGGCTGTGAAGTTGTCGGGCCACCTCGCTGAGCTGGTCAAGATCGCCCAGCTCGAGCCCTCGCAGCACTGGGCCGAGTCGCTCGTCACCAGTGTCGAGCGCGCGTTGCCCGAGCTCGAGGATCGGCACCGCAACGACCTCAGGCAGCACCTGGCCAAGGCGTTGAGCGTTTACGGCGGGTCGCGGGTGGCTGCCGAGTTCGCGGACCAGATCGGGTTGCCAGCCGGCGAACCGCACTCGAACGGACAGCACACGAACGGGCACGTCTAGGCTGGTTCGGGTGTTCACCGAACTTCGCAGTGCCGCGGTGGTTGCTGGGTTGCGGGCCCTCGCCCGGCTCACGCCCTATGCCGAGGCGGAGCTGATCGGGCTCCGCAAGATCGTCAAGCCTGGGGACGTCTGTGTCGACGTCGGGGCTGCGCTGGGGCTCTACACGGTGACCCTGTCCAGACTGGTTGGTCCACAAGGGACTGTGCACAGCGTTGAGCCGCTGGTGTTCGCGCATCCTGCTCTGTCGTACGTGTTGCGGCCGCGGGAGGGGCGCAACATCAGGAGGCACTCGGTGGCGCTCGGGAACGGGCAGGGGCGCGAGGTCATGAGCGTGCCGGTGCGGCACGGGAGTCCTGTCACCGGGCGGTCGTTCCTGACTGCGGGGGCCAACGGGCTGGGGTCCAACGAGGAGTTCGACGAGCACCTCGACGTGTTGGTCAAGACCGACACGCTGGACAACTTCGTCACGGCCAACGGGATCACGCGGCTGGATTTCGTGAAGGCGGACGTCGAGGGGGCCGAGCTGCGGGTGCTCGAAGGAGCCGAGCAGACCATCGAGCGCTTCAAGCCCGCGTTCCTGCTGGAGATCGAGGAACGGCACGTCGAGCGGTTCGGGTACAAGGCCCGCGACGTCGCCGACTTCCTCGCCACGCGCGGGTACCGGATGAGCAGGTGGGACGGCAACGGGTGGGTGCCGGCCGACGGCATCGGCGACCGGACGAGGAACTACCTGTTCAGGGCCTGAAAAAGTAGAGGACGCCGACCCCTGGGGGTGGATCGGCGTCCTCATCTCGAAGGTCTACAAGCTGTAGACCTCAAGCTCGTACAGGGAGTATCCGTAACGAGTGGCCCGTTGGGTACCCGTCATTCGGAGGTATCTCGCGTCCTGTGGCGTGAACGCTACGACATCATCGCCGCCATCGCCAGCACTTGTGGAGAAAACGTTCCGCCAGTTCGTGCCGTCATTGGAAAGTTCGATGCGGTAGCCGCTGCCGTACGCCGACTCCCAGTGCAACACAGCGCGACCGATCCGTTGCACAGAGCCGAGGTCGACCTGGATCCACTGGTTGTCGCTCCAGTCGCTGGCCCAGCGCGACGACATGTTGCCGTCCAGCACGTTCGACGGCGGGAGGTTGTTCCATCCCGTCTCGTGGGACGACGCGGTCGCCGTTGCCTTCACGGCCAGGTTGGCGATGTTCTGGCCTCGCCGGGACGGGAACTGCACGACCTGCTGGTAGGTCGGGCGGTTCTGCCAGTGGATCTTGTCCTGGGTGATGCCGCCCATGGCACGGTGGACGATCGTGTCCGCGCACCACTGGTCACCTGCCGCGCAGTCCGCGTCACCGGGGTAGACCTGGTTGGCGGGCTTGGCGACGGCCGCGTTCAGCGAGTCCACCAGCGCGGTCCGGCAGCCGGCCAGCGTGCCGCCGCCGCAGTAGGTCTGCGGGAACGCGCCCTGGACCGGGTCGCCGAGGACCTTGCGCAGGTCCTTGTCCACGTAGCCCCACCAGCCGTACTGGAACGACGAACCCTTGTGCGGTGCCGAGCCGTGCGCGTCCGACGGTGACTCGTCCACCTGCTGGGCGCTCGCGATGGCGTCGTACAGGGCGTCACCCAGCGACGACTTGAACTGGGCCTGCACCAGGAGGGGCCACCACGCATCGAGAATCCGAATCGCGTCGGCGTGGGCGTAGGTCTTGCTGCCCTTCGCGGTCTCCTTGCGCAACGAACCCGAGCGCTGCCAGTCCTTGAGCTTCTGCACGACCGGCGCCAGCGCGGGGTCGACCGGAGCCGACTCCACCACCCGCAGCAGCTCGGGCAGCACCTGCTCGGCCCGCAGGTCCGCGACAGCCGCCTCCGCCATCACGCGGCTCAGCGACGCCCGCGTGACCTTCTGGCCCGACGAGATCAGCGCGCGGACCCTGACGTCCAGCAGGTCACCGCGGTGCACGGCGCTGTGGCCGAAGCTGCCGAACGTGAAGTCCTTCGCCTGCTTGTTGTTCCAGGAGATGTAGTAGTCCTGGTTGATCGAGTTCGGGTGTCCCTCGAACGGCATGTAGGACGCGACGTTCTCGTTGCCGTCCCAGCCGACCCACTCGTAGTCGGGACGGCCCCACACCGGCAGGTTCGGGTCCACAGTGGACCTGCGCACCGGGTTCAGGCCCGAGTTGAAGTACGCGACGTCCTTCGAGTCCGCGTAGAACCAGTTGAACGCGTACCCGATCTTGTTCGCCGTGCGCTGGAAGTCGGACGCCGAACGGATCGCGGCCGGGTCGTTGAGCTCCTGGAACCCGATGATCGAGTCGACCTCGTGCATGTAGGTCGAGCGCAACGTCGTGTACGCCACGACCTTGCCGCCCACCGTCGCACGAGAGGTCACCAGGCCGTACTTCGTCCGCCACATCACCAACGTGTAGGAGCCCGCCGGCGTGCCGTCGGCGACCGTGGGCTTCCAGGCGTTCTTGCGCTCCAGGCGCTCCATCGGCAGGCACGAACCGTGGAACAGGTACGACGTGGAAGCCTTCGTGGCCGGCGAACCGTCCGCGTTGCACAGCTCCACCGCGTACGTGTCGACGATGTCCTGCCCGGACGAGGTCGCGCTCCACGAGTAGTCGACGCCGCGGCCGAGCTGCACGTACATCGAGACGCCCGCGAACGAGACGCCGCGCGAGCGGACGCCGGGACCGTTGAGCTCCTGCAGCATCAGCAGCTGCGGCGCGAAGTACCCGGTCTGCGGGCCCCACACGGCGATCGGGTTTCCGGAATCCGTGTGCGCACCGGACACCGCCAGCGCGTTGGACATGCCGTGCTTCTTGTTCAGCAGGTCGGCGGGCAGGACACCGTCCTCGAAGATCCCGCGAGCCTTCGCCACGTCCGAAGAAGTGGCCACCGAAACGGCAGCGCCGGTGCCGCCCGCCTCGTCGTAGACCATGCGCTCCGGCGTGATGCTGCCGGCGTCGGGCATGGCGACGCCCTGCGGTGAGGCAGGAGAGGCGCCGTACGGGAAAGACTGTCCGTTGTGGAGGGTGAGCACGGCCTCCGGGTCGTTCTGCGCCCGGAACGCCTTCCACACCTGCTCACCGACGGCGGCGCCGTACTTGTTCTGCGCGGCCAGCTTCACCAGCGCGGACTGGACCTCGCCGCCACCGCCCGCACCGAACAGGCCACCGACGACCGACGCGATCGCGACCATGTCGGTCGCCTTGAACGGCTGGATGTCGTTCCAGTTCGTGATCGAGTCGGCGTGCCCGGTCAGGACGTACTCGCCGGGGAAGTTCCGCGCATTCACCGACTGCGTGATGTACGAGTTGATGCCCGAGATGTAGTCGTTGACGTCGGCCACCGCCTGACGCCCGCGCTCACCGTTCTTCGCGGCCGCGGTGTCGATCTGCTTCTGCAGGTCGGCCTCGGTGTACGGGATCTGGTTGTAGAAGCTCTGCTCCAGCACCCGGTTCGACGGCGCGCCGCCGGCGAAACCGGACAGCTGGCCGCGGCCGAGGTGGCGGAACAGGTCCATCAGCCACAGGCGGTCCTGCGCGGCCGCGAAACCGGCGCCGAACATCGTGCCGGACCGCGTGGTGCCGGTGATGTGCGGCATGCCGATCTTCTTGTCGCGCACGATCGTCACGTCCGAGCGCGGCTTCACCGTGCTCTCGACCTGGTCGGACGGCACGCCGAACGAGGCGTCGTTGAAGAAGTTCGTCAGCTGGGCGTTGGTCAGCCCGCTGTGGCCGGAGACCAGCCCGTCGTACTTGCCGAGCTGGTCGGCCGAGTGCGCGGGCCTGGTGCCGAACGCCTTGTGGCCGAGGATCTCGGCCAGGGTCGCGTTGCCGTTGTTGCCGGGCGGCAGGATGTCGCCGCACTGGCCGAGGCAGTAGTCGTCCGCGGCGAACGCGGCCGGGACCGGCTCCGCGGCGTGCGCCGACGGGACGATCATGAGGGAGGCGGTGACGGCGGCGGTCGCCAGCAGGGACGTCACCGGATTGGCTCTCCGCATCGCGCGAAGCTCCTCTCCGTACAGGGCAGGGGTGCTTGTGACGCAGGTTACTTTCCGGTAGCCCTATTGCGAAAGACCTTCGCGTTTACGGAACGGTCACGTTGGGGCTGCATCGATCCGGAAGGCATATGGGTCAAAACGACATCCGCCAAGAAGTTGAGAATCGGATTACCCGGGCCGCATCTGTGTTTCTGGTACGACATTCCACTCAGTGGGATTTCCGCGTTTGGTCACTCAGGGTTCCGATGGCGCCCCTCAAGTCCTGGTGGCATGCCTACGCAGCGAAGTCGGCGGCCAATTCCGGTAACTGTGAACGTTGCCGGTCATCTCGAAAAACCGTTACCACATGATGAGATAACTGAGAATTAACGTGACCTTCGACGTGCGTACGCGAAGATCACGCACATGAGGGAGCACGGAACGCCAATGCGGGAGGCGTCGTGATCAAGGTTCTGCTGGCCGACGACGAGGACCTCGTCCGCTCCGGCCTTCGCATGATCCTGAGCAGCGTCGGGGACATCGAAGTCGTTGCCGAATGCGACGACGGGCATCTGGTGGCCGACCTGGCCCGCCAGCACCGTCCTCACGTGGTCCTGCTCGACATCCGGATGCGCACCTCGGACGGGCTCGTGGCACTGCGGAGGCTGCGGACCCTGCCCGACCCACCGAGGGTCTGCATCCTGACCACGTTCGACGTGGACGAGTACGTCTCGGAAGCGCTGCGGCTGGGTGCCGCGGGCTTCCTGCTCAAGGACACCGAACCGGAACAGCTCGTCAAGGCCGTGCGCGATCTTGCGCGCGGAGGTGCGGTTCTCGACCCGGGAGTCGCGGCACGGGTTCTCGCCGCCGTCGCGGACGGCGAGCGGATGGCCGAGCCGGCACGGAGACTCCTTCAAAGCCTGTCCGAACGGGAGCGCGAGGTCCTCGTGCTGATCGGCCAGGGCATGTCCAACGCGGAGATCGGCGGCACCCTGCACCTGTCGGAGGCGACGGTGAAGGGCTACGTCTCGTCGGTTCTCGGCAAGATCGGCGCGGTCAACCGCGTGCAGGCCGCGCTGGTGGCCTACCGCGGCGGCCTCATCGCCTGATGATGAACGGCGCTTTCGTCCACCTCACGTGGACAAAAGCGCCGTTCATCGAGAGCTAGTTGCCCGAGACGATCTCGGGGATTTCCTCGGCGGAAGGTTCTACCTCGACGCGGTTGCGGCCGTGGCGCTTGGCGCGGTACAGCGCCATGTCCGCGGCCGCGAACAGCTGGTCCAGTTTGGCCGGTCCCGCCGCGACACCGATGCTCACCGTCGGGCGGCGGACCGCGCCGAGCACCATCGTCCAGTCGTGGCCGTCGACGGCCGCGCGGATCCGCTCGGCCACGTTCGGCCCGACGTCCATGTTCGGCCCGGTGTCACCGAGCAGCACCACGAACTCGTCGCCTGCCCAGCGCGCCACCAGGTCGTCCGACCGGCACTCGCGCCGCAGCAACGCCGCGATCTCGCGCAGCGCCGCATCACCGGCCGCGTGCCCGGCGTCGTCGTTCACGCCCTTGAACCAGTCCACGTCGACCAGCACCAGCCACGGCACCCTGCCGCGCGCCGCCGTCGACTCCAGCAACGCCTGAGCCGCGCGTTCGAGCCCGAGCCGGTTCGCGAGGCCCGTCAACGGGTCGCGCGCCGCGGCCTCCTGGGCGGCCACCGCGAGCCGTTGCGCCTGCACGGCCACCCGGCGCTGCTCCAGCGCCTGGCCGAGGCCTTCCTGCAACGTCTCCGTGGCCGTGCGCGAGGCAGCCATCGACCGGCGCAACGCCTCGGCCTCGCCCACCGCGTCACCCAGCGCGTGGCAGATGTCCGCCAGCTCCGTGGAGAACCGCAGCAGCAGTGAGATGTCGTTGATGCGTTCGGCGTTGCACACCGCACGCGCGGCGAGTGTGCGCGCTTCGTCCAGATCACCCTGTTCGCGACGCACGACGGCGAGAACCCAGTTGCCGACCGAGATGCCCCACAGGTCCGTGGCGTCCGACGCGAGCCGCAACGTCTCCGCGCCGAGCTCCTCCGCCTTGTCGAGCTGCCCGACACCGGCCAGGGAACGGCCGAGCGCGCCCATCAACGCCCGGCGCATGACCTCGTCCTTGGCGAGCGAGAGACCCTCGTCGAGGTACGCCAGCGCTTCCTCGAAGATCGCCGGTGCGGCTGCGGGAGGTCCGGAGCAGGCGCGGAAGTTCAGCGAACCGCCGAGGCGCTGCAGGCAGTGCGCCAACGTGTCCGTGTTGCCCGCACGGCGCGCGACCTGAACGGACAACCGCAGCATGTCCAGTGCGGCACGGCGGTTTCCGATGCCCTCCATGAGATAGCCGAGCGAGCCCATCGTCTGGGCCACGGCAGGACTGTCCGAACGGTCGGCGTCGAGATCGGTCCACCCCTCGGCGGCCAATTCCAGGGCGAGGGGAATGCGGCCGAGGCGCCACGCCATCACGGCCCGGTTCACCAGCACCGCCGAACGAACCCAGCGGTCGGCGCCGGGGGACACCTTGGTGACCACCTCGTCGAAGAGACTGTTCGCCTCCGGCAGGCGGCCAGCGTTGAGCAACGCGCGGACCTCTCGGTCCAGCCGCGGAATCTGGCCCGCTACCAGCGGATCGCGCTGCTCCACTCGTTCATCGACTCCGTTCCGACTCGCCGAGCGGCCTGCACACACTACCGGGACGGTCGCGCCCCGTGCCGATCGTGGTGCAGGACGTCACCAAGGGGTAGCCGGTTGCGCCAACCGTGACGTTCGACGATCTTCTTTCCGCCCCCGGTTCCACCCGTCGGCGCAACCGTAGGGGGTGGAGGGGAGCGTGCGGAACAGGCGGTTGGCGCAACGCTGCACGAGTCCGGTCACACAGGACGGCGGTAGCGGTCGTGGTGCAGGACGTCGTCGAGCGGAAGCCGGGTGCGCCACCCGTGCCGCTCGAGGTCCGGAGTGTCGGGAAGGGACCGCACGGGTCCGACGCACAGCCACGCCACGGGACGGATCCTCGCGGGGATGTCCAGCAGGCGGCGCAGCACGTCCTCGCGGTAGAAGCTCACCCATCCGACCCCGAGGCCCTCTTCGGTCGCCGCCAGCCACAGGTTCTGGATGGCCAGACACACCGAGTACAGACCCGCGTCCGCGATGGCGTGCCTGCCGAGCACCGCCGGCGCGCCGCGGTCCGGGTCGTAGGTGACGACGATGCCGAGCGACGACTCCATGACGCCCTCGACCTTGATGCGCGAGAACACCTCCGCGCGTTCCTCGTCGAGCTGTGCGGAGAACACGCTGCGTTCCGCCTGAACGTGATCGCGGAACGCGCGCCGAATCGATTCATCGCGCACCAGCACGAAGTCCCACGGCTGGGAAAGGCCTACGCTCGGCGCCGCGTGGGCCGCGGTCAGCACACGCCGCAGCACGTCAGGCGCGATTTCCTCACCGGTGAACTCCGCGCGGGTGTCCCTGCGCCGGTGCACTACTTCGTACAGGCTCATTCGTGCGATCGTGCCTCACTCGAAAGCACCAACTTCACGCCGGAGAGGTGGCGCTGATCTCACCTGAGGCGATAGACCGATCGGATGCGAAGAATGAAAGGTGGTTACGGCTCTGCGCTCGGATTCGGCGGCGGAGTCGGTGTCACCACGTTCACCGGTGCCTGGCCGCTGATGGCCCTCGTCCTGCTCGCCGCCGTCGTCGTGGTCGTGTCCCTGCGCACGACGATCATCGGCGCAGGGCTGGCCGCACTGCAGTGCTGGGGCCTCTACGCGACCTTCTTGGTCGGTGTTCGTGGCGATCTGACGGTCGACGAACACACGACCTGGGCGCTCGCGTTGCTGGTGCAGCTCGCCGTGCTGGCCTTCCTGGCCAGCACGGCGGTGCGTGTCATCGTCCTTGTGACGGGTACGGCAGCAGGGCCATCTCCCGTGCGTTCTTGATGGCCGTCGCGACCTGACGCTGCTGCTGCGGCGTCAGGCCGGTCACCCGGCGGGACCGGATCTTGCCCCGGTCCGAGATGAACTTGCGCAGGAGCGTGACGTCCTTCCAGTCGACGACGGTCACGCCCTCCTTCGTGAGCAGGTTCTGCCTGCGCTTGGGCTGCGGTTTGCGGTCGCGCATCACCAGCTCGCCTTCGACACGCCGGGAAGTTCGCCCCTGTGGGCCATTTCCCTCAAACGGATGCGCGACAGTCCGAACGCGCGGTTGTACGCGCGCGGGCGTCCGTCCACGACGTCACGATTGCGCAGCCGCGTCGGCGACGCGTCACGCGGCAGCTTCTGCAGGCCCCGCAACGCTTCCTCGCGCGTCTCGGGGTGCCGCAGCATCTCCTTGAGCTCCGCGCGCCGTTCCGCGTAACGCGCCACGACCTCGCGGCGACGCTTGTCCGCGGCGATCTTCGACTTCTTCGCCACGTCAGCGCTCCTCTTTGAAGTCGACGTGCTTGCGCGCCACCGGGTCGTACTTGCGCAGCACCAGCCGGTCCGGGTCGTTGCGGCGGTTCTTGCGGGTCACGTAGGTGTACCCGGTGCCGGCGGTCGACCTCATCTTGATGATCGGCCGGACGTCCGTGCTCTTCGCCATCAGACCTTCACCCCCTGCGCGCGCAGACGGGCCACGGCGGCCTCGACGCCGAGCTTGTCGACGGTCTTGATGCCCTTGGCGGACAACGTCAGCGTCACGAACCGGTTCAGCGACGGCACCCAGTACCGCTTGCGCTGGACGTTCGGGTTCCACCGGCGGCGCGTCTTGCGTTGTGAGTGCGAGACGCGGTTGCCGAAGCCCGGCTCGCGGCCGGTCAGCTGGCAGCGCATGGCGTGAGGTCCTCCTCGAGATCAAACACAGATTGAAACGACATTCGTTTTCAACTACGGTACCTCACATGGAATCCGTTGTCGTCATGGTGGCGGGGCTGGTGGACCACGACGTCGCCGTGCGGGTGTGGCGTGACCGGCCCGGTTCGGTGCTGGTCAGGCACTTTGCGACCGAGACGTGCGTGCGGCGCTGGGTCGACGGCGTCGCGACCGATGTGGAGCTTCTGCACAACTGCGTCTCCTGCACCGTGCGCGAGGACCTGCGCGAGCTGCTCGGCACCTTCCGCGGGCACACGGTCGTGCTGCACCTGGACCCGTTGCTCGAACCGGACGTGGTGCGCCGCGACCTCGGTGTCGACGTCGAGTGCGTGATCACCGTGCTCGACGCGGGGACGTGGCTGGAGGACGCGCTGGGCGACGCCTCGATGGTCAGCGACCAGCGCACGGTGGCCCAGGTCGTCGTCGCGCAGGCCGAAGCCGCGGATGTGCTGGTGCTGCAAGGCGATGCGGACGAACGGACGTTGGCCGTGCTCGACCGGCTGACTCCGGGCGCGCACCGCTGCACACCGGAGACGGTCGTCGTGCGCAGGAGCAGGAAGCCTCGAATGGTGCCGCTCACGCCCGAATGCGGTGTCTCCACAGCGGTTTTCACGGCCGACCGGCCGTTCCACCCGGCGCGGCTGCACGACGCGCTCGACTCGCTGCTCGACGGCACGGTGGTGCGTTCGCGCGGCCGGTTGTGGGTCGCCGACGAACCGGACGTGGCGCTGCACCTGGAATCCGCGGGTGGCGGCCTGCACGTCGGCGAGGGCGGCCCGCGCGAGGGCAAGACCACCCAGATCGTGGCGATCACGCTCGGAGAGCCGGACCAGATCACGGCGGCGTTCACCGACGCGCTGCTGACCGACGACGAACTGTCCTTCGTGGACTCGATCCGAAAGATGGCGATATGAAGCCCGGTATCCACCCCGACTACCACCCGGTGGTCTTCCAGGACGCGTCCACCGGCAGGACGTTCCTGACCCGTTCCACCGCGACGTCGCAGCGCACGATCGAGTGGGAGGACGGCAACTCCTACCCGTTGCTCATCGTCGACATCACCGCCGACTCGCACCCGTTCTGGACGGGCACGCAACGGCTCGTGGACACCGCCGGCCGGGTCGAGAAGTTCAACCGCCGCTACGGAAAGCGAGTGCGCTGATGGCCGTTCCCAAGCGCAAGACGTCCAGGTCCAACACGCGTCACCGCCGGTCGCAGTGGAAGGCCACCGCGCCGGACCTCGTGAAGGTCAGGACGTTGGACGGCAAGGAGCTCCTCGTGCCACGTCGCCTGGTCGCCGCTTACAAGCGCGGCCTCCTCTAAGCGGTCTGCCAAGAGTTCTGTCCGCGACTGTTCCTGTTTGGCGCGAAAAGCACGTTCGGGCCATCTATCGGCCCCAATGTCACGTTCGCGCCAAATGGGCCTGGGGAGCGAACGTGACGTTCGGGCGATCTAGCGGCCCGAACGTGCTTTTCGCGCCAAAACCGGGGCAGCGACGGTGCGGACAGGATTTTGGGCAGGGGCTTAGAGAGGGAGCTGGACCGTCCCGTCCGGTGAGTCGCGCCACTGGTCGAAGGGGCGGTCCAGCTTCCACCCCGTGCCGTCGTGGTCCAGCACGCGGTTCTCACAGGTGTCCGGATTGGACAGCGACTCGAACAGGTCGATGCTCCAGTCGAACAGCCTGCGGCACAACAACCTGATCGTCAGGCCGTGCGACACGACCAGCACCGTCTTCGGGTGAGCCTCGTCCTCGTGCATCCGCACGGTCAGGCCGTCGAGGAACGCCGCGACCCGGTCGTCGACGTCCGCGCCGGACTCGCCGTTGGGCAGCCGGAAGAAGAAGTGCCCGAACGCGTGCCGCTGGTGCTTGAGCATCTCCTGCTGCACCGGGTCCTGGAGGTTGCCCCAGTCCTGCTCGCGCACCCTCGGCTCGGTGACGATCCGCTCGGCGTCCAGGCCCAGGAGCTCGAACGTCCGCTTCGTCCTCCGGTACGGCGACACGTAGGCCGCGACCGGGCCGTCGCCGATCAGGTCCCTGATCACCGGACCGGCCGTGCGGGCCTGCTTCTCGCCGGTCTCGGTGAGCGGCAGCGCGTGGTCGGGGATGCGGCAGTAGGCGAGCTCGTCGACGTTGCCGAGGCTCTGTCCGTGACGCAACAGGATGATCCGCACGCTTCCATCGTGCCTCAGTCGGGCACCCTCCTCGGGCGTTACAGTGCTGGGCGAGTCGAGGAGGAAACCGTCACATGATCAAGTACATCGCGCTGTACAAGAAGCCCGCGAACCCCGAGGACTTCGACGAGAAGTACTTCGGCACGCACATGCCGATCGCCGACTCGGTGCCGGGACTCGTGCGCGCCGAGGTCGCCAAGGTGCAGCGCGTCTTCCTGGCCGGTTTTCTCGGTGACACCGAGCCGTACCTGATCGCAGAGCTGTACTTCGACTCCGCCGAGTCGATGAAGGCCGCCTTCAAAACGCCCGAGTGGGCCTCGTCGGGCGCGAACCTGACCGAGATCGGCGGCATGGAGCTCGTGGCGATGTTCAGCGCCGAGGTCGTGTCGTGAAGGCCGTGGTCATCGGTGGCGGCACGATGGGCGCGGGCATCGTGCACGTGCTGCTCGCGCACGGCCACGAGGTCACGTTGTCGGAGGCCGACGCCGACCGCGCAGAGCAGGGCAGGGCAGCGGTCAGGCGTTCGCTCGAGAAGGCGCAGGAGAAGGGCAAGCTCGCCGACGCCGACGCGGTGTTCGCGAACCTGAGCACCGGTGAGCTGCCCGCGGACGCCGAGCTGGTCGTCGAGGCCGTGCCGGAGAACGTGCCGCTCAAGCAGAAGGTGCTCGGCGACGCGGCGCAGAAGTGCCCGAACGCGATCCTCGCGACCAACACGTCCTCGCTGTCGATCTCCGAGATCGCCGCGGGACTGCCCGGCGAACGCGTGCTGGGCATGCACTTCTTCAACCCCGTGCCCGTGCAGCAGCTCGTCGAGCTCGTGCACCACGACGGCGTCGACCCCGCGAACGTGGCCAAGGCGCGGGCCTGGGCCGAGCAGTGGGGCAAGACTGTGATCGAGGTGCGCGACGCACCGGGGTTCGCGACGTCACGGCTCGGCGTCGCCGTTGGGATGGAAGCGATTCGCATGCTGGAGGAAGGTGTCGCGAGCGCCGCGGACATCGACACCGGCATGAAGCTCGGCTACCGCTGGCCGATGGGTCCGCTGGAGCTGACCGACCTGGTCGGGCTCGACGTCCGGCTGGCCATCGCCGAACACCTCGCGAAGCAGCTCGGGCCGAGGTTCGACCCGCCGCAGCTGTTGCGGGACAAGGTCGCCCGCGGCGAGCTGGGAAAGAAGTCGGGCCAGGGCTTCTTCGCCTGGTAGATAGTTGATCGTGCACATCCGTGAGATCGCCGACGACGACATCGAGGCCGTGTTCCGGCTGGTCAAGCTCGCCTTCAACGCGAGCGAGCGCCCGGACCGCCTCGTGCGGCCCGGTACGCACGGGCTCGTCGCGGAGATCGACGGCCGGGTCGCCGGCGTGCTCCGCATCGGCGAGTACGCCCAGTTCTACGGCGGCGCCGCGGTCCCCATGGGCGGGATCGGCGGTGTCGCCGTCGACGGTGCCCACCGCGGCCGCGGCATCGCGAACGCGTTGCTCGACGCCGCGCTGACCACCATGCGTGAGCACGGTCAGCCGCTGTCGGTGCTCTACGCGACCGTGCCGACGCTGTACCGGGGTCGCGGCTGGGAACGAGCAGGGCTCTTCGAGTGGGTCGAGCTGCCGATGGACAGGCTGCTCGCGGTGCCACGACCGACTGAGCTGATCCCGTCGCGCCCGGCGGAGGAGAGCGATCTCCCCGCGTTGCACGAGTGCTACCTCGAGGTGGCGCGGACGATCGACGGCATGGCCGACCGCCGACCGCCGCGGATCGACGCCACGAAGGTGCTCGAAATGGACCTGGTGAGCGTGCTCCCCGGCCCGAGCGGCCTGCGCGGTTACCTGACCGCGAAACGCGAACCCGGCGGCGGCGACATGGGCCGGCTCAAGGTGTTCGACCTCATCGGTGCCGACGTCGAGGCCCAGCTGAACCTGCTCGCCTCGCTCAAGTCGTGGGCGGGCACGCTCGACACCGTTGACCTGCGGATCAGCGATCCGGCGACGCTCAACCTGCTCGGCGCCACGCCGATGCGGTACTCGGTGTCGACCTCGACGTGGATGCTGCGCGTCGTCGACCTGCCCGCCGCCGTGGCCGCCAGGGGCTGGATGCGCGTGGCGAACGCCGCGGTGGACCTGGAGATCGTCGACGAGCACGCACCGTGGCACGCGGGTCTTCAGCGGATCGTCGTCGAGGACGGCGTGGTGCGTGTCGAGCCCGGTGGCACCGGCGCGGTCCGGTTGCACGCGCGGGCGCTCGGGCCGTGGTTCTCCGGTGCGCAGAACACGCATGCCTTGCGACGTGCGGGTTTGCTGGAGGGCGACCCCGCCGACGCCGTGGTGCTGGATCAGCTCGCCGGCGCGTCCGGTGTGCCGCGGCTCGCGGACTTCTTCTGAGCCGATGACCTTTCTGATTCGTCCGACCGGGTTCGTCAAGTAACAATGAACGTCATGTCGGCCGACGACGCAAGGCACGCCTACGGCGACAACATGGGTTGGCGCCTGAAGGGCTACGCGAAGCGGGACAGCGGACCACCATCGACCGTGCGGGACATCTCGCGTGAACAGTTTCTGGAGATACGGCCGCTCTTCGACGCCGAGGACAACCCGTGGCTCGTGGACCTGAACGAGGTGGTCCCCGAGATCCGGTCCCGCGTGGAGCAGGTGCTCGGCCCGTTGGATCCGGAGCAGGACTACTACGTCACCGGGCACCCGCTCGACTGGGACAAGGACCCGGTGCAGGTCGCACGGGACCTGCTCGACGAGCGGTATCCGCTGGCGACGGCGGCGTTCCTCGGCGGCAGCGTCGCGGCGGGCAACTACACCGCGAACTCCGATCTGGACATGATCGTGATCGTCGACGACCTGCCCTGCGCGTTCCGGGAGACGCTGGAGCACCGCGGCTGGCCGGTCGAGCTGTTCTGTCACACGATCGAGTCGTTCCAGGACTTCGTCGCACGTGACATCCAGGAGCGGCGCCCTCCGTTGCTGCACATGTGCGCCGAGGGGTTCCTCATGCTCGACGCCGACGGCACCGGTCAGCGCATGCGAGCCGAAGCGCGCGCTCTGCTGGAGATCGGCCCTCCGATCCCGACGGCCCTGGAGCTGGAAGACCGCCGGTACGGGACCACGGACCTGCTGGAGGACCTGATCGGCGCACGGGACGATGACGAGCGTCTGTTCGTCGCGGCACGGCTGCTGACCTGCGCGGGCGAACTCGCGCTGGTCGTGCAGAACAAGTGGCTCGGCCACGGGAAGTGGCTGCTGCGGCGGCTCCGCGACGCCAAGGCGGAAGAGCTCGTGGACGCCTACCGCGCGCTGGTGCGGGGCGAGGGCGCGGAGTGGTTCATCGAGGTCGTGGAACACGTCCTGACGTCCGCGGGCGGGCGTCTGGAGGCCGGTTACCGCCGGGACGCGTCCCACCGATGACCAACTACTCTCTCCGTTCGTGCTGCTCACCGTCCTGGAGCTGATCGGGATCGCCGTGTTCGCCGCCTCCGGTGCGGTGGCCGCGGTCCGCGCTCGCCTGGACGTGTTCGGCGTGATCATCCTGGCGCTCACCACCGCGCTGGGCGGCGGCATCGTCCGCGACGTGCTGCTCGGCGTGCACCCGCCGACGAGCCTGCGGAACTGGCCGTACCTGCTGGTCGCCGGGGGCACCGGCCTGATCGTCTTCTGGTTCCACCCGCAGGTCGCGAAGCTCCGCCGCTCGGTGCTGCTGCTGGACGCCGTGGGGCTCGGTCTGTTCGTCACGTCAGGCACCACCACTGCGCTCGCTCTCGGCGCGACGCCCTACGCGGCGTGTCTGATCGGTATGACCACGGGGATCGGTGGTGGCGCACTTCGTGATCTTCTCCTCCGAGAGATCCCGTTGGTCCTGAGGAGAGAGATCTACGCCGTGGCGGCGCTGTGCGGTGCGGTCGTCGTCGCTGTGGGGGAATGGGCGAAATTCCCGAAAGGCCTGGTCGCGCTGACCGGTGCGGTGCTGATCATCACCATCAGGCTGATCGCGCTGTGGCGGAAGTGGAACGCGCCCGTCGCGCGGGGCCTCGAAGGCTAACGCCGAACTCACACCCGCAGTTAGGGCCCTTCTCAGGCGCCTCTCAGATCCCTCGGCAAGACTGCCCCCATGCGCATCCTCGTTGTCGATGACGATCGGGCGGTCAGGGAGTCACTCCGCCGCTCGCTCCAGTTCAACGGCTACCAGGTCGAGACTGCCGGAGACGGCATGCAGGCCCTGGAGTCGGTGAACGCCGCCAGGCCGGACGCCATGGTGCTCGACGTGATGATGCCGCGGCTGGACGGTCTCGAGGTGTGCCGCAGGTTGCGCAGCACCGGAGACGACCTGCCGATCCTCGTGCTCACCGCGCGTGACGCCGTGAGCGATCGCGTGTCGGGACTGGACGCCGGAGCCGACGACTACCTGCCCAAGCCGTTCGCGCTGGAGGAGCTGCTGGCCAGGCTGCGCGCGTTGCTGCGCCGTGCCGCCCAGGACATCGACGCCGCCACCCAGCAGTCCGCCGCGGTGCTCAAGTTCGCCGACCTGGAGCTGGACCCGTCCACCAGGGACGTCCGCCGCGGTGACCGTCCGATCAGCCTGACCCGCACCGAGTTCGCGCTGCTCGAGCTCCTGCTGGCGCACCCGCGTCAGGTGCTCACGCGCAGCCGCATCCTGGAGGACGTGTGGGGATACGACTTCCCGACCTCGGGCAACGCACTCGAGGTCTACGTGGGCTACCTGCGCCGCAAGACGGAGGCGGAGGGGGAGCCGCGGCTGATCCACACGGTGCGTGGAGTGGGCTACGTCCTCCGGGAGACCCCTCCGTGATCTTCGAACCCCAGGGACGGCTGCAGAGGGCGTCGCTGCGGGCTCGGGTCACCTGGCTCGCGGCGTTCTGCGTCGCCGGAGCCGTGGCGCTGGTGTCGTTCGGCGCGTACATGATCGTGCGCAAGAACGTCTACGACGCACTCGACGAGAGCCTGCGCGAGCGGGCGATCGCGGTGGTCAACGGCGCGCAGTTCAGCTCACCCGACCAGGTGCAGAACTACCCGGCGGCCTTCCTCGCCGCCGGCGACGTGCGGATGGGCCTGCTCAACGGGGTGACCGGGTCGTTGCGCTACCCGGAGAACTCCAAGGAGCCGCCGAACGACCCGAAGGCGCGCGAGGTCGCGCAGGGCCTGCGCGACGACTACCTGTGGACGGACTACCGCAGCGACACGCGCGCGATCGCCGTGCAGTACCAGAACGGCACCGCGATCGTGATCGCCCAATCTTTGGCGCCGCAACGCACGACGCTGGCCAAGCTCAGCGTCGTCCTGCTGCTCATCGGCGGCGCCGGCGTGCTGCTCGCGGCCATCGCGGGCACGGCGGTCGCCCGCACCGGTCTGCGGCCCGTTCAACGTCTGACAGAAGCGACAGAACGCGTCGCGAACACCGGTGACCTCACACCGATCCCGGTGTCGGGCGACGACGAGCTGGCGCGGCTGACGCACAGCTTCAACGCGATGCTCGGCGCCGTCGCGGAGTCGCAGGAACGACAACGCCGCCTCGTCGCCGACGCGGGCCACGAACTGCGCACACCGCTGACCTCCATGCGCACCAATTTGGAACTCCTGTTGGCGTCGGAACGTCCGGATTCGCCCACGTTGTCCGAAGAGGACAAGCGGGAGATCCAGTCCGACGTCCGCGCACAGCTCGACGAACTGACCACGTTGATCGGTGACCTGGTCGAACTGGCCCGTGAGGACGCCCCTCAGGTGATCCACGAGCCCGTCGATCTGGTCGAGGTGGTAGAACGGTCTTTGGACCGCGCGCGCCGGCGTGCCTCGAACGTCGCGTTCGACGTGCACCTGCAACCGTGGACACTTCTGGGTGATTCCAGTGCTCTCGAGCGCGCGGTGCTGAACCTCCTCGACAACGCGGTGAAGTTCAGCCCTTCGGGCTCTGCGGTGCGGCTGAACCTCCGTCAGGTGGGCGACGGCAGCGCCGTGGTGGAGGTGGCGGACGCGGGCCCAGGCATCGCGGACGCCGATCTACCTCACGTTTTCGAGCGGTTCTACCGTTCGTCCGAGGCGAGGACCCTCCCGGGTTCGGGCCTGGGACTCGCCATCGTGAAGCAGGTGGCACAACGGCACGGCGGCACGGCCACCGCGGGCAGAGCGCCCGAGGGCGGTGCCCTGTTCACGTTGCGCCTACCCGGACGTCCGTAAGGTGGGGCGTGTGAGTCATCGCGTGAACGACGATTCTTCGTCGACCTGGGAGACAACGCCTCCCACCGGAGACGGCCCTGAGCGCACCACGCGCTTCTCCACGTCGAAGCCGTCCTCCTCCTCGTCTTCGTACGGGGACGACCCGGTGGCGCGGTTCTCCAAGAAGAAGGCGAAGAAGAAGCAGCCGTTCTGGAAAGAGCTGCTGGTCATCTTCAGCGTCGCGCTGCTGCTGACCGTGGTCATCCAGACGTTCGTCGCGCGCGTGTTCGTCATCCCGTCGGCCTCGATGGAAACGACCCTGCACGGCTGCACGGGCTGCGTGAACGACAAGGTGCTGGTCGAAAAGATCACGTACCTGTTCAGCGACCCCCGCCCAGGCGACGTGATCGTCTTCCGCGGCCCTCCGAACTGGACAGGCGGCAAGGAGCCCCCGAACTTCATGGTGGGCACGCTCCAGGACCTCGGCTCGATGGTGAACCTCTCCGAGCCCAGCGGCACGGACTTCATCAAGCGAGTCATCGCAGTAGGCGGCCAAACCGTCGAGTGCTGCGACGACCAGGGCCGCGTTCTCGTCGACGGCAAGCCGCTGGACGAGCCGTACCTGAACTTCGGCGGCGGCCCCCGCCAGCAGGACTCGTTCGAGAAGGTCACCGTCCCCGCGGGCAAGCTGTGGGTGATGGGCGACAACCGCAACAACTCGTCGGACTCGCGCAAGCACGGCGACCCGACCCCCGCGGACGGCGCGATCCCGATCTCGAACGTGGTGGGCAAGGCGCGGGTGATCGTGATCCCGGTGGGCAGGTGGGGCTCGATCTCGGACTACAACCCGCAGACCGGCGGCAAGTAGGCCGCTAGGCAGAGACGCAGCAAAGGGGCGAGGCCGACACGGTCTCGCCCCTTTTGGCGTTTCAGGGGGCAGGTAGGGCACACGCACCCGACAGGTGCGGTAACCGCCCCGACTCGACCACGCGCGATTGCGATTGGGTTTCGAGGTTGGTGGCGCGGGCCGGCTTGGGGTTGGTGGTTGCTTTGGGTCGTATGACGAGCCGGGTCATTTCATCGCCGCTTCGCGACGATTGCGATTGGGGCTTGACTTCGGGGCCCTTGCGAGGCGCTGTGTCGGGCGGAAAAGGTCGGATGCTTCGCACCCGCCCGATCCGAAAAGGCTAGCACCTCGCTCCCAAAGTCAAGCCCCAATCGCACTCGTGCGTGGTTGCGTTGGGTTGTTCGGCTCGCCTCATTACCGCTTGCCTGCGTTCGCATAGCCCTGTACGGCTCGCCTTCGGCATCGCGTTCCCGGTGGCGGCTGGGCGATTCACTCGATTGTGTTCGGGTTTTCCCGTTATCGTTTTGTGATCTTGCGGTAGATTGGAACACGTGATCGAAACCCGACTCCTCCCCACCGACGAGCTGCTTCGCAGTGTCGTCAGCAAGGTGACGGAGATTCGGGTGCGCGAGAACGAGATGATGCAGGAAATCGCCGAGCTCGAACGGCGCGGAGCCGCCAGCGAGCTGGGGTACAAGGATTTGTCGCGTGTGTTGCGGCATGCTGTCCGCTGGGATCTCACCACCGCCAGGCGCTGGATCGCCAATGCCGCGTTGCTGACCAACGAGATCACCCCGACCGGCAGCGAGCTCGCCCCCAAACTCCCGCTGACAGCGGAAGCGGTGGCCGAGGGCGCGCTGTCGGTCGAGCACGTCGCAGCAGTCGCCGAGATCATGAAGACCGTGCCCGCCGAA
>NZ_JBHRZI010000056.1:0-84701 GCF_042649515.1 Lentzea rhizosphaerae | reverse complement strand
TCCTTTCACCAGGACCGCTGGTCCTGGTAACTCGGTGTCCACTGCCTGGGGTGAACCTCAGAGGAGCGACTTGCTCTCTATCCCTACGGCTCTCTATGGACTGAGATCGCACAGATAGCCCGTCCCTGTGGGCCCACGAGCAACCATGATTGGGACAGGTTGGCAGGACGACGGGAACCGGCCGTCTACCTGCGCAGATAGCTAGAAACAGGAGCGCGGGACGTGTGGTAGACCCCGTCCCGCGCTCCTGATTTGTCCTCTGCACGAGCTGTCTGACTGTGCTCCAACGCGGGACGGGACGGGCTTCCTGGCTGCGGATGGGGTGTGCCTCGGTCGGTAGGGTCTTACTTGGTTGGCTACACACTCGTTCCCTTGCAGCTAACTGTCGGCAGATGCCTCCCTTAGGGCTATAGCGCGGCGTTGGATGTCGCGAACGGCGTCGTGGTCGATGGGCCATTGCATTGTCGCGGCAAGGGATACGGCAGCTGTGATGAGTGCGTCGACAGCGTCGGCCGCTACTGCGGCTCTCAAGGCGGGGTCGAGGATCTTGGTGTTCAACGCTTGATTGCCGCTTGTGTCGGTTACGGTATGCATGACGGCAGCGAGCTCGTCCGCGAGCGCGATTTCATCAAGTAGTCGAATCGAATTTTGATTGCGGTCGTAAAAGTGCCCTGCCCGGGCTTCTGGTGCGCTGTCGGCGGCAATTACGCCCATTGCTGCCGCCATGGTCCGGTGCTCCTCAATCTTGCCCTTGAAGGCTTGCGCTTCGTCGGATCTGGCTTCTAGCAGGCCTGCGTGACGCTCCATCGCGTCGAGCCTGGCCTTCAATGCTGCCCCGGCTGGGTTGGCATGACTGGCGATCGACTCAAGTCGGCACGTCCCGGTCATCATGCTGTGCAACAGGACTGCGGCTTCTACTGGACGGTCATCTCGAAGTAGTACCTCGATTGCCTCAAAGAGGGACAGGATGGTGCCGAACAATCCGAAGACATTGAGCAGCGCAGGCGGAAAGCCGACTGAGGTGCCAGACGCTGCGACTTGCACTGCGAGGTCCTTCGCTTGTCGAATCAGGTCGAAGGCACTGTCCTCGCTAGGAACCGCTGGCGCGGCGGATTGGCTCACTTCGGCGACCACCGACTGTGCGTAAGTAGGTTGTCCCGGTTCAAGGCGTCCTCTGACCTCGATTGCTTGGCCGCGAAAGCCGTAGCCTGGAGAGCAGCGCACGGTGAACTTTTCCTCGAACGACACAGATAAATTTTCGCCTGTGCGTTCAAGTTTGCTCACCCGTGAGGTCCATTTCAGGCGAGGGTGGTCCTCACCTGGTACGGCAGGGTTCGTGCCATCGCCGACGAGATGTCCGCGAATGATCTTGCGCAGTGACGCGACGTCTCGGGGTGGTCGCTGCCAGAGGTCAGGAAAATCCATTTCTGGCAGCTTAAGCAGCGTCAGGATCGCTCGGCGGATATAGCTGAAGACCTTGTCGGTGACATCGAGCGCCTTGCGATTGACGTCCTCGAACTCCATGAAGCCGTGCTCGATCCCGTCGCTGGCGCTGCGGGCCTTATTGTAGGTTTCCCTGTCACCGTCAAAGATGACATCGCGTCGCGCCCACACCTCAAGCCGGTGCTTCCACTTGCCGTCATCGTCGATGTCGATGCCTTGTCGCCGAGCCAACTCCTCAGTTTGCAGACTGTGGCGCTCGCACTGGTGCCTGATCATCGCCCTTGTCAGGGTCTCAGCGGCCATATAGAGGTGAGCTAGCGACAGCCACTCGCCGCCGAAATACCAATGCCTCAGCGCCAGGCCGTACTGCTGTGCAGCGCGACCGAGCCGGGCTGGTGACCCCGAGGCGCGAAGTCCTTCGAACACCGCGAGTACTTCGCCAGACTTGACGATGCGTCCTTCGCGGAGCGGTCCCACCTCGTCAGGCAGGAAGACCTCTAGAAACTCACGCTCAGTGCAACCTGGTGTGGCATCGTAGGCGATGTGTACTTCCGGGATGTCCACCGCAGCGTTCGCTGTGAAGGCGAGGATGTTGCTGAAGAACCTTCCTGCCGAGCCGAAGATCGCCGCAGCCTTGTTAAGGGTTTGAGCAGGGCCGACGGCCTCAATCCATAGCTCCCGGGGTGTCGGGGCATCGTGTCCTTCGTCGACCCACCGAGTGCCGGACCTAAAGCGGACGGGTTTGGCGCTGCCGGGAACGTCGCTGATGGTGACTTCGATCCCGTCATCTGGAGAGAACCGCGCGGATGAGCGGGCACGCGACAGCACAATGTACGTGCTTTGGGGAGCGTCTGGCTCCTGGTTCACCTGCGGACGGTTCATAGGGCCCATGGTGCGCCGACGAGTGCGTGGAAGGACAATAGATTTCCCCTATCGGTGCGACCATGACATGCCGACCTGGGCCGCGAGTGCACTGAGCCCGCCTAGCCTGGCAGCTCCGGGGGTTGTTGGAGCATGGCCCGGCGCATGCCTCGGAATGTCGGTGTTGGCCCGTACTCTCTCGGTCAACCACGTAGATGCACCGGAACAGTTCGCTGTGGTGAGGGGCAGTATGGACAAGGGAGACGTGGCAGCGTGGGTCGCGGTGTTAGTCGCGGTCGGCGCGGCGTGGATCGCGGTGCACAACGCCAACTCGGCTCGGCGGCAAGCCGACGCCGCCGAGGCAAGCCTGCGGCAAGCGAAGCGGCAAGCCGAGGCAGCGGAGCAAAGCGTGAAGCAGGCGGAGCAAAGCGTGAAGCAGGCGCAGCGAAGTGCGCAGGCTGCCGAGCAGCAAGCTCAGGCAGCACACATGCAGGTAGAGATCATGCAGGCCCAGCTCGATGATGCGCGAGCGGAGCGGGACCACCGTGAAGGTCCGCAGTTCGAGATCGAGGAAGCCGTCTTTTGTGACGAGGAAGTGGGCGGATTCTCCGTCAAGGCAACGGTGAAGATGATCAGTGGCCCGCCGTTGGCTCGCGTCACCGCCAAGGCACACGGTGAGTACTTGAACCACACCTTTCAATCACCCCTAGAGGCGAAGCGTCCACCGATCTTTGAGAAGGTTCGTCCGGGGAGTAAGTTCACCGCCTATACGCTGCGCGATGACTGCATGGCACCCCTCGACGGCGTGCTAGATCTGACTTGCGAGGAAGAAGGCGGTGACCTTCGAACGTGGAGCCGCAGCCTGGGAGTCCAGTACGTCGTTCCTCCTGAATCGCGGTCGGCGCGGATAAGATGGCTGGGGTGAACCCGCGTCACGACTGTGACTCGGCGGGTGGCAGCGCTTGCGCGGCCTGCTCGTCGAGTTGTTGTTTTCGACGCTCTGCAAGTAGTTCGGAGCGCTGCTCGTTGGTCAGCGAGAGCCATGCGTCGGCGATGTCTTCCGGCGTAGCCACGGTCTGAACCCCGATGATCGTTGACGGCGAGCGGTAGAGGGCGTGCGGGTGAGGCGGCGGCGTCAACACCATCGCCAGCGGGGTTCTCCACCAGCCAAAGATGTCGCCGAGAAGGCAGGTCCAGACGGCGGCGCACGAAACGGCCGCGAAGATCGTTAATGCGATCATTGCTGCTCACTCCGGCGTTGCGACTGGTCGGGTGCACGGTGACGGGCCTGGTCGGGCGAAGCGCGACGCACAGCGAGCCGCGCGACGAGCTCGCCGTAGACGGCGGCGATGATCACGGCCAGCACCGTCACCAGGACTGTCACCAGCCCACATACGCACAACGGCCCGGCTGTCATCGGTTCTGGTCCTGGCGGTCGGCGAGCGCGCGAAGCTGCTCGCTCAGCATCGTGGAGAAGTTCTCGGCGCCTTGCGGAAGGAAGCCGATCAGCACCTGACAGGGGCTGCCAGGCAGCACGACGTAGATCAGGTCGTCGTCGCCGAGGTGTGCCTCGATCGGTGTGCTCGGCCGCACCATCGAAACCACGTAGCCAGAGCCGAGAAGGCCTTCGGCCGCCGGATGCGGCTCGCCGGACGTAGTCACGGTGACCTCCCATTGCGAGGGTGTCCGGCGGCGCTGAGGCGGACAGGAGGTGTCCACGCCGCCGGACGGCTCGGGGACCGCCGGCTGGCGACCCATGTCAAACTGAAATCAACGTCTCATCAGCACTTCGTCAGCGGAACGACCTGATGACGACATGGGACGACATGGGAGGTGGTGCAGCGTGCGGACGTTCCGGACGGTGCTGGAGCAGAAGATCTGGGAACGGCATCAGACGTTCCAGGAGTTCGTCGATTTCGCCGAGGTGTTCGCTCGCGAACACAACGAGCCAGCCACGATCGGCCTGCGGCATCTCCAGCGGCTTGCCGCTGGTCGGAAGCCCTCTGGCGAACCGCTCGGCCCAACTGTCCGGCCGGTCACCGCACGCCTACTGGAACGGATCTTCGACCTTCGAATCGACGACCTGCTGTCGCCTCCGAAGCTGCCCGAGATTGCCGAGAGGCAACGGCCGGAGCGTGAAGCGGTCGAGTTGGCCGCTACTCTCGGCTGGCTCGACGAACGGGCAGGTTGGCAGCCTGGAACGAGCCGGTCGAAGGTGGGCGCGACTCTCGCCGAACTCGATCAGGGGCCGATGCTGGACCACGGAGCGCGACGCGCGAGGGTTGGGCGAACAGCGCTGGCTCGCGCGCTCGTGGACTACTACGGCGACCAGGGTGTCTACCGGGCCGCCTGTGCGGACGCCGAGGTCTTGAGCAGCGTCGTGACCCGCTCCGAATGGCTTGATCTAGCCTGCCCGCTCGATGGTGTCCACGACGAACTGTCGCTCGCCGACGAGGTCGATCGTCCCGTCATCTTCGACGATGCCGAAGCATCGGCCGCCGTGTCACGACTCGCAGAGTCGGTCGCGCTCGGCGTGCGTTTCGCCAACCTGCCGATCTATCGCCTACGGAGCGTCGACCTCGGTCACCAGAGGGTCCGTGGCCGCGTGAGTGTCGTGCCGTTCGTCGAGTACGCGTTGACTGCTGATCTGCTCGAACGAGAGCTGACCGATGCGGTTGTGGCAGGAAGTCTTGCTCGACGAACTCCCTTGCGAGACAAGTACTTGCCGAGCCTCGACGCGGTACACGACCTGTCGGGCCGCGTGTGTGCGGGCGGTGTTCTGGCGCTGTGTGCGATCGCTCGGCCTCATGATCAAGTCCGCGGTTCGGCAGACTACGCGCTCCTGGTGCAGGAGCGGTCCGGTCAAGTGCTGAACGCGGCCGGACGGCTTGCGGTGATCCCGAAAGGATTCCATCAGCCTCTGACCGATGTGCGTGCCGAGGCGGCAGTGGGGGCCACGCTCCGGCGAGAGTTGGAAGAGGAGTTGTTCGGCCGCCCTGACGTCGATGCGACCGCTGGCAATGCGCGCTCGGCGGCCCCGATGCATCCGGGCCGTTGGTCGGAGCCGATGAAGTGGCTCGCCGGGGAACCGGCGCGGCTCCGGATGGAGTGCACGGGTTTCGGGCTGAACCTCGTCAGCGGGAATTACGAGTTCGCAAGCCTGGTCGTGATCGAGGACGAGGAGTTCTGGCGCCGGTTCGGCGGTCAGGTCGAGGCCAACTGGGAGGCGGCCGGACTGCGGCTGTACTCCAGTCTCGACGGCGACCTGGTCAGTGAGTTGGTAATGCAGGAGACCTGGAGCAACGAGGGACTGTTCGCGTTGCTCCAGGGTCTGCGTCGGCTGAGCGAGGTCGGCGGCGACCGCGTCAGCCTGCCGCCGGTCGAGTGGCGGCTTGGCGGCTGATCAGGTCTGGGACGGCCAGCGGACCGTCATGACCACCGAGTCCTCGACGGCTTCCCACGAGTGGTCGATACCGGGACCCCACATCACGTAGTCACCCTGGCGCGTCATCGTCGCGCTGCCCTCGGTCAGATCAACGCGGAAGTTCCCTTGTACCAACAGAACGAGGGTCGTTCGCTGGTCGTCTGAAGTCCACTCGACACGCTTGTCTCCGGCGGGGTGATTGAACCACTTCACCTCGACGTCCTTCGACGACCGCACACCCTCTGACGGGTCGATGAAGTGTCCGACCAGCCAGCCGCGCGTGGCGCTTCCGTCCTCCGCAGCGTTGCCCTGGCTCCAGTTCGCGGTCACCGTATCTCCTATTCGATCGTTGGCACGTTCACGCGGCTACCGCCGATTTCTTGCAGTCGGCGAAGCCCTTGCAGGAGCGCGAACAAGCCCTCGTTGCTCCACGCCGTGTCGGCCGCGAGCTCTTCGACGAGCTCGGCATCGGCACTGGAGTACTGGCGAAGGTTCGCCGTCTCCCAGTTGGCCTCGATCTGCCCGCCGTAGCGCTGCCAGAACTCCTCGTCGTCAACAACGATCAGACTTGGGAACTCGAAGTTTCCGCTGACGAGGTTCAGCCCGAAGCCGGTGCACTCCATCCGCAGACGGCCCGGTTCGCCGAGGAGCCAGCGCATCGGCTCGGAAAGGCGGCTCGGGTGCATCGGATCGGCGCTGCGTTGGTCGCCCACCGTGTTGTCGATGTCGTGGCGGCCGAACAGCTCCTCTTCCATCTCACGTCGAAGCGTTGCGCCCACCTGAGCATCGGCCCGGAAGTCCACCAGCGGCTGGTGAAAGCCCTTCGGGATCACGGCAAGCCGACGCGCGGCGTTGATGACGTGACCTGAGCGCTCCTGCACCAGAAGAACGTAGTCTGCCGGGCCTCGGAACGGGTCGGCTGGTCGAGCGAACGCACACAGCGCGAGCGTGCCGCCTGCGGTGAGACGTCCGCCGACGTCCAGCACGGTGTCGAGGTCCGGCAAGTAGCGGTCACGAAGTGGAAGCTCGCCCGCTTGCACGCCGCCGGCCAGCGCGTCAACCAGCTCACCTTCCAGGAGATCCATCGTCACGATGTACTCGACGAACGACGAGATCCCGACCGTGCCGCCGAGCGACTCCCTGTGCATGTCGACGCCGAGCAGGCGATACAGCGGCATGTTGACGAAGCGGATGCCGAGCGCGAGCGACTCGGCCAGACGCTGAGCGGCCTGGTCGAAAGCCTCCTCGTCGAGGGATACCGGCGCGGCACCAGCCGCACGCATCAGCTTGAGATGGTCATGAGTCGCGATCAGCGGACAGTCGAGGTCGAGCCAGTCGGAGCGCGTGAAGACGCTCGTGTCGGCTTCGACGTCACCGAACCTGGCGGCATATCGGCCGTAGCCGCCGGAACCACGGCCGTAGTAGTCCGCGAGAGCCTGCGCGACCTCGCGCTGATCGACGCGACCGCGACGACTTCCCCTGTCTTGCAAGGAATTCACATCGACCTGTGCGAGCCGTGACGCGACGGCGCGGCGGGCGGTTCCGGGCTCGCGCGTGCCGCGCTCGTCGAGCCAGTCGAGCGCGGCGACGATGTTCGGATCGGCCGCGAGTCGCTGTTCGGCGTCAGCCGCCGCATCGGTCGCGGCTCGCGGCGCACCTACGCGTGCCTCGGCGAAGCGCGCCTTTACCTCGTCGGACGCTCGATCGAGCGCCGTGTCCAAGGCCTGCTGCAACTCTGACTTAGGTCGTGAGCTGGGCTTTTTGTGCCAGTTGCCCACTGTGCGCCAGTGAACGCCGAGGTGTGCGGCGAACGCTTCCTGACTGAGTCGTAGGGCGTCCTGCAATGCGCACGCGTCGGCCCCGGTCCAGCCGTTCGGCAACGTCATCTCGTCGCTACCCCCGAAGCGCGATATGTAGGGAACTTGTCGTGGTTGTGTATGGGTCTTGCGTGGGCTCCGGCGCGTTTTCGCAGTGGAATTAGTGCCATGGAAAACAGCAGCTCCACCAGGGCAAACAGCGAACTACCGGCGGCCGCGGACGTGCTTCGCGACTTCCGCGAGTTGGCTCATTACGGAAGCAACGTCGGATTTGAGAGCGTCGAGCCGATCGGTGATGTCTTCGAGTCGCTCTTCGACCCGGTCCATTCGAGTCCACAGGGTGTCGGCGAGGTCCACCACGGGGTCGCCGACCTCTGGAGGCGTGCGCCCCCGCAGCACGGCGTCCAGGTGCAGCGGGTGCCAACCCAGTGCTGTGGACAGGGATTCCAGGGTTCGAGGGCTTCGCCGGCGCTCTACGAGGTTGTGCTGAATCTCGCGGACGATCGCGAGCGATACGTGCGACCGCTCGGCGAGTTCCTTCTGTCGCAATCCCAGCTCGTCCACCCGCTGGTTGATCGCCTTGGCGACTGCCGCCCAATCCTCCGACACGTATTCCTCCGCGCTCCGCCTCGGCGCTGAGATTAGTCACTGTTTCGAGCGCTGCGGCGTGACACGGCGTTTCACGCGCCGTTTGCGACCTCGCATGTCTTCAAGTGTGCTGATATCAGCACTCATGAAACTGAAATCATCATTTCTCGCAGAAAGGCTATTCCTCATGCGTACTTCTCTGTCTGCTTCCGCCCACACCATCCGCGAGACCGCGTGGCTCCTCGGCGTCGACCGGTCCGAGGTCTGCCGCGCCATCCGACTCGGCAAGCTGCACGCCGAACGTCGTCGCGGCCAGACCGTCATCCCCGTGAGCGCACTCCTGCCGCTGCTCGCCAACGCCGGTCCGGGGGTGCTCCGTGACTGACGACCGACTGATCGGCATCGCGTGGTCGCTGGACCGCCTGCGCTGGGTGCCGACCGACCAACTCGCCGAGGTCGTCGAACGCGACGGCCTGTGCATGTGGGCGTTCACGAACGAGCCACCCGACGCTGGCGAAGAACTGACCGATCACGAACTCGCCGCGCGCACCTGTGCCGGGTGCCCCGTGCAAGACGAGTGCCTGGAACTGGAACTGCGTACGACCGGTGAGAACACCACCGGTGTATGGGGTGCGCTCACCGACGACGAGCGGCGGGAGCTGTACCCGCACTGGCTCCGACGCGGTGACCGCTTCGAGAGGGGGCCGCGTTCATGAACGCTCTCACCCTCACCCCGACTCAGATCATGGCCGCTGTAGGCGCGCTGCTGGTCCTGGTGCTCGTGTGGCGAACGGCGTCCCGTCGCGCGAAGGCTGCGGCGAGCGCGGCACGCACGGGAGCACGGTTCGCCTCGCTTGGCGGGCGCGTGCTGTTCAACGCCGCGCTGATCGTCGTGGCGCAGTGGATCGTGATCACCCAACGAGGTAGCGGCTGGCTGCTCGTCGCGGTGCTCGCCGTGCCCGCGCTGTTCGCGTCGTACACGCTGACCAAGGCCCTGACCGTGACGACGTTCGAGCCTCGTCGCCGAGGCGGTGAACGGCGATGAGCGAGCCGATCGAGCGCGTAGCGGTACAGGTCGATCGGTTGTGCTGGACCGGCATCCTGCTCGGGCTGGCGTTCACGATGACCAACGTTCAGCAGTTCGCGGCGGCCGGTTCTCCGGTGTGGTCGCTTGCCTGGTGCGCTGCGTGGCTGCTCGACCCGATGGTGTCGCTGGTGCTCCTGGCGATCCTTCGGGCCGAGCAGGTCACGGCGCGGCATGGCGTCCGCATGGGTGGTTGGGTGCGGGCGGCGAAGTGGTTCACGCTCGGCGCGACGTACGTCATGAACACTTGGAGCGCGTACGCCGCCGGATCGGCCGCGCTGGTGGTGCTGCACTCGGTTCCGCCGCTCGTCGTGTTCGTCGCCGCCGAGGCGGTGACCGACCTTCGGGACAAGCTCGGCTCGGCGGTCGCCGCGTTCACGGCCGAACCGGCGGAACCGGTGGCTTCGCCGAGTCCTCGGCGGAAGGCGCAGAAGCGCTCGAATCCAAGGACGTCGTTTGACGACTACCTCGCGGTTGCCAGAGCGGCTCGCACGCCGGACGTGACGGTCACTCCCGCGTGGGTGCGTCAGGTGACGGAGTGCTCGCGCGGTCTGTCGTCGCGGTTGGCAGCGGCGCTGAACGCCGAGGTGCCGTCATGACCGGGGAGATGGTTCCGGCGGGACCGGTGTTCGAAGGTGAACTCGTCGACGACCACGCGGACGTGACTCAGCCGCCACACGTTCACCGCGTGGCGGGCTGGTGGCAGCGGTCGCGGTTCGTTCCGGCGGCGTTGAAGTCACGGCAGGCTCTCGGGTACGCGGTCAAGGACGGGCTCCTGTGGCTGGCGCGGTCGCCATTCCGCTTCGTCCGAGCCACCTTTCGTGGCCTGGTGGTCGCCGTGCGCGGTTGGCGGCGATGGGTGCGAGTGCACGACTACCGCGAGGCTGCCGAGCAGTCGGAGAAGCTGGCGGACAAGTTCGCCGAGATCCGTGGACTGACGCTGTTCCGGTGGAAGATAACCGGCGCCGTAGCCGCCGTTTACCTTGTCTCCCTTGCGATCCTCGATCTTGTTTACGGGCACCGAGTGTTGTGGATTGCCGGCGTCGTCACCTCGGCGGCGTTGGCGATCCTCGGCAGACAGAAGGACGGGAACCCTGGACGTAAGGCCGCTCTCGCCGGACCACGCTCGCTCGCGTGGACGATGGACCCACAGATCCTGGTGGACGCGTTCCGTGACGCGAAGCTGATCGGCAAGGACGAAAGCCTGCGGCTCGTCGAGCGAGCGAAGCACCAGGGCGGGGGATGGGCGGTCACCGTCGATCTCCCCGCCACCCGCAAGGCAGCCGACGTCGTGAAGCATCGGGAAGCCCTTGCATCGGCGCTGGCGGTCGATGAGATCCAACTCAGTGTCGAGCGGGTGCGAGGCAACGGCGGACACGCCGGACGCGTCGCGATGTGGGTTGCCGATGAAGACCCGTACGCCAAGCCGCCGATCCGGACGCCGTTGCTGGCGGTCGAGCGGTGGGACGCGTGGCGGCCGGTGCCGTTCGGTACCGATGCGCGCGGCAGGCGGATCACGCTGCCGCTCGTGTGGACGTCGCTTCTGATCGGCGCGCTTCCCAGGCAGGGCAAGACAATGGCTGAACGACTGGCAGCCGCGGGCTTGATCTTGGACCCTTACGTTCGGCTGTACGTCGCCGACTTCAAAAATGGCAAGGACTGGAAAGCCGCCGAGAAGGTCGCCCACCGGTTCATGGCGGGCGACGACGCCGAGCACGTGCTCGCGTTCCTGGATTGGCTCGTCGAGCTGGTCGCCGATGTCCAGAACCGCTACCGGAGGATGCAGGATCTCGACGACGTGACATGTCCTGAGTCGAAGGTGACGCCGGACATGTCTCGTGATCAGTCGCTCGGAATGCCGATCACGGCGCTGATCGTGGACGAGGTCCACATCGCACTGGAGGACCGCACTCCTGTTGAGGTGCAAGGGAAGAAGCTCACGGCGGGGGAGTACATCGGCGAGCTGCTGACCTGGCTCGCGAAGAAAGCGCCGGCCGCCGGGATCATCCTCGTGCTGGCGACCCAGCGACCGGACAGCAAGACCATTCCGACCAAGCTGCGTGCTGTGCTCGGCTCTCGCTTCGCCTTGCGCGTCATGGACTTCCGTGACAGCAACATCATTCTCGGCGAGCAGATGAACACGCGCGGATACGACAGCAGCCGCCTACTTCCCTCCCATCGGGGTGTCGGCATCCTGCGGCCGGACGGCGAGACCCAAGCTGGTGCCGACGTACTCGCGCTGACCGTGCGGACCTACTACATGCCCAACGAGGACTGGCGGGAGATCTGCGAGCGCGGCCGTGCTCTGCGCGAGGCGGAAGGGACGCTCAGCGGACACGCGGCAGGGCACGACGTTCCGCCGATGCTCGACCGCTCGGCGGCGGTCAGGGCGATCGGAACCGTGGCGAGCCTGGCCGAGGTCGAGCTACCCGAACCGTTGGCGTCGGTCGTCGACTACCTCGGCGACGACGTGCACACGCGTGACTTCGTGCCGACAGCGGAACTCGCCGAGGCGCTCGAAGTCGAGGTGACCGCGCTCGGCGTCGACATGGGGGAGTTGGGTTGTCGGCCTACACGCCAGTACATCCCGACGGATGAGGGCACCCGACGTGTACGCGGCTACCTGACTGCCGACCTCCGCGCGGCGGTCGAGCGCATCGCGGCCAATGATGAAATCGGCACATCGAGCGACGCGGACGGGAGCCCGTCGTGATCGCCGACGAGCCGCAGGACGGCGAACTGAGATTCAACCCACCAGCTGAACTGCCTGTCCTCACCAGGGAGGCAAGTCGCATACTGCTAGACATACTGATCAGGGTGACCGAGGTCGAGGCCCTCGACGGGCCTCGGGAAAGGGGGATGGATGACTGTTGAAATCAGTCGAGATCCGTGGGCCGCGTTCGACGAGCTGCTGGGCATCGAGGTCGTCGAACCGATCGGCGAAGGGGTCGGGCCGGTTGCGTTCAGCGGCCGTTGCTCGACCGAGGACAACCAGGACCCGAAGACTTCGCGCGCTTGGCAGTACGGCAACGCCGAGAAGCTTGTTGAACCGCTCGGTGGGGTGGTCGTCGAGGAGTTCTTCGATGTCGGGCAATCCCGGTCGGTGCCCTGGGAGCGACGTCCTGAAGCCTCTCGTCTCTTGGACGCGTTGAAGGACCCGAACCGGGGCTGGAACGCAATCGTGGTGGGGGAGGGGACACGGTGTTGGTTCGGGAACCAGTTCTCGTTGGTCGCCCCGAAATTTGCCGCCTACGGCGTGGATCTGTGGGTGCCCGAACTCGGCGGCAAGTACGACGCGCGGAACCCCTCGCACAAGATGCTGATGAGCATGCTCGGCGGCATGAGCGAGTCGGAGCGTCAGCACGTACAAGCTCGTGTCCGAGCCGCAATGGACGCTCAGGTCCTGAACGAGGGGAGGCACCAGGGCGGCCGAGCGCCGTACGGGTACACGGTCGTTGACGGCGGACCGCACCCGAACCCGCGAAAGGCGGCCGAGGGCTACCGACTGCGCGTGCTGGCGATCGACGAGCCGAGTGCAGAGGTCGTACAGCGGATCTTCGCCGAGTACCTGACCGGTGAAATGGGAGACCGGGCGATCGCGAACGGCCTCAACAGGGACGGGATTCCGTGCCCGTCGGCTCGGCGACCGGATCAGAACCGGCATCGGCTCGCAGACGGCTGGCAGGGCAGCACCGTTCGCGCGATTCTGGAGAACCCCCGTTACACGGGCTTTGCGTTCTTCGGGCGATGGACTCGACAGGAGGTGCTGCTCGATCCGGACGACGTCGGTGCGGGGCACGTGGTGCGCTTCCGGAAGGCCGCGCCTGATCGTGTGGTGCGTTCTCGAAAGAAGGCACACCCGCACGTCGTGGAGGTCGAGGAGTTCGTGCAGGCGCAGTTGCTGCGGAAGTCTCGGGGTGCGGGTGGGTTTTCCGCCGGGAAGAAGCTGGTACGTGGTCCTAAGAAGCAAACGAAGAGGGCCTACCCGCTCCGTGGGCGGGTGAAGTGCGGATATTGCAAACGCCGGATGGAGGGAACGCCGCGCGGTCCTCGGACCTACTACCGCTGTGCGCTCCGAACGATGGTGCCTGGTTCACCCGCACTCGACGGCCATCCGACCAATGTGTACCTGCCGGAAGCTGCGGTGATCGAGCGGTTCAACGAGTGGATTGATCGACTCTTCGATCCGGTCAACGTCGACAGAACTGTTTTGGACCTGCTGGCGGCGCAGGATGGTGGAGACGCCGGAACTACCAGCCACGTCGGTGCCAAACAGCGGCTTGCCGATGCGGAAGCGAAGTTGCGCCGATTCCAAGACGCGATCGCCGCCGGTGTCGATCCGCTGGCTCTGGTCGATGCGATCAACGAAGCACAAGCGAAGCGCGCGGCAGCTCAGGCTGAGCTGAATGGGACACCGAAACGCACTGCGCGGGTCGCCGCCGATGTCTACGCCATGATTGATTCGCTCGGCGACGTGAAGAAGGTAATCAGACAGGCGGACCCCGCCGAGCTGCAAAGACTGTACGAAGCGCTGAACGTGGAGATCGTGTACAACGCAACGGGCCGGATGCTCGATGCGAGCATCCGGCCCGTTGGTAGGGATAAAGCTGGTGTCCGAGGGGGGACTTGAACCCCCACCCCCTTTCGGGGACTAGCACCTCAAGCTAGCGCGTCTGCCATTCCGCCACCCGGACGTATTCAGTTCTCCCGCGGCTCGCGCCGTGGTGTGTGCATAGATTACATGATCGTCGCTGCACGCCAAAATCGGGTCCCTGTGCGGCCATCTGTGCTGGTAGAGGCCGTGTAGGCGTGGAAGTGGGATCAGGATGTCAGCGCGTGTGCGGTGGTGTGGGGGTTAAGGTCGCGGCGTGGGTGGGCTGGCTGAGTGGTTGCTCGACTCCGACCCGGCGCTGCGGTGGCAGGTTCAGCGGGACCTCCTGTGTGCGCCTGAGGAGGTGTGGCTGGCCACGCGGGGGCTGGTGGCCGTTGAGGGGTTTGGGGCTCGGTTGCTGGGCCTGCAAGGCGTTGATGGGATGTGGGGTGGTGGGGCCTTCTTTCCGCTTGGGTACGACGGGGAGGAGGGGCAGCCTTGGACGGCTACTACCTGGTCGTTGAACTCCTTGCGGGAGTGGGGGCTGGATGCCTCGGTGTTGAAGGCGCGGCGGACTGTCGAGTTGCTCGCTGAGGGGTGTCGGTGGGAGTACGACGGGCTGCCTTACTGGGGTGGTGAGGTCGACTGCTGCATCAACGGGTGGACGTTGGCCAACGGGGTTTGGCTCGGGGCGCCTGTTGAGGGGATTGCTGAGTGGTTTGTCGCGCATCAGCTCGAGGACGGCGGGTGGAACTGCGAGTGGGGTGCGGGGGCTGCCCGGTCGTCGTTTCACTCGACGCTCAACTCGTTGAAGGGGTTGTTGGCTCACGAGGTGGCTACTGGGGACGACGGCTACGCGGGCCGCGCGGGGGAAGGGGGAGGAGTATCTGCTGGAGAGGCGGTTGTTTCGGCGGTTGTCCACTGGGGAGTCTGTGGGGAGTGGGTCACTCGGTTTCGGTCGCCGTTTCGGTGGGAGTACAGCGTGCTCAACGCCGCTGACTACTTCTGGCGGGCCGGGGTCAGGGATCCGCGGATGGCTGAGGCGGTCGAGTTGATCAGAAGGGCCGGCAGGCTGACGGGACATGGTTGCAGGGTGGGCGGCATCCGGGGCGGGTGTGGTTCGAGATCGACGTTGACGAGGGGGAGCCGTCGAAGTGGCTGACGTTGGTTGGGAGTCGGGTGCTTCGGTGGTGGGGTTAGATCCACCCCTTGGCTCTTGCCCAGCGGGCTGCCTCGTGGCGGTTTGACGTGCCGGTTTTGCCCACGGCTGAGGAGAGGTAGTTGCGGACTGTGCCTGGGGAGAGGGAGGCGCGGCGGGCTATTTCGTCGACCGGGGCGCCTTCCAGGGCCAGTTCCAGGACGTCTGCCTCGCGTGGGGTCAGGGGGCTGTCGCCGGCGCTGATGGCCTCGGCGGCCAGGGCTGGGTCTACGTAGCGGCCGCCTTTGTGGACGGTGCGGACTACCGTGGCCAGGACGTCTGATGAGACGGTTTTTGGCAGGAAGCCTCTTACTCCGGCGGCCAGGGCTCGTTTCAGGTGGCCTGGGCGGCCGTGGCTGGTGACGATCATCGTGCTGCACGACGGGAGTTCCGCAGCCAGGGTTTGGGCCACGGAGACGCCGTCCAGGTCGGGCATTTGCAGGTCGATCACGGCTACGTCGGGGCGGAACGATCTGGCCATGGCCAGGGCTTCTGCGCCGGTGGCGGCGTGGGCGACTACTTCCAGGTCGTCTTCCAGGGACAGCAGGGCTGCCATGGCGCCGCGGATCAGGTGTTCGTCGTCGGCCAGAAGGATGCGGATCACGGGAGCTCCACGGTGAGGACGAAGCGGTTGGGAGCTTCTGGGGTCGCGGTCACGGTGCCGCCGAGGGCCGCCACTCGTTCGTGCAGGCCCGTCAGGCCGCTGCCGAAGCGGAAGCCGGAGGTCGGGGCGCCGTCGTTGGACATCGTGAGGACCTTGCCGCGCAACGTGATCGTGCACGTGCGGGCGTGGCTGTGGCGCAGGATGTTCGTTACGCCCTCGCGGACTGCCCAGCCGAGTGCGCCTGCCGGTTCGCCGTCCACGGTCGGGGCGCCGATCACGCGGCAGTCGATGCCGGCGGAGGCCAGCAGGGAGCGGGCGCCGGCCAGTTCCACGGACAGGTCGGCGGTGCGGTAGCCGCTCACGACCGCACGCAGTTCGTCCAGCGATTCCTGGGCGATTCGGCGGACTTCGAGCATTTCGTCGACTGCGGCCGCCGGGCGGTCGCGGCGGGCCAGTTGGGCCGCCAAGTCGGCTTTCAGGGCCACTACGGAGAGGTTGCGGCCCACGACGTCGTGCAGGTCGCGGGCGAAGCGCAGGCGTTCTTCCGCTACGGCCAGGTTGGCGCGGACCTCGCGGGAGCGGTCGAGCTCCCAGACCAGGCCCAGCATCCACATCGTCACGCGGAACGTGGCGGCGACGATGGTGAGCAGGGCGGTGGCGGCCAGCGCCGAGTCCGGTGGGAGGGTCGTGAACGCGAACACGCCGCAGACCACCACCGCCACGGTGAGGGCGCGCGGCTTCAGGACGGTCGACAGCGCCATCAGCGTCAGGGCGAGGAAGAGCAGCGTCAGGCCGTCGGCCGGGCCGTCGGGTTTGCCGGGGGAGGTGCTGGGCAGCGTGAGCTCGCCGGTCACGACCACGGCGAGGGTGAACGGCAGGAGGATCGCCACGAGCCGGCTCGGGTAGGGCACTCTGCCGAGGTAGTGCTCGACACCGAGATGGACGAGGCGGACGCTCAACGCGGTGTGGAGCAGCGCCGCCACCGAGACCGCGATCATGGCGGCGGTGCTGACCTCGTTCGCGATGCCCAAGATCAGCAGGGGCGGGACGACCACGAAGTTCAGGTAGAACGTCGCTCGCACGGACAGGTCGAACCGCGCCGCGTTGCCACGGGACCGCCACCAGCCGAGCAAGCTCACCTCCGAGGATCCCAGCGGAACCAACGCCGTACAGCGTAGGTCCCGAGGAAGATCCACACCGCCAGGACGATCAACGGCCGCAGCACCGGGCCGCCGTCCCAGCCCGCCCGCAGCAGCTCGAGCACCGGCGTGAGCGGCAGCAGGCGCAGGACCGACGCGACGCCCTCCGGCAGGTCCGACAGCGGGATGATCATCCCGGACCCGAGCAGGCACGCCATCAGCACCGGCAGGGCCGTCACCTGCGCCATCTCGACGGTGCGGGTGAACACGGACGACACGGCCGCCAGCAGCGCGAACACCACGACGCCGCCGGCCACCCCCAGCAGGAGGAACCACGGCCGCGCCGGCACGGCCATCCCCGTCACCACGCCGACGATCAGCGCGAACAACACCATCTGCCCCAACGCCACCACGACGGACGGCAGGGCGGCGCCGACCAGGATCTCGGGGTCGGTCAGCTCGCCGACGCGCAGCCGCTTCAACACCAGCTCCTCGCGTCGCGCGACGAACGTGGTGACGAGGTTGTAGTACACCGCCATCGCCAGCACGAACCCCATCAGCCCGATCACGAGCGGCACGCCGTCGGCGTCCACCGAGATCAGCACCGGCACGACCAGCAACGGCCCCAGGAACGAGTTGAACAACGCGGTCCGGTTGCGCCAGAACAACTTCAGCTCCGCCTGCCCCACCGCCACGGCCCTCATGCCGCCTCCTCCGCGATCGCCAGGAACGCCTCCTCCAGCGACGCCGACCGGGCGTCCAAACCGGACAGTTCCACCGAGTTGGTGTGAGCCCAGGCGAGGAGCTCGTGCAACGTCTCCTGCAGGTTGTTCGTCCGCACGGTCATCCGCCCGTCCCCGTCCTCGGACGCCACGACGGGCAGCGCGACCCCTGCGGGCGGCACGAACGAAATGCGAGACGGATACGCGTCCACCACCTCGGACACCGTTCCCTGCGCCACGATCCGGCCGCGGTGCATGATCGCCAGCCGATCGGCCAACGTCTGCGCTTCCTCCAGGTAGTGCGTCGTCAGCAGCACGGTCACGCCGTCGCGCAGAAGGGACCGAATCAGCTCCCACGTGTTGCGCCGGCTCTCCGGATCGAGCCCGGTCGTCGGCTCGTCGAGGAACAACACCTCCGGCTTCCCCAGCAACGCCAGCGCGAGGTCCAACCGCCGCCGCTCCCCGCCGGACAGCTGCTTCACCCGCACCGAAGCCCGATGTGCCAGGTCAACGAGTGACAACGCCTCCTCGGCCGGACGTGGCGAGGTCAGGGTCCCGGCCCACATGTTCGTGGCCTCGGTCACGGTCAGGTCAGGCGGAAAACCGCCTTCCTGCAGCATCACGCCCACGCGAGGCCGGACGGCGGACCTCTCCCGGAACGGGTCGTGCCCCAGCACCGACACCGTGCCCGCCGCAGGACGTGAGAGCCCTTCCACCACCTCGACCGTCGACGTCTTCCCCGCACCGTTCGTGCCGAGCAAGGCGAACATCTCGCCCCGCTCCACCTCGAATGAGACGCCCCGCACGGCTTCGAAACCCCCGCTGTACCGGCGAGTCAGCCCGCGCACCTCGATCACTGTCATGGGCCAACGATCTCGGCAAACACTGCCGTTCGGCAGTGCCGCGGCACACCAGAAAGCCATGACAGATGTCATGTCGGTTCCGACGCACCGGCTTCCTGTTGCGGGAGCTGGTAATCTCACGACTGTGTTAAAACGTGGGGGGAACGAATGACACTGGGACTCGTCGCGGCGCTGGCCGGACTGGCGCTGATCGACTCGACGAGCATCGGGACGCTGTTCATCCCGATCTGGCTGATGCTCACGCCGGGACGCCTGAAGCTCTCTCGGGTCGGCGTCTACCTCGGCACGATCACGGTCTTCTACTTCGTGGTCGGCGTTTTGATCGTGCTCGGCGCCTCGCAGGTGATCGACCACCTCGACAACGACGTCGCGCTGTGGATCCAACTGGTGATCGGCGTGTTCCTGTTCGCCATCAGCTTCCGGTTCGACAGCAAGAAGAAGCCGAACACGGGGAAGTGGCAGGACCGGATCAACGCCAACGGGTCGGTTCCGGCGCTGGCGGGGATCGCGCTGCTGGCGGGCGTCGTGGAGCTCGCGACGATGCTGCCGTACCTCGGCGCGATCGGGATGATGAGCGCCTCCGGCCTGAAGCCCGCGCAGATCGGACTGCTGCTGGCCGGGTACTGCCTGGTCATGATCGTGCCGGCGGTGCTGCTGCTCGGTGGGCGGCTCGCGATGCGCGGCCGGATCGAGCCGCTGCTCACCCGGATCAGCACGTGGTTCGCGAAGAACGGCGCGAGCACGACGGGCTGGATTCTCGGCATCGCCGGGTTCCTGGTCGCACGGGATGCCGTCGCACGGCTGTTCTTCATGTGAACCATTTGGTCCAGTTGGCTGAACGACCCGGTTTCGTTTTGCTCCTACACTCCCGAGCGTGACTCAGCTGGACGATCCGCGCAGATCGGTCCCGCGGGAGCTGGCACCATTGCTCCGAACGGAAGTGGCTCCACTCTCGGTGCGGATTTTCGAAGCGATCGAGAAATCGATTCCGGAATACAGCCAGTTCAGGGAGAACGTAGTCGACGGCATTCAACAGGCGCTCGTGAAGTTCGTCGGCAGGATCGCCCATCCGGATTCCCAGCCCGACCCGCACGACGACATCCACCGCAAGCTCGGCGCGTGGGAGTTCAAGTCCGGCCGCAGTCTGGACAGTCTGCAGGCGGCCTACCGGATCGGCGCGCGGGTGGCCTGGCGGCACGTGTGCGCGTTCGCCGAGCAGCGGGAGCTGTCGCTGCACCTGATGTCCGCGCTGGGCGAGGCGATGATGGCTCACGTCGACGAGCTGGTCAGCCTGTCGGTCGAGGGCTACGCGGCCGCGCAGGCGAGTGCGGCGGGAACGCTGGAACGCAAGCGGCGCAAGCTGATGGAGCTGCTGGTCGGTGATCCGCCGAGCAACTGGCAGAGCGTCGTGCAGGCGGCGGAGGCGGCGGCGTGGCCGATGCCGGACCGGTTGTGCGCCGTCGCTCTTGAGCCGTCTGCCGCACCGGCCGACGACCTCCCGCCGGACGTGCTGGTGAACTTCGAGGACACCACCCCGTACCTGCTCGTGCCGAACCCGGCCGCCGTGTCGCGCTGGCTGTGCAGGGCACTGCCCGGCTGGCGGGCCGCGGTCGGGCTGCCGGTCGTCCCCGCGGACGCGCGCAGGTCACTGGCCTGCGCGCGTCGCGTCCTCGCGCTGGCACGCGAGAAGGTCCTGCCGGACCGTCCGGTCCTCGACTCCGCCGACCACCTCGTCGAACTGACCGTGCTCGCGGACGAGTTCCTCGCCCGGCAGCTGGCTGAACGGGCGCTGGCGCCGCTGGCTCCGCTGACCGACCGGCAGCGCACGAAGCTCGCCGAGACGTTGCTCGTCTGGCTGGCCGCACGCGGTGGCGCACCCGAGGTCGCCGCCCGGTTGCAGGTGCATCCGCAGACCGTGCGCTACCGCGTGAACCAGTTGGAGGAACTGTTCGGCGACCGAATGCACGATGCCGGGGAGAGGTTCACCCTCGAACTGGCGCTGCGGGCGCACTATTTGTTGGATCGCGACTGATAAATCGCTCTCCAGCAATTCGTACGCAAGTGACAAAAGTGGGTTTTCTCTTGCATTGCGGAATCCAGGGTGACTACTTTACTGGCGAGTAAAGCAACACCGCCTTCTTGCAGTTCAATGTCGTACTGATGGAGGTCCCTGCAGATGAAGACCGGACTTTTCGCACGCGCCGCTGCCTGCGTTCTGGTTGCCGGAGCGCTGAGCGTGGCGACGGCCGGCACCAGCTCGGCCGCGACCGCCGAGCTGAACATCACCTACTCCTGCAACTTCGCCCTCATCGGCGCGCAGGACATGCCGACCACGGTCAGCTCCTCGGACCTGCCCGACTCGGCGGCGGTCGGTGTGCCGACCGCGGCGTCCAACACCACGGTGAAGAGCACCGTCTCGGAGAGCGCCACCACCACCCTGGGGTGGCTCGGGGCCAAGTCGGTCGACGGCACGATGACCAGCAACGTGCCCGTCACCAACGGGAGCGCCACCCAGACGCTCACGTCGGTGTCGACCATCCCGAACACCCCGGTGCCGGCGAGCGGCACGTTCGAGGTGACGGCCACGGGCACGTTCCCGGCGATGACGCTCGCCAACGCCGGCACGGCGACGATCACGCTCGGCAACGCGGAGCTCAAGCTCACGCCGCGCTACGCGAACGGTGACCCGACCTGGCTCGGCACGATCACCGTTCCGTGCACGGTCAAGGCCGGTCAGAACACCACGTTCCACACCTTCCCGGTGGCGTAACGCCTGCCCGTGATGGGATTGGCGGCATGCAGCTCCAGCAACTGGTGGACCGCATCGCCGCCGAGGTCACGCCGGGAGGGTCGGTCGCCGACTACATCCCGGCGCTGGCCAGGATCGACCCGCACGCCTTCGGCCTCGCCGTCGCCACACTGGACGGCGAGGTCTTCGGCGCGGGGGACCACCGCACACCGTTCTCCATCCAGAGCATCTCCAAGGCGTTCACGCTCGCTCTGGCGCTCGCCGACAACGACGACGTCTGGACGCGCGTCGGCCGCGAGCCTTCCGGGTCGCCGTTCAACTCGCTGGTCCAGTTGGAGACCGAGCAGGGGATTCCGCGCAACCCGTTCATCAACGCCGGCGCGCTCGTCGTCACCGACCACCTCGGCTTCGGCGCGGCCGATCGCCTCCTGGAGTTCCTGCGGCAGGAGAGCGGCAACCCCGCGCTGGACGTGGACGCCGAGGTCGCCAAGTCCGAGCTCGACCACGCCGACCGCAACCGTGCCCTGGCGCACTTCATGGCCTCCTACGGCAACATGCGCAACTCCGTCGACGTCGTGCTGCACGAGTACGTCCGGCAGTGCTCGATCGCGATGAGTTGCGCGGACCTCGCCCGGTCGACGCTCTTCCTGGCACGCCACGGCGTCCGCAACGACGGCACGCGGCTCCTCGGCGTCAGCGGCGCCAAGCGGGTCAACGCCGTCATGCTCACGTGCGGCACCTACGACGCCGCCGGCGAGTTCGCCTACCGCGTCGGCCTGCCCTGCAAGAGCGGGGTCGGCGGAGGGATCATCGCGGTCGTTCCAGGGAAGTGCGCGATCTGCGTGTGGAGCCCGGCGCTGGACGTGCGGGGCAACTCCGTCGCGGGCGTCGACGCGCTGGACCGTTTCACCACTCTCACGGGCTGGTCCGTGTTCTGACTGGTGGTAGGAAGACTGTGTGAGCACAACGGGGAACGCACTGGCACTGGCAGAGGACGAGGCCGTCACGCTGGTCAGCGAGCTGATCAGGATCGACACCACCAACACGGGTGATCCCGCGACGGTGGTGGGGGAGCGCGCCGCCGCCGAGTGGGTGGCGGAGAAGCTGTCCGAGGTGGGCTACGAGACAACGTATGTCGAGTCGGGCGCCAAAGGCCGTGGCAACGTGGTCGCGAGGCTGGCGGGCGCGGATCCCAGCAGGGGCGCGCTGCTGGTGCACGGCCACCTCGACGTCGTGCCCGCCGACGCCTCCGAGTGGTCGGTCCACCCGTTCTCGGGCGCGGTGCAGGACGGGTACGTGTGGGGTCGCGGCGCGGTCGACATGAAGGACATGGTCGGCATGACGCTCGCGCTGGCCCGCCACTTCAAGCGCGAGGGGATCGTGCCGCCGCGCGACATCGTGTTCGCGTTCCTCGCCGACGAGGAGGCCGGCGGCCTGTTCGGCGCGAAGTGGCTGGTGGAGAACCGGCCCGAGCTGTTCGAGGGCGTCACCGAGGCGATCAGCGAGGTCGGCGGGTTCTCGATCACGCTCAAGGACGATGTCCGCGCGTACCTCGTCGAGACCGCGGAAAAGGGCATCCGCTGGCTCAAGCTGCGGGTCAAGGGCACCGCGGGCCACGGCAGCATGATCCACCGCGACAACGCGGTCGCGAAGCTCGCCGCCGCCGTGACGCGCCTGGACCAGCACCAGTGGCCGCTGATCATCCGCCCGTCCGTGCGCGAGTTCCTCGACGGCGTCACCGAGATCACCGGCATCGACTTCCCCGACGACGACGTCGAGGGCTCGATCGGCAAGCTCGGCGCGTTGTCGCGGATGATCGGCGCGACGCTGCGCGACACCGCGAACCCGACCATGCTGTCCGCGGGCTACAAGGCGAACGTGATCCCGTCGACGGCGGAGGCCACTGTGGACTGCCGCATCCTGCCCGGCCGCGAGGAGGCGTTCGACCGCGAGCTCGCGGAGATCCTCGGCCCGGACGTGGAACGCGAGTGGATCGGTCTGCCGCCGGTGGAGACGACGTTCGACGGCGCCCTGGTCGACGCGATGACGGCGTCGATCATCGCCGAGGACCCCGGCGCCCGCGTGCTGCCGTACATGCTCTCCGGTGGCACGGACGCCAAGTCGTTCCAGCAGCTCGGCATCCGCAACTTCGGCTTCGCACCGCTGAAGCTGCCGGCGGACCTCGACTTCTCCGGGCTCTTCCACGGCGTGGACGAGCGCGTGCCGGTCGACGCCCTTAAGTTCGGTGTGCGCGTGCTCGACCGTTTCCTGCGCAACAGCTGAGGAGAGTGCCGTGTCCACTGTGGACTTGACGGGTCGGGTCGCGCTCGTGACGGGCGGCGCGGGCGGGATCGGCACCGCCGTGGTGCGCCGGCTCGCGAAGCTCGGCGCCCAGGTCGCCGTGCTCGACCTGAACGCCGCGGGGGCACAGCGGATCGCCTCGGCGGCGGGCGGGATCGCGATCGCCGGTGACGTCACCGATCCCGAGACCATGCCCGCCGCGGTGGAGCAGGTCGAACGTGAGCTCGGACGGCTCGACATCGTGCACCTCAACGCCGGGATCGGCGGCGGCCAGGCCGGGGTCGACGCGCTGGACGTGGAGCGCTACCGCAAGCTGGTCGGGGTCAACGTCGACCACGTCGTCTACGGCCTGTGCGCGGCGGTTCCGGCGCTGCGGCGGCAGGGCGGCGGCAAGATCGTGATCACGTCGTCGCTGGCCGGGCTGGTGGCGATGCCGGCGGATCCGCTGTACACGCTGACCAAACACGCGGTGGTCGGCTACGTGCGTGCGGCGGGGAAGGCCCTCGCGGCGGACGGGATCGTGGTCGCCGCGCTGTGCCCGGGATTCGTCGACACGTTGCTGCTGGGCGCCGCGAAGGAGGAGTTCGACGCCGTCGAGTTCCCGTTGCTGACGCCCTCGGACATCGCCGACGCGTTGCAGGCGGTGCTCGCGGAAGGCGAGCCGGGGGAGGCCTGGATCATCCAGCCCGGCGGGCAGGCCTCGGCCTACCGGTTCCGCGGTGTGCCCGGCGTCGGTGGCGGCCAGATGCCACCAGACGTGGTTCTTGGTCGCGTCTGACCGTGTCCTTTCGCCGTGTTGTCTCGTTAGGACGAACAGACGACACGGCGAAAGGAATCCGCATGGTGCGGCTGGAAGACGGGACCGAGCTCAACGTGGTGCGCGCGGGTGACCCCGAGGCACCGGTGACGGTCGTGCTGGCGCACGGCTACGCGCTCGACCACCGCAGCTGGCACAAGGTCGTCGAGCAGCTGAGCGGGGACTTCCAGGTCATCGCCTACGACCACCGCGGCCACGGCAAGTCGGCGGGCGCCACCAAGGAGACCGCGACGATCGAGCAGCTCGGTGAGGACCTGGGGGAGCTGATCGAACGGGCCGTGCCGCAGGGGCAGGTCGTGATCGCCGGGCACTCGATGGGCGGCATGGCGGCGCTGGCGATGGCCGAGCGCAGGCCGCGGCTGTTCCGGCAGCGGGTGCTGGGCAACGTGTTCGTGTCCATGGCGGCGAGCGGGCTGTCCGAGACGTCGCTCGCGTGGCCGAAGGCGGTCGGGAAGCTCGTGCGGGAGCTGGAACGGGCGTTCGGGCCGATCGTGCGGGCGGTGCGGGAGAAGATAGAGCCGACCAAGACCGCCGGGCTGCGGTGGTGGCTGTTCGGCGACGAGCCCTCAGACGACGACGTCGAACTCACCGCGGACATGGTCTGGGGGCAGTGGCCCGAGACCGTCGCGCTGTTCCGGCCCGCGGTGGACCGCTACGACCGCGAGGCGGGGCTGACCGTGGCGAAGGAGAAGGCCGTGGTCGCCGTCGTGGGGGACGAGGACCGGCTGGTGCCCGAGTCCGACGCGGTGAAGTTCGGCGGCACGTCCGTCGTGCTGGCCGACGCCGGGCACATGCTGCCGCTGGAACGGCCGGTCGAGCTCGCGAACCTCATCCGCGAGGTGGCCGCCAAGGCTTGAGCCGGACCGGGGGAGAGCCCGGTCCGGCTGGGTTCAGCTCGCTCAGCGGCCCGCCGCGCTGGAGCGGCGCCTTCCCGGTGGTCGGCCGAAGAGCCGCACGTGCTCGTCGACCAGCCAGTCCTTGAGCGGCGCCCACTCCGGGTGGTGGTTGAGCACCAGGAGCCGGTGCATCCACCAGTTCGGGTCGTCGTGGCGGGGGAACGCCGCGAGCCACGCGGCCCGCTCCTCCGCCGTCAGGCCCCACAGGTGAGCCAGCTGGCCCTGGGCGTCCGTGTCGAGCTGGGCGGTGATCTTGCCGCCCTCCGTGTGCCATTCCGCGCGCAGTTCACGCAGAACGGCGATGGCGCGTTCGTCACCTTCCTCGGCGGTGACGACGACTGTGTGCAGGCCCTGCGACGCGGCTTCGGCGAGCAGGGCTCGGGCGGACGTTTCGTCGTGCGGCAGTGCGCTGTGCGCGACCCCGACTTCTTGCGGCACGAGCTCCATGACACCGAATCTGATCACATCTGCAACTACTCCGGTGAATTTTATTGCTTCAGTGTTGACTGAAGAGTCACCTTCCGCCGGTCGCCCTCCGCGTTGGACGAACGTTGTTGTGCAGCGCCCGGACATCGACACCGCACAACGTTTTCGCACTACAAAGGCGGTTGAGAGGAAAGGTGAGGGTGTTGCTCAGCAGAGAGGCCTCGGCTCGACTCCGGGGAAGTACTGCTCCCAATGACGAGTGGACAGGTGCGGCGTCGTAGTGGCGCAGACGCGAGCTGCGGTCGCCTCGACGTCGATGTCCCACACGCGGACGGTGCGGTCCGCGCCGGTCGTCGCCAGGGTGCGGTTGTCCGGAGCGAAGGCCACGCCCCACACCCGTTCCGTGTGTCCGTGCAGCACTGCCCGCACCTGGGGGTTGCGGGGATCGCGCACGTCCCACACGCGGATCACGTCGTCGGTCGTGCCGGCGGCGAGGAGGGTGCCGTCGGGGGAGAAGGCGAGGCGCTGCAGCGGTCCGCCGTCGTTGGGCAGGGAGCTGACCTTGCGCGGCTGAGCCGGGTCGCTGATGTCGTACAGGGCGCCGCTGCTGCCCATGTTCGCGAACGCCATGAGGTTGCCGTGGACGACGACGGTCATGACCTCCTCGCGGCCTGCCTGCCCGCCGCGGCGGATGGGGTCGGGGTTGTCGTCGGTGCGCAGGGTGGGGTGGGCGCGGGGCGAGGCCGGGTTGCCGACGTCCCAGAGCTGGAGCTCCCTGCTGCCGTTCGCGATGACGAGCGTGCGGTCGTCCTGGGAGAACTCGAGCTGCCACACGGTGTCGGTCTCGGGGATCTTGAAGCTGCCCGACTTCACCGGGTGGGCGGGATCGTCGACGTTCCAGAGGCTGATCACGCCGTCCTCCTCGCCGACGGCCAGCGTCCTGCCGTCGTGGCTGAAGTCGGCGGCGACGATCGGGGCGTTGCTGGTGATCGCGCGGTTGAGCTCGCGCGGTTTTGTCGGATCGGTGACGTCCCACAGGGCGTTGCCGGCCGCGGTCGCCTCGAACAGGACGTTCCCGCCGGGGTGGACGTCGACGGTGTACGCCTCGTCGTCCGGGGCGAGCTTGGGCAGAGTGGCGATCTCCTCCGCGTGCCGGTCCTCGGGACGCCACAGCTTGATGGTGCCGTCGGAGGAGACCGTGGCGAGGTACCGGCCGCGCTGGTCGTAGTCGAGTTTCCAGATCGTCCACGTGTGGTGCGCGTAGTTGAGGTTGGCGAGGTCGAGCACGCGGGCCTCGGCGTCGGTGGTGGCGGTGACCATCCGGCGCGAGTCGGGGCTGAAGTTGACCGACCAGAGCGTGTCGGTGTGGCCCGCCAGCGCGGTGGCGAGCCGGACCTTGCGCGGATCGGTCACGTCCCACACGCGGGTGGTCTTGTCGCCGCCGCCGCTGGCGAGGAACTTCCCGTCGGGGGAGAACGCCAGGGTGTGGATCGAGAACATGTGCCCGCTGAGGAGGCTGAGCTGCACGGGGTTGCGCGGGTCGGTGACGTCCCAGAGCCGCACGTCGCCGTTGTCGGCGCCCGTGGCGAGCAGACCGGTGGAGGAGAAGACTGCGGCGTCGGAGGCGAAGTCGCCGGGAGCCGGGTCGATCGTGGACAGCTGCGCGCCGGTCGCGAGGTCCCAGAGCTTGACCGTGCCGTCCCAGGAGGCCGACGCGATCGTGGTGCCCGCGCGGTTGAGCGAGAGGCCGTGCACGAGCTGGTCGTGCGCCTGGATCGTCCGCACGAGGGCTCCCGAGACGTCCCAGACGCGGATCGTCTTGTCCTTGCCGCTGCTGACGAGCGTGCGGCCGTCCGGCGTGAACTGCACGGCCTGCACCTGGCCGTCGTGGCCGCTGATGCGCGCCTTCTCGGCGGGCTTGCGCGGGTCGGTGAGGTCGAACAGGCGGATGTGACCGTCCCAGTTCGCGGTGGCGAGCGTCCTGCTGTCCGGGCTGAACGCCATGTTGTGGGTGGCGTTGTCGCCGGCGTGGACGCGGCCGAGCTCGGTGGGGTGGTGGGGGTCGGCGAAGTCCCAGATGATCAGCGTCTTGTCGTCGGCCGCGGTGGCCATGAGCCTGTTGTCGGGGCTGAACAACGCGTACGAGGTCGCGTCCTGGTGGCCCTTGACGAGGGTGACCTGGGGTGCGGCGAATGTGCTCAGCAGGCTGTCGCGCGCCGCGGGGAGGCCGGTGAGCCGGTAGGCGGCCAGGCGCAGCTGGCTCGCGAGGCCGGGATCGCGGTCCTGCAGTCCGTTGGCCTCGGCGATGGCCTTCTGGGCGAGCGCCATGGTGCGTTGCTCGGTGGTCTGTTGTTGCGCGCGCACGGCGAACACGGTCGCTGTGGTGGCCACGAGCAGGAGGGTGGCGAGCAACGCGACGACGCGGCGCAGGTTGGTGGTGCGGCGTTTCTCGGTGGCCAGTTCGTGTTCGGCGGCGGCCTTGCTGGCGTCGAGGAACGCCTTCTCCTCGGCGTTGAGGGCGGCGGGGTCGCGCTGGGCCCAGTCCGTGGCCTGGGTGAGCGGCACGCCCCGGTAGAGCGAGCCGGGGTCGCGGCCGTGGGCCTCCCAGTCGGCGGCCGCGGCGGTGAGCCTGCGGTGCACGCGGAGGTCGTCGCGTGCCTCGGCGAGCCAGTCCTTGAGACGCGGCCAGCCCCGGATGACGGCTTCGTGGCTGATCTCGACGCTGTCGTCGTCGACGGTGAGGATGCGCGCGTTCGCGAGGTGTTCGACGACCTCGTCGGCCGCGAGCTCGGAGCGCTTGACGCGGCGTTTGGTGTCCTCGGTGCCCTCGCCGGGGTTGACCAGGCGCAGGAACACCTGGCGCGCCTGGGTTCGCTGGCGTTCGTCGAGGCTGCTGTAGGCGTTCTCGGCGGTGTTGGCGATGGCGCGGGCGATGCCGCCGCTCTCGTGGTAGCTGGTGAGCGTGAGGGTGTTGCCGCGCTTGCGTTGCCACGTCTCGAGCAGCGCGTGGCTGACGTGGGGGAGGACACCGGGTTCGCCGGTGGCGTCGGCGATGAGCCGGGCGACGAGTCCGGTCTCGAGCGCGCAGCCGACCTCGACGGCGGGCTGGGTGATGGCCTTGCGCAGCTCGTCGGTGGTCATGGGGCCGACCAGGACCTGGGCGTCCTCGACGGCGGTGGCCAGGCCGGGGTAGGGGGCGCAGTGGCCGTAGAAGTCGGCGCGGATGCCGATGACGGTCTTGTGGCCGCGGCCGGTCAGCGCGGCGATGAACTCGTCGCGGTGGGGGAGGGCGAAGATCTCCTCGAACTGGTCGACGACGAGCAGGCCCTCGGTGCGGGGGACCGCGGGGTGCGTGCTCGGGGTGATCAGCTCGCCGCTGCTGCGGGCCAGCAGACCGGCGCGGAGCAACGAGGACTTGCCTGACCCCGACGCGCCGACGACCAGCACGGTGTCGTGCTGCTCGAGCTTGGCCAGGAGCTTGCCGACGAGCCGCTCGCGGCCGAAGAAGCGGTCGGCGTCCTTCTCGGTGAAGGCCTTGAGGCCGACGTAGGGGGAGTCGATCTGCTGGTCTGGCGCGGTCTCGCCGATCTCGCGCCAGCGCCGTTCCCACAGCTCCTCGTCGCCGCCGCAGGCCCGGACGAACGCGAGGGTGACCGCGAGGCTCGGCAGCCGCTGACCGCGGGCGGCGTCGGCGAGGGTGCTGGCGGAGTAGTGGCTGAGCTTGCCGAGCTCGCGGTAGCCGGGGGAGCCGGCCTTCTCGCGGAGCTTGCGGAGGTCGAAGGCGAACTGTTCCACGGGCCCGGCGAACGGGTCGAGCGGCTTCTCCGGGCGGGGCATGACAGTGATTCTTTCATTGGCTCTCAGGTCGTCACGCTCTATAGCTTCAGTGTTAAATGAAATGAATCCTCATGCGGTACTCGCCCTCTCCCGGCAAGTAGAACGTCTCGAAAGCCAGGAGGTGAGAGCCCCAGCGTTCGGTACCGCTGGTGGGAGGCAAGGACGCCACAGCGTTGTAGCGCTCGGTGAAGGCGGCGCCGGCGGTGATCGAGAGTTCGAACGCCAGTGCGGCCGCGGCGTGGTCGCCGAGATCGGCAGCGGCCCTGAGGGACGCGGCGCGGTCGTCCGCGATCGAGTCCCAGTCGGGGTGGTGGGCCGCGGCGTCCGCGCTGAACGCGAAGCGGACGAGGTTCTGTTCGCCGTTCAGGCCCGAGATCTCGCGGAAAGTGCTGGTGCAGGCGAGGACGTCGCCCGCGGGGGTGAGGACGCAGGCCGCGGCCGGTTCGAGGGCGTCGAGGGTCGCGAGGACGGTCGGTCGCAGTGGTGGTGGCGGGGGAGGGGCGCAGGCGTGACCGGCCTTGACCAGGCGGTACAGGTGCACGCGTTCGTCCGCGGTCATCGCCAGCGCTTCGGCGAGGGCCACGAGGATCTGGCCGGAAGGGGAGCGGTCGGTCCCGCGTTCGAGGCGGGTGAGGTACTCGACGCTGATGCCGGCGCGGTCGGCCAGCTCGCCGCGGCGCAGTCCTGGAGTGCGGCGGCGGGTGGTGTCCGGGGGAGTGGTCGCTTCGCGGCGGGCCCGCAGGAACCGGCCCAGGGCGTTGTCGGCCATGGCCCCGGATCGTAGACGGGCCCTGAGGGGGGCTCCCTGCGCTCGTGGCGGCCGGTGATGCTGTGGATCATGCGATACCGACTGTTCGGCAGGACCGGCCTGCGCGTCTCGGAGTTGTTGCTGGGCACCATGACGTTGCGTTCGGAGGAGGAAGCGCGGCAGGTGCTCGACGCCTACGCCGACGCGGGCGGCAACTTCCTGGACACCGCGTCGGCGTACGGGGAGAGCGAGGAGGTGCTCGGGGCGGTGATGCGGCGGCGGGACAGGTTCGTGCTGGCGACCAAGTACACGTTGTCGCGGGACGCGGAGGATCCGAACGCGGGCGGGAACCACCGCAAGAACCTGGTGCTGTCGCTGGAACAGTCGCTGCGGCGGTTGCGCACGGACTACGTGGACGTGTTGTGGGTGCACCTGTGGGACCGCCACACGCCGGTCGAGGAGACGATGCGGGCACTGGACGACGTGGTCCGGGCGGGGAAGGTGCTCTACGTCGGGGTGTCGGACGCGCCGTCGTGGTTCGTGGCGCGGGCGAACACGCTGGCGGAGTGGCGGGACTGGACACCGTTCTCGGGGTTGCAGGTGCCGTACAACCTGCTGCAGCGCGATGTCGAGCGGGAGCTGCTGCCGATGGCGGACGCGATGGGGCTGAGCGTGGCGGCGTGGGCGCCGCTGGCCGCGGGGAAGCTGTCCGGTGGCACGCGACGGGGTGGTGGGCTCACCGAGCGGGAGGACCGTGCTGCTCGGGCCGTGCGGGTCGTCGCGGAGGAACTGGGGGCGACGCCGGCTCAGGTGGCGTTGGCGTGGGTGCGTGCCGCCGGGGCGTTGCCGCTGGTGGGCGCGCGGACGCCGGAGCAGGTCCTGGACTGCCTGGGCGAGGTGGTGCTGCCGCCGGAAGCGGTCGCGCGCCTGGAGGCGGCGGCCCCGTTCGAGCGGGGCTTTCCGGCGGACTTCATCGCGGAGTGCGAGCCTGCCGCGTTCGGTTCCGGGGTCGTCGTCAGGTGATCAGGCCTGGCAACAGCGCTGGCTGGCGCTTGCGGCGGAGCCAGACCTTCCGGGAGCCGTCGCCGTAGAGCAGCGTGCGGGACAGTTCCCAGCCCGCGAACTCGGCGTGGATGGCCAGCTGCGTGGTCGCGGTGCGGCGGGAGACGCCCGGCGGCAGACGCAGCGGCCGGTACTCCCAGTCCCCGTCGATCACCCCTTCGTTCATGGCGAGATCACCTGTATCCCTCCGTTGTCGCCGGACGTGACCGTGACACGTCCGGTCTCCTGGTCGACGCTGACGGTGTTGGGTTGACGCACGGTGGCGAACCGGAACTTCTCGGCCGGTTCGCCACCGGCGACGTTGAGTCCGACGACCTCGTTGCGCTCTGTCAGCGTGATCCACGCGATGTCGCGCTTGGCGTCGTAGGCGATGCCGTAGGGGGAGCCCGGCACGGGGTAGCGCTGGCGCATGATCAGCGGGTTGACCGAGAACGCGATGAACTCGCCGCCGCGGGTGTCGACGACGAGCAGGCGGCCGAAGCGGTCGGGCACGGCGTTGGTGGCGCCGTCACCGGCCCTGAGGCCGGCGCCGCGGGTTTCGGCGCCCTTGTCGTCGGTGGTCATCTCGAACACCGCGCTGCGCAACCGGTCGAGCTCGACGTTGCGGCCGTTGACCTGGAACTTCAGCGTGGTGTCGCCCTCGGTGAACCCGCCGCCGGGTGTGACCTGGCCGGGCAGTGAGGCGTTCTGGGCGGGGGAGCGGGCGGGCTTGGCGGCTTCGAGCGTCTCCGCGACCTGCAGCGGATCCTGTGACCCCTCGCTCTGTCCGCACGCGGCCAGCGTGGCGGTGGTCAGGAGCAGAGCAGCGAGCCGGCGCAAGATCGGGTCCTCCTGGGGTACGTCGTGGTCTTCCAGCATCCACGATGCTGGAAGAAAGGTCACGCAAGGGGTGGGGTCAACTTCTCGGCCCGGACGGCCGAGTCGCATTCCTCGTTCACCACTGGCTGTGGTGTGCGGGCTGCATCTACCGGCGACAAGTCACGCCACACTCGGTGAGGACCGGGTGGCTCGCTGGTGCCTGGCAACCGTGACCCGGTCGCGGATGCCCTGGAGTTCTTCCAGAGCGATGCCGCGGCCAGTGCGTTCGGCAACAGCCACTACGTCCTTGGCGATGCGGTGGTTGACGTGGGTCGCGTGACGGTGTTCCTTGCGCGCTCGCTTCCTGAGGCGACGGGTGGCGGATACCGTCCGTTTGGCCTGCAACTCGGCGCGTTTGCGGGCATGCCAGCGGCGATACCGCTGCAGTCGGCGGCCCTGGTAGTTGGCCAGGTCCGAGGTGGTGGCCAGGTTGCTCATACCGCGGTCCACACCGATCCAGTCGGTGGGCTCGAACTGGGGCGCCTCTGGTACCTCGCACGTTGCGATCAGAAACCACGCGCCGTCACGGCACAGCAAATCGGACTCACCTTGGCGGTGCGCGCGCAGTGTGGCGAGTTGATCAGCCGAGCCGACGAATCGGATGTCCTTCAGCCGTCCAGCCGTGGTCCAGATCGACACCATGCCCGCGTCGTGTTTCCAAGAGAGGCAGCGGTCGTCGAACGGTTGCGCTGCCGTTCTCCGAAACGAGATCGGCTTCGACTCTGCCTTCATCCGACGCTTGGACGTCTCGCCGCCGAGGTTTCCGCTCTTGATGGCGGCATGCAGGGTTGTGTAGGCGTCGACGACCTTCTTCACCACCCGCACTGCGGGCTGCGCTGACAGGCCGAACCGATCCTTGATCTCGTGGTAGCAGAGCTTCTGCAACTCGTTGCGGGACTTGGCATTTCGTTCGAACGCCATCCCCGACGTGTAGTTCGCGGCTTCGTTGCAGGCACGCAGAGTCGCCGCGAGCGTCGCCTCCTGCGCGGCGGTTGGCAGCAGCTTGACCTGGACCACGAGCTTCACGCTGAACACATTATCATTTTTCTCTATCGCTTCAGTGTTGACCAAAACTAATACTCACCAAGTCTGATGACCCGGCCCGAACTCAAGTCGTACGAAGCAGCAACGACGGCGAGGCCGTTCCGGCTCACGGCCGTGCGGATGATGACGGACCGTTCCTGCAGGATCTCGGCGGTGCGGAGGGCTTGTTCGGCGACGCAGGCGGCGAGGAACGAGCGGTCGTCGGTGTTCGGCGCGGTGGCGCGGACGGCGGGTTCGATGGTGCGGACGAGCGTGCTGATGTCGCCGGTGACGTGGCCTTGTCCTCGTACGACGTCGATGGTGGTCCTGACCGCACCGCAGCCGGCGTGGCCGAGCACCACGACGAGGGGTACGTGCAGGTGCTCGACGGCGTACTCGATGCTGCCGAGGACGCTGGAGTCGAGGACCTCGCCCGCGGCGCGGATGGTGAAGATGTCGCCGAGTCCGTCGTCGAAGACGATCTCGGGTGGGACGCGGGAGTCGGCGCAGCCGAGGACGCAGGCGAACGGGTGCTGGCCGTCGACGAGCTGTTCGCGCCAGTGGCGGGTGGCGTGGGGGTGGATCTGGCGGCCTTCGACGAAGCGGGTGTTGCCCTCGATCAGGCGGGCCCAGGCGTCGTCGGCGGCGCGGGGGCCGGTGGGGAGTGCGCTGGCGGCGGGGGTGGTGACCAGTGCGGTCGCGGAGAGGCCGACGAAGGCGCGGCGTGTTAATTCGGGCACGGCGCGCAACGTAGACCTGCTCCGTTCGGCCTAATGTCGCGGGGGTGTCCTACGGCATGGGGCGTTCGGGGTAGCCGAGTTCGATGGCGCTGACGTCGTCCAACGCCGCCCTGATCGCGGGCGGCAGCGTGAGCTGTTCGGCTTCCAGCGACGCGATGAGCTGGTTCGTGTCCCGCGCACCGACCACGGGCGCGACGACTCCTGGCCGGTCCCGCACCCACGCCAGCGCCACGCACAGCGGCGAGGTGCCGAGCCCGTCGGCCGCGGTGGCGACGGCCTGGACGATCCGGGCGGCGCGTTCGTTGCGGTGCTGTTCGACGTAGCCCGCGAAGTGGGGTGATGCGCCGCGGGAGTCCGGCGGTGTGCCGTTGCGGTACTTCCCGGTGAGGACGCCGCGGCCCAGTGGTGCCCACGGCAGCAATCCGAGTCCGTGGTGCAGGGCGGCGGGTGCGACTTCGCGTTCGATGCCGCGTTCCAGCAGTGAGTACTCGACCTGGGTGGAGATCAACGGGTAGGTCGACGGCGTGAGCACGGCCGTGGCGAGTTGCCAGCCGCTGTAGTTGGAGACGCCGGCGTAGCGGACCTTGCCGGAGGAGATGGCCTGGTCGAGGGCGGAGAGGGTTTCTTCGACGGGGACTCCGGCGTCCCAGGCGTGGAGTTGCCAGAGGTCGATGTGGTCGACGCCGATGCGGCGCAGGGATCCGTCGAGGGCGTGCAGGAGTGCGCCTCGGGAGGCGCCGCCGCCGAAGGGGCCTTCGGTGCGGCGGGCGACTGCTTTGGTGGCGATGACGAGTTCTTCGCGGGGGACGATTTCGCCGAGGAGGCCGCCGAGGATGCGTTCGGCTTCGCCGTCGGTGTAGACGTCGGCGGTGTCGATGAGGGTGCCGCCGGCGTCGGCGAAGGCCATGAGCTGGGTGGCGGCCTCGTCCGCGTCGGTGTCGCGGCCCCACGTCATCGTGCCCAGTGCGGTCCTGGAGACGCGGAGGCCGCTGCGGCCGAGGTATCGCTGTTCCACGTGCGCGATGCTAAGGGGTGATCATCGGCTGAGCCTGGCAATCGGTGTTACTGACCGGTAGGGTCTCGGCTCGTGAAGCTCGGATTGAACCTCGGATACTGGGGCGCCGGCAACGACGCCGCGAACCTTGAGCTGGCCAAAGAGGCCGACCGGCTCGGCTTTTCGGTGGTGTGGGCCGCGGAGGCCTACGGTTCCGACGCGCCGACGGTGCTCGCGTGGGTGGCCGCGCAGACCGAACGCATCGACGTCGGCAGCGCGATCTTCCAGATTCCGGCGCGGACGCCGGCGATGGCGGCGATGACGGCGGCGACGCTGGACACGTTGTCGGGTGGCCGGTTCCGGATGGGGCTGGGTGTGTCGGGTCCGCAGGTGTCGGAGGGCTGGCACGGTGTGCGGTTCGACAAGCCGCTGGGACGCACGCGTGAGTACGTGGAGGTTGTGCGGAAGGCGTTGTCGCGGGAGAAGCTGCGGTACGAGGGTGAGCACTACACGCTGCCGTTGCCGGATGGTCCGGGCAAGGCGTTGCAGCTGACGGTGCACCCGGTGCGGGAGCAGATTCCGATCTACCTGGCTTCGGTCGGTCCGAAGAACCTCGAGCTCACGGGTGAGATCGCGGACGGGTGGCTGGCGATCTTCTTCTCGCCGGAGTACTCGGAGGAGTCCCTTGCCAGCGTGAAGGCCGGTCGGGAGAAGGCCGGCAAGACGATGGACGGGTTCGACGTCGTTCCGACGGTGCCGTTGATCGTCGGTGACGACTGGAAGGCCTGTGCGGATCCGGTGCGCGCGTACACGGCGCTGTACGTGGGCGGTATGGGTTCGCGCAAGCAGAACTTCTACAACAACCTGATGGTGCGCATGGGTTTCCCGGCTCAGGCGGAGGAGATCCAGGAGAAGTACCTGGCGCGTGACTACGCCGGTGCGATGGCGGCGATCCCGCTGGAGTTCCTGGACGCGACGTCGCTGCTGGGGCCGAAGGAGCGCATAGCAGACAAGATGAAGGCGCTCGCTGCCGCGGGGGTCACCACGCTGTCCGTTTCGCCGATGCTGCAAGATCTGGAGCAGGGGATCGCGGGTCTTCGCACCGCGGCCGAAGCTCTGGATCTGGCAGGAGTGGGTAGTTGAGCTGGTTGCAGGCTCTGGTTCTCGGACTCGTCCAAGGACTGACGGAATTCCTGCCCATTTCTTCCTCGGCGCACCTCCGCATCACGTCGACGCTGTTCTTCGGCAACGATGCGGGTGCGTCGTTCACCGCGGTCATCCAGCTGGGGACCGAGGTGGCGGTGCTGATCTACTTCGCGAAGGACATCGGGCGGTTCGTGGCCGCCTGGTTCCGCGGGTTGTTCAGTGCCGCGGCGCGTCAGGAGAAGGACTACCGGCTGGCGTGGTACGTGATCATCGGTTCCGTGCCGATCTCGGTTCTGGGTTACCTGCTCAAGGACGAGATCCGGACGTCGGCGCGGAACCTGTGGATCACGGCGACGATGCTGGTGGTGTTCGGTCTGCTGCTCGGTCTGGCGGATCACCTGGCCAAGCACCAGCGTGACGAGCTGCGGATGAAGGACGCGATCGGGATGGGGCTGGCGCAGGCGCTGGCGCTCATCCCGGGCGTGTCGCGGTCGGGTGGCACGTTGACGGCTGGTTTGTTCCTGGGGCTGACGCGTGAGGCGGCGGCGCGGTACTCGTTCCTGCTGGCGATTCCGGCGGTGTTCGGTGCGGGGTTGTTCTCCATTCCGGACGTGCTGGAGCGCTCCGGTGAGGGTGTGCAGGCGTCGATTCCGCAGATGATCGTGGCGACGCTGATCTCGTTCGTGGTGGGGTATGCCACGATCGCGTGGTTGTTGAAGTACGTCTCGAAGCACTCGTACTCGGCTTTCGTGTGGTACCGGCTGATGCTGGGTCTGGTGCTGATGGGGCTGCTGTCGATGGGTTTGCTGCAGCCGATCTAAGGTGGACGTTGTGGCCACGGTGATCCTGCTTCGACATGCGCGTTCGACCGCCAACGGTTCCGGTGTGCTCGCCGGGAGGTCGTTGGGTGTGGGGTTGGACGAGCGGGGGCAGGCTCAGGCCGCGGCGCTCGTCGGCCGGTTGCGGGACATCCCGATCAGTGCGGTGGTGTCTTCTCCGTTGCAGCGGTGCGAGGAGACGTTGGCGCCGTTGCTGGCGGATCGTGCTCTCGAGGCGGTCGCGGAGCCGGACGTGTCCGAAGTGGACTACGGGGCGTGGACCGGCAAGGCGTTGAAGGATCTGCTGAACGAGCCGTTGTGGGCGGTCGTTCAGCAGCACCCGTCGGCGGCGATCTTCCCCGACGGTGAGGGTCTGGCTTTTGTGCAGGCTCGTGCTGTTGCGGCGGTGCGGGCGCACGACGCGCGGATCACGGAGGAGCACGGGCCGGGTGCGGTGTGGGTGTTGTGCTCGCACGGTGATGTGATCAAGTCGGTTCTCGCTGATGCTCTGGGTGTGCACCTGGACGGGTTTCAGCGGATCGTCGTCGACCCGTGTTCGATTTCGGTGGTGCAGTACACGCAGACGCGGCCGTTCGTGTTGCGCATCAACGACAACGGTGGTGATCTGACGGGCGTGGTGCCGAAGGCGCCGCCGCAGGAGGAGCCGTCGTCGGACGCTACCGTGGGCGGCGCGACCGGGACCTGAGGTAGCGCTGTTCGGGCACGCTCAGTGTTCGTTTCGCGGCCTTCTCGTACTCTTCTCTGGCTGCGTCGTGGTCTCCTCGCAGGTCGAGGAGGTGTGCTTTGACGGCGTGGACGCGGTGGTGGTCGAGGTCCAGTGTGGACAGTTCGTCGAGGGCCTGTTGCGGGCCGTGGACCATGGCGACGGCGACGATCCGGTTCAGTGACACCATCGGCCCGGGCGCGGTGACCGTGAGCAGTTCGTAGAGGCCGAGGATTTCGTGCCAGTCGGTGTCGTCGGCGGTTTTGGCGTCGGCGTGGACGGCCGCGATGGCGGCTTGGAGCTGGTAGGGGCCGATCTGGGCGGTCTGCAGGGCGTTCTTGATGAGTTCGGTGCCTTCGGCGATGGCGGTGGTGTCCCACTTCTCCCGGTCCTGCTCGGCGAGCGGGATGAGGGCGCCGTGGGGGTCGGTGCGGGCGGGCCGGCGGGCGTCGGTGAGCAGCATCAACGCGAGCAGTCCCGCCAGTTCGCCGTCGTCGGGCCTGCGTTTGTGCAGCTGACGGGTCAGGCGGATGGCCTCGGCGGTGAGGTCGACGCGGACCAGGTCGTCGCCGGAGCTCGCGGTGGAGCCTTCGGTGAAGATCAGGTACAGCACGTGCAGGACGGCCGTGAGGTCCTTGGGTGCCCTGAACTTCGTGCCTTTGATCTTCTGCTTGGCGCGGCTGATGCGTTGCGCCACGGTGGCTTCCGGCACGAGGAACGCCCGTGAGATCTCCGCGGTGGTGAGGCCGCCGACCGCGCGCAAGGTGAGGGCGATCTGCGAGGCGGTGGTGAGTGACTCGTGGCAGCACAGGGCGAGGATCGTGAGGGTGTCGTCCTGCGCCGGCACCGGGTCCGCCGGCGGAGGGGTCAGGGCGACGACCTTGTCCTCGCGCTGACGGCGTGCCACGTCGGACCGGTACTGCTCGATCCACCGTCTGGACGCGGCGGTGATGAGCCAGCCCTTGGGGTTGTCGGGCACCCCTTCTTCCGGCCACTGCTGGGCGGCGCCGAGGAGGGCTTCCTGCACGGCGTCCTCGCAGACGTCGAACTGGCCGTGTCGGCGCACGAGCACGCCGAGGACCTGCGGCGCCAGTTCGCGCAGCAGGCCCTCGATCCGCGGTGCGTCGGTCACATGTCGTCCAGCATCGACATGTCCCACACCGGCCGGACCTCGATGCCGTCGTTGTGCGCGTCGGGCAGCGTCGCCGCGTGGGCGATGACCTGGTCGATCGTGTCGGCCTCGACGAGGTAGAACCCGGCCAGGTACTCCTTGGCCTCGGCGAACGGCCCGTCGGTGACCACCACCTCGCCGTTGCGGATGCTCACACCCTTGCCGGTCTCGGGCCCGGGGAGGCCTTCGCTCGCGATCAGCTCCCCGGACGCGCGCAGCTTGTCGGTGAGGTCGTAGTGGGCCTGGCCGAACTGCATCTGCTGCTCGTCGGTGAGCTTGTCCCACGCGGCCCGCGACTTGGGGTTGCTGTAGATGAGGATCAGGTACTTCACTTCCGGCCTCCGCTGCTGGGCTTCCAAAAATCTTCTCACCGCCATGTCGAGACCGCGGGCCGTGCTTCGACATCGGTGTGTCAGCCGACTGCGACGGAGGTTTCGAGATGACTCACACGCTGGTGCAGGACGAGGTGGAGATCCGGGCGTTGTTCACCGCGCTCGTGGAGGGCATGCGGGACCGTTCGCCGTCGCGTGTCGTCGCGCGGTACGCCGAGGACGCGGTGACGTTCACGCTGGCACCGCCGTTGCGCAACACCGGCCTGGACGCGCGCGACCCGGAGGCCCTCGCGGGGTGGATGGCGGGGTTCGACGGGCCGATCACGGTCGAGCACCGCGACCTGCAGGTCGCGGTGTCCGGTGACGTGGCGTTCGTGCACGGTCTGCAGCGGCTGGCGGCGGTGCCGGTGGGCTATCCGGAAGGGTTCTCCATGTGGACGCGCACGACCGTGGGGCTGCGACGGCGTGATGGGCGGTGGCTGGTGACGCACGAGCACCAGTCGGTGCCGTTCTACATGGACGGGTCGTTCCTGGCGGCGACCGATCTGGAGCCCTGATCAGCGGGCTCGTGACAGGGATGTGCCGAGGCCCGGACCGTGCAGGGGGTCGGTCCGGACCTCGGCGTCTTTTCGTGGAGGGTCTTCTACTTGACGTTCACCGCGGCCCAGGCCCGGTCGACCGCCGCGTACTCGGCGCTGCTCGCGCCGTAGAGGTCGGCCGTGGCGGCGAGGGTGCCGGTACGGGCGGCGGCGTACTTGGTGCTGGAGGTGAACTTGGTGGTCAGCGCGCGGTACCAGATCTTCTCGGCCTTGGCGCGGCCGATGCCGGTGACAGGCTGGTTGTCGTAGGTGGGGGAGTCGTAGGCGACGCCGTTGATGGTCTTCTGGCCGCTGCCCTCGGACAGCAGGTAGAAGAAGTGGTTGGCGATGCCGGAGGAGTAGTGCACGTCGACGTTGCCCGCGCTGGAGGTCCAGTAGTCGAGGCTGCGGCCGTCCTTGGAGGGCTTGTCCATGTAGCGCAACGGTTTGCCGTCGCCGCGGATGTTGATCTTCTCGCCGATCAGGTAGTCGCCGGCGTCGGCGGTGTTCGCGGCGTAGAACTCGGTGGTGGAGCCGAAAATGTCGCTGGTGGCTTCGTTGAGGCCGCCGGACTCACCCGAGTACACCAGGCCGGCGGTGGCCGAGGTGACACCGTGCGACATCTCGTGCGCGGCGACGTCGATCGAGGTCAGCGGGTTGCGGTTCTGTGCGCCGTCGCCGTAGGCCATGCAGAAGCAGGAGTCCGACCAGAAGGCGTTGACGTAGTTGTTGCCGTAGTGGACTTTGCTCAGCGCGCCCACGCCGTTGTTCTTGATGCCGCTGCGGCCGTGGACGTTCTTGTAGTAGTCCCACGTCTGGGCGGCACCGAAGGCGGCGTCGACGCCCGCGGTGGCCTTGTCGGTGTAGGTGCCGTTGCCCCACTTGTTGTCGGCGTCGGTGAACAGGGTGCCCGTGCCGGAGCCGTTGTTGAGGTTGTTGACGGCCTGGTTGCCGCGTGCCGGGTCCTTGAGCTGGAACGTGCTGCCCGCCTGGGTGGTGTTGAGCTTGACGGTGCCGGTGTAGGTGGACTGGCCGGTGCCCTCGACGTTGTGCACGTCGTCGTAGGACAGCAGCGTCTGACCGGTCTTCGCGTCGGTGAACGTGTGCAGCTCGCTGGGCGTCTGGTCGTCCTTGACGCTGTGCTGGACCGTTTCCCACGCCAGCACGGGGGCGTGGTCGAGGGCGAACACGACGAGCGTGGCTCCGGCGGCCGCCGCGGTGGCGGGTGCGGTGGTGTCGAGGCCTGCGAGGGCGGCCTCGGACGCCTTGGTGACGCCGGTGAGGCGGCCTGCCTTCTGCGTGACGACGAGGTCGCCGCCGGTGACCTTCAGGCCGTTGAGGGTCCGGTCGAAGCGGAGGTGGTGGGTGCCGTCGGCGTCGCGCACGACGTCACGGGGCACGAGCTGCTCGCCGCCGGACAGGCCGAGGGCGGAGGAGATCGTCCCCGCCTGCTGGGCCGCCGCGTGCAGGGCGTCAGCCTTGGCGAGCAACGGGTTCACCGGCTGCGGTGCCGCGTTGGCACCCAGCGTGCCCGTGGCGGCCAACGCCAGGGCGGTGGTGATGCCCAGGGTCGTGCGTTTCATGAACGCTCCTTGTTCCGGTGCAGGGGGTGCTCGCCCCGGCGTTACAGGGGTGCCGGGTCGATCACCGTGGAACATCCCGACCATCGTCGATGACCGGGCGTGGTGATCGTATTGCGCTCAGTGCATGGAACCAGCCACTCCCAAGATGCGAGATTGCTTCACAAATCGCGTAGCAGTGCTGGTCAGGAGACCGTCTTTTGTCCGGATGGTGGAACAAAAGAGCAGCTCAACCAGTGTGGAAACACGGCGGAAACTTTCGGGTTCAGCCGTGCGGACGGTCCAGTCCGCTGCTCCGGTTGGTGCAGCCCTACCGGAGGGGATCTTGTTTACAGTTAACCTCGCGACCTGAGATCTGGGTCACAAATTCACAGGCCTAAACGGGTGACCGCGTTGTCCTCGAGAGGGTTCGCCGTCCGGATGTAGCGGTGCACGGTGCGCGGGTTGGTCCACCGGCCCTGCCGCATGATCTCCCGATCGCTCGCCCCGCCCAGCGCCGCCTGCGTCGCGAACCCCGCCCGCAGCGAATGCCCGCCGAACAACGCCGGATCCAGCCCCGCCTTGAGCGCGTACCGCTTCACCAGCTCCGCCACCGCACGCCCCGACATCGCCTGCGACCCGATGCCGCCGTGCCGGTTGATCACCGGGAACACCGCGCCCTGACGAGGTGGCTGGGCATAGGAGTGGCAGCGGTGCAGGCCCGTCTCGGCGACGTCCTTGCCGTCGAGCACGTCCGCCCAGTCCGCGAACGCGCACACCGGGCACGTCGGACGACGACTCCCGCGAGGCAACACCACCGACTGCTGATGACGGCCCGTCTGATCGGTCTTCGTCGTCCCCAGCCGAATCAACAACAACGGCTCGTGCGTGCGCGGATCCACGTCCACGCTCACGTCCTCGAACTCGATCTGCGCGAGCTCACTGCGCCGCAACGCCCCCGCGAACCCCACGAGCAGCAGCAACGCGTCCCTCGCCCGTGCGGGCCCTTCCGCCGGACGCTCGTTGAGCAGAGCTTCGAGCGTGTCGAGCAACACCGGCCGTTTGCGCCTGGGCTGCGACTTGCGTGTGCGCCGGATACCTCTGAGCGTCAGCCGCACCACGTCACTGCGCGTCGGACTCGGCAACCCGTTCGCCGCGTGCACCGCCGCGATCGCCGCCGACTTGCGTTCCAACGTGGAAGCCCCGAACGCCGGTGACCCGTCCTCCTTGACCGTGTCCGCCGCGGCCGCCAGGTACACCGCCACGTCCAGCGGATCCGCCGGCAACGCCTGCCGCCCCTCGGCCTGGCACCAGCCCGCCCACGCGATCCAGTCCGACCGGTACGCGCGCACGGTGTTCGGCGACTGCGCACTGCGCAGATACCCGCTCAACGACGCCGCCTGCTCGTCGTCGAACCGCTCCCGCACGCGCGCGAGCGCCTCACCGTCGATCAGCACCGAGTGCGACACCCGCACCAGCGCGTGCGCGACGGGTTCAGGCAGGCTCACACCCGCGATCGTAGACCTCTGATCAACTCCGCGACCTCGCGCGGCGCGAACCCCAGCGCATCGATCCCCACGCTGATCTCGAAGCGGCACCGCCCTGGATCCGGGCTGGACCGCGCGTACAGGAACAACTTGATCCCCGTCTCCTCCAGCAGGTTCCTCGCGGCCTGTTCCGCATCCCGCTTCGACAGAGGCAGATGAACGTGGAACAGGGGAGTGGCCGGTTCGGCGGGCGTCGTGTGCGCGAACCCGTCGGCGTTGATCGCCTCCGCCAGCGCCCGCGCGTGAGCCGCGAACTCCGCCATCCGCGGCAGGTTCTCGTCCATGCCCATCAACGCGATCGCCGCCAACGGCCACGCGTCCGCGATCGCACCACCCAACCGCCGCCGCCACACCGCCGCGTGCCCGATCGTCTCCGCATCCCCGGCCAGCACCGCGCCGCGGACACCTTCGAGTCCTTTGTAGAGCGACACGTACACGGTGTCGAACAGCCCCGCGATCTCGTGCAGCTCCGCGTCGTACCCGGTCTGCGCCTCCCACAACCGCGCACCGTCGCAATGCGCCGCCGCCCCAGCCCGCTTCACCCATTCGGTTTGCGCTTGGAGCTCCTCCAACGTCGGCAGCTGCCCGCCGATGTCACGCTGCGGCAGCTCGATCACCACGGCTGCGAGCGGCTCGTGCACGGCCTGGAGGTCTTTGAGCGTGAGCAGCGCGTTGTAGTCGCCCACCGCGTGGAACCTCAGGCCGTGCACGGCGCTGTACCCCTGGTTCTCCCACACCTGCAGATGCGTCTGCGGGTGTGGGAGAACGCGAACCTGCCGCGCCGCTCGGCATGCACCCTCAACGCCACCTGCTGCGCCATCGTCCCCGACGGGAAGAACAACGCCTTCTGCTTGCCCAGCAGGTTCGCGACCCGTTCCTCCAGCTCTCGCACCGGATCCTCGGGCGCGACATCCGGGCCGACGCGTTCAGCGAGGCGCCGCAGGACCTCGTGGGGCGATCGGCGCGGGCCGGCGTGGCTCGTCAGGGAACGGCGAATCTCCATACAACGGAGCCTAGCTATTGCCAGTGAGTTGCAATAGAGGGTGGCGTGTCTTGCTCGTGGTCAGGCGGCTGCGCTCAGTCGCGCGTCCAGCTCCTCTTCGTCCGCCACGAACCACAGCTGCCGACCCTTGTTCGACTCGTACACGAAGTCCCGCAACGCCGTGCTCGCCTGCACGTGTGCGGCGATGTCCCCGACCACGGCCACCCGGAACCCGTACTGCTGCAACTTCTGCACCACCGCGCCCGCCACGCGCGTGCGCAAGACGAAGAAGTCCTCGGCCAGCCGCTGCACGGGCAGCACCAACCACTGCACGTCCTGCCCCCACAACGTGCCGATCAAGTCCACAGCGGACTGCTCGTCGTGGATGGGCGGACCGTCGGGGGCGCACATGAGGACCGTCGCGCCGTGGCGCGTTTGCACAACATCAGGCATGGCACCGGAACCTAGCGGCGGGGTGGTGGCGGTGTCGCCCGGAATTCGGGCGGTGGGCTGGGAGGGTGCGGAACGCCGCGGTGGCGGCGGTGATGCCGTGGTGGTGGCGGTGGGGCGGGAACGCGGTGGTGGTGGGCGCGAGATGGTGGCGGCGAGGTGATCGTGGTGAGGCGATCGTGGTGAGGCGATCGTGGTGAGGCGATGGCGGTGGTGGTGATCGGAGTTGGCGCGGTGGGGGGTCGTGTCATTGGGTTCTGCTGGCGAGGCCGATTTCCGGTCACGGTCGCTCTTGGCTCTGCGTCGTCGTGCCGCGAACATCGCCCGCCACACCTGTTGCCCTCGCCGCGGACATCCCTCGGCTGCAACCGTTGCCCAGGCCGAGAACGTCGCGCGGTCGCAACCGCCGCCCTGCCACGGGTGTTGTCCTGGTGCGGGTCTTGCCCTGCCAAGGAGACTGTCCTGCCGCGAACGTCCTTTCGGCCGCAGATGCCCGGTCCTGCCGAATTCCGACGACCGGACCGGTGACCGCTTGATAGGGTCGCGCCACGCGATCAACTCGAGGAGGTGAGTCCCATCAACGCGGTCACCCCAGATGGGCGCTCCTCCACACTTCGGGCCTGACGCCTTCAGTCGCGCGTCGCCGCGGGAGCGCTCACAGCAGCCACCCGAAAGGCGATCGATCATGCGCTTTCTCTCCGAAACGACCACGAACGGCGTCACCGGACGTGACTTCGTCCACGACGGCGTCCCCGGCGTCCTCTGGACCCCAGCCGCCACCGACGCCCCCTCGCCACTCGTGCTGGGCGCGCACGGCGGCGGCCAGCACAAGCGAGCACCCCGGTCGGTCGATCACGCGGCGCGGTGCGTGGCCGCGGGCATGGCGGTCGTGACGCTCGACGCGCCCGCACACGGCGAGCGGCCGCGGTCCGCGGAGGACGAACGGATGGTGGCCGGGATCAGGTCGCGGGTCGCCGCGGGTCAGGACGCCGGCGAGCTGGTCGCCGAGTACAACGCGAGCCTTGCGCGCCAAGCCGTTCCCGAGTGGCGGTCCGTGCTCGACGAGGTGCTGGAGCTGCCCGAGATCAGCAGCGGGGGCGGGGCCGGGTTCTGGGGGATGTCCATGGGCAGCGTGATCGGGATCGAGCTGGTCGCGGCCGAGCCCAGGGTGGTGGCGGCGGTGTTCGGGCTGGTGGGCAGGACCGAACAGCTGGCGCTGGCCGCGGCGGGCGTGACGGTGCCGATGCGGTTTCTCCTGCAGTGGGACGACCAGCTGATCGCGCGTGAGGCCGGGCTGGCGATGTTCGACGCGTTCGCGTCCCGTGAGAAGGCGTTGCACGCCAATCCCGGTGGGCACGGCGACGTGCCTGAAGGCGAGATCTGCAGTGCGGTGGCCTTCCTCGCTGAGCGGCTCGGGGTCGGGCGGCTTGGTACCGAGTGAGTCGGGGCAGGGGTGGCTCAGTGCAGGGCGGCTCGGGTTGTGAGCGGGTGGCTGCGCCGGTGTCGTTTACATGCCAGGTCCGTTTTACATGCCCGGCCCGGTCTGTCCGTCGGGCCTGGGATGCCCATCGGGTCCGGGCTGCCCGTCGGGGTCCGTTCTACGTGCTGGTGCCGTTCCTGTGGGCCGGTGCCGGTTTGCCTGGCCGGCGTCGGCCTGCGTGAGTAGCTGGAGTTGGTCGGGTTCGTGCATCGCTGGTGGGCGTGCCCGGTAGTGCGCCGTCGGGATACCACGCCTGGCCTCCTTGTCCGCAGCCCCGCGCTCCTCCTTCCTTGCGGAGGTGAGTTGATCAAGAATTCCGGACATCTACCAGACGGGCTCAGGCGTGGATCCGGACGGGATTCACTCGTCCGGGTGGTGGTGGGAGCGGGGAAAAATCGCGGGCGGTGGGGTTTGGGGCTGGGTAGCGTCGGTGGTCATGCGTGATCTTGTTGCGTTGCCCAAGGCTCACCTGCATGTGCATCTGGAGAGCACTGTGTTGGCCGGCACGGTTGCCGAGCTTGCTGATCAGCACGGGGTTGATGTGCCGGTGCACGATGGGGGGTTTGCAGGGTTTGCTCCGTTTGCCGCGCACAACGGGGCCGTGCGGGACTGCCTGCGGCGAGCTGAGGACTTCAGCCGGATCGCTTACGAGTTCTGCGCCGAGGAAGCAGCGCAGGGGACTCGCTATGCCGAGGTCACGTTCACCGCGGCAGCGCACGGGGAACGGCTCGGGGATCCGGACATGCCGCTCGAGGCGGTGTTGTCCGGGCTCGCCGCAGGGCAGGCCGCCCACGGCATTGAATGCCGTGTGATCGTGGACCACCCCAGGAAGCGGTCGGTTGAACGGTTCGAGGCCTCGCTCCGGCTTGCGCTGGCGCATCCTCAGGTCGTGGCCATCGGGATGGCCGGTGCTGAGGACTACTCGCTGGCTCCCTTTGCCGGTGTGTTCCGGGCCGCGCGGGAGGCCGGGGTCGGGCTCGTGCACCACGCGGGGGAGTCCTGCGGGGCGGCGAGCGTTGCCGAGGCCGTTGCCGTCGGGCTCGCCGACCGGATCGGACACGGGTTCCGCGCGCTTGAGGATCCGGAAGTCCTGAAGCTGCTGCGGGACCGCGCCATACCGCTCGAAGTGTGCCCTTCGTCCAACGTCGCGCTGGGACTGGTCGAATCCGTCTCCTCTCATCCGCTGCCACTGCTCATCGACGCCGGGCTGGTCGTGACGCTCAGCACCGACATCCCTTCCTCCACCGACGCCACGCTCACCAGCGAGTACCGGCTCCTGCGCGACGTCCTCGGCTTCGACGACGACGCACTCGCGCGCATCGCCACCAACGCCGTCGACGCCTCCTTCGCGCCCGAGGACACGAAGACCTCGTTGCGCCAGGACATCGCTGCCTGGCGCGCCGGCTCGTGATCCGGGACCGCGCTGCCTCGAACGCGGTCTTCGGGCACGAAGGCTGTGCCGCGTTGAGGCGTCACGGCCTGGTACGCCCGTAGCCACGGGCCGCCTCGCTTGGTCGCGTGTGCCGATCGAGGCGCCACCGGAACCCAGGCGGGTCAGGTTGATCGCGCCGCGTGGAGGCATCCACGATCCGGGAGGCCGGCGAATGACTCTGGACCGTCTACGTGGACACGACCGCCACTGATGTGTCGTGTTCCACGACGGCCTTGCGGCGGGACATCGGGACGAGGCGCATTTGCTCCTCATCCCGGACAGCCCGATCGCGGATGTCGCTTGGGGCAACGTCAGCGAACGTTCCGTCCGGTGCCTGCCGCTCGTGTGCCACTACCGGCGATGCGACGGCGCTGGCGGGTCAGGACATTGCGACCTCCCGCGACGGCTCGAAGCACACGAGGCCGTGCCGTTCGGCCAGCAGCGCCACCAGGTCCAGCACCTGGCGGCGGGTCGGCCACACCACGTGCACGATCACGGCGTCGTTCCCCACCGTGAGGGCTTCGTCCCACGACACCGGGGATGACGGGTCTGGCGACGTCTGCCGCAGCTCCCGCACGAACGCCGCCACCGCCGGGTCGAAGGCGCCCAGCGGTGACGCGCGCAGCTCGGCGTAGCGGGCCGCCGCTTCTGCGGACGACGCCGGGCCGGGCGCCCGCCACACCACCACGTCGACACCGACGTCCATCACGCCACCTTTCCGAACAACGTGCCCAACTGCGGAATTCGCGCGGAGATCTCCGCCGGGTCCGCGAAGTCCCACTGCTCGCCCGGTGGTTCCGGCGACGTGAGCAACTCCAGGCCGCGTGAGGCCAGCTCCGCGTCCAGGTCGCCGTCGAACGCCTCGGCCGCCACGTGGTCGAGGCCCTCCCAGTCCGGCCAGTCGTCGTCCGCCCACGCGTGCACGCCGCCGCGTGAGGCCAGCAGCCGCACGTGGGGCAGCGACGCCAGCGCGTCCGGCGAGGCCGCCACCGCCTCGAACGCCTCCCGGCCCTGGCCGACCAGCCAGGCCTGGAAGTAGAAGAACCCGTCGTCCGAGCACAGGCCGCCGCAGATCACGTACGCCGCCTGCCAGTGCGCCCACGTGTCGACCCGACGTCGCACCTCGTCGAGCCGCAGCGCGAACTCCACCACCTCGGCACGAGGCAGCGCGGCCAGCGCGGCGGTCAGCCGCTCCAGCCGATCGTCCTGGTCACGAGCCTCCGCACCAGAGGACTCCACCAGGGCCCAGAACGCGTTCAGGTCCATGTCGAGCACGCTAGCGAGGGGGTCTGACAATTTTGGGAGCCTCCGGATCCGTGCTGGTCAGGCCGCCTCTGACAGGCCGGTCGCGAGTTCCCACAGCCTCGGTAACCGCACCGCGGCCTCCAGCGGGGAGTCCAGGTCCCACACCGGACCCGTGAACGGGCCCGCGTCCGTCACCGGCACGTGCCCCAGGGCCGCCAGTGCCCCGCGAAGCGACTGCCCGGTCGCCGTGAAGAACGCGTCGTGCGGCACCCGGTCCAGCCCTTCCCACACCGGCCACGCCGCGTCCGGCCACGACTGGGCGCCCACCGCCAGCAACGTCCGCACCGCCGGCACCTCCGCCAGTGCGTCCGGACACGCCGCCACCGACGCCAGCACCGACCGGCCCAGCCCGACCAGCCACGACTGGAACGCGAAGAACCGCTCCGCAGAACACAACCCGTCGCACAACACATAAGCCGCGTGCCAGTGCGAGAACGTGTTCACACGACCACGAGACGCCGACAACAAAGTCTCGAACCCGCAAATGTCACCAGGCGGCAGCAACGCGAGCCGCGACGCCAGCCACTCACGGCGTTCGCACTGGTCAGAGGTGACGGAAGCCGACTGGTCGAGCAGTCCCCAGAAGACGTCGAGATCCATACCGGCGACGTTATCGAGGGGGTCTGACAATTCTCGGCGTCCACCGATCGGGCCATTTCCGGGCAACGCCCGCAATCGCCGAACCCAGCGGCCGACGGCACTGGAGCGGCAGCAGCCGTGAGGCGTCCGGCGTGTCCGCGCCGCCACGCCGAGAGGACGCCTGACGGTTATTGACGCGAACCGGACCGGGCACCCTGACTATCCTTGAGCGCAAATGGACACCCCGCTCGCTGAACTGCACAAACGCCTGCCCGAGCTCATGCCGCGTGATCAACGCCGGCTCGCCAGGCGCCTCGACGGCGTACGCAAGGTCAAAGACCCCCTGGCGCGCCGCAAGATCACCGAGGAGATCGCCGCCCAGATCGACGAGGCCGCGCTCGCCGTCGCACTGCGCAGGGAGTCCGTTCCCAAGATCACCTATCCGCAAGAGCTCCCGGTCAGCCAGCACAAGGACGACATCAAAGAGCTCATCGCGAACCACCAGGTCGTGATCGTCGCCGGCGAAACGGGCTCCGGCAAGACCACCCAGCTGCCCAAGATCTGCCTGGAGCTCGGCCGCGGCATCACCGGCCAGATCGGCCACACCCAGCCGCGCAGGATCGCCGCCCGCACCGTCGCCGAACGCGTCGCCGAGGAGCTCGACACCAAGCTCGGTGACGCCGTCGGCTACAAGGTCCGCTTCACCGACCAGTCCGGCGACGACACCCTCGTCAAGCTCATGACCGACGGCATCCTGCTCGCGGAGATCCAGACCGACAGGACGCTGAGCCGCTACGACACGATCATCATCGACGAGGCCCACGAACGCAGCCTCAACGTCGACTTCCTGCTCGGCTACCTCAAGCAGCTCCTGCCGCGCCGCCCCGACCTCAAGATCGTCATCACCTCCGCCACGATCGACCCGCAGCGCTTCAGCCAGCACTTCGGCGACGCCCCGATCATCGAGGTCTCCGGCCGCACCTACCCCGTCGAGACCCGCTACCGGCCGCTGGAGGAGGACGACGACCAGACCCAGGGCATCATCAACGCCGTCCACGAACTGCAGGCGGAAGGCCCCGGCGACGTCCTGGTCTTCCTGTCCGGCGAACGCGAGATCCGCGACACCGCCGACGCCCTCAAGCAAGAGGACCTGAAGAACACCGAGATCCTCCCGCTCTACGCACGACTGTCCGTCGGCGAGCAGCACCGCGTCTTCCAACGGCATTCGGGCAGGAGGATCGTCCTGGCGACCAACGTCGCCGAGACCAGCCTCACCGTGCCGGGCATCAAGTACGTCATCGACCCCGGCAACGCCCGCATCTCCCGCTACAGCCACCGCCTCAAGGTCCAGCGCCTCCCGATCGAACCGATCAGCCAGGCGAGCGCCAACCAGCGCAAGGGCCGCTGCGGCCGCGTCAGCGAAGGCATCTGCATCCGCCTGTACTCCGAAGAGGACTTCGAGGCACGCCCCGAGTTCACCGACGCGGAGATCCTGCGCACCAACCTCGCCAGCGTCATCCTGCAGATGACCGCCATCGGGCTCGGTGACGTCGCGAAGTTCCCGTTCATCGACCCGCCCGACTCGCGCAACATCAACGACGGCATCGGCCTGCTGCAGGAGCTCGGCGCCATCAACGCCGCCGAGAAGAAGCTGACTCCGACCGGCCGCAAGCTCGCCCAGCTGCCCGTCGACCCCCGCCTGGGCCGCATGGTCCTGGAAGCCGACACCACCGGCTGCCTCAAAGAAGTCATGATCATCGCGGCGGCGCTGTCCATTCAGGACCCGCGCGAACGGCCCGCCGACCACCAGGAGGCCGCCACCCAGCAGCACGCGAGGTTCGTCGACAAGGAATCGGACTTCGTCACGTTCCTCAACCTCTGGCAGTACCTCAAGGAACAGCAGAAAGCGCTCAGCGGCAACCAGTTCCGCAAGCTGTGCAAGAACGAGTTCCTCAACTACCTGCGCGTGCGCGAATGGCAGGACATCTACCTGCAGCTGCGCCAGGTCGCCAAGCAGCTCGGCATGCACCTCGACGACCAGCCCGGCGACCCCCGCAACATCCACATCGCACTGCTGTCCGGTCTGCTCAGCCACATCGGTGTCAAGGACGTCCTCAAGAAGCAGGCGCCAGGCGAGAAACGCCGTCCGATGACGGAGTTCCTCGGCGCCCGCAACGCGAAGTTCGCGATCTTCCCCGGCTCCGCGCTGGCGAAGAAACCCCCGCAGTGGGTCATGGCCGCCGAGCTCGTCGAGACCAGCCGCCTGTGGGGCCGCATCGTCGCCAAGATCGAACCCGAATGGGCGGAACGGCTCGGCGAACACGTCGTCAAACGCCAGTACTCCGAGCCGCACTGGGAGAGCAAACGCGGCAGCGTCGTCGCCCTGGAGAAGGTGACGCTCTACGGCGTGCCGATCGTCGCCGGCCGCAAGGTCAACTACGGCCGCATCGACCCCGAACTGTCACGCGAGCTGTTCATCCGCCACGCCCTCGTGCAGGGGGAGTGGACCACCCACCACAAGTTCTTCCACACCAACCGCGCCCTGCTCGAGGAGGTCGAGGAGCTCGAGAACAGGGCACGGCGGCGCGACATCGTCGTCGACGAGGAGACGCTGTTCGAGTTCTACGACCAGCGCGTCGCCCCCGAGGTCGTGTCCGCGCGGCACTTCGACTCGTGGTGGAAGAAGCAGAAGGACAAGAACCAGCTCACCTTCACCAAGGACATGCTGGTCAACGACCGCGCCGACGTCAGCCCCGACGCCTACCCCGACCAGTGGCGCCAGGGCGAGCTCACGTTGCCGCTGAGCTACCACTTCGAACCGGGCACCAAGAACGACGGTGTGACCGTCCAGCTGCCGCTGCCCGCGCTCACCACGCTCGACGACGACGCGTTCTCCTGGCAGATCCCCGGCCTGCGCCACGACCTCGTCGTCGCGCTCATCCGGTCACTGCCCAAGCAGATCCGCCGCAACTTCGTGCCCGTGCCCGACGTCGCCACCGCCGTCCTCGCGCGCATCAAGCCCGAGGAAACCAGCCTGCTCTACGGGATCGAACGCGAGCTCAAGGCACTCACCGGTGTCACCGTGCACCGCGAGGACTGGCAGTTCGACGCCGTCCCGGACCACCTCAAGCTCACGTTCCAGGTCGTCGACGAGGACAACCGCACCCTCGCCGAGGGCAAGGACATCGCCGCGCTGAAGGAGAAACTGCGTGACGAGGTCCGGGAGTCGCTGAGCCAGGCCGCCGGCCACCTGGAACGAACCGGGCTGACGACGTGGGACTTCGACAGCCTCCCGAAGACGATCGAGCAACGGCAGTCCGGCATCACCGTCACCGCCTACCCCTCACTCGTCGACCAGGGCAACGCCGTCGCCGTCAAGGTCCTCGACACCCCCGGCCGCCAGGCCTACGCCCACCGCCGCGGCGTGCGCAGGCTTCTGCTGCTCGGCATCAACTCGCCCGTCAAGCACCTGCAGCGCCACCTCGACAACGCCGCCAAGCTCGCCCTGACCCGCAACCCGCACGGCGGGGTCGCGGCGCTGCTGTCGGACTGCATCACGGCCGCCGTCGACCGGCTCATGGGCGAACCCGCGTGGGACGCCAAGTCCTATGCGGCGCAACTGAAGAAGGTCCAGGCGGCGCTCAACGACACCACCTGGGTCGTCGTCCAGGAGGTCCGCAAGGTCCTGGAAGCCGCGCACGAAGCCGAGCTCAAGCTCAACGGCCTCAAGGGCGCGCCGGACTCGGTCGCCGACATCCGTGCCCACCTGAACTCGTTGGTGTACAAGGGATTCGTGACGAAGACCGGGTACGACCGGTTGCCCGACCTCGTGCGGTACCTCAAGGGCATCGCGCGGCGCGTCGAGAAGCTGCCGGAGAACCCGCGGCGCGACCTGGAGTGGACCGAGAAGGTCCATCAGGTGCACGCCGAGTACCGGGAGCTGCGGGCGCAGACGCCGGCCGACGAACCCGCGCCGGAGCTCGACGAGATCCGGTGGATGATCGAGGAACTGCGGCTGTCGTACTTCGCGCAGACCATCGGGACCCGCTACACGGTCAGCGACAAGCGCATCTACAAGGCGCTGGACGCTGTGCCCTTGTAGGGCGGGCTACCGTGGAACATGGACGTACCTGGGGATTCCACGTGGGTGGTCACGAGCACCGGCACGACCGACGGGCTGAACCCGACCTCACCCGAGGCGGTGCGTCAGGCCGACGAGGCCAGAGCGGTGGTGAACGAGGCGCTGCGGGAGGTGGTGGGTGACCTGACCCGGGAACTGGGTCACGAGCCCGTCTTCCACCTGCATCTCGTCCAGATCGCGGCGGAAGGCCAGGTGTGGCGGCGGGTGGACGCCGACACCGTGGAGGTGTCGGGCGAGCTGATGCGGTCGCGTCACCTCATCGCGCCGCTGGAGTCGGTCATCCGCGAGATCGCCCGCTGACCGCCGTCAGCGGTGTCCAGAAAAATGTCCAGAAGAACAGGCCACGAAACACCTGTGCGCCAACGGTCGACATGAGGGCTGCGACATCCCTGATGAGACCGAGAGAGAGGTGCACATGAGCGGCACAGCTGCGGAATGCACGCGCTGCCACCGGAGAACGGTCGAGTGCGGCACGTGCAAAGGACGGGGAAGCATCCAGTTCACCTTCGGCGACTGCACCACGTGCGACGGCACCGGCAGAGTCTGCCCGGTGGACGGAAAGCACTGGCACCGCTGAGCCCGGCACCGCCACCGGCCGTCACTCGCCGGAACGAGGACGGCCGGTGGCGCGACGAGCTAGGCGGCTTCCGGCGGTTCCATCGCGCCGGTCATGATCGCCACCGCGTCCGACATCGTCACCGACTTCGGGTCCACCACGGCCTTGCGGCGTCCCAGGCGCTGGATGTGGATACGGTCGGCCACCTCGAACACGTGTGGCATGTTGTGGCTGATGAGGATCACCGGCAGGCCCCGGTCCCGCACCTGCAGGATCAGGTCCAGCACGGCCCGTGACTCCCGCACGCCCAGGGCGGCGGTCGGCTCGTCCATGATCACCACACGGCTGCCGAACGCCGCCGCGCGTGCCACCGCCACGGCCTGGCGCTGGCCACCGGACAACGTCTCGACCGCCTGGCCCGGGTTCTGGATCGTCATGATCCCCAGCGCGTCGAGCTGGCGGCGCGCCTCCTCCCGCATGCCCGCGCGGTCGAGCATGCGGAACACCGAACCCAGCACGCCCGGACGGCGGCGTTCGCGGCCCAGGAACAGGTTCGCCGCGATGTCCAGCGACGGCGACACCGCCAGCGACTGGTGCACCGTCTCGATGCCGGCGCGGCGGGCGTCGAGCGGCGTCGAGAACGACACCTCGGAGCCGTCGACGAAGATCGTGCCCTCGTCCGGCACGACCGCGCCGGACAGGGCCTTGATCAGCGACGACTTGCCCGCGCCGTTGTCGCCGATCACCGCGAGGATCTCGCCCGGCATCAGCTCCAGGTCCGCGCCCGCAAGAGCGGTCACCTTGCCGTAGCGCTTCACCAGACCCGTGGCCTGCAACACCGGTGTGGTCATGGCTTGACCTTCCTGATCCACTGGTCCAGCGACACCGCCACGATGATCAGCACACCGACGGCCATCGTCTGCCACAGCACGTCCACGCCCGCCAGCGCCAGGCCGTTGCGGAACACACCGACGATCAACGCGCCCAGCAGCGACCCCACGATCGCGCCGCGGCCACCGAACAGCGACGTACCGCCGATCACCACAGCGGTGATGGAGTCCAGGTTGTCCAGCTGCCCGGCCTGCGGGGACGCCGAGGCGATCCGGCCGATCAACGTCCACGCCGCCAGCGCGTACACCAGCCCGGCGACCGCGTACACGCTCAGCAGCACCCGTGCGGTGCGGATACCGGACAGGCGCGAAGCCTCGGCGTCGTCACCGGTGGCGTAGACGTGCCGGCCCCACGCGGTGTTCTTCAGCACGAACGCCGTCAACGCCACCAGCACCACCAGCATGATCGAGCCGTAGGTGATGCGCGTGCCGCCGATGTTGAGCGTCTGGCCGGTCCACAGCAGCAGCGACGGCATGTCCGTGCCGCGGATCGTGGCGCTGCCCGAGTACCAGAGGTTCAACGCGAAGAACACGTTCAACGTGCCCAGCGTGACGATGAACGGCGGCAGCTTCAACCGCGTCACCAGCAGGCCGTTGACCAACCCGCACAGCGTTCCCACCACGAAACCCAGCAGCAACGCGGGCAGCCCCGGCAGACCCGTTTCCGCCGCGAACTTCGCCATCACGATCGACGTCAGCACCATGATCGCGCCGCACGACAGGTCGATGCCCGCCGTGAGGATCACGATCGTCTGCCCGACCGCGAGCGTCCCCACCACCGCGACCTGCTGCAGGATCAACGAGATGTTGCCCGGCGTCAGGAACCGCTCCGACAGCAGCGCGAACACGATCACCGCCACCAGCAGCACCACCGCGGGCCCGATCGTGGCCTGCGCGTGCAACAGGTGCTGAAGGCGCGTGAGCACTGAACGGTCGCGATGCTCCGGCAACGGGGCCGGCGGCCGGGTAGCCGTTGTCGTCATGGCTCAGCCCCAGCAGTTCTGCAGGCCGAACGCCGAGTCCTTCGACTCCACCCCGTCGGCCGGCTGGTCGGTGATCAGCGTGACGCCCGTGTCGGTGTTCTGCGGCTTCGAGCCGTCCTTGGCGAACTTCGCCACCGCCTCCACACCCAGCTGCGCCATCTTCAGCGGGTACTGCTGCGACGTCGCGCCGATCACGCCCGCCTTGACGTTGTTCACGCCGGGGCAGCCGCCGTCGACCGACACGATCACGACGTCCTTCTCCTTGCCCGCCGCCTTCAACGCCTCGTACGCACCGGCGGCCGCGGGCTCGTTGATCGTGTAGACCAGGTTGACGCCGGGGTCCTTCTGCAGCAGGTTCTCCATCGCCGTGCGGCCGCCCTCGGGCGCGCCGTCGGTCACGTCGTGGCCCACGATCCGCGGATCCGACTCGTCACCGATCTTGTTCTTGTCCTTCACGTCGACGCCGAAGCCCTCCAGGAACCCCTGGTCGCGCTGCACGTCCACCGACACCTGGTTCGGGTTGAGGTCCAGCAGCGCGATCTTGGCCTGCTTGCCGTCCTTGGCGAACTTCGCCTTCGCCCACTGCCCGATCAGCAGACCCGCCTTGTAGTTGTCGGTCGCGAACGTCGCGTCCGCCGCGGTCGCCGGCTCCAGCTGCGTGTCCAGCGCGATCACCAGCAGGCCCGCCGCGCGCGCCTTGTCCACCGACGGCACGATCGCCTTCGAGTCGTTCGGCGTGATCAGGATGCCCTTGGCACCCGAGGCGATCAGGTTCTCGATCGCGTCCACCTGCGTCTGGTTGTCGCCGTCCTGCTTGCCCGCGAACGACTGCACCGTCACACCCGAGGACGACGCCGCCTTCTGCGCGCCCTCCTTCATCTTCACGAAGAACGGGTTGGTGTCGGTCTTGGTCACCAGGCCGACCAGCGTGGCGCCGCCGCCTCCCGACGACCCGCCGTTCCCGCAAGCCGCCGCAGCCAGCGTCAGCAACGCCGCCGCCGTCAGACCGAACGCTCTGCGCGACATGACTCCTCCTACGTCAACGTTGACGTAACCGGCCGCGGTTCGGAGCTGGTGGTGAAGTGGGCGCGGTTACGCAGGTAATCAAACCGAGTGCTGCGGGAAACCCTGGCCGAGCCAGCCCGTTCGAACCAGGAGCGGACAAACCGGGGATTCCATTACGTCATCGTTGACGCTAGCTTTCCAGCAGAAGACACGACAAGCGGGTGTTACGCAAGCGTTACCCGGGGTGGGTGGACATGGATCAAGCAGGAGCAAGACGCGAACCCACGATGCGCGACGTCGCAGCACTCGCGAAGGTCAGCACCAAGACCGTCTCGCGCGTCATCAACGGACTGCCCGGCGCCGGCCAGGAAGTGGTCGACCGCGTCCGTGCCGCCGCCCGCACACTCGGCTACCGGCCCAACCTCGCCGCCAGCGGCCTGCGCCGGTCCGACAAGCGCAGCGCCACCATCGGCGTGCTGTTCGAGGACCTCTCGAACCCGTTCGACTCCGCCCTGCTGCGCGCCGTCGAGGACCGGGCCCGCCAGGGCGGTGTGCTCGTGCTCGCCGGCAGCAGCGAGGACGACCGCGCCCTGCAGGGAGAACTCCTCGGGTCCCTCGCGGCCCGGCGCGTCGACGGCGTCGTCGTCATGGCCGCCGGCGGCCACCAGGACGCCCTGCAGCAGGAACGCGAACGCGGCACCCCGATGGTGCTCGTCGACCGCCCACCCACCTTCGGCGGCACCGACTGCGTCACCACCACCAACCGCGACAGCTCCCGCGAAGCCGTCCTGCAGCTCGCCGCGCTCGGCCACCGCGACATCGCGTTCCTCGGCGACCGCCGCACCCTGTGGACCAGCCAGGAGCGCTACACCGGCTATCTCGAAGGCCTCGCCCAGGCCGGTCTCACCCTGCGTGAGGAGCTCGTGCGCACCGACCTGCACGGCGCCGACCTCGCCGAGGCCGCCACCACCGCGCTGCTCGACCTCGCCAAGCCGCCCACGGCGCTGTTCACCGCGCAGAACCTCGTCACAGTCGGCTCCATGCGCGTGCTGCGTGCCCGCGGCGTGCAGCGCAGCGTCGCGCTCATCGGGTTCGACGACTTCCCGCTCGCCGACATGCTCGAACCCGGCATCACCGTCGTGCGGCAGGACGTCCCCGGCATCGGCCGCAAGGCCGCCGAGCTCGTCTTCGCCCGCATCGACGGCGACACCTCACCGCCCGTGCACGCCGTCGTACCCGCCTCGCTCGTGCGCCGCGGGTCCGGCGAGATCTCACCGCACTGACAGCACCGCGTCGACCACCTGCGGGCCGCAGCACAGCACCTCGTCGTTGTGGTCCGCGCCCGCGACCTCGACCAGCTTCGCCCGCGCCGCGCTCGCCACCTCGCGGCTCTGCGCGGGCGGCACCACCGAGTCCGACGTCCCCAGCACCACGACCGTGGGAACGTCCACACCGGACAACCGTTCCACCACGGGGTACTTGTCCTGCAACAACATCTTCACCGGCAGCCACGGGTAGTGGTGCGACCCGGCCGCCGCCAGCGACGTGAACGGCGACCGCAGCACCATCCCGACCGGCGGGCGATGGGTCGCCAGCTCCACCGCCACCGCCGCGCCCAGCGACTCACCGAAGTAGATCACCGGGCCGTCGATCAGATCCAGCGCCGCCCGCGCGTCGTAGGTCAAGCCCTCCTCCGTGGGCTTACCGGGGTTGTCGCCGTAACCGCGGTAGTCGAACAGCAGCACCGACAACCCGCGTTCGGTCAACGCGCGCGCCAACGGTGCCCGCCCGGCCCGGTTGCCGCCGTTGCCAGGGAACACGATCACCGTCGCGGGCGCGTCCGGCACCTCGAAGTGCCACCCGTCCAGCAGCAGACCGTCCGCCGTCACCAGCCGCACGTCGCGCCCACCGGGCAGAACCTCCTCCGCGGACGGCAGCGGACCGGGGGAGGGGAAGTAGACCAGCTTGCGCTGAAAGGCGAAGACCACGGCGATGATGGTGACAACCACCACCGCCGCGATCCAAATCGCCCTGCGCATCAGCCCATCATGAGGGGTCCGCAACGCTTGGTCAGTCAGTGGTGAATCGGCGCGGCAGCAGCAACGCCGCGGCCGTGGCGCCCACCAGCAGCACCACCGCCACACCCAGCCCGGCGCGCAGGCCCACGACCCCGAACACGGCCACCGCGAGCGCGCCGCCCGTCTGCCGGAACGAGTTCAGCACCCCGGCCGCCATGCCCGCCCGGTCCGCGGCGACCTCACCCATCAGCACCGCGGTCAGTGACGGAACCACCAGGCCCAGGCCGAACCCGATCGGGACGAGCAGCGCGGCGATCACCGGCCGTGCCGTCGTCTCGTCCACCCACAACAACCCGACCAGCGCCGCCGCGCACACGACCGGGCCCACCGCGATCGGCACCCGCGGCCCGAACCTGGCCGCCACCCGCGCCGACACCAGGTTCGCCGCGGCGATCACCGCCGTCATCGGCAGGAACACCAGCCCCGCCGCCATCGCCGAGAGCCCCAGCACGTCGTGGAAGTACAGGCTCAGCACGAACACCAGCCCGTAGAACGCGGCGTTGACCACGAACCCGATCACCACCGACACCGTCACCGTGCGCGACCGGAACAGGCCCAGCGGCACCATCGGCGCCGCCACCCGTGCCTCGACCAGCACGAACGCGAACGCCGCCACCGCGGCCACCCCCAGCATCACCGGGTCCGCGCCGTGGATCACCCCGAACGTCAACGCCGCCAGCGCCACGACCGCGGTCACCTGGCCCAACGGGTCCAGCGGCCGGACCAGCCTCGGCGACCGCGGCGTGCGGGCCAGCACGAACAGCGTCACGACACCCACCGGCAGGTTGATCAGGAAGATCGCCCGCCAGCCCAGCGTGCCCGTCAGCACCCCGCCGACGACCGGGCCGCAGGCGATCGCGAGCGCACCGCCGACCGTCCACAGCGCGATCGCCCGCGCCCGGTCCGCGGCGTCCGGGAACGCCTGCCGCACCAGGGCCAGCGACGACGGCAGCATCACCGCCGCCGCGGCGCCCTGCAGCAGGCGGGCACCGATCAGCTCGGCCAGCCCCGGCGCGAGCCCGCACGCCACCGAGGCGAAGGTGAAGACCGCGGTACCGGCACCGAACGCACGGCTCGCCCCGACGCGGTCCGACAGGGCGCCCGCGGACAGCAGCAGTGCCGCGAACATCAACAGGTAGGCGTCCACGATCCACTGCAGCGCCGCCGTGCTGCCGCCGAACTCGCGCCCGATGCGCGGCAGCGCGACGGTCATCGCCATCGAGTCGAGGTTGAGCAGGAAGATCCCCAGGAACGCGGTCGCCAGGACCAGCTTCGGTCCCGCCGTCCGCTGGGGTGCTGCGAGAGTCATCACCTGAGCAAGGCTGGTCACGAACGCGCGGGCGGGGCAGACCGTGATCTTCCGGGTCCCGCCAGAGGGGGTGTGACAGGGCCAGGGAGCCGTGGCCTCCCGCTGGCAGACTGACGACCATGACCGAGTTCGGGAGGTTCCTGCGAGCACGCCGCGGCGGCATCAGCCCGGCCGACGTCGGGCTGCCCACCAGAACCGGCCCGCGCCGCACCCCCGGCCTGCGCAGGGAAGAGGTCGCGGCACTGGCCGGCGTGAGCATCGACTACTACGTGCGGCTCGAACGCGGCAAGGAGACCCGTCCCAGCCCCGCCGTCGTCGAAGCGCTGGCCGCGGCACTGCGCCTCAACTGCGAGGAACGCGACTTCCTGCGCGAACTCGCCGCCACCGCCGCCCGCCAGGCACCCGCACCCCGCGCGCTGCCCTCACGCCGCGTCCGTTCCACGATGAAACTGCTGCTGGAGACGTTGCGGCCCAACCCCGCCTACGTCGTGAGCCGCACCAACGACCTTCTTGCCACCAACCCCGGCGGCCTGCGGCTGCTGCACGGCATCGAGGACTGGCCGGAAATGCAGCGCAACACCATCCGCTACACCTTCCTGCACCCCGCCGCCCGTGAGCTGTGGAACGACTGGGACCAGAAGGCACAGGACTGCGTCGCCCAGCTCCGCGCGATCGCCGGCACCGACCCCGACGCCCCCGACCTCGCCGCGCTCGTCGGCGAGCTGATCGTCAAGAGCCCCGACTTCAACCGGCACTGGGAACGCTACGAGGTCCGCACCATCGGCCAGGGCGAGAAGACCATGCACCACCCCGAGGTCGGCACGATGACGCTGTCGCACGAGGGACTGACCCTGAACCGCGCCCAGGGCCAGCGCCTCATCGTCTACCTCGCCACGCCCGGCACCCCCGACCACGACGCGATGACGCTGCTCGACCTCGCCGCCGCTATCCCGCGGCCACCGCGGACAGGAACCACGTCGAGTGCGGGATCCACTGCTCAAGCCACCGCCAGTCCGTGTTCGGCCCCGACGACGCCACTCCCGGATCCCACTCGATCCCGCGCCCGTCCGCCGCACGCCCCGTGATGCCGTTGACGATGCCGCCCGCCGTTCCCAGCAAGAACGAACGCCTACCAGTGCCCATCCCGTACGCCTCCAACATAACGGAGAGCGGCGGCGCGGTTACTCTACGGGTTGAGGAGTGAACGGCACCAGCACCACGGTGATGTTGTCGTGGCCACCCGCATCCAGGGCGACCTTCACGAACTCCTCGGGACCCGAGCCCAGCAGCGGCTGCAGGTCCTCGGGCTGCGGCCGGTAGTTGTGCAGGCCGTCCGAGCACAGCACGAACACCCCGGGCGAGCTCGGCTGCAGCGTCGCGACCTGCGGCTCCACCCGTCCGGCGTCCGCGCCGATCCACCGCGACAGCACGTGCGCACGACGGTCCGTGCGCGCCTGCTCCTCGGTCAGCACGCCCTCCGCGACCAGTTGCGCCGCCCAGGTGTCGTCCGTGGTGAGCTGCTTGGAACCCTCCGCGGAGAGCCAGTACGCGCGTGAGTCACCGACCCAGCCGATGGTCGCCGAGTCTCCTGTGACCAGCACCGACACGAACGTGCACGACGGCGCGACACCCCGCCCGCCGGCCTCGAGCGGCTCGTTCTCCACGAGCTGCTCCACCGCGAAGCACGACGCCGCGACGGCGTCGATCATCGCCTGCTCCGGGTCGGCGGTGTCGATCAGCGCGTTGAGCAGCACGTCCACCGCGGCGTCGGCAGCGGCCTGCGAGGCCTGCTCCGCGCGTTCCGAGGACGCCACCCCGTCGCACACCACGGCGGCGACACCCTTGCCCGCGACGTGCCCGAACGCCATCGAGTCCTCGTTGCGAGCCCGCCGCTTGCCCCGGTCGCTCACCCCGGACACCGCACCCAGCGTGTACTCGACCCGGTCACGCGCCGAGGGTTGGTGCCTGCCGCACTGCGTGCAGTAGTCCTCGTCGTCGATGTCGGGCGAGCCGCACAGGATGCACGACGCCTGCGCGGGACCGGTCGGCCCGCCCAGCGGCGTGCGGCGGACCAGCAGGTTGTGCCCGCACGCCTCACAGAACCGGTCTTCCGGCGCGACGGGCGCGAAGCACTCCGGGCACTTCAGGGTGTCCATCAAACCAACGTCCTAGGCCTTACCGCGTTCGCGCGGTCCACCAATGCGATCCGTTCCTCCGGCGTGGCCGCGAACCGGGCCAGCGTGCGGTAGCGCCGCTCGAGACCCAGCCGAAGCTCGTGTTCGGAGAGTGCACAGTCCAGCACCCTCCCCTCGGCGGCCTGATTGCGGGTCACGTAGTCGTACGCCGCCTCCAGCAGTTCCGCCGACAGCTGGGTGTGCGAATGAACGTCGATGTCCAAGGCGTGCAACCGTTCCCCGGCCGCGACGAGGTCGTCGGCGTCGCCGTGCCCGAGCTGCGCGCGCACCGCCGCGATCTGCGCCGCCAGATGTTGTGAAGACGTGTCCGGAACGGACAGCAGCACCTCGACCGCTCGCCCGCGGTCACCGCACGCCAGCAGTACCCGCGCCAGCCCGAACGCCGCCGACACGTACGCGTGGTCCGTGCGCCACACCAGCTCGTACCAGCCCGCGGCCGCCACCAGATCGCCGGTGGCCTCCGCGCACACGCCCAGCGCGAGCTTCGGCGCCGCCTCACCCGGCACCGCCGAGCACACCGCGTCGAAGAACCGCCCTGCGTCCTCGGCCCGCCTGTCCGTCAGCGCGGCGAGACCCCGGTACCAGTCCGGGCGCCAGTCCTCGGGGTCGAGCTCCGGCTCGTCGAACATCGACGGCGCCGTGATCGCCTCCAGCTCCCGCAGCGCCGTCTCGGTGTCTCCGGACTCGATCAGCACCCGCACGATCCGCAGCCGCACCTCGACCGTGAGCTCCGGTGCCTTGCGCAGACCCGCCGGATCCGACGTCGTCGCCGTCGCGAGCCACGACGCGGCCGCGTCGGAGGTGCTCACGCTCGGTGCCGGCAACGCGAGCGCCACCTCGCCCAGGTCCAGCGCGCCCTCCACGCCGAACCGGCGGCGTTCCGGCGTGAACTGCCGCGACGGACCCGGCCGCTGCACGCCGTCCTCGATCGCCAGCACCTCGCGCAGCACACCCGTGAGCTGGTCGGCCATGTCCTCCGCGCTGGAGAACCGCAGCTCGGGGTTCGGGTTCGTGGCGCGCAGCAGCAGCCGGTGGAACGACTCGAAACGCCCCAGCAGCGGTTCCTCGTCGACCGTGGGCAGCCGGTCCTTGCACTTGCCGCGGAAGTCGAACGGGAAGCTCATCACCGCCAGAGCTCGCCCGATCGTGTAGATGTCGGAGAAGATCGACGGCCCGATCGTGCCGATCTCCGGCGCCTGGTAGCCGATCGTGCCGTAGATGGGGGAGTGGTGGTCGTCGATGCGTCGCACCGCGCCCAGGTCGATCAGCTTGAGCTGCTCCTCGGTGTGGATCATGTTGTCCGGCTTGAAGTCGCAGTACAGCAGCCCCACACCGTGCAGGTAGCCGACCGCGGGCAGGATCTCCAGCACGTACGCGATGGCCTGCGCCAGCGGCAACGCCTCGTCGCCGCGGCCCTCCCGGCGGCGGTGCGTGATCATGTCCTTGATGGACTCGCCGCCGACGTACTCCATCACGATGTAGTCGACGAGGTTGCCGGTCTTGCGGTCCGCGTGCCGGATGAAGTTGTGGATCTTCACGATGTTCGGGTGCTCGACCTCGGCGAGGAACCGGCGTTCGGCCAGCGCCGCCGCCATCGCGTCCGCGTCACCTGAGTCGAGCAGGCCTTTGAGCACGACCCACCGGTCGCTGACCGCGTGGTCCAGCGCCAGGTACAGCCAGCCCAGCCCGCCGTGCGCCAGACACCCCAGGACCTCGTACTGGTCGTGCAGCACCTCACCCGGTTCGAGCTTCGGCGTGAACGAGTACGCGTGACCGCACTGCGGGCAGAACCCCTCCACCCGGCCCGGCTTGCCGTCCTTCTGCCTGCCGACCTTCTTGCCGCACTTCGAACAGAACCGCTTCGCCTCGGGAACCTCGGGGTTCGCCAGCACCGCGGTCTTCGGGTCCCGGTACGGCACCCGCGGCACCTCGACCAGGCCGGCCCCCAACCGGCCGCGGCTCATCGACCGCCCGCTGCCCCGGCGCGCGCGGGCCGAGCTCGACCGCGGCACCTCCTGCGACACCGACCAGGGTGCGGTCCCCGGTGACGTCGCGGGCCCCGTGACGGGCAGGTCCAGCTCCTCACTCATCTCGCGACTCCCTCCCTAGTCCCGATAACGAGCGACCGGCGGTGCTGGTGCCGGGCCCAGCGTGTTCAGCCACCGCCGGTAGATCGCGCCCCACGTCCCGTCGGCGCGCATCCGCTCCAGCACCCCGTTCACGAACCGGACCAGGTCCTCCTGCCCCTTCGGGATGCCCACCCCGTACGGCTCCTCGGTGAACCGCGACCCGACCACCTCGGTGTACGGGTCCTGCGCCGCCAGACCCGCCAGGATCGTGTCGTCGGTGGAGATCGCGTCGGTCTGCCCCTGCTGCAGCATCACCAGGCAGTCGGTCCAGTTCGGCACGCTCACCGTCGTCTTCACCCTGCTCACGACGTTGTTGAGCGACGTGGACCCGGCCGCGACGCACACCTTCCTGTCCTTGAGGCCGTCCACCCCGGCGATCCCGGAGTTGCGGCGCACCAGCACCCGCTGCCCGGCCTGGTAGTAGACCGACGAGAACTCGACGTCCTTGAGCCGGTCGCAGGTGATCGTCATCGTCCGCACGACCAGGTCGACCTCACCGCGCTGCAACATCGGGATCCGCTCGGCCGACGTGACGACCTTGAACTGCACCTTCTTCTCGTCACCGAAGACGGCCTTGGTGATCTGCCGCGCCACGTCGACGTCGAAGCCCTCGAGTTCGCCGGTGAACGAGTTGCGGAACCCCATCAGGTACGAGTTCTGGTCCACCCCGGCGATCAACCGGCCGCGCTTGAGGATCCGCTCCATGGTCGACCCCACCGGCATCTGACCCGCCGGCGGCAACGCGCCCGGACGCAGGCTCGCCGTCGCGTCGCACGAGGGCGCGGGGCCCGTCGTGCTGCTCGGCGCCGAGGTCACCGTGCTCGCGCCTGCCGGCTGTGGCGCCCCGGCGGTGCGCGGCACGATCTCACTCGGCGCGGGGCCCGCCGAACACGCGCTGATCAAAGCCACTGACACGAGGGCGAGTCGTCTCATCGGTACTCCTTGAGGCGCTGCCACAACCCCATCGTCGACCCCGCCGCGCTGATCACCGCGAGCACCAGCACCCCGACCACCGTGCCCGCCAGCGACGCCCGCGCCACCGCCACCTCGTCGCTGAAGTCCTGCCGCGCCTCACCGATCGCCCGCACCAGGTCGGAGTCCAACGAGTCGAAGTACGGGTTGTCGATCAGGTTCACCGCGTCGTTGTACTGGCCCGCGTCATCGGCCTCGCGGATGCGCTGGTGCACCTGCTGCCACTGCCGGAAGTGCCGCATCGCCTGGTCCACCGCCTCGGTGTTCTCCAGCCGTTTCGCCTGCTCCAGCTGCCCCTCCAGCCGTTCGGAGACCTCGACGAAGCTCTTCTCGTAGGCCTGGCCCGCACCACGCGCGACCAGCGTCAGAGTCTCGTCGCCCCGTGCCGTCAGTGTCGCGATCCGCGCCTGCGCCAGCACGTCGACCTTGGCCGAGGCGGTGCGGGAGTCCGCCACGTCCCGCATCACCAGCACCGAGACCGTCGTCACCCACAGCAGCGACACCACCGCCGCGCCCGTCGCCACCAGCAGGCCTATGTTGAGCAGCCGGTTCGTCCTGCGGGTCAGGTAGCGCTGGGTGAGCACGAGCCCGATCACGAACGCCAGCGCCACCAGCACCGGGGCGACCGGGAAGCCCGCCTCGTCCTGGGCACGCGCGACCCGGTCCGTCTCCGCCCGGTACAGCTCCTGCGCCGCCGGCAGCAGCTGCGTGCGCATCAACCCCGACGCCTCGCGCAGGTAGGCCGCGCCCACCGGGAAGCCCTGCCGGTTGTTCGTGCGCGCCGTCTCGATCAGGCCCGTGTAGACCGGCAGCTGCGCGGCCAGCGTGGCGGTGAGGTCGGGGGAGGAGGCCGTGGCCACCGACAGCGCCGCCTGCGCCTGCGCGATGTCCGCCTCGTAGCGTTCCCGCAGCCGGGCGGGCTCGAGGCCACCGGACAGGAACGCGCTGGCCGCCGTCGCGTCGGCGTCCTGCAACGACCGGTAGACCTCCTGCGCCGCGTGTGCGAGCGGCTCCGACCGCGTCGCCAGGTCCTGCAGCGCCTGCTCCTGCCGGTTCACGCTCCACGTCGCGAGCGACCCGCTGGCCAGGCTCGCCAGAACCAGCACGATCGCGATCAGGCTCAACCGCCCCGGTGTCGACCGCGCCAGACCGGTGACCCGGCGCACCAGCGCCTGCCGCGGCTGCGAGTCGATCACCACGAGCGGGCCTCCCAAGCGGGCGAGTTGATCGGCTGGCGTAACTGTAGGCACCCCGAGGACACCGCGTGGGAATTAACGACGCATCCCGCGCGAGGTGTCACTCGCCCGTTACGACCGGCGTGACTCGATCAGCCGATCGACACCGTCCAGGATCATCTCCAGCCCGAACTCGAACGAGTGCTCCGGGCTGAACGCGCTCTGGTGCGCCTCACCGACAGCACCCCCGACCCTCGCGGCCACCGGGTAGCGGGCGGGGTCGAACACCGTCATCAGGAACGGCGCCGCCGCGTCCCACCACTGCTGGTCGGTCAGCCCCGTCTCCTTCTCGGTCACGGCCGCCGCCGTCAGCCCACGCGCCGAGTTCTGCACGTGCCCGAGCACCAGGTTGAGCACCGAGTCCATCTCCACGTCCGAGAGCCCGACGCCCTCCAGGCCGCGCAGCTCGAAGTCGTACTTCGCCGCCACCTGCGGTCCCAGCACCGTCCGCGACGGCGCCACCTGCAGCAACCACGGGTGCCGCCGGTACAGCGCCAGGTTCTCCCGCGCGACGTACGCCAGGTGCTCGCGCCAGCCGTCGACGGGCGTGCGGCCGGTCGCGGCCTGCACGGTGTCGACCATGACGTCGATCAGCTCGCCCTTGCCCGGCACGTAGGTGTAGAGCGACATCGTGCCCACGCCGAGCGACTCGGCCACGCGCCGCATCGACAGCGCCTTCAGCCCGTCGGCGTCGGCCAGCGCGATGCCGGCCTGCACGATCCGGTCCACGCTCAGGTCCGGCTTGCCCTTGCGGCTCGTGCGCTCCTGGGTGCGCCACAGCAACGCCAGCGTCCGTGCGGGGTCGCCGCTGCCCGTGTGTTCGATCACGAGCGTGACCTTACCGTACCGTATGGTGTACGGTACAGAGTATGTTCGGCGACCTCCGCGGAAAGTCCCTGTTCGAAGCCTTGCCTGACGCGCTGAACGACCCCGGCTACTGGGGAGTGGCCACCACGACGGCGCTCGCTCTGGTCGCGCGCGGCCGGATCGTGCCGAGCGTGACCGCCGACGGCCACGACACCTGGCGGATCGGCCCGCTCGACCACGCCGACGAGCTGCACCTGCGGCAACTGGCGGCTCACGGCGACTACGACGAGCTGCGGGCCTACCTCGACGCGGTGGCCGACGTGCTGCCCCGCGGCGGGGCGGAAGGTCCCTTCGCCGCCGCCGAACCCCGCCACGTTCCCGAGTTGCAGGCGTGGGCCGACGAGCAGATCAAGCTCTCCCTGCGCATCGAGACGACCGACGACCTGCGGTTCCGTGCGATCGTCCAGGTCCGCGCCATCACCGACCCCCACCCGCGCGACGTCCGCGGCTCCGGCCGCGAGCTCGACGCCATCCGCGCGATCGGCCGCTCCACCTGGCCACCGCTGCACCGGCTGCTCGACCAGGCCGACCTCACCGACGACGAGGTCGCCGAGCTGCTCACCACCGACATCGAGGTCCACTGGCCCAAAAACCTCACCACGTCGTTGTCCGCGAAAGCCGTCATCGGCGAACCCGGCGGCAGGTTCTCCGCAGGCGACCTGCTCACGTTCGACTGGCAGCTCGCCCTCGGCGACGACGTGCTGACCGAGGCGGAGATGGACGTCATCGCCGAAGCCAGCCGTCCCGTGATCAGGCTGCGCGACCAGTGGGTGCTCGTCGACCCCGCGCTGCGGCGCAAGGCCCGGCAACAGCTCAAACCGATCACCGCCGTGCAGGCCGTCACCGCCGCCCTCACCGGTACCGCGGTGATCGACGGCGAGCACGTCGACGTCGTCCCGCACAGCCTCACCGCGGCCATCACGACCGTTCCCGAGTTCCCGCAGCCCGCCGCACTGCGGGCGACCCTGCGCGACTACCAGCTGCACGGCCTGCGCTGGCTCGCCCACATGACCGGCCTCGGGCTGGGCGCCTGCCTCGCCGACGACATGGGACTCGGCAAGACCATCACGCTCATCGCCCTGCACCTGCACCGCGACCACGAGCACCCGACGCTGGTCGTCTGCCCGGCCTCCCTGCTCGGCAACTGGGAACGCGAGATCCAGCGCTTCGCTCCCGGCACACCCGTCACCCGCTACCACGGTCCACAACGGACGCTCGCCGACCACGGCGTCGTGCTCACCACCTACGGCACCATGCGCCTGGACGCCGAAACGCTGAAGAACCACGCGTGGGGCATCGTCGTCGCCGACGAGGCCCAGCACGTCAAGAACCCGCACTCCGGCACCGCCAAGGCACTGCGCAGCATTCCCGCGGCCGCACGCGTCGCACTGTCGGGCACTCCGGTGGAGAACTCGCTGTCGGAGCTGTGGTCCGTCCTGGACTGGACGACCCCTGGCCTGCTCGGCACGCACCGCGCGTTCCGCACCCGCTGGCCAGAGCCCGACGACACGCTCACGAAGGTCGTGCGGCCGTTCCTGCTGCGACGCCGCAAGTCCGACCCCGGCGTCGCTCCTGAACTGCCCGCCAAGACCGAGACCGACCGGTTCGTCTCGCTGACGACGGAGCAGGCGGCGTTGTACGAGGCGCTGACCAGGGACACGCTCGACCGGATCGCGGCGAGCGACGGCATGGCCCGCCGCGGACTCGTGCTGAAGCTGCTGACGGGCCTCAAACAGATCTGCAACCACCCGTCGCACTTCCTGGGCCACTCGTCGTTGCAGGGCACGTCCGGCAAGCTCGACCTGCTCGACGAACTGCTCGCCACGATCGTCGCCGAGGACGGCTCGGCGCTGATCTTCACCCAGTACGTCGGCATGGCCCGGCTGCTCGAACAGCACATCGAACAGCCCACCAGGTTCCTGCACGGCGGCACGCCGATCCCGCAGCGCGAGCAGATGGTCGACGACTTCCAGCAGGGCAGGGCCCCGGTGTTCCTGCTGTCGTTGAAAGCCGCGGGCACCGGCCTGAACCTGACGCGCGCCGACCACGTGATCCACTTCGACCGCTGGTGGAACCCCGCCGTCGAGGACCAGGCCACCGACCGCGCCTACCGCATCGGCCAGACCCGGCCCGTGCAGGTGCACAAGCTCGTCACCGAAGGCACCGTCGAGGAACGCATCGCCGCGCTCCTGCAGGACAAACGCGACCTCGCCGACGCCGTCCTGCACGGCGGCGAGACCGCGTTCACCGACCTCACCGACGCCGAACTCGCCGAACTCGTCCAACTCAGGAGCACCTGATGACCGCACGCGGATTCGCCGCGTTCCCCAAGGTGAAGCGCCGCGTCGCCACGACGTGGTGGGGCAAGGCGTGGGTGAAGGCGCTGGAGGACACCGCGCTCGACCTCGCCCTGATCCGCCTGGGCCGCCGCTACGCCCACGCCGGCGTCGTCGGCCCGATCACCGTCAGCCCCGGCCGTCTGCACGCGCAGGTGCACGACGACGACACCGTCTACAGCACGACGGTCAACGTGCCGGTGCTGACCGAAGTCCAATGGGGACGGTTCCTCGACCGCGTCGCCGAGCAGGCGGGCCACATCGCCGCGTTGCTGGACAACGACATGCCGCGCGACCTCGTCGCCGCTGCCGAAGAGTCCGGTGTGGACCTGCTGCCCGGCATCGGCGACCTGGAGCCTTCGTGTGACTGCGACGGCTGGGAGTTGCCGTGCCGCCACGCCGCCGCACTCGCGTTCCAGGTCGGCTGGCTGCTCGACGCCGACCCGTTCGTGCTCCTGCTGCTCAAGGGAAAACCGGAACAGGAACTCCTCGACGCGCTGAAGCAACGCGTCGCCGGACCCGTCGGGACCAGAACACCTGTGGTGGTTTCGCACGAAGACGCAGGTCAACTACCTGCCCGGCCGGCGCTTCCGACCACCACACCTGTGGTGCTCGCGGTCGAACCGCCACCCGGATTCGAGGCCGCGGACCTCGTGGCGTTGATGGAGATCGCCGCTGAGCGAGCACGCGCGCTGCTGCGTTCGGGCATTCTCGAAGGGTGATCACCGAGAAGCAGAAGATGTTGACCGGCCAGCTGTACAAGGACTCCGACCCCGAACTGGTGGCCGAGAGGCTGTCCGCCCAACGCCTGGTCGACGAGTTCAACTCGACGCGTTCCCACGCGGTCATCGAGAAGCTCTTCGGATCGATCGGTGAGGGCTCGTGGGTCATGCCGCGGTTCCAGTGCGACTACGGCTACCAGATCCACATGGGCACCAACAGCTTCCTCAACTACGACGCCATCCTCATGGACTGCGCCACGATCACCATCGGCAACGACGTCTCCATCGGTCCGCGAGCCCAGCTGCTCACCGCGCTGCACCCGATCGAGGACCACGAGGCACGGCGGCAACGGTTCGAAACAGCCGCACCGATCACGATCGGCGACAACGTGTGGCTGGGTGGCGGCGTCATCGTCTGCGCGGGCGTGACCATCGGCGACAACGCGGTGATCGGCGCGGGCAGCGTGGTCACCCGCGACATCCCGCCGCGCGTGCTGGCCGTCGGCAACCCCTGCAAGGTGATCCGCGAACTGTGACCTCAGCGCCTGGTCTCGTACCTCGTCAGGACCACGCCGCCGGGGAACGCCCTTGTCTCCACGAGGTTCAGGTTCACCCAGTTGTCCAGGGCCGTGAAGAACGGTTTGCCGCCTCCCACCAGGACCGGGTGCGTGACGACCGCGTACTCGTCGATCAGTCCGTTCCGCATGGCCGCCCCGGCGAGCGTGGCGCCGGCGATGTCCATGGTGCCGCCGTCCCCGGCCTTGAGCCGGGAGATCTCGGTGACCGCGTCGCCGGTGACCAGGCGGGCGTTCCAGCCGACCTCGCTGATCGTCGAGGAGAACACCACCTTCGGCACGTCCCGCCAGCGCCCGGCGTACTCGATCACCGCCGGTGTGGCACCCGGCTGCTGGTCCGCGGTCGGCCAGTGGGAGCTCATCGTCTCCCAGAGCCTGCGCCCGTACAGCGCCAGACCCGTCGCCCCGACCCGGTCGGACCACCACTGGAACAGCTCGTCGCTCTGCACACCCCAGCCGAGGTCGTCACCGGGCGCGGCGACGTAGCCGTCCACGCTCACGCTCATGCCGAACGTCAGTTTCCGCATGTTGTCATCGTCCTGGATGTGCAACCGTGAGAGGACCATGACCGCTCCCCAGAAGCCCACCGAGCCGTTGGTCCTGCTCGCCCTGACGGCCGTCGCCCTGGTCGTCTCCGGCATCGGGCCCTACGACCGCACGACGTGGTACCTCGAAGTGGCGCCGGTGGTGATCGGCGGCGCGATCCTGGTCGCGACCTACCGCCGCTTTCCGCTCACGCCCCTGCTGTACCGCCTGATCTTCCTGCACGCGCTGGTCCTGATCCTGGGCGGGCACTACACCTACGCCCGCGTGCCGCTCGGGTTCTGGGTGCAGGACCTGTTCGACCTCGCCCGCAACCACTACGACCGGTTCGGTCACTTCGTCCAGGGGTTCGTGCCGGCGCTGCTGGCTCGCGAGGTGCTTCTGCGCAAGACGCCGCTGAGGCCGGGCGGGTGGCTGTTCTTCCTCGTCGTGTGTGTTTGTCTCGGGTTCAGTGCTGGCTACGAGCTGCTGGAGTGGGGGTCGGCGGTGATCGGGGGATCGGCGGCGGACGACTTCCTCGGGACGCAGGGCGATGTCTGGGACACCCAGTGGGACATGTTCATGGCTCTGCTCGGAGCGGTTCTGGCGCAGGTGACGCTGGCGCGGGTGCATGACCGGGAGCTGGCTCGTGTCGTTTGAGCGGGCCATCGAGCACGTCGCACGCCGGTCGACAGGCGATCCGATGCCGCGTGATCTGCGCGTGACGCTCAACTTCCACCCCGGCCGCGGTGTCCTGGAGGCGCTGGCCCGTGAAGGCGTCTACCGCTCGCAGTTCGAGACCGGCACGAGCAACGGAGGCCTGACCGCGCACCCCGGTGGTGCGCGCTGGGAGTGGGAGAGCCGGCTGTTCGGTGGCGCCTACGACGGCGCGAACCCCGCCGACCGTCCCAAGTACGGCGCCCTCAACCACCGCAAGCTCGCGCACGGTGGCGCGCCGCGGTTCGGCTCGGCACACCTGCGCCTGTCCGAAGCGGTGCTGGACCGCACCACGTTCTGCTACCCGGACAGCGTCTTCGACCCGGTCGACTTCGGCACCGCACAACGGTTCGCGCTGATCCCGCTCATCGACGACAGGGACCCGCTCGACAACTACGTCGAGGCCCACGTCCACGGCCCCGTCACTCTCGACGACGTCGAAGCCGTCGTGCTCGACCCGAGCTTTCCGGATGTCCCGTGCCTGCCTTGCCCGGTGGAACGACACGCGGGGTTCCGGTTGTCCACAGAGGACCTGCTGCGCCACGCGGACTACCGCACGCCCGAGTCCGTCGCACTGGGACTCGCGATCGCGGTGGACGGGTTCATCGACCCGTGGATCCTGGAGAGCGCCTCAGGACCGCCGCAGGTCGTCAAGCACCTGTGGCACCACCTGGCCCGGTTCGGCTACGACAGGTAGACCGACGCGAGCCGCCGCACCTCGCTGACGAGCCGTTCACGCAGCTCGACCGGTGCCAGCACCTCGACCTCGCCGCCCATCCGCAGCAGCATCCCGGCCGCGTGCCCGATCGACTCGATGGGGATCGTCACCCGAACCCGCTCGCCGTCGTCCACAGCGGACTCCTCGGCCGCCCGCGCCACCGCGGGAAGCACGTTGGAAGCGAACGACTCCCACCCGCGCGGCGACAACCTGATCACCGCCTCGCCGGTGAACTGCCGGGCCTGGAAGTCCTCCAGCGACGCCGACCAGTGCGCCGCCAGGTCGAACCCCTCCGGCCGCTCGAACGACTCCTCCAGCACCGTCGCCGCCTGGATCTGCGACACCCGGTACGTGGAGATGCGGCTGGACCCCTGCGCGACGAGGTACCAGCGGCCGGCCTTGAGCACGAGCCCCAACGGCCGCAGCACCCGCGTGACCTCCTCCGGCGCCTGCCACCGCCGGTACTCGACCTCCAGCAGCCGCTCCCGCCACACCGCGTCCGCCACGAGCCCGAGGAACGGTGACCGCTCCGGGTCGTAGTACCAGGCAGGGGCGTCGAGGTGGAACCGTCCCGCCATGCGTGAGGCCCGGTCGCGCATCGACGACGGCAGCGCGGCCATCAGCTTCAACTGCGCGGCCGCCACCGCGTCCCCGAGGCCCAGTTCGGCCGCGGGTCCGGGCAGGCCGGCCAGGAAGAGGGACTCCGCCTCCTGCTCGGTCAGGCCCGTGAGCTTGGTGCGGTACCCCTCCAGCAGCTGGTAGCCGCCCTGCGGACCCGCGTCGCCGTAGAGCGGGACGCCCGCGGCGTGCAGCGACTCGACGTCCCGGTAGATCGTGCGGACCGAGACCTCGAGCTCGGCGGCCAGGGCGTGCGCGGTCATGCGCCCCTTGGTCTGCAGGAGGAGCAGCAACGACACCAACCGGCTCGCACGCACGCGGGACACACTGCCACAAGGTGTCAGTGATAGCTCATATGTTCGACGCATGGCTTTCTACGAGAAGCACCTGGCGGTGAAGGAACCGCTGGTCATCGCCGGCAGGCACGTCAAGCGCTACGAGGTCGTCACTCCGGGACTGGAGATCACCGACGACATCCGCGCTGCCGCCTACGAGTTCCTGCCGAAGATCTACCCCGACTTCGCCGATCCGACCCCGCCCGCCACGGTCACCGTGCTGCACCGCAGCGCCGCGGGCATGTACCTCAACGCCTACAACTGGGTCTGGGACAACGTCCTGCACTGCCGCACCGCCGTGTCCGGTGACCAGCCGTTCCTCGGCTCGACCGACCCGGACCTCACGCACTTCAGCGTCATTCCCAAAGACCTCATCGGGTGCGTGTGGGAGCTGCCGCCGCTGGCCCACGAGCGCGACGCCTGGGTGCGACACGTGCTGGAGCCGGACGTGCCCGACTTCGAGGGTTACCTCGGGGACGTCATGGCTGAGGGGCTGGTGGGGCGATGAGGGACTGGCAGGGCGCCCCCTCGCGCTGAAAATTTGTGGACGCGGCGGTTACGGTCGCAGACATGACCACTCCGGAGAACGTTGTGCGTGCATTGGCCGAACCGGTGAGGCTGCGGGCGTTCGCCGCCGTCGTCCTCGGAGCCGGAACGCTCGCCGACGTCGCCGCCGCCTCCGGGCTCAAGGTCAAGGACGCCGGTACCGCGCTGCGCAAGCTCCGTGAGGCCGGGCTGGTCGAGGGGGATCCGGCCCGGCCCGCCGACCTCAAGGCGCTGGCGGCCACGCTCACCGAGGCGATGCCCGCTGACGGGCTCGCGCCGTTCGTGCGCGGGGACAAGCTGATCTCGCTGCCGGTGGCGCACGAACGGCGCCGCAAGATCCTCGAGCACGTCGCGTCGAAGGCCTTCGTGCCGCAGACGTACTACGAGGAGAACGAGATCAACGAGCGGCTCCAGGCGTGGTGCGACGGGGGAGAGCTCGACCACGTGACGATCCGGCGCTACCTCGTCGACTTCGGCCTCCTCGAACGCGGTGGTGGCCTCTACCAGGCTCAACCCCTGCCGATGTAGGGCATTGCCGTTGCCATCACCGTCATGAACTGCACGTTGGCGTCCAGAGGCAGCTGAGCCTGGTACAGCACCGCGTCGGCCACGTGCTGCACGTCGAACGTCGGCTCCGGCCGGACCTCGAAGTTCGCCTGCAGCACGCCGGCGCCCATCCGTTCGGTCATCTCCGTCGCGGCGTTGCCGATGTCGATCTGGCCGCACGCGATGTTGTGCGCGCGGCCTTCCAGCGACAGCGACTTGGTCAGGCCGGTCATCGCGTGCTTGGTCGCGTTGTACGCCACCGCGTGCGGGCGCGGCACGGACGCCGAGATCGAGCCGTTGTTGATGATCCGGCCGCCACCGCCGGTCTTCATCACCCGGAACGCCTCGCGGGCGCACAGGAACGCGCCCGTGAGGTTCACGCCGACGACCTTCTCCCACGCGCTGAGGCTGAACTCTTCGATGGGCGTGGCGCGCACGTTCATGCCGGCGTTGTTGAACAGCACGTCGACCCGGCCCCACTTCGCGACCACCGTGTCGAACAACGCGACGACGGAGTCCTCATGCGACACATCGGTCGGTACGACCAGCGCGGTGTCGAAACCGTCGGAGGTCTCGGCGAGTGCGTCCTCGCGCCGTCCGGCCAGTGCCACCTGGAACCCCGCCGCCAGCAGGGTTCGCGCCGCCGCGCGCCCCACCCCGGAACCCGCTCCCGTCACGATCGCGACCGCCATCGGTGATCTCCCCTCGATTCAGCGATTGCACTGAGTGTCCCGTGTGGAGTACTTACCTGGTGTGGAGTGCGAAGAGGACACCTGCCTGTTGTGCGCGGGGTCCGGAACCATGTCGTGGCAGCAACCCGTTCCCGGTCCGGAAGGCCTTGTGCTGCACGAGATGTCGCACCCGTGCCCGCGCGGGTGCTCGGGCTGGTGGCGGCTTCCGCACGGCGACCGCGGAGGCATCGTCCCAGGAGTTGTCGCAGGCAATGTGGCGCGTGCCAACGAGATTCCAGGCCGACCGTCCACCCAGGCCTGATCACCGAGCGTGAACGATGGGGGTCACCCATTATTGCCAGGAGGGTCCCTGCTTGGCGGCTGCGTCCACTCGGAGTAGAAGCGGACACTGTTCTTCTGTGAAGGAGTGCAGCCGTTGCCATGGTTCTGGGCTCAACGAGGACCGGACCGCCTGCCGGGTCTGCGGTGGTCTGGGCCAGGTCCCCGACCGCTAGCCGAGCCTATTTCTTCGTCATCAGAGTCGGGCCGAGGATCTTGCGGGCGATCCGCCGGGTGAGCGACTTGGGCTGGCGTGCGGTCGCCGGCTTGGGCGTCGCCGGGGTGGCCGCGGGTGTGGTGGCTGGAGTGGGCACGGGCGTGGTGGCTGGAATGGTCGCCGCTTCCGGTTCCTCGATCGTGATCTTCGCGAACACCTGGGTCTCCGGCTCAACACTGCCGGGCTGCTCGATCGGCACGCGAAGATCTTGCCATCGCGCTCTTCCACGCCTGCCGTAGGGGCGGCTCCCTCCGCGCGGCGTGACGCGCGTCACGCAGCACACTGAGCGTTGACGGCGCCAATCGGAGTGTGATGACTGAGACGAGCGAGTACGCGGACGTCGGACCGCCGGACTCGCGCCTCTGGGAGCAGATCGCGCAGGGCGACCACGCCGCGTTCACCGAGCTGTTCGAACGCCACGCCGAGGCGGTCTGGAACTACGCCTACCGGCTGACCGCCTCCTGGTCGCAGGCCGAGGACCTGCTCTCCGCGACGTTCCTGACCGCGTGGCGCACGCGCGGCGAGGCCCAGCTGGTGCGCGACTCCGCGCTGCCGTGGCTCTACACCGTGACCGCCAACCGCGCCCGCACCGAGTGGCGCGCCTCCCGCCGGGCACTGCGCCTGGTCGCCCGCCTCGCGCCGCAGGACGAACGCGACCACGCCGACGAGGTGGCCGCCCGCACCGACGCCCAGCGCCGATTGGCCCTGGTGGTGGCCGCGATCGCGAAGCTGCCGCCCTCCGAACGCGAGATCGCCCAGCTCTGCCTGCTCGGCGACGTGTCCACCGCCGACGCCGCCACGCTCCTCGGCATCACGGAGTCGAGCGTGCGCGCCCGCGTCTCCCGCACCCGCGCCCGGCTGCGCGACCTGATCCCCGACGAGGACTCCCGATGATCGACCAGCTGCCCGAGAACCGCACCCTGCCCGACGACGTCCGCCTGCGAGCCCGCCGCCGCCTGTCCGAGGGCATGAAGCCCGCGCCGAGCAACCGCACGCCCGCCCTGATCGCGGCCGGCGTCGGCCTCCTCGCCGCGGGCGCGGTGGTCGCCGGACAGGCCCTCTACGGCGGCGACGCCGAACTGGCCGGCCCCTCCTACCAGCACAACGGCGAATTCGAAGGCAAGGACATGGCCGTCGCCAACCACGTCGAACGCGGCACGGTGAACCCCGACGCACTGGCTCGGTGCGTCGCGGCCGCCACAGAACACCCGCCTGCTGCTGAGTGGCAGACCATCGCCACGAGCAGGCGCGACGGCCTGACACTCACCGCGTTCCGGAGCCCGGCCGGCGTGTTCTTCTGCGCGAACACCGCGACCACCACCACGATCTCCGCACCGGACAACGCCAAGCTCGACGAGGGTCCGCGCCAGGTCAAGGTCCTCTTCACCACGCCGACCGGTGCGCTGGCCGGCCTGGCCTCGCCCGACGTGCGGTTCCTCAGCCTGTCCAGGATCGGCGACAAGGGGTGGGACAACACCTCACCCGCGCTGGTGGACGGGGTGTTCCTCGCCCCCAGCGGCTACACCAAGGCCGAGAACGGCTCGAAGGCGCTGGTCAACGGCTCCGAGTTCGCCCTGCGCGGGATGCCCGCGGTGTCCCGGCCCGTCGTGGACCGGCCGCTGCCTCCCGCCGACCGGAGCACGCCGGACGCCCAGAAGCTCGCCGAGTGCCTGCGGGACCGGCCGGTGCCCGACCCCGACCAGTTCGAGGTCGGCGTCACGGCGAAGGTGAGCCCCGCCAGCACGTTGCGGCTCGGCCGGTTCGGCGGCGTGCTGCTGTACTGCCTGGACGGCGGCCAGCCCCTGGTCGGCCTGTCCATCGAGGCAGACCGCATGGAGTTGCTGACCGGCAGGACCATCGCCGCGTCGGCCGCGTTCTACGACTTCGTCGGCGCCGAGGGCGGTGGCTCGACCAGCTCCCACACGGCGGCCGTCGGCCTGGTCCTCGACGACCGCGTCGCCTCCATCACCTACACCCGGCCCGGCGCGGCGGACGTGCCCGCGTCGATCGGCAACGGCACGTTCGTGCTGGCCGCGCCGTTCATCGACCGGTACCCGGACGCCCGCGTGGTGGTGCGGGACGCCGGGGGAGCGGTGCTGGAGACGATCAAGCCTCGCGACCCGTAGGCAAGGTGGTCAGCACGGCGAAGTGACTGTGCGGGCGGTGGCTCCGGCCGGGTACAAGTGGATCGCGGGTTCTTCCCGAGCCTGATCTCGGGGCCGTTCGCCCAGGGGCTCGCGATCGCGTGGCGTCGTTGCTGTGCGGTAAACCGGTGGACAACCGGGGCAGGATTCCGTTTGTGGAAACGGAACGCCTGACGCTGCGCCCGATCACCGCGTCCGACGTGGACGATCTGCGCGCGCTGCACGCCGACCCCGAGGTGATGCGGTTCCTCGACCCCGCACCGGTCGAGAACTACCTCGGCGCGAGCTTCCACGCCGCGCACGAGAAGGCCACCGGCAGGTTCGTCGGCTGGTTCGAGTTCAAGGGCACCGGCGAGGTCGAGCTCGGCTACCGGCTGCACCGCGAGTTCTGGGGCCTCGGCTACGCGACCGAGGGCGGGAAGGCCCTGATCGAGCGCGGATTCACCAGCGGTGGGGTCGAGCGGGTCGTCGCGACCACGATGTTCGTCAACGCCGGCTCCCGGCGAGTGATGGAGAAGTGCGGACTGCGGCACGTCCGCACGTTCCACGTCGACTTCCCCGATCCGTTGCCCGGCGCGGAATACGGCGAGGTCGAGTACGCGCTGACCAAAGCGGAGTGGCAACGAGCTCAGGGGGAACGCCATGTGGCAGGTGGAATCAGTTGACCTGGACGCGTACTTCGCGCGCACGGGAGCGTCGTCGTCGAGTTCGCTGACGGAGTTGCACGAGGCGCATGTGCGCGCCATTCCGTTCGAGAACATCGACGTGATGCTCGGCCTTGTGCCGTCGCTGGATCTCGTCGACATCCAGGACAAGCTGGTGCACAGGCGTCGCGGCGGTTACTGCTACGAACACCAGTTGCTCTTCACGGCCGTGCTGGAGCGTCTCGGCTACACCGTCGCACGGCGCTTGAGCCGCGTGATGACCGGACCGCGCACGCACATGATGTCGATCGTGGACGACCACCTCGTCGACGTCGGGTTCGGCGCCGGGATGCTGCACCCGATGCCGCTGGCCGACGGCGCGGTCGTGGACCAGGCCGGCTGGCTCCACCGGTTGCGCCGCGAGGACCGGCGGTGGGTGCTGGAGAAGCAGTCCGGCGACGACTGGCAGCTCATGCACGCGTTCGAGGACGACGTCGAGCAACGGCCCGTGGACTACATGGCGGCCAACTACTACGTGGCCACGCACGAGCGGTCACCGTTCAGCCGCCAACTCGTCGTGATGCGCCTGGAACCGGGCCTGAGCCGCCGTCTGGTCGGCTCGACGCTCACGATCGAGCACGCGGGCGGGGAATCTGAGAATTCTCAGGTTGAAGACCTCCCGAAAACCCTGGAATCGCTGGACATCGCGCTTACCGAGAGGGAGCTGAGTCACATCAGCTCAACTTCAGGAACATTTGCGGAGGCGCGTTCGTAATACCAGGTGTAGGGGATCGCAATTCGGAGGTGTTGGAAATGACCACCGCGACTCCGTTCGCCACAGGAACCAATTCCACTGGCGTCAACGCACTGCCCACGCCGCCCACGGGCTGGCCGATCGGTTCCTACGCGACCTACGAAGAGGCGCAGCGAGCCGTCGACCACCTGGCGGACAACGACTTCCCGGTCGCGGACGTCACCATCGTCGGCATCGAGCCGATGATCGTCGAACGTGTCACCGGCCGCCTGACCTGGGGCCGCGTCCTGGGCGCGGGTGCCGCGTCCGGTGCCTGGTTCGGTCTGTTCGTCGGTCTGCTGCTGGGCCTGTTCTCCACCGGCGGCGCCCTCGCCCCGATCGTCACGGGCCTGGTCGTCGGTACGGTCTTCGGCCTGGCGGGCGCGGCGATCCGGTACTCGGCCCAGCGCGGCCGCCGCGACTTCGCCTCGACCACCCAGCTCGTGGCCGGCCGCTACGACGTGCTGAGCCACCCGCGCAGCGCCGAGCGCGGCAAGGAGATGCTGACCGCGCTGGCCTGGCGGTCCTGAACCTGCTCCCACCACACAGGAAACGCCGTCCCGATCCTCGGGGCGGCGTTTTCGCGTCACTCGGGGGATGTCGAACGCGGCGTGGCCGGTGAACGAGCAGGGGCGGCAGGCTCGGTGCCTGCCGCCCCTCTTGCTGTGCGGGCTCCTTTCGCGTCAGCCGGACAGGAACGTTGCTCAGCCGGCCGGAGGAGATCGCTGCCGCGACCTCGCGAACCCGGCGCGCCGCACCCCTCGCAGAACCGCGGGTTCCGGATAGCCCGCGACGCCTGCGCGAGAGTGAGGACGCGGTGTCGGCGTTGTGCCGAAGTTGGCGTCGATGATCGCCTCGAACTCCGCGCTCACCCACGCCGGATCGGCGCACACCAGGTCCGCGAAAGCCCTCTCGCTGGTCCTCAGCACCTCGTCACTCCTCGATGAAGAGCAGTTAGTAGGTACAGATTTTTTGTAGCGCGGACTGTAGGTTGTGTCAACCACCTACTTGAGGAGCTTCCGTGCCGCTGAGCGACCTCGACGACGAGGACTACCCGGCGTACACGACGGGCAGGGCTGCGGAGCTGCTGGGCGTGCAGCAGGCGTTCCTGCGCAGCCTCGACACCGCCGAGGTGCTCGTCCCGCACCGGTCCGAGGGCGGTCACCGGCGCTACTCCCGCCGTCAGCTCGGCGTGGCGCACCGCTTCCGGGAGCTGTTCGACGACGGTCACCTGCTGGTGTCGGCCGCGCTGATCGTGCGGCTGGAGAACGACCTCGCGGCGGCGAACGCCGAGGTCGCAGCCCTGCGGACGCGTCTCGGCGAGAAGTAGGGGCAGTTTCCGTACGTCATACGGTATTGTTTCCGTATGGCCTACGGAAATGGGGTGGACGGATGGCCACCGAACGCAGTGGCGGGGGAGACCCGGCCAGGACGATCGCGCTGCTCTGGCGCAAGCCGCCCGAGCCGAAACCGGTCGGCAGGAAGCCCAAGGTGAGCGTCGACCAGATCATCACTGCGGCGATCGCGGTGGCCGACCGCGAAGGGCTCGGCGCGATGTCGATGGCCCGCGTCGCCCAGGAGCTCACCGTCGGCACGATGTCGCTCTACACCCACGTGCCCGGCAAGGCGGAGCTGATCGACCTGATGGCGGACGTGGTGCTGCAGGAACGCGACCTCACACCCGAGGGCACGTGGCGTGACCGCATCAAGCACTACGCCGACCGCACACGCGCCGTGTACCAGGCACACCCGTGGATGCGTGACGTGTCGATGGTGCGCCCACCGCTCGGGCCGGGCCTGATGGACGGCCAGGAGTTCGTGCTCGCCGCACTTGCCGACTCCGGTCTGGAACCGCGCCACGTGACGACCGCGCACATCGCGGTCGAGGGGTTCGTGCACGGCGCGGCGGCGTCCGAAGTGGACGATCAACAGCTGGAGGCGAGGACCGGCGAGTCCGGTGACTCGTGGTGGGGCGCGCGGCAGCTGTTCTGGGACGACTACTTCGACGTCGAGCGCTACCCGACCATGACGAGCCTGTGGAACGCCGGCGCCTACGACACCGGCGGCACGCTCGCCGACACCGTGCGCGACTCGTTCGACTACGGACTCGAGAAGCTGCTCGACGGCATCGAAGGGGGACTGCGATGACGATCCTGGTGACCGGGGCGACGGGCAACGTCGGCCGGCTGGTGGTGCGAGGACTCACCGGGCACGTGCGGGCGATGACCCGCGACCCGGCCAAGACGAGCTTCCCCGCGCACGTCGAGACCGTCCGCGGTGACCTCGACGACCCTGACGGCATCCCGTTCGACGGCGTGGAGAAGCTGTACCTGTTCGTCCACCCGCCGACGGTCCAGGAGGTGGTCGAGCGGGCGGTGAAGGCCGGCGTGCGCAGGATCGTGACGCTGTCCTCCGGCGCGGTGACCTGGGGCTTCGACACGACCCACCACCTGCCGGCCGAGCAGGCCGTCGAGGCGTCCGGCGTCGAGTGGACGCATGTGCGGCCCGGCGAGTTCGCGGCCAACAAGATCGACCTGTGGGGCCCGTCGATCCGCGCGGACGGCACGATCTACCACCCGAACCCCGACGAGTTCGGCCAGCCGATCCACGAGGCCGACATCGCCGAGGTCGCGGTGAAGGCGCTGCTGGAGGACGGCCACGCGGGCAAGGCCTACGACCTGTCCGGACCGCCGCAGCTCACCCAGCGGCAGATGGCCGCGGCGATCGGTGAGGCGATCGGGCGCGAGCTGCGGTTCCGCGACGTGACAACGGAGGAGGCGCTCACCTACTACGTGAGTCTCGGGTGGCCTGAGGAGATCGCGCGGTACGTCCTCGGGCTCAGCGGGTACGAGGGCGGCGATCCCGACGACTTCGCGGACTACGAGTACGTGGTGCAGCCGGACTTCGAGGCCGTGACGGGCAGGCCGTACCGGACGTTCGCGCAGTGGGCGCGTGATCACGTGGCCGACTTCAGGGCGACCGCGTGAAGCTGATCGCGACCGACCTCGACGGCACCCTCCTGCGCAACGACACGACCTCGTAGCGCCACCACGGCGCGGACTTCCTGGTCGCTGCGGCCGTCGCGCAGTTCATCCGTGCTGGCCACGGCGGCCCGGCGCACGCTCACCAACGAGCAGGACGGCGTGGCCGTCGTCCTCGAAGATCTGTGCGGCCGCTGATCACCCGTCGATTCCGGCCCCTCCTCGTTCGACGTCCGAGTAGGAGCGAACGAGGAGGCCCGGTGCGGTTCATGGTGTTCGTCAGGAGCCCGAAGCCGTTGGCAGCGCGGCACAAGGACGCGTTGGTGCGTGCGGGTGTCCTGCTCGACGTGGGCGACCTGGTGCCGACCGCGTTCGGGGTGTCCGGGTACTGGCTGATCGACGTCCGCACGAAGGAGGAAGCCGTCGAACGCGTCCGGCGCATCCCCCTTCCGGCGTGCGTCGTGGAAATACGTCAGGTGGCTGTGGTCTGATGCCCCCATGGGGGCTACCACCTCGGTGCACCGCACCATCGACGCGGTCTGGCGGATGGAGTCGGCGAAGGTCATCGCGGCACTCGCCCGGTACACGCGCGACGTCGGCCTCGCCGAAGAGATGGCTCAGGACGCACTGGTCGCGGCGCTGGAGCAGTGGCCGCAGGAGGGCGTGCCGCGCAACCCCGGCGCGTGGCTCACGACGACGGCCAAGCGGCGGGCGATCGATCAGATCCGGCGGCGCGAGAACTTCAACCGCAAGGTCGAGGAGATCGGGCGGGACGTCCAAGAGGCCACGCCGGATGCCAGCGAGGGCATCGAGGACGAGATCGGCGACGACCTGCTGAGCCTCATCTTCACCGCGTGCCACCCGGTTCTGGGCACCGAGGCGCGCGTCGCGCTCACGCTGAAGATGCTGGGCGGCCTCAAGACCGAGGAGATCGCCCGCGCGTTCCTCGTCAGCGACTCGACGGTCGCCCAGCGCATCGTGCGCGCCAAGAAGGCGCTGGCCGACGCCGGTGTGCCGTTCGAGGTCCCCGAAGGCCCCGAGCTCGCGCCCCGGCTGGTGTCGGTGCTCGAGGTGATCTACCTGATCTTCAACGAGGGCTATTCCGCGACCCAGGGCGACGACTGGATGCGTCCCGAGCTGTGCGCGGAGGCCCTGCGGCTCGGGCGCGTGCTCGCCGAGCTCGCGCCGAAGGAGGCCGAGGTCCACAGCCTGGTCGCGTTGATGGAGATCCAGGCGTCCCGTTCCAAGGCGCGCACGGGGCCCGGCGGCGAGCCCGTGCTGCTGCTGGAGCAGGACCGCGGCAAGTGGGACTGGCTGCTGATCGGCCGCGGGCTCAAGGCCCTCGAACGTGCCGAGGCGCTCAACCAGCCGCCCGGCCCCTACTACGTACAGGCCGCTCTCGCCGCGTGTCACGGCCGCGCGCGCAAGGCCGAAGACACCGACTGGCAACGCATCGCCACGCTCTACCAGGTGCTCGCCCAGATCTCGCCGTCCCCGATCGTCGAGCTCAACCGCGCGGTGGCCCTGTCGATGGCCTTCGGGCCCGCCGCCGGTCTGGCGCTGGTCGACGAGATCGCGGGCGAGAAGGCGTTGCAGGGCTACCACCTGCTGCCGAGCGTCCGGGGTGACCTCCTGATGAAGCTCGGCCGCACGAAGGAAGCGAAGGCCGAGTTCGAGAAGGCCGCCTCCCTGACCCGCAACGAACGTGAGAGGACGTTGCTGCTCGAACGCGCCGCGGCCTGCGACTAGTAGGCCGTCGCCTCTGACTTTTGGTGCGAGCGGATCGCTGCTGAGCGCGGCGTGGCACCTCCGAGGAGAGCTCCTATCGGACATATTGACTGGAGTTGATCTCGATGAACGGAACCCGCCTCATTTCCGGCCCTTCATCGCCTCGGGCTCACACGGAGCACAACTAGGCCGCGACGATCTACTAGCGCCTGTATCGAAGTAGAGCGCCTCAGGCCTACCGGACATATTTTTTGGCGCGAAAAGCACGTTGGGGCCATCTATCGGCCCGAACGTGCTTTTC
>NZ_JBHRZI010000055.1:0-18709 GCF_042649515.1 Lentzea rhizosphaerae | reverse complement strand
CCTTTCACCAGGACCGCTGGTCCTGGTAACTCGGTGTCCACTGCCTGGGGTGAACCTCACGGGCCAGCGAGTTTCGTTTCCTGGTTCGTGACAGGGCTGGCCAGTTCACGGCGTCGTTCGACTCTGTTCTCGCTGATGCCGGCATCGACGTTGTGAAGATCCCAGCGAGATGTCCGCGGGCTAACTGTTACGCGGAACGGTTTGTCGGCACTGTCAGACGAGAGCTCACCGACCGGTTGCTGATCATCAATGAGCGTCACCTGATGTCAGTGTTGAACCGCTACGTGTCCCACTACAACCACCGGCGACCACACCGGGCGCGACATCACACGCCACCGCGACCCGATCACCCGACCGGAGGTCCAGGTTGTACATCTGTACGTCGTCGGCGAGTGCTTGGCGGCTTGATCAACGAGTACGAACCTGCAGCGGCTTGATCCGCAGGTCAGGCCCGTTGAGCCATGTTTTGGCACCCCACAGGCACGGCGTTGTCGCCACTGCGCGACCTGTTGCGTGAGGACGCCGATTGGAACCTTCTGCTGCGAGACGTGACCGAACGCGCTTCTGCCACTGCGGAGGCGATCACCGAGTTCGACACCTCGTTCAGCCGCGGCCCGGACGAGGTCAGCACCCCGTCCTTGGAGCCCAAGATGAGCGCGATCGCCCACCGCGCGCCCATCCCGGCCTGGGACCCCGAGCGCGTCTTGGACTTCTATCCGCCGGACCAGGTACTCGACCGCAGGATCGCGGTCGGCGTCGAGGGCACGCTTGCCTGGTTCGTCCTCGAGCATCGTGACGAAGTGCGCTGGGGAGATGTCCAGACGCTCAACGAGTGCGTCTACGAGCTCATCGTCATGTACTTCGACAAGCGCAAAAGGCTGCTCTATATCCACAGCTCGGAGAACAACGGCAGCTATGCCGACCTGGCCGAAGCCGTCCTGGGCCAGGGCGCCACCGCGATCAACGGTCCCACCGTCTTTCGAGTACTGGCCGACCTCGACCGCCTGATCCCCACGAACATCGGCCTGCTCGACGCACGCGACCACTTCAACCGCTACACCATGTACGTCGGCAGCGACGTACTCGAAGCCCTCGCCCAGCACGACAAGCAGGGCAAGACACAGACACACATCGCCACGTCGGGTTTCAACCAGGGAGAGAAGGTCACCATCAGTGCCGCGCTGTCCGGCCGGTTCTGGTCCATGACCACCGCCCCCAACCTGCGAGCATGGAAGCAGTGGTGCGACGTCCAGGGCGACAAGCTGCTCAACGACGACATTGACTTGGTGCAGGTCTTCAACGGGCTCATCGTGCCCACTGAAGTCCGCGAACGGCCCGAACACGTCCTACTCGCCGCCGAGTGGCCCTGGGAGTTCTTCGCCGGGAACGGCACGACCCTCACCATCGCGGCTGATGAGAAGGCGTACCTCGTCACCGACGTCGAGTTTGTCATCGACGACCACGGCACCACCGGACCGTTCAAACTCACCCTGACCACACCTGCCTGGAAAATCGCGTACACGGCCGAGTTCGCAGACAGCGGCCTGCGCTGCACGCCTGTTGGGCGGGACGGCCTGGTGTCGAACAGACGAGACAGCGTCCCGCTGCAGTCGTGGATCAACAAGCACAAGCCCAACCTGTTCCTGTCCGGCGATCGTCTCCTGCTGCCTGACGACCGACTCCTCGAACCGCAGCACGACCTCCCGCCGTTTCCCTCAGACCGCATGGTCACCCCCGACTGGAAGGGCGTAGACCGCACCGTCGAGTCGCAGGGGGAGGACCGCAGGGCCGACTCCATCCAGGCCTACATGTCCAAGCTGCTGCGCTCCGCAACCGTCTTCGACGTCATGATCGACGACGACCGAGCCAACGAGGCCGCCGATCTCGTCGGCCTACGTATTGCCGGCGATGAACTCCACGTCGTTCTCGTGCACTGCAAGTTCTCCGGGAAGAAGCAGGTGGGCGCCCGCCTCAAGGATCTATACGAGGTCTGCGGGCAGGCCGTGCGTGGCGCCAAGTGGCGCCAGCAGGGCGCGCTCCCTCTTCTGCGTCACCTCGAGCGACGCGCGAAGTCCTTCCACACTCGCACAGGGAAGTCTCCGTTCGAGACCGGCGATATGGGCCAACTCCACAAGATCATGGGTATCGCGCCGCAACTGCGTCCTCGCTTCCAGACAATCGTCGCCCAGCCGGGTTTCTCCCAGAGTCAAGCCACCAGCGAGCATCTACGCGTCATCGCCGGAGCGGAAAGCTACGTCCGCGCCGCGACCGGCGGTTCGTTCGACTTCTACTGTGAGAAATAGGGCGCGCCTGCAACAGAGCAGGACTGGCTGCGCGACAAGGGTCCTCCACCACCGTAAGTCTGCGGCACCGATGGTTTTCCGCTGCCCGTGACAAGTCGACCGCGCCGCTCTCGTAGGGATGACGAGCGTAGATCTAGCGCTGACCAGCACGGGCACATCGTCGACATCGACCCTGAGGAGTCACGTCATCTACCTGCAGCCGCTGGGGATCAGGGCGAAGCGGGTCGCCCCCTGTTGTTCAGGAGGGAGGTGATGCCCTCCTTGAGCACCGTGGTGAGCGTGGGCCGCGAGCGTGCCGTCAGGTCCAGCCGTGCCACCTCGACGGTCGTGGTGACGCCGGCCGCGGTGAGTGCCTGGGAGGCCGTATGCCGCTGCACGTACAGTGCTCAAGGACGTCGCCGTCCGTTTCCTGTCAGGGCCATGGCCCCGGCAGCGACCCAGATACTGATGGGCTCGGGCACGCGGAGGAACATCATCGCCGGACCTCTCGCAGTCGAGTCGACGATCGACGCTGCGACGGGTAGGTCGTAGCCGGTCTCGTCGACGTAGCCGAGCGCCGTTGTCCAGAACCCGGCAGGGTGGCCGGCACTCGACCGACAACCTCTCGGCTCGCCGTAGACCTCACACCCTCAGCGCCAAATCGGTGATGCGGGTTGTTTGCTGCCCAACAACCTTGTAAGACGCTATGTCATGCGAAGACATCGCGCCGCTAAAGGCCAACCCCGCGCACGCATGGCCTTGAGCACCCATATCGCTCTCGTGCTCGGCGTCGCTATCGTCTCGGCAGTCGGCGTTGGTGTCGTGCTGTGGGTTGCGCTTGGCCATCCGCCACTCCGTCCTGCCGGTAACTGGACGACATCGAACAGCTTCGAGTTCGTCAAGATCGTTTTGGCGTTGGCCGGTGGAGTAGGCGCGGTGGTCGCTCTAGTCGTTGCTTACCGCAAACAGCACCTGGGTGAGACTGCGGAACGTCGTGAAGACATAAAGCTGTTCGCCGAGCGCTTCACGAAGGCCTCAGACCAGCTTGGAAGTGACAAGGCGGCGGTCCGGCTCGCAGGCATGTACGCACTCGAGGACCTGGCGCAGGGCACGCCCAGCCAAAGGCAGACCATTGTCAATGTGCTGTGCGCTTACCTGAGGATGCCTTATCTCCCTGCGTCCGCGCCGAGTTCCGGGGGCAACGCCCCCGTAGAGACGACAACATCGACAGCTCCGGCTGAAGACGCTGGGGCCGTGCTGGACCAGTGTGTCGACCACGATGAGAACGAGCGTCGTCAGCAGGAACGGCAGGTCCGTCTGACGGCTCAACGTATTTTGGGAGCGCACCTGCGTCCTCAGGACGATGGCGCGCGAGTCTCGGATGCGTTCTGGCAGGACATCGACCTCGATTTGACTGGCGCAACTCTCGTTGGCCTCGACCTGCGAAAGTGCCATGTTCGAACGGCGAAGTTCGACAATGCGGTCTTCAGTGAGGGTGCCTTGTTTCGGCAGGCGACCTTCAACGGGAATGCTTGGTTCAGCAACGCGATCTTCGATGGAGACACGGGGTTCCGCGAGGCTACGTTCTGTGGGCAAGCCTGGTTCAGCGAGGTGGCGTTCAATGGGTATGTCGGGTTCGGCGAGACGAGGTTCAGTGGATACGCCGGATTCGGTGAAGCGGTCTTCCGCGGCGACGCCGGGTTCGGAGACGTGACGTTCGCTGAAGGCACGGGTTTCGGTAAAGCAACGTTCTGTGGGCAAGCCTGGTTCAGCAAGGCCTCGTTCAGCGGGAACGCGGGGTTCGCTGAGACATCGTTCAGCGTATATGCCGGGTTCGGCAAGAGTACGTTCTGCGGGGACGCGAGATTCGACAACGCGACGTTCGATGGACAAGCCTGGTTCGGTGGCGCGGCGTTCAACGGTCGCGCGGGATTCGATGAGGCGTCGTTCAGTGGATATGCCGGGTTTGGCGAGGCTTCGTTCAATGGGGTAGCTGGATTCTACAAGGCATTGTTTAGAGAGGACGCCGGGTTCGGTGAGACTTCGTTCAACGGCGACACCAAGTTCGACGAGGCGACGTTCGCTCGGGGCGCTGCCTTCGACAGGGCGACGTTCGAGGGGAACGCCGGGTTCGAAGAGGTGACGTTCAACGGCCGCGCGGGGTTCGGCAGGGCGACGTTCAACGGCCGAGCTGGATTCAGCCGGGCGAGGTTCGGCGGACAAGCTTGGTTCGGTGGGACGATGTTCGGGATGCGTCCTTGTTGCGTCGACGCGCGAGTTCGATTGGACGCGACTCTTGTAGGTGCGCGGACGTGGCCGGATGGGGTGACAGCGACCGAACCTTCAAGTCAGGATAAGGCGCGACTACCTGACCTAGAGGGCACCTGGGGTTATTTGCAAGCCGCAATTGTCGATCATCTGCCGCCAGCTGACCTAGCGGGTTAACGCCTGACCTGGCCATCAATCGGACTGCCCGATCCAAGAGGGGTACACAAATGACCGGTTTCATCGGAATGGACCCGGAGTCTGTCCGCGCCTTGGCACGTCAACTTGAGTTCAAGGCTGCAGAGATCGAGGCCATCGCCACAACGCTCTCCGCCCAGATCGACGGCACGACCTGGCTCGGCCAGGATGCGGATGCGTTGCGTTCAGACTGGTCTAGCACATACCGCACCCAGCTCGTGTCGGTTGCGGCCGTGCTCAGAGAGGCGTCGTCACGGGCCATCAACAACGCGGCTCAACAGGAGGAAGCCTCGCGCGCCTAACCCGATTGCCGCGCCGTGCTCCGCGCAGGGGGCAGCGCACGGTCCATCGTGTGCCGCCCGGAAAGTCATCGCTGCTGAGTAGCGAGGTCTTCCCGGCTGCGGGCATGCCTGGGTGATCGTCTCGCTGTTGTACAAGGTGGTCTGCAAGTTGCTGTCTGTTCCAGCGGTGCTGTTTCGCAGTGAGTCAGCCAAGGATGCGGAGCTTCTCGTGCTGCGGCACGAGAACGTCGTTCTTCGTCGGCAGTTGACCGGGCCGGTTCGTTACGAGCCCGCAGACCGGTTCTGGTTCGCCGCGCTGTCGAGACTGGTACATCGCTCGCGCTGGCAGGAGGTCTTTCCTGTTACTCCTGGCACGTTGCTCGGCTGGCACCGCAGATTCATCGCCTCGAGGTGGGACTACACATCACGTCGGCGAACCAGGCGTCCCTCCACCCAGGTGGCGGTCAGGGCGCTCGTACGCCGGCTTGCCGGAGAGAATCCGCGGTGGGGGCATCGGCGGATCCATGGCGAGCTGGTCGGGCTTGGTCATCGCCTGGGCGCCTCGGCGGTCTGGGAGATCTTGCGCCGAGCGGGCATCGATCCGGCACCGCGGCGATGCGGCCCGACCTGGCGGGAGTTTCTGACCGCGCAGGCCGAGGGCATCATCGCGGCGGACTTCTTCCACATCGACACCGTGCTCGGCACACGTCTGTACGCGCTGGCGTTCCTCGAACACGGCACCAGGCGGCTGCACATCACCGGCGTCACCGCGCATCCGACACGGGGCTGGACGGTGCAACGGGCGAGGAACCTGGCTGGCCAACTCGGAGAACGCCCGGAATCTCTGCGCTTCCTGCTGCGTGACCGCGACGGCAAATACGGAGACGCGTTCGACGCCGTCTTCGAGGCAGAGGAATTTCGCGTGATTGCGACTGCACCGCGAGCTCCCAGGATGAACGCGCATTGCGAACGGATCATCGGCAGCATCCGCCGCGAGGTGCTCGACCATGTCCTCGTCCTGGGAGAAGGTCATGCGCGTCAAGTACTCGCGGCCTACCAGACTCACTACAACGAGCACCGGCCGCACCAGGCTCGCGACCAGCTACCGCCAGACATCCACGAACACCCCGCAGCGGCGCATGATCTTGATAGCCCTGGCTGCCCACCACTTCGCAGGCGGATCCTCGGTGGGGTGATCAACGAGTACAGGTACGCTGCTTGAGCTGCGGCGATGACTTTTCGAGCGGCACAAGGTCAGCCCACCAAGCCTAGTTTTGGCACCCCACAGGACGAGTCGCACGGTGGCTGGGCCGACTGGGAACAGCCACCGTGCGACTCATCCAGCGAGCGTTGCAACGTTGGGGCTTCGCACCGAACGTCGCCCGGTTGGGTTGACGGCAAATTCGAGCAGCCGACCGTCAACTCCGTCGCAGCCTGGCAGCGGGCGCATATGCCCAACACCCAGTTCTTCGGCCAAGTCTGGTCTGACGACTGGGCCAAACTGCTTAGTCGCTAACTAGAGATGGGCGACGTCGGCCGCCGTCGTTGTGTGCAATTCAAGGGTACCGAGATGGTCCGGCGCGCCGGTGACATAGACGGTGCACTCGCCCCAACTGGCCTCGATCACTGCGACACCGAGCGCGTCGATCCGAGTCCCTGAAAGCGGATTCTGATCGATCATGATGTTCACGGGCACCGCGACTGCCTCGCCAACGGCGGCCCGGACCAGGTCATGGTCCGCTGCGAAGCTTTCGCGCGTTGGCACTGCGCTACCAGGCTCGCGTTCGCGGGTTCTGGCCAGGAAGTTGAGCAGCTGGATTTCAGTGTTCTCCACAGGAAGTCCTCGCGGGTCGAGGCCGTGCGGCGACCGAACGGTCTTGACCTCCGACAGCAACCTCCCATCCGAGCTCCTGTAGGTGACATCGACGGCCCACGGCAGGCCATTGACACCCTGGGTTGCCAAGGTGGCGATCGGTCCAAGGCCCATGCCCGAAGACGCCGAGGCTACCGGCGCTGGGAAGACGGCGATCTGGTCGCGAGGATGGGGGCTGCGAGGAACATCCGCAGCCCCCATCGATCGGTCGTCCATGAAGCACTCACTCTCGGTTAACTGAGCGCTTCATCGGTACAGCGTGCGCTCAGAAGATGGTTGTGACGTCGGCAGGTCCACCAGAGAAGCAGACCGTACCGTCCACGAGAATAGCAAAATTGGCGAAGGCGATGACGTAGGCATTCGCGGAGCCGCGCGTCAATCCCCCCACAATACGATTCTTTTCCACATAGCCGTCAGCGTCGTAGTGCCCCAGGAAATCATGCTTGGTCTGGCCACCCTGATCGTTCAAGGTCACGGTCCACGTGAAATCAGATACCGCATCTCTAACCGCAAATCCAGTTTTCATGTCGATTGCATTGCCGCCACGCCCGTTGATGTAAAGGAACGACACCCCGCAGTTACCTGCTACTTGGTTCTGCGCGGTCATGTCATCCGAAGAGCCCCGCAGGGTACCCTTTTTTACGGAGTACTGAGTCCCGCTTTCGCTGGTTCGGATTTCGTAACCGTTCGCTTCGGCCACCTTACTGTCGAAGCCGCCGACCAGCATCGAGACCTCCAGCTTGGAGGTGTTTCCGCTCGCCAGCAACACCGGAGCAGCACTGGCGAAAGTGGTCGTGCCGACCATCGTCGCGAGCGTTACAACTCCCACCAGCATGGCTCGAACAATTTCCCTGAGCCGTGACGCCTTTGCCCAACCAAGGGTCGAATTCTTTCCCGACTTGCACTGTCGCATTATTCCCCCGTTTGACTGCCTGAATTTCGAACTCAAAGATGCTTCGTAGACTCGCTGCGATCTTCGCGAGCGAGTCAAGAAACTACATTTTTCCGGGCCTGGGCGCCCCTTCATCCCCCATTAGCGCAGCCGCTGCCCATTCAACGCCCACAACGCATCCTGGCATAGAAGATCGTCCGATGACTATCCGCCAAATGGACACCAGGAACTTCTGCCGTTGACGAACGGATCACCTTGCGACTGCAACGCAGCGTCCTCCAGCTCAGGATTCGACTATCGCAAGGGGACGTTTCATATGGACAGTTATCGACACAGCGTCACTCGCTCTGAATAGGTGGTCGACATACCAGGACCCGCACGGTTCCGGCAAAGTCGTGTAGGGGCTGGTCAGGCCGGGTGAAGGGCGGGCACGGCTTTCGGTGATCTTCTGGGTGTCGAAGCCTGATGATCATGTGAGAAGAGCCGTGCCCGCTGTGACGTCATCCCTGACCCCCTGCCGCGCTGGATCAGCTGGTCCGCACCGATGACGTGCCCGAGGATCCGGCGGCCGCGGTGAGCAGGGTGGCTGATCTGCGTGACCATCTCGCCGCGGTGCCCGATCCACGCCATCGGCGCGGCAGGCGGCACACGATCACCACGATCTTGCTGATCGCCGCGGCTGCCGCGCTGACCGGAGCGCGTTCGTTCGCCGCGATCGGCGAGTGGGCGGCGGACCTGCCTCAACACCTGCTGGCCGTACTCGGAGCACGCATGGACCGGCGACGGGGCCGCTACCGTGCACCGGAGGAAACCACGCTGCGGCGGGTGCTGGGATCGGTTGACGGCGATGCTCTGGATGATGCGATCGGCGCCTGGCTGACCGGCCGAGCACCCCGTGCCCAGGCGATCGCGGTGGACGGCAAGACGTTGCGTGGCACCTGTGACGAGACCGGACAAGGCGGTGTGCATCTGCTGGCCGCTATGACCCATGACAGCGGAGTCGTTGTCGCTCAACGCGAAGTGGACAGCAAGACCAACGAGATCACCTGTTTCCAGCCGCTGCTGTCCACCCTGGACATGGCGGGGGTCGTGGTGACCGCCGACGCACTGCACACCCAGCGTGCCCACGCCCGCCACCTCGTCGAGAACCTCGGCGCGGACTATGTGTTCACGGTGAAGGAGAACCAGCCCACCCTGTTCGCTCAGCTCGACGCCCTGCCCTGGATCGAGATCCCGGTGCACACCGCGGAAGGCACAGGGCATGGCCGTGTCGAGCGCTGCACGATCCGGATGCAGGCCGCACCCGAGGGCATCGCCTTTCCTTACACTGTGGGGTGCCAGAACTCTGCACACATGGGTTGAGCTGCGGTGATCAGGTTCTGTCGTCCTGCAGGCATGATCGTGGGCGTGGCGCTGCGACTGCTGTACCTCATCCTTGCTCGGCTCGGTGGCTGGCTGGTTCTGCTCGGCCGGTCCTCGGCGGCCAAGGACGTCGAGTTGCTGGTGTTGCGGCATGAAGTCGCGGTGTTGCGTCGAGGTCAGCGGCGTCCTCGGTTGGATTGGGCCGATCGTGCGGTGCTGGCCGCGTTGGTGCGGCAGTTACCCGTGTGGCTGAGACGGCACCGGTTGGTGTCTCCGGGCACGGTGTTGCGGTGGCATCGGCGGTTGGTCGCGAAGAAGTGGACCAACCCGAACCGGGCTGGTCGACCGCGGGTCGATGAGACCGTGGTGGCGTTGATCGAGCGGATGGCGCGGGAGAACGCGGGCTGGGGTTACCGGCGTATCCAAGGTGAGCTGCTGAAGCTTGGTCATCGGACGTCTGCGTCGACTGTTCGTCGTGTGCTGAAGCGGCTTCAGATTCCGCCTTCGCCGACTCGAGACTCCGACACGTCGTGGCGGCGGTTCCTGCGTGCTCAGGTGGCGAGCATGCTGGCGTGCGACTTCTTCCATGTCGACTGCGCGGTGACGTTGAAGCGGGTGTATGTGTTCTTCGTGATGGAGGTCGGCACCCGCTATGTCCACATCCTCGGCACTACCACCAACCCTGACGGTCCGTGGACCACTCAGCAGGCGCGTAACTTCCTTATGACGCTTGACGATCGGGCGAACGAGTTTCGTTTCCTGGTTCGTGACAGGGCGGGCCAGTTCACAGTGTCGTTCGATTCCGTTCTCGCGGACGCCGGCATCGACGTTGTGAAGATCCCACCGCGCTGTCCGCGGGCGAACTGCTACGCGGAACGCTTTATCGGCACCGTCAGGCGCGAGCTCACCGACCGGCTGCTGGTCATCAATGAGCGGCACCTGAAGTCAGTGCTGAACCGCTACGTCTCCCACTACAACCACCGACGGCCACACAGAGCGCGGGACCACACTCCACCACGACCCGATTACCCGCTCATAGGATCAGGCAGTGGCGCCGTTCGTCGTCGGCGAGTGCTTGGCGGCTTGATCAACGAGTACGAACCCGCGGCGGCCTGAGGTGCAGGTCAGCCCACCAAGCCTAGTTTTGGTACCCCACAGGTCGTCATCATGTCGAAGCGTTACCCGCCCGAGGTTCGCGAGAAGGCCGTACGCCTGGCCCTTGAGCGACTCGATGAGTACGAGTCTCCGTATGCCGCCGCCAAGGCGATCGGCCCGATGGTCGACGTGCACTACGAGACGTTGCGGGTGTGGATCAAGAAGGCCCTTGCGGAGGGCTCCCGGCCCGCTGCACAGCCGTCACAGGGACTGCCGCCGGCCGAGCGCGAGGAGTTGCTGCGGCTGCGGAAGGAAGTCCGGGATCTCAAGCAGGCCAACGAGATCCTGAAGCTGGCATCGGCTTTTTTCGCGCGGGAACTGTGCGCCACGAGGCGCCGAGTTGATCGAGGAGGGGTGAGAGACCTTTCCCGCCTGGTTGTCGCAGCAGCTGGGTGAAGCCTGGGGGCAGCCTGACCTGGAGGAACGCCGGGGAGGGTGGCAAGCGGCCCCGACAAGGGCGGGACGTGCCGGGACTGCCAGACGGTGCGGGCTCGTCGGCAAGGCCAGACGGTGTAACGAGAGTGAACCAGTGGTTGACGCTTCGTAACAGCGAAGCCGGCTCCAACCTGGTGGATATGGGCCGGTGTGCAGCGCGTGACGCCTCGGCGGGGATCGTGTCGGGGTTGTCAACTCCGAAGCCGTGTAGTTCCGACGGTGGGGAGGCCAGGGTGAAGGTCTGCGGCGTAGCCGTGGCGATGCTGCCGGAGTAGAGCTGGGCGCCTCGCTGGCTGATCGATTGCTTGGTGAACGTGGGAACCACCCGACAGTCGCACCACGTCTGTCCATCCAGGACAGTGGTGGGGCAGGCCTGTTCCGGCTGATGGCTGATCGGATGGGGCGGAGGCTGTGTAGTAGTCGCGGGCGTGACGACCCGTCACAGGAGTCCGGGAGAGCCGGACGCAGGGCGAAGACAGCCAGCAAGTCGGCGGTGACGGATGCTGGAATGCCGGGAGGATGTCGTTGGTGAACACCGACGAGCTGGACTTGGCCCTGTTCAGGGCCGAGCGCCGGGTACTGGAGATCCAGACCAAGCTGCACCGGTGGGCACGTGAGGATGCCCGTCGGCAGTTCGACGACCTGTTCAATTTGGTGGCCGATCCCGCGTTTGTGTTGGTGGCGTGGGATCGGGTGCGGGGCAACAAGGGTGCCGGGACCGCTGGGGTGGACGGTCGCACCGCCGCGTCGATCGTGGCGCGGGTCGGGGTGACCGACTATCTCGGCGAGCTGCGGTCGGCGTTGAAGGACCGCAGTTTCCGCCCGATGCCGGTGCGGGAGCGGATGATTCCCAAGACAGGCGGAAAGCTGCGTCGTCTGGGGATCGCGACCATCACCGACCGGGTGGTGCAGGCATCGTTGAAGCTCGTGCTGGAGCCGATCTTCGAGGCGGATTTCCTCCCATGCTCCTATGGGTTCCGCCCGATGCGCCGGACTCATGACGCGGTGGCCGAGATCCGTTACCTGACCTCGAAACCACGGTGTTACGAGTGGATCGTGGAAGGCGACATCACGGCCTGTTTCGACGAGATCTCGCATACGGCCCTCATGGACCGGGTGCGAGCACGCGTCGCGGACAAACGCGTCCTGGCCCTGGTGAAGGCGTTCCTCAAGTCGGGCATCCTCGGTGAGGATCGCCTGCTGAGGCGGACCACCGCCGGGACCCCGCAGGGATCAATCCTGTCCCCGTTGCTCAGCAACGTCGCCTTGTCCGTGCTGGACGAGCACATCGCCCGATCTCCGGGCGGTCCGGCCACGAACAAGGTCGAGCGGGCCAAGCGGCAGCGGCATGGCCAACCGAACTTCCGGCTGGTCCGCTATGCCGACGACTGGTGCCTGGTGATCAGAGGCACCAGGGCCGACGCGGAAGCCCTGCGGACACAGATCACGGAAGTCCTGTCCACGATGGGATTGCGCCTGTCACCGGACAAGACGCTGATCACCCACATCGATGACGGCCTGGACTTTCTCGGGTGGCGCATCCAGCGTCACCGGAAGAAGGGCACGCGCGAGCACTACGTCTACACCTATCCGGCCAAGAAGTCCCTCAAGGCGGCCATGGCCAGGGTGAAGACAGTGTGCCGCGAGGTCGAGGTGAACCAGCCCATCGACACCCTGATCCGCAGGCTCAACCCTGTGGTGCGGGGCTGGTGCGCCCACTTCCGGCCCGGAGTGTCGTCGGTGACCTTCTCCTACCTGAGCCACTACGTGTGGCAGACGGTATGGCGATGGATCCGCCGCAAACACAACCGGACCGGATGGAAGGAACTGCGCCACCGCTACTGCGGTGGCGGCTGGTGGCCCACCGGCCAAGACAGGATGCTGTTCGACCCGGAGAAGATGAGCACTACGCGCTATCGATACCGGGGATCGGTCATCCCGTCGCCCTGGGCCACCACCTGACGAGAAACCTCACGAACCAGCGGGACTTGTGGAGCGCCCGGTGCCTTGAAAGGGGCACGCCGGGTGCGGGAAGCGGCCTGGGGAAACGGACCGGTCACCCGACCGGAACCGCGCCCCGAGCCGACTTCACCGACCCGCGGCACCACTGATCGTCGGCTTCATCGACGAATACCGCCAGGTCTACGGCGTCGAGTCGATCTGTGACGTGCTCACCGAGCACGGAATCCAGATCGCGCCCAGGACCTATCGCAAGGCCCGCCGCCGGCCACCATCGGCCCGCGATGTCACCGACGCCTACCTGGAGAACGCCCTGCGCGACCTGCGGGGCACGCCAGAACAGATGTACGGGCGCCGCAAGATGACCCACTACCTGCGTCGTCACGGCCATGACGTGGCGTTCTGCACCGTGGACCGGATCATGCGCAGACTCGGCCTCAACGGTGTCGTCAGAGGCCGCAAGCAGCGCACCACGATCCCGGCCAAGGACGGGATACGCGCCGCGGACAGGCTCAACCGCGACTTCACCGCCATAGCGCCGAACCTGGTCTGGGTCGCTGACTTCACCTACGTCTCCACGTGGACAGGATGGGCCTACGTGGCGTTCGTGTTCGACGCCTACTCCCGCGCGATCGTCGGCTGGACCGCGTCGGGCTCGAAGACGGCCGCGCTGGTGTCCAAAGCACTCAACATGGCCGTGTGGCGTCGTGATCATTATGGTTATCCGGTCGAGCCCGGATTGATCCACCACTCGGATGCCGGCAGTCAGTACACGTCGGTGAAGTTCACCGAATCCCTTGCTCTGCAAGGACTCTCGGCGTCTATAGGCTCCGTTGGCGATGCCTATGACAACGCTCTAGCGGAGTCGATCATCGGCTTGTTCAAGACTGAGGTGGTCAACCGGCACGGTCCGTTCAAGACCCTCGCCGAGGTCGAGTTCGCGCTCATGGAATGGGCGGACTGGTACAACAACGCCCGCCTGCACTCGCGTCTGGACTACCTGACCCCGGTCGAGTACGAAGCCGCGTATTACTCTCAACACCCGCCACGCCGACCGGCGCTGGTCTGAAACCGAAGCCGGTCTCAAATCCGTGACGGTTCACCATGCCCGATCACTTCCCGTGAACGTGTGCGCAAGCAGCGCCCGTGATGTCGGCAGTGATCCACGGAAATCGACGTGGTGGGGAAGAACCAGAGCGAGGATCCATCCGCCGCCCAGCAGGAATCCGTCATCTGGCGCGCCTGCCTGCGCAAACACCGGCATGCCCCGACTGGGTGAAAACAAAGTTCTCTTGGCGGAACGGTTGTTCGGCAGGTGTTCCGAGCTAGCCTGTGCAGGCACAATGCGCTGAATTCGCGTCAGGGGAGACCGATGGCGACGCCGAGGCTAGGGCTGGCCGCCCGCCGCAAGGCCATGGGGTATTCGCAGGAGCGCCTGGCCGAGCTTCTCGGAGTCACGCCTGGAACCATCGGCCGTTGGGAACAGGGCAAGTCCACTCCGGAAGCCTGGCTCCAGCCGCGCGTCGCGAAGGTCCTTGGTCTGTCTGTCCAGGAACTGATCGACGTCCTGCGACTCGGGACGCCGGCCGTCGAGCGTGCCGATGCTGATCGTCTGGAGCGTGCCCTCGCGAATCCGTCGAAGGTGGATCTCGTCACCGTCGCCGAACTTCGTCAGCGTGTGTCACTGCTGAGTGTTCGCTACGACGCTGAGCGGTCAACCGGGTTGCTGGCCGAAGCAGGACAGGCCTTGGGGCAGACCAGGTTGCTTCGTGAACACGCACGTGACTATCGCGTGAAGCGCGACTTGCTGGTGGCCGAGGCAGAGGCGTCCACCGTGATGGGCCAGTTCGTCTGGGACGCGTCTCAGCGCCGTGATCACGACACCGCAAAAGAGCATTTCACGGCGGCCGCGGAAGCAGCGCGCAGGGTCAATGATCCGGTTCTCGAAGCTGTCGCGCTTCTGCGAACCTCGTACGTCGAGCTGTACGGGACCGAGAATCCGGCCGAGGGACTGGTTCTCACCGAACGTGCGGCCGATGTGGCGATGGGGCACAGCGATGTGCTGACGGGGTTGGCAGAACTGCATTCTGCCGAGGCGCACGCGATGGTCGGTGAACGCGTTGCCTGCGAGCGTTCGCTGGGACGGGCGCAGGACCACTTTGGACGGATCTCTGGGGATGAGCCGGTCGTGGAGATGTTCTCTGAGACGCAGTACGACCGCCTCGCTGGATCCTGCTATCTCCGTTTGCACGACGCGACCACGGCCCAGGCGACGTTGGAGCGAGTCGCTTCGCGGGCCTCGTCTCGTTCGAAGTCGCGCAGCATCGTGCTGGCGAACCTGAGCTTGGCCCACATCCAGCAGCGGGAACTCGACAACGCCGCGGCGGTCCTGCACGCCGCGATCGACTGCGTAGAGGAAACTTGGGGCGGCGGTGGCCTCAAAGTGATCTTCGGCGCGGCACGAGAACTTGGTCCTTGGCGGAAGGAACCTGTGGTAGATCAGGTATATGACCGCCTGTTCACCATGATGGCGGCGTCCTAGAAAGGGTTGCCTTGTGGCGAATCTGGACGAGACGAAGAACGAGGTTCGCCACCGCGTCTGGGACCTGCTCACCGAGCACCGCGCCGCTCAGCCGGACGTGCACGGCTCGATCCCGAACTTCAAGGGCGCAGAACTGGCCGCCCGGCGGCTCGCAGATCTTCCAGCCTGGAAGCAGGCGCGCGTGGTGAAGGCCGTGCCCGACAAGCCACAGGCTCCGGTCAGGGTGCTGGCTCTTCAGCAGGGCAAGCTGCTCTATGTGGCGGTTCCGCGGATCGCGGCCGCGAAGCCGTTCTACGAACTCGACCCGGCGAAGCTCCCTGTGTCGCCGGAGGAAGCGGCGGTGCCGAAGAAGGCCGCGCTGTTCGCCAGGACTGTCGACACGGACGAGATGCCCAAGATCGACCTGCTCGTGTGCGGAACAGTGGCGGTGAACCGTCGAGGTGTCCGCCTCGGCAAAGGCGCGGGGTACGCCGACATCGAGGTGGCATTGCTCCAGGAGGCAGGGCTGATCAGTGACGCGACGGTGATCGTCACGACAGTCCACGACCTCCAGATCGTCGATGGTGATCTTCCGGAGACGAGCCACGACTTCTCCATCGACGTGATCGTCACTCCGACTCAGGTCATTGAGTGCGGACCGCCTCGACGACCGGCGGGGATCCTGTGGTCGGAGTTAGATCCAGAGAAGATCGCCGCCATTCCTGCGCTCGCCGCGCGGGCGGCTCGGCGCGGTGCGTCTGGTCTGTGAACTGCTGGTTGGGCCCAGCTCGGTCGATCAGGCGAATCCCTTCTGCTCCTCTGGCTTGGAGGGCCTCCAAGAACTACGCAGGTAGTACGGCGGAGCGTAAGAAACGAGGGAAACGCGTGGGGGCTCAACTTGACCTGCAAGCGCGGCTGACGTTCGCATGGCTTGAAGTGACGGGGAAATGTCAGCTGCACTGTGTTCAGTGCTATGCCGACTCGGGCCCGGCAGGCTCGCATGGCGTGATGACTGCGGAGGACTGGCATAAGTCGATTGACCAGCTCGCTGACCTCGGAACAAGGATGGTGCAGTTCATCGGAGGCGAGCCGACGTTGCACCGCGCGCTGCCGGAACTCATCCACCATGCCCTCGATCGCGGGCTGGTGGTCGAAGTGTTCACGAACCTGGTGCACGTCGCCCCGGCGTTGTGGCAGGTCTTCTCGCGGTCCGGTGTTCAGCTCGCCACCAGCTATTACTCCGATGACGCCAAGCAGCATGAGCGGGTCACACGCGGCCGGGGTAGCTACGAGCGCACGAAGTCGAACATCGTCGAGGCCGTCCGACGCTCGATCCCGCTGCGGGTCGGCGTGATCGAGGTCGGTGGATGGCAGCGCGTGGAGGAGGCGGTGGCCCAGCTGCGAGATCTCGGGGTGGGAGGTGAGGTGCGGATCGATCGTCTGCGACAGGTCGGCCGCGGTGTGCGGGACAGGGGACCTGACCTGGGCGAACTGTGCGGTCAGTGTGGTGACGGTAGGGTCGCGATCGCACCGGACGGGTCGGTGTGGCCGTGTGTGTTCTCCCGGTGGTTGCCGGTGGGCAACGTGCGGGAGGAGTCACTTGTCGACATCCTGACCGGACCGAGGATGATGGAGACTGCATCAGTGCTCGCGACGGAGTTCGCTCAGCGACCTCTGAATCCGTGCGTGCCCAACATGTGTGATCCGCAGTGCGGGCCGAGCTGCAGCCCGGCGTGTCGACCGGCCGGCAACTGCACACCTACGGGAGCCTGCGCTCCGGACTACCACTGACCGAAGGAACTTCCGCTCATGCTCGCCCGCCGCGCGTACATCCCCGCCGAGCTGCTGCCTCGTGGCTCACGGAGGACATGGCCGCTCGACGTGCCATGCGTCGCCCAGCTGGCGGAGGAAGGGATGACGTTCGAGCGGCCGGTGATCTTCCTCGTCGGCGAGAACGGCTCCGGGAAGTCCACCCTGGTCGAGGCGTTCGCCGAGGCTTGGGGCCTGGACGCGCAGGGTGGGCGGGCTGGGCGGAAGTACGTCAACGACCGGCCGAAGTCCGTGCTCGGCGAGATGGTGCAGTTCGAGACCACTGCAGCCGGCGCCCGGCATCGGATCGGGCCGCGGACTAAACGCAAGGGCTACTTCCTGCGCGCGGAGACCGCGTTCGGCTTCATGAACGCGGTGAGCGGCATGCGCGGCTACTGGGACGAGGACACCAGCGAGATGAGCCACGGCGAAGGCTTTCTCACCGTGTTCGCCGCGATGTTCCGCGCGCCAGGCTTCTACCTGATGGACGAGCCTGAGGCGGCGCTGTCGTTTCAGTCCTGCCTTCGTTTGATGCATCTGATGTACGAGCTCGGCAAGTCGGGTGCGCAGATCATCTGCGCGACTCATTCGCCGATCCTGGCGTCCACACCGGACGCCGACATCATCGAAGTGGGGGAGCACGGCTTTCACCGGTCCAAGTGGGAGGACCTGGCGCTGGTCGACCACTGGCGCAGGTACATGGCCACGCCCGAGGCCTACCTGCGTCACGTCACCGAGGACTAGCGGTGCCCGAGAACCTCAGCGACGCCGACGCTCAGTTCCGTGAGTGGATGGGCGAGAACCTTCAGCGAGCCGCAGCGCACTTCGGGCTCGAGCTCGTCGGCGAGCCTCGGCTGGGCTGGATGGACCGGTCGATCGGCGCGCGTGCCGGCCGCAGCGGGGAGCAGTTCTGGTTGCGGGTGGTCTCGGAGAACAAGCAGTGGATCGGCGGCGACTTCTGGACCGGAAATCTCGACGCCAACGTGCTCACCGGCCTGGCCAAGCCACGCGTGTTGGAGGTCTACGAGTGGGAGGAAATCCGGCAGCAGCGCGCCGAGCTGCTCACTCTGTTGCCGGGCTCGCCATGCTCCCGCACCGACGCGCTCCGCGAGCTGATCGATCTGCCCGATGCCTGGTGGAGAGAACTTCGTCGCACGGTCGACGTCGTCGCCTCGACACCGACGGACCGCGTCAACGCCGACCAGGAATTGGTCAGCAGCCGAATCCGGCAGCGGTTCGGTGACTCCGCTGATCATGTTGTCTCCCAGTGGGAAACCGTGCACGGCGACCTGCATTGGGCCAATCTCATGGGGCCGGATTTCGGCCTGCTGGACTGGGAGTGGTGGGGGCGTGGGCCCGCGGGCATGGACGCGGCGACTTTGCTCGCCTACAGCCTTCTCATGCCGGAGATGGTCGAGCGCGTGCGTTCCGTCTTCGACGATGTGCTGGAGTCCGAGTCCGGCCGCGTTGCCCAGCTCTACGTCGCCTCCAGGCTCTTCCGCCGGATCGACATGGGGGATCATCCGGAGCTCGCCGCGGCGCTCGCCGCTCACGCGGAATCGCTGATGTGAATGACCTGGCGTAGCGCGATCACCGGATCAGGCTACGCCAGCTAGCCCCAATGCCGTGTAGTTAGGCGGTTGCCAGGGTTGTCAAGGTTCGGCGGGGACGACGATG
>NZ_JBHRZI010000054.1:0-655 GCF_042649515.1 Lentzea rhizosphaerae | reverse complement strand
CGATGCTGATTCCATCGGTGAACGAGCGAGGCGACGGCACCGAACCACAGTAGTGCCAACTACTTCACGGCCCTACGTCGCCACATTCAAGATCGCTAACTTAGCGGCATTGGGATCAATCCAGGCTGGCGGGTAGAACGTCGGTATCCCGGTCACCAGCCTGACTTCCCACTTGCTCTGGTGGATCAGGGTGTGGTGGTGGCGGCAGAGCAGGACGGCGTTGTCGACGGAGGTGTCGCCGCCGTTGGCCCAGTGGCGGATGTGGTGGGCGTCGCACTGTCTGGGTGGTCTGCCGCAGCCGGGGAAGGCGCAGCCCCTGTCCCTGGTGACCAGGGTCCGGCGGATCGCGGCCGGGAAGGTGCGGGTCTTGCGGCCGACGTCCAGCGGCTGGCCTGCTCCGCCCAGGACCATCGGGATGATCCCCGCGTTGCAGGCGAACTGACGCACCTGCTCGGCCGGGACGCGGTCGCCGTTGTCCAGGGTGGCGTGGCCGACCTGGTTGGCGAGGTCGTCGTAGGACATGGTCAGCGTCAGAGTGACCGGTTCGCCGCCGTGTTCGGGCAACTGGTCGGCGCGCAGCATCAGGTCGACCAGGTCGGCCAGGGCGTCGCCTTCGCGTTCCTCGCGGGTGCGCAGGTCCGGGCCTTCCTCGGCG
>NZ_JBHRZI010000053.1:0-20721 GCF_042649515.1 Lentzea rhizosphaerae | reverse complement strand
GCAGGTCGGCGAGGCGATGCTGGACACCGGCCAGCACCTCCCCGCCGACCAGCTCCGCCGGGTGGCCTGCGACGCGGGCATCATCCCCGCGGTGCTGGGCGGCGAGGGCCAGCCGCTGGACATCGGCCGCAAGACCCGTACCTTCCCCGCCCGGATCCGCCGCGCCCTGGTTCTCAGGGATCGTGGCTGTGCCTTCCCGGGCTGTGACAGACCGCCCCGGCACTGCGACGGCCACCACGTCCGGCACTGGGCCGACGGCGGCGACACCTCGGTCGACAACGCGGTGCTGCTGTGCCGCCAGCACCACACACTGATCCACCAGAGCAAGTGGGAAGTCCGGATGATCAACGGGATACCGATGTTCTACCCGCCGGCCTGGCTCGATCCCCAGCGAAGGCCCAGACGGAACCTGATCAACACCGCCTGACCACGACGAAGCGGTGCCGATGAAGGCCGCCTGGCTACGGGGAGGGCGGTGCTGGTGGAGTCCGCCTGGCTACGGGAGGCAGGCTGATGAAGACCGCCTCGATCGCGGCCAGGTGCCCCGCCCGCCAGCCGCCAACGCCACTTGGTCGCGACAAGGGCCCTCACCAACGCCGACTGACCGGCGGCTGCGTGGGCAGCGGCCGCTTCTTCCTCCTGCGGGCTACTCGTGTCGCGTGGGGGCAATCCGCGGAGGTACCCGCGATGCCACTCTCCCGAAGGTAACTCGTGTGGCCAAGCCCGCGAAGATACTCACGAGGTCAACCCTGCGAGGCAGTGCCCCTGCAAGTCAATTACGCAAGGCAACGCCCAGCGCGGCTAATCTTCCGAACCCGAACCCGAACCCGAACCCGAATCCGAATCCGAACCCGAAGGCAAACGGCAATGGCGCAGCCGGGCCCCAACAAACGCGATGGCGAAGCCGAGTCGGACAGGGCAATGCGTCATCGGGCAAGCGGTAATGGCGTGAGCCGACCAACAAACGCAACCACGCACGATTGCGATTGGGGCTTGACTTTGGGTGCGAGGTGCTACGCTGGTTGGATCGGCCGGGCTCTTATTGCCCGGCTTTTCAAGGCCGATGAGCGCCTCGCAAGGGCCCCGAAGTCAAGCCCCAATCGCAATCGTCGCGAAGCGGCGATGAAATGACCCGGCTCGTCATACGACATACGCAACCACCAACACAAGGCGAGACGACCGCATTGGTGACCCCTCCGCTGGAACCCGCGCCGAACCTCGCAAGCCGACCCGCACCCCCAACCCCTACGTCGAGAACGGCGAAGCCGCTCCCTCCGCCCGAGTCCGCCCCCGCCGAGCCGTAGCCGACAACGGCATCGCGATCTCCTCCAGCGATTTGTTCTCCGCATCCACCGCAAGGAACCGTGCAACCAGCCCACGAACAACCGCACCGGATGCGAACCGGTACCGATCAACGCGCCGTAGATCACCGGCCCGAGCGCCCCAAAGCACAGCGCGATAGCGAAGAACACCCCGATGGCCTTGGCCCGCACCTCCAACGGAAAGATCTCGCTGACCGTCAGGTACGCAGCACTGGCACCAGCCGACGCGAAGAAGAAGATGACGCACCAAGCGATCGTTTGAGTGATTGCGTTCAACGCCCCGGCGTAGAACAACACGGCCGTCACCCCGAGCAAAGCACCGGAGATCACGTAGGTGCTGAACAGCATGCGCCGGCGGCCAATGGTGTCGAACAGGTGGCCGATCGTGAACGGGCCCACCAGGTTGCCCACGGCGAACGCGATCAGGTACAGCGGTGTCATCTCGGACGGGACGCCGTAGAACTTGCCCAGGACCAGCGTGTACGCGAAGAAGATCGCGTTGTACAGGAACGACTGCGTGATCATCAGTGGGCGCCGAGCCAGCCCGCGCCGTTGCCGAGGGTGAACGCGGTCAGGCCTGAGCCGACCAGGTAGACGGCCAGGGTCAGCATGAAGAGGTTGCGGCGGCCCAGTTTGTCGGAGAGGTGGCCGAAGAACAGGGCGCCCACCACCTCGCCGATCAGGTACACCGTGGCGAGCAGGCCCACTGCGGTGGAGGACAGGCGCAGGGTCTCCGGTTTGGTCAGCGTGTCCGCGATGGCGCCGGCCACCGTGATCTCCAGGCCGTCCAGGATCCACGCCACGCCCAGGGCTACGACCATGCGCGTGTGGAACGGTGACCAGGGAAGCCTGTCGATTCTTGCCGGGATCAGCGTGCGTACCCCAGAGTCCGTCTCTCAGCCCCTCGCGGCGATGAGCGCTTGCGGTGCGCTCTGCTTGATCCTCGTCTTCAACCACGCGAGCTGCCGTGCGGTGTCCTGTTCGCACGAGCTCACGACATCCATGAGTTCCTTGTCGCGCAGGCCTTGCGCGGCCTGGCCCACGACGGTCCAGGTGATGTCGGTGAACGACGACAGCGCGTACAGGTCCTGGAGGTCGCGCAGCAGGCCGACGCCGCCGCTGCGGGTCTGGTCGAACTCGGCGGTGTGCAGGCGTTCCGGTTCTGGCTCGCGGTGTTCGCCGTAGCGTTCGACGATCGGAGCGAGGTCCGAGACCTGTCCGTCGATTCGCGCGGCGAGGACCTCGCAGGTGTGCTGGACGTCCGGCTCCTCGCCGTGGCCCTTCGCGACCTCGCGGAACGCGTCGGCGAGCGTGCGCAGGGAGGTGTGCAGCAGTCCCAGGTAGGTGGCCAGGTGCATGTCACACCTTCCTGATCCGCACGGCGCTGATCTTGAACAGCGGCTGCTTCGACACCGGGTCCCACTCGGTGGGGGTCAGCTCGTTCGCGGCCTGGAAGCCGTAGTGGAACGGCAGGAACACCACGCCGTCGCGGCACCGTCCAATTCGGACAGGAACCTCGACGCCGCCGCGTTCGGACTCGACCCTGACCACGTCGCCGTCGGTCAGCGCGAGCCTGGCCGCGTCTGCGGAAGACATCTCGACCCACGGTTCCGGCGCGGCCCTCTGCAGTTCTGGGGCGCGCTTGGTCTTGGTGCGGGTGTGGAAGTGGTAGACCGTGCGTCCGGTCGTGCCGAGGAACGGGTACTCGTCGCTCGGCTGTTCCGAAGCCGGGGTGTACTCGGCGGCCTTGAGGAACGCCCTGCCGTCGGGGCGCTCGGCCTTGTAGCCGGTCGGTGTGGTCTGGGCGCCGGTCAGCAGGTCGTGGCCGTAGTCCTCGCAGTAGTCGGCTGTGGTGGGGAAAACACCGTCAACGTAAAGCCGCTCGCCGCCCCACGGGATTCCGCTGCCACCGCGCAACCTCTCGTACGACAGTTCGCTGTAGTCGCACGGCCTGCCGCGGCTGCACTCGCGCCACGCGTCGAACGCGCCCTCGGCGTCCTTCCACGTGATCAGCGGATCGCCGTCGCGGTTCTGGAAACCCATGCGGTAGGCGTAGTCCAGGAAGATGTCGAGGTCGCTGCGGGCCTCACCCGGCGGTTCGACGGCCTGCTCGGAGAGGTGCACGACGCGCGAGAGGTTCGTGAACGTGCCCTGCTTCTCGCCCCACAGCGCGGCGGGCAGCACCACGTCGGCCAGCTCGGTGGTCTCGGTGCGGAACGCGTCCTGCGCCACCACGAACAGGTCTTCCTCGCGCAGGATTTCGCGGATGCGTGACAGTTCGGGCAGCGAGACCGCGGGGTTCGTGGCGGAGATCCACAGGAACTTGATCGTGCCCTGCTCGGCGTACCGCCAGATCTGCATCGCGTGCGTCGGCGGCGCCCAGTGCGGAATGGTCAGCGGATCCACGTTCCACAGCCGGGCGAGCTGCTCGACGTGCTCGGGGTTGTCCCAGTTGCGGAAGCCGGGCAGGTCCCCGTCCGCGCCGGTCTCGCGAGTGTTCTGCGCGGTCGGCTGGCCGTTCATCTGCAGCACGCCGCTGCCCGGCTTGCCGATCAGGCCGCGCAGCAGGTGCAGGTTGTTGACCTGGCACGACGCCGCCGTCGCCTGGTGCGACTGGTAGAAGCCCTGCAACACGGTCGAGAGCACTCGCTGCGAGGTGCCGAAGATCTCCGCGGCCCGCAGCAGGTCGGTGGGGGAGATGCGGCAGATCGAGGCGACGTGCTCCGGCGTGTACGGCTCCACGGCCGTCTTGAGCTTCTCGAAACCGAGCGTGTGCGCCGAGATGTACTCCTCGTCGACCCAGCCGCGCTCGATCAGCGCGCGAACCAGGCCGTTCATCAACGCCAGGTTCGTGCCGGGCAACGGTGCGAGGTGCACGTCCGCGGCCTCGGCGGTCGGCGTGCGACGCGGGTCCACCACGACGAGCTGGGGCCGGTCGGGGCCCGCGATCCGGTCGAGCACGCGCGCCCACATCACCGTCTGGGTGGCGGCCATGTTGTGCCCGAACAGGAACAACGCGTCGCACAGGTCGATGTCGGCGTGGCACGCGGGCTGGCCGTCCGCGCCGAACGTCTCCTTGAGGGACGCAGCGGCGGTCGCGGTGCAGAGCCTGGTGTTGCCGTCCATGTGCGGCGTGCCGATGCCTGCTTTGCCGATCACGCCGAGCGTGTAGTACTCCTCCAGGAACAGCTGCCCGCTGGTGTAGAAGCCGTGCGAGAGCGGCCCCGCCTCGGCCAGCAGTTGCTGGGAGCGGTGGACCACCTCACCCATCGCGGTGTCCCAGTCGGTTTCCACGAGCTCGCCGCCGCGCCGGATCAACGGCCTGGTGAGGCGGTCCTTGTGATGCGCCTGCCACGAGCCGTGAAGGCCTTTGGGGCCGAGCCTGCCGTGGTTGACGAGATCATCCGCGCGCCCGCGAACACCCACGATCCTGCCGTCCTTGACCGCGATGTCGCAGCCGCACCCGTTGCTGCACAACACGCAGGCCGACTGGACCCAGCGGTCCACATCGGACTCCCCGAGGCCGTCCGCGAGCTGCTGGTCGACCCTGACCGGCCAGTTCGTCTCACGTTCGTGCGGAGTGCGTGGTCCCCACACGTCGGCGATGCGATCCACCAAATGGCAATACCCGGCGTTCTTCGAATGAAACCCGGAGAGTAATTTGTCCGTTTCTTTGCGTGTTGTCGGAACGCCGGCGTGTTTGCGCCGATCTCCTCGGGGAACCACGCGACAAACGGTTGAGGAGAAGTGACGTGAAGGCTGTCGTGTGGCACGGCACGGGTGACATCAGGCTCGACGACGTGGACGATCCCCGGATCCAGGAACCGACGGACGCGCTCATCCGCATCACCCGCAGCGCGATCTGCGGCACCGACCTGCACATGGTGCGCGGCACGATGCCGGACATGGCCGAGGGCACCGTCCTCGGGCACGAAGCGGTCGGCGTGGTCGAGGAGGTCGGTGACGCGGTCCGCGGGTTCACGCCCGGTGAGCGCGTGGTGGTGACCTCGACGATCGGCTGCGGCACCTGCTCGTACTGCCGGGCGGGGTACTTCGCACAGTGCGACACCGCCAACCCGAACGGTCCCGCCGCCGGAACGTGCTTCTTCGGCGGTCCGAAGTCGACGGGCCCGATCAACGGCCTTCAGGCCGAGTACGCGCGCATCCCGCACGCGATGACGACGCTGGTGCGGGTGCCCGACTCCGTGAGCGACGACCAGGCGATCCTGCTGTCCGACATCTTCCCGACCGCGTGGTTCGGTGCCCGGCTCGCCGAGGTCGGTTCCGGCGACACCGTCCTCGTGCTGGGCGCCGGTGTCGTCGGTCAGTTCGCCATCGCGTCGGCCAAGCGCCAGGGTGCCGGACGGGTGATCGTCGTCGACGGCATCTCCTCCAGGCTGGACAAGGCCCGCGCGCAGAACGCCGAGACCGTGAACTTCAACGACGAGGATCCCGTCGAGATCGTGCGCGAGCTGACCGGCGGGATCGGGCCGGACCGCGTGATCGAGGCGGTCGGTGTCGACGCGGAGAAGCCCGGATCGCGCACCGACGAGCAGTGGAAGCCCGGCGACGCACCGCGGCAGGCGCTGGACTGGGCGGTCGAGCTGGTCGCGAAGGCCGGTTCCGTCGGGATCATCGGCGTCTACCCGCCCGGCTTCGACGACTTCCCGATCGGCGCCGCGATGAACAAGAACCTGACGCTGCGGATGGGCAACTGCAACCACCGCCGCTACCTGCCGCAGCTGCTCGACCTGGTGCTGACCGGAGCGGTGGACCCGCTCACGTTCATCACCCAGCACGAGAAGACGACCTCGGCGATCGACGCGTACAAGTCGTTCGACCTGCGCGAGGACGGCTGGCTGAAGACGGTTCTCGATGTCGCCTGAGCGGGTGGTCGTGACGGGCGGGGCGGGCTTCCTCGGCTCGCACGTCTGCGAGGCGCTGCTGCGGGACGGCGCGCAGGTCGTGTGCGTGGACTCGTTCCGCACGGGCTCGCGCGAGAACCTGCCGTCCGGGGTGGGGGTGGTCGCCGCGGACGTGTCCCGCCCGCTGGACCTGCTCGGGCCGGTGGACCTGATCCTCCACCTCGCGTGTCCCGCCTCGCCCGCCGACTACCTGCGCATGCCCGTGGACACGCTGCGAGCGGGCGGTTTCGGCACGTACAACGTGCTGGAACTGGCCCGCCGCAAGGGAGCGCGCGTCGTCATCGCGTCCACCAGCGAGGTGTACGGCGACCCGGAGGAGCATCCGCAGCGAGAGTCCTACTGGGGGCACGTGAACCCGATCGGGCCGCGCAGCGTCTACGACGAGGCCAAGCGGTTCGGGGAAGCGATGACCGTGGCGTTCCGGGCGGAACACGGTGTGGACGCCGGAATCGTGCGGATCTTCAACACCTACGGCCCGCGGATGCGCGCGCACGACGGCCGGATGATCCCCACGTTCCTGCGGCAGGCGCTGGCCGGTGAACCGTTGACGGTGCACGGTGACGGGCTCCAGACCCGCTCGCTGTGCTATGTGGACGACCTCGTCCGCGGGCTGCTCGCGATGGCGCGCAGCGACCACCCCGGACCGATCAACCTCGGCAACCCCGCCGAGGTCACGGTGCTCGACGTGGCCCGCAAGACGATCGAGGTCACCGGCAGCTCGTCGGACATCCGGCACGTCGAGTCCATGACGGACGACCCGCGCCGCCGCCGTCCGGACATCAGTCTGGCCGAGGAAGTTCTGAGCTGGCAGCCGCAGGTCCCGCTCGAAGAGGGGCTGCGGTCGTTTGCCCGGCAGTTCGCCGGGTAGCCGCACTTCATGCGAGTTCTCGGGATCAACGCGGTGTTCCACGACCCGGCCGCCGCACTGGTGGTCGACGGCGAGGTCGTAGCGGCGGCCGAGGAGGAACGGTTCTCCCGTCGCAAGCACGGCAAACGGCCAGTGCCGTTCTCGGCCTGGGAACAACCGGAGCTGTCCGCGCGGTGGTGCCTGGAGAAGGCCGGGCTCACCGCCGCCGACCTCGACGCCGTGGCCTACTCGTACGATCCGAGCCTGGTCGACGCCGAGTACGCGCCCTGGGAGGACCTGCGGACGACGTACGCCCGCAAGGCCCCGCAGTTCCTCGCGACGTCGTTGCCGGGCCTCGATCCCGAGATCGTCCGGTTCGTGCCGCACCACGTCGCGCACGCCGCGTCGACGGGGCTCGCCGCACCGTTCGGCGGCAACTGCGCGGTGCTCGTGGCGGACGGCCGCGGCGAGTGCGGCTCGCACCTCGCCGGACGGTACGTCGATCAGGAACTGACCACGTTCGCGTCACAACGGCTGCCGCACTCGCTCGGCCTGATGTACGAGGAACTGACCGAACACCTGGGTTTTCTGCGTTCCAGCGACGAGTACAAGGTCATGGCGCTGGCCTCGCACGCCAAACCGGTGCACCTCGACCTGATGCGCGAGCACGTGCTGGTGCACGACGGCGGGTTCGAGATCAGGCCGCTGGACTGGAGCACCCTTGCCAAGCAGCGCAAAGCGGACGAGGAACTTTCCCAGGAACACGCCGAGCTGGCCGCGAGCGTGCAGGTGCGGCTCGAAGAGGTGTTGCTGGAACTGGTGCGGTGGCTGCACGACCGCACCGGCGAGTCCCGGCTGACGATGGCCGGTGGCGTGGCGCTGAACTGCGTCGCGAACACCCGGATCTTCGCCGAGGGACCTTTTGACGAGGTGTGGGTGCAGCCCGCCGCGGGTGACGCGGGCACGGCTCTCGGGGCCGCGTTGCACGCGAGTACGGACGTCGTTTCGGCGATGCCGGGCGCCGATCTCGGCCGAGGTTTCTCCGACGACGAGATCGAGTCGGTGCTGCGCACCGCGGCTGTCGCCTTCGAGAAGCCCGCGGACGTTGCCGTGGAGGTCGCCGAGGCACTGGCCGCGAACAAGATCGTGGCGTGGTTCCAGGGCCGCAGCGAGTACGGCCCCCGCGCGCTCGGCCGGCGGTCGTTGCTCGCGAACCCGTGCTACGCCGAGAACCTGACCCGGCTGAACGACGTGAAGGGGCGCGAACAGTTCCGCCCGGTGGCGCCGATGGTGCTGGCCGACCGGGCCGGTGACGTGTTCACCCGCGGCCCGATCCCCAGCCCGTACATGCTCTTCGTGCACGACGTCCGTCCGGAGTGGACCGATCGCATTCCGGCCGTGGTGCACGTGGACGGCACCGCCCGCGCGCAGACCGTGGCCGACGACCCGTTGCTGGAACGGATGCTGCGCGAGTTCGAGGGCAGGACCGGCGTGCCGGTCGTCGTGAACACGAGCCTCAACACGGCAGGCCGTCCGATGGTCGACACTCCGCGAGACGCGTTGGAGTGCTTCGGCTCATCCCCGGTCGACCTGCTCGCCATCGGCCCGTACGTGGTGCGCCGATGAGCTACTCCGTCGTGATCCCCACCGTCGGCCGCCCGAACCTCGACACGCTGCTGGACGCGCTCGTCGGAGGCGTCGGCCCGAACCCGTGCGAGATCATCGTCGTGGACGACCGCGAAACCGGCCTGGGACCGGCGGCGGCGCGCAACACCGGGTGGCGGGAGGCGCGCGGCGACTGGGTGGCGTTCCTCGACGACGACGTCGTGCTGGCCCCGGACTGGAAAGCCCGGCTGGCCGCCGACCTCGAGGACCTGCCCGACGACGTGGGCGCGAGCCAGGCGCGGATCGAGGTGCCGCTGCCGGACGCGCGGAAGCCGACCGACGCCGAACGCGGCACGGCGGGCCTCGCCACCGCCCACTGGATCACCGCCGACATGGCGTACCGGCGGGAGGCGCTGGCCCGTGCCGGAGGGTTCGACGAACGGTTCCCGCGCGCCTACCGCGAGGACGCCGAACTGGCGCTGCGGGTGCAGGACATCGGATACCGGATCGTGCGCGGCAGCCGGGTCACCACGCACCCGGTCAAGCCCGCGACGTTCCTGACGAGTGTGCGCGACCAGCGCGGTAATGCCGACGACGCGTTGATGCGCCGGCTGGTGGGGCCGGGGTGGCGGTCCCGCATCGGCGGGCGGCGCGGACGGCTCCAGTCCCACGCGGCGACCACGGCGGCCGGTGTGCTGTCCGTCCTCTGTGGAGTGATGGGGCTGCGACGCGCGGCTGGCGCGTTCGGTGCGGTGTGGGTCGGTCGCACGGTGTGGTTCGCGGCGACGAGGATCGCGCCGGGGCCTCGCACGCCGGGAGAGATCGTGCGGATGCTGGTGACGAGCGCGCTGATCCCGCCCGTCGCCTGTTGGCACCGGCTGCGGGGAGAACTGCGGTACCGGCGGGTGCGGCCGTGAGGATTCTCGTGCTCAGAGCCTTGGGGCTGGGCGACCTGCTGACGGCGGTGCCCGCGTTGCGCGGGTTGCGGGCGGCGTTTCCGCAGGCGGAGATCACGCTGGCGGCGCCGGAGTGGCTGGCCGACGCGGTGGCGCGGATCGAGGCGGTGGACCGGTTGCTGCCGACGGAGGCGTTGGCGCCCATCGGGTTCGAGAAGCCGGACCTCGCGGTCAACCTGCACGGTCAGGGGCCGCAGAGCGTGGAGCGGCTGCTGGAGACGCGGCCGCGGGCGTTGATCACGTACGGGGGGCCGGAGCAGGCACCGGAGGTGCGGCTGCTCGCCGTCGAATGGCCGGAAGACCGCCACGAGATCCTCCGGTGGTGCGACCTCCTGCAACGCACCGGCATCCGCTGCGACCCCGACGACTTCCGCCTCCGCCCGGTCGGCGACCGAACCGGCCGGATCGTGATCCACCCCGGCGCGAGCACCGGCGCCCGCCGATGGCCAACCGGGAGGTACGCGGCCGTCGCACGGGCACTCGGAGACGACGTGGTGGTCACCGCCGGCCCGGGGGAGCACGACCTCGCCAGGCAGATCACCCCGAACCCCTTCACCGGAACGCTCGCCGAGCTCATGGACCTCGTCGCGACCGCCAGGCTCGTCATCTGCGGCGACACCGGCGTCGCGCACGTCGCCACGGCTTACCGGACCCCGTCGGTCCTGCTGTTCGGCCCGGTGTCCCCGCACCTCTGGGGACCGCGGCACGGGCCTCACCAGGTGCTCTGGCACGGCGGCACCGGAGACACGTTCGCCGACGAACCGGATCCCGGACTGCTGAAGATCACGACGGAAGAAGTTCTCGACGCGGCGGGAGGTGTGCTGTGCGGCCCAGGCGAATCGGAGTCATCGGCGCGGGTTACGTCGGTCTGACCACGGCCGCGTGCTTCGCGCACCTCGGCCACGACGTGGTCTGCGCGGACGTGGACGAAGCCAGGGTCGACGCCCTGAACGCGGGGGAGATCCCGCTGCACGAACCAGGTCTGCGCGAGCTCGTCGTCGAGGGACTGGACCGCAGAAGGCTGAAGTTCGTCCTGGGCAGCGAACTGTCCGATGTGGACTTCACGTTCGTCTGCGTGCCGACACCGGCCGGAGCTGACGGATCGGCGGACCTGTCGGCGGTCGAGGAGGTGCTGGGCAAGGCGACGCGCGGCGTGGTGCTGAAGTCGACGGTGCCGGTCGGGACCGGCGCGCGGTACCCCGGGGTCGTGTCGAACCCTGAGTTCCTGCGCGAAGGTCACGCCGTCGAGGACTTCCTGCGGCCCCAACGGGTCGTGGTCGGCGCCCAGGACGAACGGCAGGCCCGCGAGGTCGCCGAGCTGTACGCGCCGACCAACGCGCCCACCGTGCTCACCGACAACACGAGCGCCGAGCTGGTGAAGTACGCGAGCAACTGCTTCCTGGCGCTGAAGCTCTCCTACGTCAACACCGTGGCGGAGCTGTGCGAGAGCCTCGACGCCGACGTCGACGGCGTCACCGAGGGCATGCGGCTCGACGACCGGATCGGGGCTTCGTGCCTGCAACCGGGACCAGGCTGGGGAGGTTCGTGCCTGCCCAAGGACACCCTCGCCCTGCTCGCGACGGCCAGGGCCGCGGGCGTCGACTTCACCACCCTCGAAGCCGCGATCACGACCAACCGGCACCAGCCGCACCGGGTCGTCGACCGGATCCGCGCGGAGCTCGGGTCGTTGTCCGGCAAGCGGATCGGGCTGCTCGGCCTCACGTTCAAGGCGGGCACCAACGACCTGCGCGACTCACCGGCCCTCGTCGTGGCGCAGCTGCTCGCCCAGGAAGGCGCCGAGCTGCACGCCTACGACCCGTGCGTCAACGCGGACCGGCCCGGCGTCACGGTCGAGAGCAGCGCAGCGGAGGCCGCGGCCGGCGCTGACGTCCTGGTCGTGCTGACGGAGTGGCCCGAGTTCGCCGAACTGGACTGGCCGGAACTGGCGGACGAGGTGAACCACCCGCTGATCTTCGACACCCGCAACGTCCTGCCGCGCGACAAGGTCACCGAGGCGGGCTTCCGGCTGATCAGGACCGGCCGGTAGGAACGCCGAGGTGGACCACCTTGGTCGTGGTCATCTCGTCGAGCAGCTCGGGCCCGTACCCGAACCCGGTGCCGGACGCACCGCGGGGCTGCGCGGCACCACCGGGCGCGCCGCCGAACACCGCGTTGATCTTCACCGTGCCGACCGGCAGCGCCCGCCACGCCCGTTGGGCGTGCTCCATCGAGCTCGTCAGCACCGTGGCGGCCAGGCCGTAGTCGCCGGAGCAGGCCTCGGCCAGGCCCTCGTCGAACGACGACACCAGCTGCACGGGCGCGACCGGGCCGAACGTCTCCTCGCACATGATCCGCATGGCGGGCGTGCAGTCGGTGAGCACCGTGGCCGGGTAGTAGGCGCCACGGCCCTCGGGGATCTCGCCGCCGACCAGCGCCCGAGCTCCCGCCGTGACGGCCGCGGCCACCTGCTCGTGCACCGAGTCGCGGTGCCGCGTGTCCACCAGCGGCTGCGGATCGGTGTTCCACTCACGTGCCTTGGCGCACAACGCCTCCAGGAACGGGGTCGCGATCGCCTTGTGCAGGTGGATCCGCTCGACCGACGTGCACAGCTGGCCCGCGTTGGTGAACGCGCCGAGCGCGGCCTGCGACGCCGCCCACTCCGGATCAACGTCGTCGTCGACCAGCAACGGATCATTGCCACCGTTCTCCAGCAACAGCTTCGCGGACGACGACAGCGCGATCGCACGACCCGTGGCAGTGCTGCCGACGTGGGCCACGAGGTCGACGTCGGACGAGCTCACCAGTGCGGCGCCGACCGAGCCGTCCCCGACCAACGTCTGCAGCACCCCGTCCGGGAAGCAGGGCCGGAACACCGTTGCCAGCAACAGTCCGGTGTGCGGGCAGCGTTCGCTCGGCTTGTGCACCACGACGTTCCCCGTCACCAGTGCCGCGCCCAGCAGCCCGCACGCCACGGCGACCGGGTCGTTCCACGGGGTCAGCGCCACCACGACACCGCGCGGTTCGGGCACCATGAAGTCGACCGCGGAACCGAGCAGCGACCGTCCACGATGGACTGGGCCCAGCTCGGCGTACTGCTCCAGCGTCGCCGCACCCGCCAGCACGCCCTCCCGCGCGGACGCGAACGGCCGTCCCGTCTCGGTTTCCACGATCGTCGCGAGGTCGCTGGCCCGTTCCCGCAACGCCACGGCGGCCTCCCGGACCGCCGCACCGCGTTCGGCGGCGGGAACGGCAGCCCACGCCGGCGCGGCCGTGCGGGCGGCGGCCAGCGCTGCGGAGACGTCGGACGGGGTTGCGGTGGGAAGCCAGCCGATCAGCTGCGAGTCGCGAGGGCTGTGGACGTCGATGGCGTGCATGGCGGTCATGGCACGCGGGTACCCGTCAGCGCAGGTCGAAACCTTGGAGGAGCCATGCCCGGACGCCAGGAACTGCCCAGCACGGTGGCCCGTTCGCCGAAGAAGGCGCAGCGGACGTGGATCAAGGCGCACGACTCGGCCGTCGAGACCTACGGCGAAGGGGAACGTGCCCACCGCACCGCCTTCTCCGCGCTCAAGCACAGCTTCGAGAAGGTCGGCGACCACTGGGAGCCCAAGAAGGAGAAGGGGCCGTCGGACGAGCAGGCCGAGCGGAGCACACCGAGAGAAGGCGACACGGCGGGCGGCGTCAACGCGAACGCCAGCAAGCAGCACCTCTACGACATCGCGAAGCGCCTCAAGATCGAGGGCCGGTCGCAGATGACCAAGGAAGAGCTCGTCGACGCCATCCAGAAGGCGAACAACCGCGAGACCGCGCGAGCGCGGTCGTGAAGGTCGTCATCACCGGCGCGACCGGCAACGTCGGCACCGCTCTCTTGCGCAGGCTCGCCGACGAACCCGACATCGAGGTGCACGGCATCTCCCGCAGGCCACCGGCGGACGGGCCGCCCTACCGCGGCGTGAAGTGGACGCCGATCGAGCTCGGCCGTGCGGGAGCGGAGGAACCCCTCACGGTCGCGTTCGAGAACGCCGACGCCGTCGTGCACCTCGCCTGGCTCATCCAGCCCGCCCGCGACGAACGGCTGATGTACCGGACGAACGTGGCCGGGTCGGCGCAGGTCTTCAGCGCGGCGGCGGACGCGGGCGTGCCGCACCTCGTGCACATGTCGTCGATCGGCGCGTACTCACCGGGGTCGAAGGACCGCCGCGTCGACGAGTCGTGGCCGGTCAACGGGGTGACGTCGTCGTTCTACAGCAGGCACAAGGCCGCGGTGGAACACCTGCTCAACCAGTTCGAGACGCGCATGCTGATCACCCGGCCGCGGCCCGGCCTGATCCTCCAGGCGAACGCGGGCTCCGAGATCCGCGACTACTTCCTCGGCAAGCTGGTGCCGAAAGCCCTGTTCCGGCACAGGATCCCGATCCTGCCGCTGCCGCGCGACCTGGTGCTGCAGTTCGTCCACTCCGACGACGTCGCCGACGCGCTGGCCCGGATTCTGCGGCAACGACCGCACGGCGCCGTGAACCTCGCGGCCGAGCCCGTCGTCACTCCCCGTGCACTGGCCGAGGTGCTGGGCGGCAGGCACGTCCCCCTTTCGCCACACCTGTTGCGTCTACTGGCGAACGTGAGCTGGCACCTGCGCCTGCAGCCCACTCCACCGGGATGGGTCGATCTGGCTCTGAAGTCGCCGCTGCTCGACGTGACCCGCGCACGGGTGGAGCTCGGCTGGGAGCCGCGGTTCGACGCGGAGGAAGCACTTCACGCACTCGTACGGGGAATTGGGTCCGGTGAGGAGGTTCCCGCCAGCCCGGTGCTGTGAATCGCTTCGCCGAGTAGCGTTTCAAGGCGTCTTTCTCGGCTAAATCTCCTCTATGGACCAGCCTTTCGACGCGGTGCTCTTCGACCGTGACGGCACGCTCATCAAGGACGTTCCGTACAACGGCGATCCCTTCCGCGTCACGCCGATGCCCGGAGCTCGTGAGGTGCTGCGCGAACTGCGCACCCACGGGCTGCGGACCGGCGTGGTGAGCAACCAGTCCGGCATCGGACGCGGACTGCTCACCGAGGCCCAGGTCGCGGCCGTGAACGCGCGGGTCGAGGAGCTGCTGGGACGGTTCGGCACGTGGCAGATCTGCCCGCACCGCCCGGACGAGGGCTGCGCGTGCCGCAAACCCGCCCCCGGCCTGGTGCTTTCGGCGTGCGAGGCGCTCGGTGTCCGGCCGGAACGCACGGTGGTCGTCGGTGACATCGGCGCGGACGTGCTGGCGGCACAGGCCGCGGGTGCGGTGCCGTTGCTGGTGCCGACCGAGGTGACCAGGCGCGAAGAGGTCGACCACGCCCCTCACACCGCCGGAGACCTGCACGCCGTGCTGGAGATGATCCGGTGAGGACGCTCGTGGCACGACTCGACAGCGACGGCGACGTGCTGCTCGCCGGACCAGCGGTCCGCGCGGCCGCGGCGGCCGGCGAGGTCGTGTTCCTGTGCGGTCCCGGCGGAGTGCACGCGGCGGAACTGCTGCCCGGCGTGACGAGGATCGTCGAATGGGAGTGCCCGTGGATCGCCAACCCGGCGCCCGAGGTCCGGCCGTTCGACGTCGAGGCCGTGACGGCGTTGCTGCACGGCATTCGCGCCGACGTGGCATTGATCCTCACGTCGTTCCACCAGAGTCCGTTGCCGCTGGCCTTGGTCCTGCGGCTCGCCGGTGTGCCGAAGATCGTCGCGCGGTCGATCGACTACCCGGGGTCCCTGGTCGACGTGCGCGTGACCGGTGACCCGGACGTCCCGGAGGCGCAACGAGCGCTGGAGGTCGCGCACGCCGCCGGGTTCGCGCTGCCGGAGGGAGATGACGGCCGGCTCGCCGTCGTCGATCCACCGAGGACCGATCTGAGCCATCCGTACGTGGTTGTGCACCCCGGTGCGTCGGCGCCCGCCCGCACCTGGTCGCCTGACCGGTGGGCGAAAGCCGTGGTCGCGCTGACCGCGGCCGGGTCCCGCGTCGTCGTGACCGGAGGTCCGGCCGAGGCCGGGCTGACCGAGCACGTCGCGGGCGCGTGCGGAACCGATCTGGGCGGGCGCACCAGTTTCCGCGAGCTGGCTGGGATTCTCGCCGGTGCCGACGCGGTCGTCGTCGGCAACACCGGCCCCGCGCATCTCGCAGCCGCGGTCGGCACACCTGTCGTGTCGTTGTTCGCCCCTGTGGTCCCGGCGGTGAGGTGGGCGCCGCACGGAAAACACGTGCTGCTCGGTGACCAGAACGCGCCGTGCCGCGGCACCAGGGCCCGCGAATGTCCGGTGCGCGGCCATCCCTGCCTCGACCTGGTCGATCCGTCCGACGTCGTGGCGGCGGTCGCGGAGGTGACGGCGTGAGGATCCTGCTGTGGCACGTCCACGGTTCGTGGACGCACGGGTTCGTCCAGGGCGGCCACGACTACCTGATCCCCGGTCCGCCGGACGGCATCGGCCTCGCCGGACGGCCGTGGCGGGCGCGTGAGGTGAGTCTGTCCGAAATGGACGCCGCAGGAGCCGACATCGCGGTCGTGCAACGGGTCGACGAGCTCTCCAAGGTGCCCGTCGGCGTGCCGGTGGTGTACCTGGAGCACAACACTCCTGCAGCTCCGGCGCAGGAACACCCGCTGGCGGGCTGGGACGGGACGATCGTCCACGTCACGCACTTCAACGACCTGATGTGGGACTGCGGCACCACCAGGACCGTCGTGATCGAGCACGGCGTCGTCGATCCGGGCCCGCTGTACACCGGCGAGCTCCCGCACGCGGCGGCGGTGATCAACGAACCCGTCCGGCGCGGCCGGATCGTCGGCGCGGACCTGCTGCCGCGGTTCGACCCGATCGACGTGTTCGGCATCGGGACCGAGGAGATCGGTGGCGAGGGAGACCATGAACTCGAAGCGCTGCACCGTGAACTGGCGCGCCGCCGCGTTTACGTCCACCCGGCGCGCTGGACGTCGCTGGGGCTGTCCCTGCTGGAAGCCATGCACATCGGGATGCCGGTGGTCGCCTTGGCGTGCACGGAGGCGATCCGTGCCGTACCCGCCGAGGTGGGTGCGATATCGACCGACGTGGAGGAGTTGGTGAGCGCTGTCCGCGAGCTGATCGCGGATCCCGCGCTCGCGCACGAGAAAGGAGAACGGGCCCGCGAGTTCGCGCTGGCCCGCTACGGGCTCGAGGCGTTCCTGCGCAACTGGGACGTGCTGATGAAGGAGGTGATCGGATGAGGATCGCGATGGTGTCGGAGCACGCCAGCCCGCTCGCGGCTCTGGGTGGTGCCGACGCGGGTGGGCAGAACGTGCACGTGGCGGCCCTCGCGGCGGCGATGGTGGGACGCGGTCACGAGGTCGCGGTCTACACGCGGCGCGACGCCCGCGGGCTGCCTCGCCGTGTCGCCACTCCGGACGGCTACGAGGTCGTCCACGTGTCGGCGGGTCCCGCGAAGCAGGTGCCCAAGGACGACCTGCTGCCGCACATGACCGACTTCTCCCGCTTCCTCCTGCAGGACTGGCACGACCAGCGACCGGAGGTGGTGCACAGCCACTTCTGGATGTCCGGCCTCGCGTCGGTGCTGGCCGTGCGCCGTGACGGCATCCCCGTCGTGCACACCTACCACGCGCTCGGCACGGTGAAGCGCCGCCACCAGGGCTCGCAGGACACCAGCCCCGCGGAACGGATCGCGGTGGAACGGCTGGTCGGCCACGAGGTGAGTGCGATCGCGGCGACGTGCGACGACGAGGTCGACGAGCTGATCACCATGGGACTGAGGCGCGACAAGATCACTGTCGTGCCGTGCGGTGTGGACACGAAGCTGTTCGCCCAGATCGGCCCGGTCGCGCAGCGCACGGCACCGCACCGGATCGTGTCGGTCGGCAGGCTGGTGCCGCGCAAGGGTTTCGCGGACCTGATCACCGCGCTGCCGCTGATCCCGGACACCGAGCTGGTGATCGCAGGAGGACCGCCGGTGCTGAAGTCCGATCCCGAGGCGCAACGGCTGCTCGCCTGCGCCGAGGCCCACGGCGTTGCCGATCGCGTGCACCTGATCGGACAGGTGGCACGCACGGACATGCCCGCCCTGCTGCGCTCGGCGGACGTCGTGGCGTGCGTGCCGTGGTACGAACCGTTCGGCATCGTGCCGTTGGAGGCCATGGCGTGCGGCGTTCCCGTTGTGGCATCGGCTGTCGGCGGTCTCACCGACACCGTGGTCCACGACGTCACCGGAGTGCTCACGCCCCCACGTGACCCGAGAGCCCTGGGACGCGCGCTGCGCAAGCTGATCGCGGACTCCTCGCGCCGTGAGGCGTACGGAATGGCGGGGCAGGACCGCGTCGACGCCCGGTACACGTGGGACGAGGTCGCCGCCCGCACGGAGCTCGTCTACCAGCGCGTGGCCGCCTCCGACGACCTGGCGGTGGCGCGGTGACCGTCGAAAGCCACCTCGCCGGACTCGCCGACACGCTGGCCGGCGTCCGCACCCAATCCGCGCGCATCCACCGCTGGGGCGCCTCACTCGCCCGGCTGCTGGTGGACGGCGGCAGGGTGCTGGCGGCGGGCAACGGCGGATCCGCCGCCGAGGCCCAGCACCTCACCGCCGAGCTCGTCGGCCGCTACCGCCACGACCGCGCGCCGTTCTCCGCGCTGGCGTTGTGCTCCGAGACCTCCAGCGTGACCGCGATCGCCAACGACTACGGCTACGACCAGGTCTTCGCACGCCAGATCACGGCACACGCACGGTCGGGCGACATCGTGGTCCTGTTGTCCACGAGCGGCCGCAGCCCGAACCTGCTGGAGGCGGCGCACGCGGCCCGGTTGGCCGGGGCGACCACGTGGGCGCTGACCGGACCGGTGCCGAACCCGTTGGCATCACTGGCCGACGACACCCTCTCACTGCCCGGCGACCCGTGCCACGTGCAGGAGGCGCAGCTCGTCGTCGTGCACGCGTTGTGCGAGGCGTTCGAGGCGGCGCTGCCCTCGGCCTTCCGGAGGGCGTCGTGAAGCTGGTCGTGGTCGGTGACGCGCTGCTGGACGTGGACGTCGAGGGCACCGTCGAACGGCTCTGCCCCGACGCTCCCGCGCCCGTGCTGGACGTGGTCGGCGAGCACGCCCGCGCGGGTGGTGCGGCGCTCGCGGCGACGATGGCCGCGCGGGACGGCGTAGATGTGATGCTGGTCAGCGCGCTGTCGGAAGATGCCGCGGGGGAGAGGGTGCGGTCGCTGATCGACGTTCCCTGCGTGTTCGGGCGTGCGGCCTCGATCCCGGTGAAGACCCGGTTGCGGTGCGGTGGAACGTCTTTGGCGCGCATGGACCGTGGTGGTGCCGCCGGTGCTCCTCGGGTCACCGACGACATGCTCGACGTCGTGCTGTCCGCCGACTTCGTGCTGGCGTCCGACTACGGGCGCGGGCTGTTGCGGGACGAACGCCTGCGGTCGGTGCTGACGCGCGTACCGGTGGTCTGGGACCCGCATCCACGTGGACCGGCACCGGTACCCGGTGTGCGGCTGGCGACTCCCAACCTGCCGGAGGCGACGGCCTTCAGCGGAACGGCCGATCCGGACGCGGCGGCGAGCGAGCTGCTGTCCCGCTGGGGTGCACGGGCAGTCGTGGTGACGATGGGGTCGAAGGGTGCGCTGCTCCACTGTGGAGGGACGCCGGTCGCGGTGCCCGCGCCCGCTGTTCCCGTCGCCGACCCGTGTGGTGCGGGGGACCGGTTCGCCGTGACAGCTGCTGTCCGGCTCGCCGGTGGTGCCGCGCCCGACGACGCGGTGGCCGACGCGGTGGGAGCTGCGGCGGAGTTCTTGGCCCGTGGTGGTGTCTCAGGCATGCGTGCACCGTTGCCGTCCACTGTGGACGAGGTGCGCAGGCGTGGCGGGGCCGTCGTGGCCACGGGAGGGTGCTTCGACGTGCTGCACCCCGGACACGTGCGGATGCTGGCGGCCGCACGGGCGTTGGGCGACTGCCTGGTGGTGTGCCTGAACTCCGACCTGTCCGTGCGGCGGCTGAAGGGCGAGGGACGCCCGGTCAACGGCCAGGACGAACGCGTCGAGGTGCTGCGGGCGCTGGAGTCCGTGGACGACGTCGTCGTGTTCGGCGAGGACACACCGGAGCACGTCCTGGGCCGGTTGCGGCCGGACATCTGGGTGAAGGGCGGCGACTACACCGCCGAACTGCTGCCGGAGACCGCCGTGGTGCGGCGCTGGGGCGGCCGGACGGTCGTGGTGCCGTACCACAGGGGACATTCGACGACCGAGATCCTGTCGAGGAGGGCTTAGATGCTGGGGAACGTTGTGGTGACCGGAGGCGCGGCCGGGCTGGGCGCGGCCGTCGTCGACGCGGTGCGCGAGGCCGGCGGAACGCCGCTCGTGCTGGACAAGTCGGCGCCGGACAACGCCGAGTTCGAGCTCGTGGACCTGGCGGACGGCAGGGCCGCCGAAGCCGCGGTGCACGCGTTGGCCGAGAAGCACGGCGGCTTCACCGGAGTGGTGACCGCGGCGGGCATCGACCGGTGCGGCACGCTGGCCGGCGTACCCGCCGATGAGTGGGAGAACGTCGTGCGCGTCAACCTGTTCGGCACGGCGGCGGTCATCCGGGCCGCGTTGCCGCACCTGGAGAACGGGCGCGTGGTGACGGTCGCGTCGACGCTCGGGCTGCGTGCGGTCAGCGACGCGACGGCGTACTGCGCCTCGAAGTTCGGGGTCGTGGGGTTCACGCGCGCGCTGGCGGCGGAGACCGCGGGCAGCGTCGGGGTCACGCTCGTGGTGCCCGGCGGGATGCGGACGCACTTCTTCGACGACCGGACCGAGCAGTACCGGCCGACGGACCTGGAGAAGCTGAACCCGCCGGACCGGGTGGCGGCGGCGATCGTGTTCGCGCTGAGCCAGCCGAAGGACTGCGAGATCCGGGAACTGGTGATCGCGCACAGCGAAGAACCGTCCTGGCCGTGACCGCGCAGTACCGGCCGGGGCGGGTGGGTCGTGGTTTCCCGAACCGGTCGTTCTGGGTATCTAGGCCCAATGCCGTGTAGTTAGGCGGTTGCCAGGGTTGTCAAGGTTCGGCGGGGACGACGATG
>NZ_JBHRZI010000052.1:0-86752 GCF_042649515.1 Lentzea rhizosphaerae | reverse complement strand
CAGGACAGGACGTTGCCGTCGGCTTCGCGGACGGGCCGGGTGCGGCGGGCGTCGAGGTACATGAAGGAACGCTGCAGCCACCGGTCCGCGCCGTCGTAGCGGGGACGGAAGGACGTCCGGCCGTGCAGCGTCAGACGGTTGTCGAGCACGGCGAGGTCACCCGGTTCGAGCACGAACGTGCGGGCGACCTCGTCGAGGGCGCGGGACAGTTCCGCCATCGCCGCCTCCGCTTCCGCGCCCTGCGGTTCGGTGCAGGCGAAGTCGACCTGGATGTCCGGGTCGCCGGGGTCGCCGTCGAGCAGCGGCAGGGCGGAGGCGGGCGGAAGCCCGGCACCGAACGAGGCGGGCGGGTGCGTGACGAAGCGCGGCTCGCGCAGGATCACGCGGCTCTTCTCCGACAACAACGGCAACGCGCGGCGGATGCTGGCGGTGCGCAGTCCCGCGACGTTGTCGTGGTCGTTGCGCAGGCACAGCAGGCCGACGTAGTCCGGCCGATGCTCGTGGAAGCCGTCCTCGATGTGCATCTTCAGGCTCTCAGAGCCCTCGTTGCCCTGGAAGGACTCGTTGCCCGCGATCGGCACGATGTTCTGCACCAGCGCGCCGCTCTTCTCCTGCCGGAACGCACCCATCTCGCCGAACTGGGCGCTGAGGAGCATGAGCGCGGCCGCGGACGGCGTGGCACGGCGTTCCACCGACCCCGAGTCCTTCGGTGTCGAGGGCAGGTTGTCCGCTCCGACCGGCAGACCGCGGATCAGCAGCACGCCCTCCAGACCGGGGTCACGGCGGAACCGCCTGATGGTCCTGCGCAGCCGCACCGGCAGCCGGTTCGACAGGGTGCGGGCGGCGTCCGCCCAGTCGTCGCCGTCGACGCGGGCGTCCGGGTCTGCGGCCAGGCCGGCGACCAGGTCGTCGAGCAGCTGCCGGTCCGACTCGTCGAGTGCGAACACCACCGCGGGATCCAGGCGATCCCCGAGTGCCGTGTCAAAGCTGTCGAGCCGCGTTGTCATGGCGCCGCGTCCTTTCTCACCGGGTTTGGGATCAGCCTGGTGACGCGCTCGGTGCGGCCACATCACCCATGTGGACATGCCGTGGACCCGGTGAGTCCGAAAAGGATCAGAGGGCGGGGAATTGCGAGTCCGCGTAGCCACATGGGTGATGTGAGCGCGATCTCACCCCAGCGATCGTTCTCCCTGCTCGGAGGTTGTCGGCAGTCCGGCTGGGAGATCGATCGCAATGGAACGCATGTTGTCCGTAGGGCAGGAAGCGTTGTGGCTCCTGTACCGCATGGCTCCGCAGTCCGCCGCGTACAACGTCGCATGGGCGATGCGGGTGCGTGGCCCGCTCGACGTGACCGCGCTCTGCCGGGCGTTCGGTCTGGTGGCAGGCCGTCACGACCTGTTGCGCTCGCGCTTCGTCGAACGCGAGGGAACACCGCGCCGGATCGTGTGCGACGAACCGATCTCTCCCTTGGAGATCCGCTACGCGGCGAACGCCGACGACGAGCGGGTGCGGGAGCTCGTCCACGACGAGATCGCCAGGCCCTTCACGCTGGAGACCGACGGCGCGGCCCGGCTGGTGCTTCTCCAGGTGGGTGCCGGGGACGCGGCGCTGGTGCTCGTCACGCACCACATCGCCACGGACTTCGCTTCGCTCTCCCTGGTCGTGCGGGAGCTCTTCCAGGCCTACCAAGCGGTACGAGCAGGCGCCGAACCGGACTGGCGGCCGCTGCGGCACACCTACGACGACTTCGTCACCGCTGAGCGGAGGATGCTCGGCTCGGCCAGGGGGGAGGAGATGGCCGCGTACTGGCGGTCCGTGCTCGCGGGCGCTCCCACCGGACTCGAGCTCCCGCTCGACCGGCCGCGCCCGCCGGAACGCCGCTACGCCGGTGCGGTGCACACCTTCCAGTTGCCCGCCGATGTCGTCGAGGGTCTCCAGCCCGCCGCACGCGCGGCACGGGTGACGCCGGTACGGCACCTCATCGGCGTGTTCCAGGCACTGCTGCAGCGCTACACCGGTCAGGACGACTTCCTGGTCGGCTGCGACGCCGCGTCGGGAATGTCACTGGCCCACCGGGGAGTTGTCGGCTACTACACGAACCGCGTGGTGCTGCGGGCTCGCTGCGACCCGTTCACGACCTTCGCGGACCTGGTCGCCGGAGTGCACCGGCAGCTCACGGAAGGCGCACCCCACGCGGACTTCCCGTTCTCGATGCTGCACCGCGTGCTCGGGTTGCCCGGCCGCTCGGGAACCGGCGCGCTGGTACAGGCCGCGGTCAGCATGATCACGGTCAACCCGGCCGATCCGCTGGTGGCACTGGCGACCAGGTCGCACGGTTCCGAGGTGGACCACGCCGGTCTTTCCTTCACCGCACTGGACATGCCGCAGCAGGCAGGTCAGTCCGACCTGACGCTCGAAGTGATCAGGAGCAGGGCCTCGGTGCACTGCGCGGTCAAGTACGACGCGGACCTGTTCCTGCCCGGCACGATCCGGCGGCTGGAGGACCACTTCGTGCGGCTCCTGCGCGCCGCGGCCGACGATCCCGGCCGGAGGGTCTCCTCGGTCGGGCTGGTCGATCAGACAGAACGTGAGCGGCTGCTGGCGTTCGCCACGGGCCGTTCCCACCATCTCGCGGAAGGAGCGAGCCGTTGACAGCGCAACGTGAGAGCGGTCTCATGCACCGGGTCGTCGTCAACGACGAGGAGCAGTACTCGGTCTGGTGGCTCGACCGGGACCTACCGGAGGGCTGGCGGGCCGAAGGCACCGAGGGCACGCGCGAGGAGTGCCTGGAGCACGTCGGCCGGCTGTGGCACGACATCACGCCGTTGAGCGTCCGCCGCCGACTCGCCGGGGAGTCGGAGTGAACGCGCTGCTGCCCGAACTCTTCACGCGCCAGGTCGAACGGACTCCGGACGCGGTCGCCGTGGTCGACGACGACGGCGAGCTGACCTACGCCGAGCTCGACCGCGAGTCCGGCCGGCTGGCGGCCGGACTGCTCGCGGCAGGCCACGGCACGGGTGCGATGGTCGGCGTGCGGATGCGCCGCTGCACCGGCCTCGCCGTCGCCGTCTGGGGCATCTGGAAGGCGGGCGCCGCCTACGTTCCGCTCGACCCCAACCACCCGGCCGCCCGCGTCGAGGGCATCGTCGCCGACACCGGTTGCCGTCTCGTGCTCACCGAGCAGGACGTCGGCGCGCTCACCGACGGCAGGCAGCCGGTGGCTCCGGCCGCCGTCACCGCGGACGACGCCGCTTACGTCACCTACACGTCCGGTTCTACCGGACGGCCCAAGGGGGCCGTGGTGACGCATGGCAACGTGGCGAACCGGGTGCTGACGACGATCGCGGGCCGCGACCTCGGGCCTGCGGACCGCTGGCTGCAGAAGACCGCGCTGAGCTTCGACGCCTCGGTCACCGAGCTGTTCTCCCCGCCGGTCAGCGGCGGCGTGGTGGTCATGGCTCCCGACGGGGCCGAACGCGACTCGGCCACGATGCTCGCCGCCGTCATCCGGCACCGGGCCACGGTGTTGCAGCTGGTGCCGTCGGTGCTGCGGATGCTCGTCACCGACCCGCTGCTGCGCCGGTGCACGAGCCTGCGTTTCCTGACCACGGGCGGGGAACTGCTGCACTACGAGCTGTGCCGGCAGGTGTGGGACCAGCTGCCGGACGTCGAGATCTGGAACACCTACGGCCCCGCCGAATGCGCGGTCGAGCAGTCCGAGTACCTCTGCGACCGGACGCGGACCGAAGGGCCGGTGCCGATCGGCCGCCCGATCGACGGCTGCCACCTGATCGTCGTCGACGACCTCGGCGAGCTTGTCCCCGTCGGAGTGCCCGGCGAGCTGTGGGTCGGTGGTGTGCAGGTCGGTCGCGGTTACCTGGGACGGCCGGAGCTGACCGCCGACAGGTTCGTCCCCGACCCGGTCGGACCGCCAGGATCCCGTGTGTACCGCAGCGGTGACCGGGTCCGCTGGCGCGAGGACGGCCTGCTGGAGTGGCTGGGCCGGACGGACAACCAGCTCAAGATCAGCGGCGTCCGGGTCGAACCCGCGGAGGTCGAGTCGGCGCTGCTCGGTCATCCCGGCGTGGCGTCCTGCGCCGTGCTCGCCGTCGTGGCCGACGGGGAGAAACGGCTCGTCGCCTACGCCGCGGGCGAGGACGTGCCGGGTCCCGCCGAACTGCGCGCGTATCTGCGTGACCGGTTGCCGGACTACCTGATCCCCACGGTCTTCGTGCCGCTCGGCACCATGCCGCTGACGGTCGGCGCCAAGATCGACCGAGGCGCGCTGCGGGCCATCGACCTCACTCCGCACACGACCGCCGCGTCGGACGTTCCACTCGAGACGGACGCCGAGCGGCTGGTGGCGGGACTCTGGCAGGAGATGCTCGGCGTCGACGGCGTCGGTGCCACCGACGACTTCTTCCAGCTCGGTGGCCACTCGTTGCTCATCACGAGGCTCGCCGACAGTCTGAGAGCCGCGTCGGGCCGGGAGGTGGAGGTCCGGCAGCTGTTCGCCGCGACCACCGTGCGGGCACAGGCGGAGCTGTTGGCGGCGGGCAACGACGACACCCGGGCCGCACCGCGGGAGACAGGCGACCGGTCCCTGCTGTCGTTCGGCCAGCAGCGGTTGTGGGTGCTCGACAAGCTGACGCCGGGGACGTTGGAGTACGTCGTCCCCGTGTTCCTGCGCGTGCCGCCCTTCGCGACCACCGGCACCGTTCGCCGGGCACTCGACGAGCTCGTCGCGCGGCACGAGGTGCTCAGGACCCGTTACCCGGCAAGGCTCGGCGAACCCCGCCAGGTCGTCGATCCGCCGGGGCCGGTCGAGCTGAGGGTCGCCGACGGTCCTGCGGCACAGGACGTCGAGGAGTTCCGCACGGAGCTCGGACGTGGCTTCGACCTCGAACACGGCCCGGTGCTGCGGGCCCTGCTGGTCCGGCCGGGCGCCGAGGACGCCCGGTTGTTGCTGACCGTGCACCACATCGCGGTCGACGGTCACTCCGTGGCCGTGCTGTCCGACGAGTTCGCCAGGTTGTGCGCAGGGGAGGAACTCCCTGCCGTGCCGCTGCAGTACGCCGACCACGCCGCACGGCAACGCGCCGCGCTCACCAGCGAACTGGCGGCGGACCAGCTGGTGTACTGGCGTGCCGAGCTCGCCGATCTGCCGCCGCTGGAGCTGCCGACCGACCGGCCGCGCGCGGCCGAACGCCGATCGGACGGGGCGGCGCTCGACTTCGTGCTGCCGCCCGAGGTCGCCGGTCCGCTGATCGAGGCCGGACGCCGGCACGGGGCCACGGCGTACATGACGCTGCTGACCGCGTTCAACGTGCTGCTGGGGCGCTACCAGCGCGGCTGGGACTTCGCGGTCGGGACACCGGTCGCGGGCCGGACCCGCGAGGAGACCAGGGCAACAGTCGGCTTCTTCCTCAACTCACTGGTGCTGCGCAACAGGATTCGGCCGCACCACACCTTCGCCGACGCCCTGGCGCGGACCCGCGAGGTCAGCACGGCGGCGTTCGCGAACTCGGACATCCCGTTCGAGCGGGTGCTGGAGGAGGTCCAGCCGGATCGCGACCTGTCCAGGACTCCGTTGTTCCAGGCCATCTTCGACCTGCACGAGGGCGATCTGGCCACGACGACCGCGGCCGACGACGAGGCGATGGGTGAGATCTGGCGGACGGCGAAGACGGACCTGACGCTCATCATGCGCCGGCACGCCGACGGCAGCCTGCAAGGCATTCTGGAGTACGCCACCGCGTTGTTCGACGAGGCGACGATCCGCGGGATCGCGGAGAACTACGCGCGGCTGGCGGCGGCACTGGTGAGCGCACCGGACACACCGGTCGGGCTGCTGCCGATGATCGGTGAGACCGAGTTCGACCTCGTGGTGCGCAGGCACAACGACATCGCGGCCACCGGTCCGCTCGCGCCGGTCCACGCCGTGATCGCCGCGCGGACGTCCGGCTGGCCGGACGCCACGGCCGTGACCGGTCCCGGTGGCAGCCTCACGTTCGCCGAGCTCGACCAGCGGGCGAACCGGATCGCGAACGTGCTGCGCGTCCGCGGCGTAGGGGTGGAGTCCGTGGTGGCGGTGCTGCTCGACCGCGACACCGACCTCCTGCCCTGCCTGCTGGGCATCTGGAAGGCAGGGGCGGCCTACGTGCCGATGGACCCCACGTTCCCCGCCGAACGGGTCCGCGTGGTGCTCGCGGACTCCCACGCGGAGGCGTTGATCAGCGACTCGCGGCTGGTGAAGCTCGCCGACGGGTTCACCGGCGACCGCGTGCTGCTCGACGTCGACCGCGCCGAGATCGCCGCCGAGTCCGCGTCCGCGCCCGAGGTCGCCGACGACCTCGACCGGCTCGCCTACGTCATCTACACCTCCGGGTCCACCGGACGGCCGAAGGGCGTCGCGGTGTCCCACCGCGGGCTCGCCAACTATCTCATGTGGACGGTCAGCACCTACGCCGCGCACGGAAGCGGCGGTGCGCCGGTGGTGTCGTCCATCGCCTTCGACCTCGGGGTGCCGAACCTGTACACCCCGCTGCTCACCGGACAGACCGTGCACGTGTTCGGGCAGGACCTCGACCTGTCCAAGCTCGGTGCCGCGCTCGCCGACGCCGGGCCGTTCTCGTTCCTCAAGCTCGCGCCCGCACAGCTGGAGCTGATCATCAGTCAGCTGCGGGACCGTCCGCCGGTGCCACTGGCCTCGGTGGTGTGCGCCGCGGGCGACTGGGTGCCCGCCACGATGCGCGACCGCTGGCGCGAGGTGACCGGTCAGCCGGAGGTCAGGTTCATGGGCGAGTACGGCCCCACCGAGATCACCGTCGGCAACTCGGTGTTCGACGCGGACCAGCCGTGGGACGGCGAGCACCTGTCCATCGGCCGCGCCATCCCCGGCACGACGATGTACGTGCTCGACGAGTTCCTGCAGCCGGTGCCGCGTGGTGTGCTCGGCGAAATCTGCGTCGGCGGGACAGGTGTGGCGCGTGGCTACCACGGCAACGCCGCGCTCACGGCCGACCGGTTCGTGCCCGACCCGTTCGGCCCACCGGGCTCGCGGCTCTACCGCACCGGGGACCTGGGCCGGCTGACCGCGTCCGGTGACGTGGAGTTCCGCGGCCGCGCCGACAATCAGGTCAAGATCCGCGGCTACCGGGTCGAGCTGGGCGAGATCGAAGCCGCGCTGCTGCGGCACCCGGCCGTGCGGGAGGTGGTGCTCGTGCTGGACGACCACGGTGGACGCGGGCAGCGGCTCGTGGCCTACTGCGTGGGTCCGGGTTCCGGCGAGGTGCGCGATTTCCTGGCCGAACGCCTGCCCGCGCACCAGGTACCGGACGTGCTCGTCTGGCTGGACGAACTGCCGTTGACCGCCAACGGCAAGGTCGACCGCAGGGCGCTGCCCGTTCCGGAGTCCGGCTCCACCGACCGGCCCGGCGACCGGGCGAACTGGACCGCGGTGCAGCGGCGGGTGGCCGGGCTGTGGGCCGAGGTGCTGGGTGTCGAGACCGGTCTGCACGACGACTTCTTCGTGCTCGGCGGGCACTCCCTCAGCGCCGCGAAGCTGGCGGCACTGCTCAGGCGGGAGTTCGGCGCCGACGTCGGTGTCCGCACGTTGTTCGACAAACCGACGGTGGCGGAGCTGGCCGCTGTGCTGGAAAACGCGACCAGGGCCGACGAAAGGCGACGGAAATGACCATCCAGCAGACCGGTGAGCTCCGGTCCGAGCATAATCCACAATGGACAGTGGATCGCACACGACCGCTGCCGCTGTCGGAAGGGCAACGACAGCTCTGGTTCCTCAACCGCCTCGCACCCGACAGCGCCGAGTACCTCGTCCCACTGGTGCTGCGGCTGCGCGGTGGGCTGAACGAGGACGCGTTGCGTCGCGTGTGGACGGAGCTGGTGGCACGGCACGAGATCCTGCGCACCAGGTACGAACTGCGTGGCGACCAGCCGGTCCAGGTGATCGATCCGGCCGTCCCGCCGCGGTGGGCCGTCGCCGACCTCACCCACCTGCCCGAGACCGAACGCGAGGACGCCGCACTGGCGCTCGCCGGCCACGAGACGCGGATGCCGTTCGACCTGGAGCACGACCACCCCCTGCGGCTCGTCCTGCTGCGGATCGCGCTCGATCACCACCTCCTGGTCGCGACCTTCCACCACGTCGCGTCCGACCAGGTGTCGCAGCAGGTGCTGCTCGGCGAGCTGGGCGCGCTGTACCACGCGTTCGACGCCGGTCTGCCCTCACCGCTGCCCCCACCGGAGCTCCAGTACGCGGAGTTCGCGGCGTGGCAGCAGAAGTGGCTCTCCGACGACCGGGTCGAACGCGATCTGCGGTACTGGCGCGCCCAGCTCGACGGGTTGCCCAGGCTGGAGCTGCCTGCCGACCACCCGCGACCGCCCGTGCGGGGCTGGCACGGTGCCGCGGTCGAGACCGTCGTGCCGGCCGCGACCGCCAAGTCGTTGCGCGAGCTCGCCATCGCGGGCCGCGCGACGCCGTTCATGGCGTTGCTCACGGCGTTCCAGGTGCTGCTGGCCCGCTACAGCGGCCAGGACGACATCACCGTGGGCACCGTCGTGTCCGGGCGCCACGACCCGCGCCTCGCGGGCACGGTCGGCTACCTCATCAACAACCTGGTGCTGCGCACCAGGATCGAGGGCGCGCCGAGCTTCACCGAGCTGCTCACGGACGTGCGGAACACCGTGCTCGACGCGTTCGACCACCAGGACGTGCCGTTCGCCCGGCTCGTGGACGACCTGCAGCCGGAACGCGACATGTCGGTGACGCCGCTCTTCCAGGCCGCGATCACCATGCACGACCTGCCGCCCGAGGAGGTGGAGGTGGCCGGGCTGACGATCGGGCACGTCGACCTGGGCTGGCAGGTCGCGAAGGTCGACCTCGCCCTGCGGCTCGCCGAGCTGCCCGACGGCTCGATCGGCGCGGTGTTCGAGTACGCGACCGACCTCTTCACCGCGGACACGATCACGCGCATGGCGGACCACTTCGCGCGCCTGCTGGACGCGATCGCCGCCGAACCGGACCGGCCGGTGTGGTCGCTCGACCTGCTCGGCGAGGCGGAACGCGAGCTGCTGACCAAGGGCTCCGGTGTTCAGGTGCCGCTACCGCAACGGTGTCTGCACGAGGTGTTCGCCGAACAAGCACTCAGGACCCCCGACGCACCGGCTGTCGTGTTCGAGGGTGATGTCCTGTCGTACGCAGAGTTGAACGCCCGCGCGAACCGGCTCGCCCACCACCTCGTGGCGCTGGGCGCCGGTCCCGGCAAGCTCGTCGGTGTCTGCCTGGACCGCGACGGCGACCTGGTGCCGGCCCTGCTCGGCGTCACCAAGTCCGGTGCGGGTTATCTGCCGCTCGACCCCGCGTACCCGGCCGACCGGCTCGGGTTCATGCTCGCCGACGCCGAGGTCGAGCTGGTCGTGACGACCTCGCGACACCTGTCCGCGCTCGCCGCCGTCCACACCGGCGCCGTCGTGGTGCTCGACACCGAAGCCGAGGAGCTGGCCGCACGGCCCGCCACCGACCCCGAGGTGCGCAGCACCCCGGACGACCTGGCCTACGTCATCTACACGTCGGGCTCGACCGGACGTCCCAAGGGCGTCTGCGTCACACATGCCAACGTGCTGCGGCTGTTCACCTCGAGCGACAGGCACTTCGGCTTCGACGAGAACGACGCGTGGTCGATGTTCCACTCGTACTCGTTCGACGTGTCGGTGTGGGAGCTCTGGGGCGCGCTGTTGCACGGCGGGAAGCTCGTCGTCGTCTCGTTCGAGGTGTCCCGCTCTCCTGAGGACTTCTGCGCTCTGCTGGTGGACAACGGCGTGACGATCCTGTCGCAGACGCCATCGGCGTTCCGCGGACTCGTCACGCTGGCGGAGAACGACCCGGCCCGGTTCGAAGGGCTCCGGCTGCGGGCGGTGGTCTTCGCGGGCGAGAAGCTCGAACTCGCCGACCTCGCACCGTGGATCACACGGTTCGGCCTCGACGAGCCCGCTCTGATCAACATGTACGGCATCACCGAGACCACGGTGCATTCGACGTTCCACCGCGTCACCGAGGCCGATCTCGCGCCGAACGCGGGCAACCCGATCGGGCACCCGCTCGACGACCTGCGCATCCACCTGCTCGACCGGCACGGGGAACTGGTGCCGATCGGCGTGCCCGGCGAGATCCACGTCGGGGGTCCCGGTGTGACCCGCGGCTACCTCAAGCGGCCGGAGCTGACCGCGCAGCGCTTCCTCTACGACCCGTACGCCCCCGGCGCCAAGCTCTACCGCAGCGGGGACCTGGCCCGCAGGCTGCCTGACGGCAGCCTGCACTTCCTCGGCCGCATCGACCACCAGGTGAAGCTGCGCGGGTTCCGCATCGAGCTCGGCGAGATCACCGCGGCACTGACCGAGCACCCGGCCGTGCGCGAGGCGGTCGTGGTGCTGCGCGAGGACGTTCCCGGCGACCGCAGGCTCGTCGCCTATCTCGTGCCCACGGGCGAGGACACACCCGATCCGGGCGAGTTGCGGGCAGCCGTCGGCCGGAAGCTGCCCGACTACATGGTGCCGTCGGCGTTCGTCACCATCGACGTCGTCCCGTTGACGCCCAACGGAAAGCTGGACCAGCGTGCCCTGCCGGCTCCCGACGAGAGCGCGATGCGGGCCCGTGGCGAGATCGTCGCGCCGCGGACGGTCACCGAGGCACGGCTGGCCGCGGTGTGGCGCGACGTGCTGGACGTGGAGACGGTCAGCGTGCACGACGGGTTCTTCGACCTCGGCGGTGACTCGATCCGCGCGGTGTCGCTCGTCGGCTCGCTGCGGGCGGAGGGCTTCGCCGTCTCGGTGCGCGACGTCTTCGAGTACCGCACGGTCGCACGCCTCGCCGAGCACCTCGACCAGCAGACCGCGCCGGCGCCGGAGGAGCCACCGGTCGAACCCTTCGCGCTGATCTCCGCCGAGGACCGCGCGCTGCTGGGGCCTGGCGTCACCGACGCCTACCCGATGTCGCAGCTGCAGATGATCATGCTGATCGAGATGATGGCCAGCGGTGACACCAACCTCTACCACAACGTGAGCTCGTTCAAGGTCAAGGACCCCAACGCCTTCGACCACGAGGCACTGCTCGAAGCCGGGCGGTTGCTGGTGTCCCGGCACGAGATCCTGCGCACCTCCTTGCACCCCGAGGGTTTCTCGGTGCCGATGCAGGTGGTGCACGCGCACGCCGAGATGGAGATCGGCACCCAGGACCTGCGCGGGTTGGACCGGCCGACCGCCGAGGCGGTCATCCGCCAGTGGACGCTGGAGGAACGGGAGCGCCGGTTCGACGTCGAGCGTCCCGCGCTGCTGCGGTACTTCGCCCACGTCGTCGACGACGGCTGGTGGGTGTCCATCACCGAATGCCACCCGATCCTCGAGGGCTGGAGCTACCACTCGCTGCTGATGCAGCTGCTGACCGCCTACTTCGAGCTGAGCGCGGGCCGTCCCGCGCCCGAGGTGCCGCCGCCCCCGGCGGTGCGCTACGCGGACTTCGTCGCCGCGGAACAGAAATCAGTGGCATCCGTCGAGGACAGACGATACTGGCGAGACGTCGTGAGCCGGTATCCGGCGTTCGAGCTGCCGGCGGCGTGGCGTGGCGAGGAACCAGGAGAGCGCTACCGCCTCGACCTGTCCTGCCGCGACATCATGGACGACCTGCGCGGCATCGCCCGGCGTGCGGACGTCTCCCTCAAGGCCGTGCTGCACAGCGCCTACCTCAAGGTGATGAGCACGCTCACCGACGCGGGAGAGTTCTTCACCGGCCTGGTGTGCGACACGCGGCCGGAGGTGCTCGGTGCCGACCGGGTGGCGGGCATGTACCTCAACACGGTGCCGTTCGCCTGCGACAGGTCCGCGAAGACGTGGCGTGACCTGGTGAAGCAGACCTTCGCCCGGCACGTCGAGCTGTGGCCGCACCGCCGGTTCCCGCTGCCCGAGATCCACCGGGAGGCGGGCGCGACCGGCAGGCTGATCGACACGTTCTTCATCTACCTCGACTTCCACGTGGTCGACGCCGACCTCGTCGAACCCGACACCGTGATGGACGACAGCCCGAACGAGTTCGCGCTGACCATCGCGAACATGCGCGACGTGTTGTTGTTGCACACCAACACGAGTGTGCTCAGCAGGGCCAACGGGGAACGCCTCATGGCGATGTTCCGCGCGGTGCTCGAAGCGATGATCGCCGACCTCGACGGTGACGCGCGGGTCACCTGCCTGCCGCCCGGTGAGCGCGATCTGGTGCTGGAGCGGTGGAACCGGACCGAGCGCGACCTGAGCCCCGAGGGCGTCGTCGAACGGGTGCGCGACTTCGCCGAGCGCACGCCGGAGGCGATCGCCGTGGTGGACGGCGACGAGTGGGTGACCTATCGGACGCTGGCCGGGCGGGCCAGCGTGGTCACCGCCCGGCTCGCCGGCCTGCCGCGCGGTTCGGTGGTGCCGATCCTCGCCGACTCCGGTGTGGGTTTCGTCGCCGCCGTGCTCGGCGTGCTCGGCGCCGGGTGCGCCTACATCCCCTTGGACACCGCGGCACCCGTGCCGCGGACCGCAAAGCTGCTGGCCGACAGCGGCGCACAGGTGATGCTGGTGGCCTCGCAACACGTCGAGCACGCCAGGGCCGCCGCCGACGGCCTTCCGGTCGACGTGCTGGTGATGGTGCGCGCGGAGCACACGCGGGCGGAGTGGACCACTCCGGTCGGCGACGAGAACGACCTCGCGTACGTGATCTACACCTCCGGCTCGACCGGCACGCCGAAGGGTGCCGTGGTGCACCGGCGGGGCATGGCCAACCACCTGCTGGCCAAGGTGGAGGACCTGGAGCTGACCGCGGGCGACGTCGTCGTGCAGAACGCTCCGCTCACCTTCGACGTGTCGGTGTGGCAGATGCTCGCCCCGCTCGTCGTCGGTGGCCGCGTGCACGTGGTGGACAGGTCGGCCGCGGCCGATCCCTCCGCACTGTTCGGTGCGGTGACATCCGAGGTCGTGACGGTGCTCGAAGTGGTGCCTTCGTTGCTGCGCGCGGCTTTGGACGACTGGGAGGCGGGCGCGCCGTTGCCGGACCTCGGTTGTCTGCGCTGGCTCGTGGTCACCGGTGAGGCGCTGCCGCCGGAGCTGTGCACGCGGTGGTTCGCGCTCTTCCCCCACGTCCCGATGGTCAACGCCTACGGGCCCACCGAGTGCTCCGACGACGTCACGCACGCGTTCCTCGACGCGCGAACGCCGATCGAGGGCCCGATCGTGCCCATCGGCAGGGCCATTCGCAACACCAGGCTGTACGTGCTCGACCCGAACCGCATGCCGGTGCCCGTCGGCATTCCCGGCGAGCTGCACGTGGCGGGCGCGGGTGTGGGCCGGGGCTACCTGAACGACCCGGAGCGCACCGCGCAGGCGTTCGTCCCCGATCCGTTCAACGGCGGACTGATGTACCGCACGGGTGACCGCGTGCGGTACCGGACGGACGGGCAGCTCGAGTTCATCGGCAGGCGCGACAACCAGGTGAAGATCCGCGGTCAGCGGGTGGAGCTGGGTGAGGTCGAGTCGGCGCTGCGCGCGTGCCCGGACGTCCAGGACGCCGCCGCGAAGGTACACGCCGGCAGTCTCGTCGGCTACTTCGCTGGAACCGCCGACCCGGCGGAGATCCGGCGGCGGCTCACGGCCGCGCTGCCCGAGCACCTGGTGCCGTCCGCACTCGTCGCACTGCCCGTGCTGCCGTTGACCGCGAACGGAAAGGTGGATCGCAAGGCCCTGCCGGCCCCGGACCGGGCCGCGCTCGGAGCGGGGGAGGCCGTCGCGCCCCGTACGCAGGCCGAGGCGCGTCTGGTCGAGGTGTGGCGGACCGTGCTCGGAGTCGACGAGATCGGGGTCGAGGACGACTTCTTCGCGGTGGGCGGTGACTCCATCCGCACGCTGACGCTGGTGTCCGCGATGCGGGCCAACGGTTTCCGCCTGACCGTGCGGGACGTTTTCGCGCACCGGACGATCGCTGCCCTCGCCGCACAGGACGGCGCGTCGGGCGAGGAAGAAGCTCTGGTCTGGCTGCGGCCGGGCGAGAGCGGGCCCGCCCTCTACTGCGTGCATCCGCAGGGAGGCAGCGCCCACTGGTTCGTTCCGCTCGCCGACGCCGTCGGGGACGGCTGCGCGGTGGCAGCGTTCGAGGCACCGGCGTCGCTCGGCGAGAGGACGGTCGATCTGCGTGAGCTCGCCGGCCGCTACATCGGTGAGATGGCGACCGACCGGCCGAAGATCCTGTTCGGCTGGTCCTCGGCCGCGACCCTCGCCTGGGAGATGGCCGTCCAGCTCGCCGAGGCGGGTACTCCGGCGGCGGCACTGGTCCTGGTCGACCCGACAGGTGACCCGATCGGCACACCCGACGTCGTGACCACCGATCCCGTCGTCGAGCGGCTCGTCGAGCTGATGGCCGCGGGCGCGGCTGTGGCGGACGACGAGGTTGCCGTGCTGCTCGGGCTCGCCCGGCTGTCCGGGGCCGCGTCGGATCGGGACACCGTGCGGCTCCAGCTCAACCGGATGCGGATGCTCACCAGGGCCATGTACTCCTACCACTATCCGGTCATCGAGACACCGGTGCTGCTGCTGGCGACCGACGACTGCGCGGAGCACGGCCACGGTGTGCTGCGCGGCCGCACCTACCAGGAGTACGTGCTGCGCTGGACCGAACTCGCCCGCGGCGGTCTCGACGTGCGGCGGGTGTCCGGCGGGCACGAGGACGTCCTGTCCGAGGCGCGGGTGCGAGAGCTCGTGGAGGTGCTGCGCGAGGTGACCGGCAGTCTGTCCACTGAGGACACTCCGGTGATTCTTCCGTGAGCGCACCCCCGGTCCGGCCCCCGGCGTACGGACTCAAGGGCAACAGGAACTTCCTGTTGCTCTGGGCGGGCGCGGGACTGTCCTTCCTCGGCTCCAGGGTCAGTGCCTACGCCTATCCGCTCATCGTGCTGTGGGCCACCGGGTCGGCGACTGCCGCCGGTCTGGTGGCGGCGGCGGCGCAGTTGCCGTACCTGCTGGTGCAGCTGCCCGCCGGCGTGCTCGCGGACCGCGTCGATCGCAGAAACCTGATGGTCGTCTGCGACCTCGCCCGTGCGGCCGTCGTGTGCGTCGTGGTGGTGCTGGTCCTGGTCGACGGCGTGCACCCGGTGCACTTCGCGGTGCTCGGTTTCGTCGAAAGCGGTTTCACCGTCGTGTACCGGGTTGCCGAGCGAGCCGCGCTGCCGAGCGTGGTCGCGGCGGAGTCCATCGCCGCGGCGACGGCGCGCAACGAGGCCAGGGAACGCGCGGCCGGCCTGCTGGGCCAGCCGGGTGCCGGGGCGTTCGCCGCGTTGGCCACCTGGGCCCCTTTTCTGTTCACGGCGATCACCCACGTCCTGTCGCTGTTCATGCTTCTGCGGATCAGGGTGCCGCTTCAGTCGCCGAGGCGGTCGCAGCGCGGCTCGGTGGTGCGGGAGGTGGCCGAATCGGTGAGCTGGCTGCGCGGGCAGCGGTTCGCCCGCCTGGCCGTCGGTTTGATCGCGTCGACCAACCTGCTGTTCCCGGTGGTGCAGCTCGCCGTCCTGGTCGTCGTGCGCAGAAGCGGAGGGTCGGAGCTCGTCGCGGCACTGGTCACCGGAGCCGCGGGAGTCGGTGGTGTGGCCGGCGCGTTGAGCACGCCCTGGTGGATGCGGAGGTTCACCCTGCCCCGCCTCATGATCCTGTCGAACCTGCTGTGGGCGTGCCTCCTGCTCGTCGTGGCGTTCGTGAGCGCTCCGGTCGTGCTGGGAACCGTGTTCGCCCTGTCGGCCGGTGCCGCCGGGGTGTGGGCGGTGTCGCTGAGCGCCCACCTGTTCGGCGTCGCGCCCGAGGACATGCGTGGCCGGATCGCGGGCGCGGTGACGTTGCTCGCCTACGGACCGCTCGCGATCGGGTCGGCGTCCGGCGGCGTCACGCTCGACCTCCTCGGCGTGCGAGCGACGGTGATCGCCGCGATGGGCGTGCACCTCCTGCTGCTCCTGCTCGCCTCGATCAGTCAGGGAACGCGTTCGTTCCGCGAGATACCGAAGTCAGATTCCGCTTGATGCACACAGATTGCTCGACGCCGACACATGTCAGGAGATGGTCATGGCCGATCCAATTGAGCTGGTGGGCGCGAACGGACGGGCCGGACGGTCCACGGTCGCGGTGGGAGGGGTGACGATCGGACCCGGCACGTTCACGCTCGTCGCGGGCCCCTGTGCGGTCGAGACGGCGGAACAGACGCTGCGGGCCGCCCAGATGGCCGTGTCGGCGGGCGCGTCCCTGCTCAGGGGTGGTGCGTTCAAGCCGCGCACCTCGCCCTACTCCTTCCACGGCCTGGGCGCCGAGGGACTGCGGATCCTGTCGGACGTCCGGGCCGAGATCGGGGTGCCGTTCGTGACGGAGGTCCTCGACACACGCGACGTGGATCTCGTCGCGGACCACGCCGACATGCTCCAGATCGGAGCTCGCAACATGCAGAACTTCGCACTGCTGCGCGCAGTCGGGACGACCCGTCGCCCGGTTCTGCTCAAACGCGGGCTGAGCGCGACCATCGAGGAGTGGCTGCTCGCCGCCGAATACGTCGCTGCCGCCGGAAACGAAGCCATCGTGTTGTGCGAGCGCGGTATTCGCACCTTCGAGAACACGACCAGGAACACGCTCGACATCAGCGCGGTTCCGGTGGTGCAGAAGATGAGCCATCTGCCGGTCATCGTCGATCCCTCGCACTCCGCCGGGCGGCGCGACCTCGTGCTGCCGCTCAGCAGGGCCTCCGTCGCGGTCGGCGCCGACGGGCTGATCATCGAGTGCCATCCGGTGCCCGCGGTGGCGCTGTGCGACGGCCCGCAGGCACTGGGACCCGAGGACATGCCGGAGCTGGCCGCGCTCATGAAGGACGTGCCGCGGCTGGCCGGGCGCGCCCTGGCCGAGACGCCCACACCGGTCGAGGCTGGTGGCCGAGCGTGCCGGTGATCTCCGCACCCGACGCGTTCACGGTCGACGACCTGTACGTCGACCTGCACGGCATCGTCGGCCACCACCTTCATCTCAAGTGCGAGGGGCTCAACCTCGCCGGTTCGATCAAGCTCAAGGCCGCGGCCGGCATGGTCGACGCCGCCGAGGCATCGGGGCTGCTCCGCCCGGGACACACGCTCGTCGAGTCGTCGTCGGGCAATCTCGGCGTGGCGCTGAGCATGATCGCCGCCCATCGCGGCTACCGGTTCGTGTGCGTCACCGACACCCGGTGCACGGAACCCTCGGTGCGCATGATGCGGGCACTGGGGGCGCGGGTGGAGGTGGTCTCCCGGCCGACCGCGGACGGCGGCCTGCTCGGTGCGAGGCTGGACCGCGTGCGGGAGCTGTGCGCCGCCGACGACTCGTACGTGTGGCTGAACCAGTACGCGAACGAGGGCAACTGGAGAGCGCACTACGCGAACACCGCACCGCAGATCCTCAAGCAGTTCCCCGATCTCGGCCTGTTGTTCGTCGGAGCGGGCACCACCGGAACGTTGATGGGATGCGCCCGGTTCTTCCGGGACGAGGGCCTGCCGGTCACCGTGGTCGCGGTCGACGCGGTGGGATCGGTGACGTTCGGCGGGGAACCCGCACGCCGGCTGGTTCCTGGACTGGGCACGAGCCGGCGGCCGGAGATCCTCGATCCGTCCTGTGTGGACGATGTCGTGCACGTGGCCGAACCCGACACGATCCGGGCCTGTCACCGGCTCGCCGCGCACGGCTTCCTCTTCGGCGGTTCCACCGGCACCGTCGTCGCCGGAGCACTGCGCTGGCTGGCCCGCAACGGTGGGAGTGAGGACCGGACCGCGGTGCTGATCGCTCCCGATCTGGGGGAGCGCTACCTCGGTTCCGTCTACGACGAGAACTGGCTGCACACCAACTACGGAACGGAATGGACGCGACATGAGCACTCTGATCGGTGACCGCAAGAACAAGATCAAGCAGCTGGCCTGTGCCTCCTTCGAGGTCGCACCGGACCAGATGACCGACGAGACGCACTTCGTCGAGGACCTGGGCGTCGACTCGCTCAACGCGATCGACCTGCTCGCCGCGCTGGAGACCGAGTTCGAGATCGAGATCGAGCCGGAGGAGATCCGTCGCATGACCAGTGTCGACGCCGTCTACGACGTCGTGGCGGAGGCCGCCGGCTGGCCTGTCGACGAGAACGCGGCGAGCCGGTGACGGCCCCGGTCGCCGGACGCCGCGTGGTGGTGACCGGCATGGGTGCCGTGTCCGGCATCGGTGTCGGACTGCGCGAGTTCGCCGCCGCGCTGCGGGTGGGCCGCAGCGCGGCGGCACCGGCGACCTCGTTCGACACCACGGGCTTTCCCTCCGACGTCGTGTGCGAGGTGCGTGGTTTCGCCGCGGGCGACTGGATCCGCACGCTCGATCCCGCCCGGCTGGGACGTGCCGCGCAGTTCGCCGCCGCCGCGGCGAGGATGGCGGTGCAGGACGCCGGTCTCGAGCCGGAGACGCTGGCGCGGCGCAGGGGACTCGTCACCATCGGCACGACGAACGGTGAGTCGCAGGACGTCGACGAGCTGACCTCGGTCGACGTGCGGTACGGGCCGGAGCACATGCGCCCGGAACTGGCCCGTCGGGTACCCCCGCAGACCATCGCGACCTCCATCGCACGGGAGCTCGGTCTGTCCGATGTGGACGCCAGGGTGATCGGCACCGCGTGTTCGGCCGGCAACTACGCCATCGGCGAGGGGCTGGACGCGATCCGGCTGGGCCTGGCCGACTACGTGCTGTGCGGCGGCTCGGACGCGGTGAGCCGCAAGACGTTCGCCGCGTTCCACCGGCTCGGGCTGGTCGCCCCGGACGAGTGCCGGCCGTTCGACGCGGAGCGGCGCGGGATCGTCACCGGCGAGGGAGCCGGTGTGCTGCTGCTCGAAAGCGCCGAGCACGCGACCGCCCGCGGGGCCCGCGTCCACGCCGAAGTGCTCGGCTACGGGTTGAACTGCGACGGCGAACATCCCGTCGCACCGTCCCGTGCGAGCGTCGCGCGTTGCATGCGGCTCGCCCTGGACGACGCCGGGGTGAAGCCACAGGAGGTCGGGTTCATCTCGGCGCACGGCACCGGGACCAAGCTCAACGACATCACCGAGTGCGAGGCGATCCGGGACGTCTACGACGGCCGCCCGCCTCCGGTGGTCTCACTCAAGTCGATGCTGGGTCACACGATGGGTGCGGCGAGCGCTCTCGCGGCCATCGGGTGCGTGCTGGCGCTGACCGGGGAGTTCATCCCCCCGACGATCAACCACCGGCAGACCGATCCCGACTGCGGGGTCGACTGCGTGCCGAACGTGGCGCGTGCTGCCCGGGTGGACGTGGTGCAGAACAACGGGTTCGCCTTCGGCGGTGACAACGCCGTGGTCGTGCTCGGCAGGTACAGCGGGAGGGATCGATGAGCGGCACGGCAGCGGTGATCACCGGCTGGTCGGTGGTGTCGCCGTTCGGGTTCGGCCCGAAGTCCTATGTAGACGGTCTGCTGGATGGCGACGTCACAGCCCGCCCGGTCGATGCCGACGGCCCGCCGCTGCCGGACGCGCTCGCGTCCACGGTGCCCGGACTCGACCCGGCGGCGATCCTCGACGGCCGGGGTGTCCGGCACCTCGACCGCGCGAGCCAGCTCGCGCTGGCGACGCTGAGTGACCTGGTGGACCCCGGCCTGGACACCGGTGAGCGCACCGGGCTCGTGCTGGGTACCGCGCTGGGCAGCGTGCAGACCGAGATGGACCACATGCGTGCCTCGCTGCGGGCCCGCAGGCCGCACCTGCTCGACCCGAAGACGCTGGCGAGCGGCACGATGAACTGCGCGGCCGCGCAGTGCGCGATCCGCTTCGGCATCACGGGCCCCAACACCACGATCGCCGGTGGTCGTGCCGCGGGTCTGCACGCGCTGGACTACGCGTGCCGCCTGCTCGCCGCCGGCCGGGCCGACCGGGTGATCGCCGGTGCGGTCGAGGAGTACACGCCGGCAAGGGCCTGGCTGACCCACCACGCCTGCAGCCGCAGGCTGGAGTGGCTCGGCGAAGGCAGTGCGGTGTTCCGCCTGGAGCCACCCGGAGCGCGCGAGCCGCTGGCGCACGTGCTCGCGGTGACCGGACGGGTCGCGGTCGACCACGATCTGCCCGCCGCGGTGGTGGCGTGCGGCAGGGACGTGCTGAACCGCGCCGGAGTCGGTGCTGCCGCCGTCTGGGCGGCGGTCGGTGCGGGTAGCTCGCTGCGGGAACACGCAGCCCTCGCCGGGCTGGTCGGGCCGGACGCGCTGACCAGGATCCCCGATGCGGAAGGGATCGGTGACACCGGCGCCGCGTCGGCCGCCTTCGCCGTCGCCACCGCGCTGGGACTCGTCGGCAGGTGGCCGGAGGCAGCGGGACGGCATGTGCTCGTGATGGCGACGGATCCGAACGGCGCCGTGAGCGGCGCGTTGCTGCGCTTGGGAGGTGCGTGATGGCAGAAGACACGCGGGTGGCGCTGGTGAGCGGCGGTTCGCGGGGTATCGGGAGAGCCTGCGTCGCACGGCTGGCCGCCGACGGGTTCGACGTGGCGTTCTCCTACCGATCGGACTCCGAGGCCGCGCAGCAGCTGGTGAAGGAACTCGACGGGGCGAGGGTGTCCGCGACGAGGGTGGACGTGACCGACGCGGCCGCGGTGACGGCGTGGGTCGCTGACGTGGAACGGAACTTCGGCCCGATCCACGCGGTCGTCACCTCGGCCGGTATCACCGCGGACGGCGGGTTCGCCACGATGTCCGCGCAGCGGTGGGGTGACGTGCTCCGCACGAACCTGGACGGCACGTTCCACGTCTGCCGGGCCGCGACGTTCGGGATGATGAAACGCAAGTGCGGCAGCATCGTCACGCTGTCGTCGGTGTCCGGCGTGCACGGCAATCCCGGCCAGGCCAACTACTCGGCGGCCAAGGCCGGCATCATCGGGATGACCAGGGCGCTCGCCAAGGAGGTCGGCAGGTACGGCCTGCGGGCGAACGTCGTCGCTCCCGGGCTCATCGCGACCGACATGACGGCGGGACTGTCCGAACAGGTACGCGCACGCATGATCGAGCGGATCGCGTTGCGTCGCGCGGGCACCGGTGAAGAGGTGGCGGACCTGGTCTCCTACCTCAGCTCTGGCCGGGCCTCCTACGTGACCGGTGCGGTGTTCGAGATCGATGGTGGCATTGGCGCATGAGCCCGGTCATCACGGCGATGTCGGTGATCTCCCCGTTCGGGCTCGGTGCCGATGCCTTCACCCGTGGCGTGCTGGCCGGCCGGACTGCCCTGGCCGCTGTCGACCCGTCCGCCGAACTGCCCTACGCGGCGGCCGGGGTCGTCGAGGAGTTCGACCTCGCGGCCGTCATCGGCAACGACGCCAAGAACCTCGCCGCACTGGGCCGTGCGGCGAGCCTCGCGGTCGGCACCGCGGGGCTGCTGCTGCGATGCCACGATCTCGCCGAGTACCCCGCGACCTCCAAGGCCGTGGTGCTCGGCGGCGACCTCATCGCGACCGACAGGGCGATGGCGCTGACCCGTCAGTCACTGACCAGCCCCCAACCGTTCCAGGTGGACACCAAGGCGTTCCCGAGCAGCGTCATGAACAACTCGGCGGCGCAGTGCGCCATCAGGTTCGGCCTGCGCGGCCCGAACACGACGGTGACGACAGGGCGGATGACCGGCCTGTCCGTGCTCGCCTACGCGCGGCGGTTGCACCTGCGGGGCCGGGCGCCGGCCGTGCTGGTCGCCGCGGTCGAGGACCTGACCCCACGCCGTTCGTGGCTCACCTGGCACGGGCACGGTGCCCGATCAGCGGATCCGCTCGGTGAGGGGTGCTGCGTGTTCCTCCTCGAGTCCGCCGAGGCGGCCGCCGAGCACGGACGCGTGCCACTGGCGGAACCGCTCGCGCTGGAGTTCGGCGTCGCCCCGCACCCCGACGCGGCTGCGGAGGTGCTCGCCGCCCGGATCCGTCGTGCTCTGGACGCCGTGCGCGGATCGGTGACCGAGGTCTCGTCGATCGTGGTCTCGCGCCGGTGCGCGGTCGCGGAGCGCCTGGCGGTCGCGGACCTCTTCGGTCGCGACCGGCAGGTGATCGAGCCCGCCTGCCTGATCGGCGACACGGACGGGGCTTCCGCTGCCTTCCAGCTGGCGACGGCGATCGCCCACGCTTCCGCGTCGGATTCCATCGCACTGGTGACCTCTGCCGACCCCGACGGCAACGTCGGGTGCGGCCTGTTCCGCATTTCCGCCGCTGTGTCCTGCCTTGAACATCGACGAACTCGTGGAGACAAGACATGACCGAGTCAACGGCACCGTCTTTCGCCGTCATCACCGGTGAGCAGGTGAGCCGGGTACTGCACGGGCAGGAACAGCGCGTGATGCGCATCGTGGCGGACACCTACCGGTTGCACGGCGCCGGGCGCACGGTGAACCCACCGTCCTACTTCCTCAGGTTTCCGGACCGGCCCGCCGACCGCATCATCGCGCTGCCGGCGTCGCTGGGCGGAGACTCCACTGTGGACGGAATCAAGTGGATCTCCAGCTTTCCCGGCAACGTGACGACCGGCCTGCCGAGGGCGTCCGGCGTCATCGTGCTGAACGATCCTGCCAACGGCTACCCGTTCGCCTGCCTGGAGACGTCCGTCATCAGCGCCACTCGCACGGCCGCGTCCGCCGTGCTGGCCGCGGGACTGTTGCGCACGGGCTCGGGCACCGCGAGAGTCGGCTTCGTCGGTACCGGACTCATCGCCAGGTACGTGCACACCTATCTCCGCACCGCGGGCTGGGACCTGAACGACGTCGGGGTGTACGACACAGCGGCAGCGCACGCCGACGGGTTCTCCTCGTACGTGGCGCGATCCGGCGGCCGGGCCAGGATCCACACCGACGCGGGCGAACTCGTCCGCGCGAGCGATGTGGTGGTGTTCGCGACGGTGGCCGCGACACCGCACGTGCACGACCCGTCGTGGTTCCGGCACAACCCGTTGGTCCTGCACCTGTCGCTGCGCGATCTCGCACCCGAGATCATCCTGTGCTCGGTCAACGTCGTGGACGACGTCGACCACTGTCTGCGTGCGAACACGTCACCGCACCTGGCTGAGCAGCAGGCGGGCCATCGCGACTTCGTGCACGCGACACTGCCCGACGTGCTGACCGGTACCGCCGTCCTGCCGGACGACCGGCCCGTCGTGTTCTCCCCGTTCGGGCTCGGGGTGCTGGACCTGGCGCTGGCCAGGCACGTTCACGACGAGCTCGAGGCCGGCGGCGAACTCCGCACGGTGCCCGGTTTCTTCGACGAGCTCGAGCGGTACGGCGGACGGTCATGATCTCACCACGTTCTGCGTCCTGCCTCGATCCGGGCAGCGCCGTCGTGCTCGCCGGCGACGACCGCGCGGGCGTGTACACCGCCCGCGGCACGATCACGGGTGTTCCCGTCGTGCTGTACGTCGTCGAGATGAACGAGGCGAACGAGGTCTTCGAGAAAGTCAGATGTCGCCACGTCGTCGCGGCGATCGACCTCGCCGACCGGGAGGACCTCCCGCTGATCGGGGTGTGGCGGATCGAAGCCGCGGCCGGCATCGGGAACGAGCTGTCCGGCGGACTGGTGCACGTGTACGCGGCGATGATGAGTGTTTCCGGCCGTGTTCCCCAGATCCTGACCGTCGCCGGCTCGGCGGGTGGCGGGATGGCCGCCTGCGTGGAGCTCGCCGACGTGGCGATCTCCGTCGGTGGGCGGGGTCTGCACCTGGACGTGGCGAACGAGGAGGACGCGCGGGCTGCCACGACACGAGTCCTCCGCCTGCTGACCGGATCGGCGCGGGCCGGTGACGTCGTGGCCGGCTGCCACCAGGACCTGCGGAAGGCGTTGCCGGCACGCGGGCAGCAGCCCTACGACGTCGAACCGCTGGTGCGCGGCCTGCTCGACGACGGCACGTTCGAGGCGCTCAGACGTGGGACGGCGCAGAGCATCGTGGTCGGCCTCGGCACGCTGGGAGGCCGCACGGTCGGTGTCGTGGCGAACAACCCGCGTGACCGGTGGGGCCTGCTCGATGCGGCAGCCGCGAGAAAGGCTTCCCAGTTCGTGCGGATGTGCGACGCGTTCTCGGTGCCGTTGATCGTCGTCGTGGACGTGCCCGCGTTCCTGCCGGGCATCGACGAACGGTGGGGAGACCTGTTGCGCGGTGGCGCGGAACTTCTCGATGCCTTCGCGTCGACGTCCGTCCCACGGGTGGTGCTGATCACCCGCGAGTGTTATCAGGGCGCGTACTTCGTGGCGAAGGCCTGTTCCACGGGAGTGACGACGGTGTACGCATGGTCATCGTCCGGTGTGGACGCAGCGGCCGTGGACGAGGTGATCGATCCGGAGGAGACGCGGATGAAGGTGGCGAACGCTTTGTCGCACCGGCCGGTCTGTCCCGAGCGGATGGTCCGGTGAAGGGCCCGGTGCGGGGCCGGCCCCGTCTCGTCCAGCCACCGTCCGAAGTGGATGGTCGCTGGTCTGCCGTGCTGGAACTCGGTGTTTCACCGCGAGAGCCGGTCTTCGCCGGGCACTTCCCGGGCCTGCCCGTCTTTCCCGGTGTCTGTCTGGTCGAGTGCGTCCACCTGGCGGTCCGTCAGGTGGTGCCGGACAGCCCGGCCGGACTCGTCGCCGTGCACTCGGTCAGGTTCCAGTCGCCGGTGTTCCCGCACGACGTGATCACGATCTCGCTGCGCTGGGATCAGCACGTTTGTGAGGCTCGGGTCGGCACGGACAGGGGCCCGGCCGCGGTGGTTCGAATCGGGCTCGGTGAGAGGAGGACGGTGTGATCGGCGTGGCGGAGATCAAGAAGCTGCTTCCGCACCGGTACCCGATGTTGCTGGTGGACGGTGCGACGTGGACGGACGACGGCACGAGGCTGGTGGTGGTCAAGGCGGTCAGCTGCAACGAGCCCTGGTACGACGAGATCGGTGACGACGATGACCACGCCTACCCGGAGACGCTGGTCGTCGAGTCGTGGATGCAGGCCGCCGGGGTGGTGCTCGGTCTCACCGGCGTCCTCGACGTGCCTCGCGACCACGTCATGCTCGCGGGAAAGCTGTCAGGGCTGGAGTTCCGCCGCCGGGTGGTCCCAGGTGAGGTGCTGCACCACGACGTCCGGGTGGTGCGGGCGATACCCGGCACGGTGATCGTCTCCGGCGAGACCCGCGTCGGCGGAGAGGTCGTGCTGTCGCTGGAACGTGTCGTGCTCGCGATCCGCCCGGCTGGAACGCTGCCCGCGGCGGTGGGTACTTCGTGATCCTGACCAGGGAGGTGTCCTTCGAGAACGCGGGGACGACTCTGCGCGGCACACTTCACGTACCGGCCCGCGGCACCGGCAGGCCCGGCGTGGTGCTGGTGCACGGATCGGGTCCGGGACCCCGGTCCTCGCTCACGGCGCACGCCGAGGCTTTCGCGCGCGAGGGCATCGTCGCGCTGACTTACGACAAGCGCACCGAGGGCTACTCGGTCACCCGACGCGACTACGGCCTGCTGGCCGCGGACGCGCTCGCCGCGGTCAGGCTGCTCGCCGCGCAACCGGAGACCGACCGGGAGCGGGTCGGGCTGTGGGGTTTCTCCGAGGGCGGCTGGGTCGCACCCCTGGCCGCGTCCCGTTCGGACGAGATCGCGTACGTGGTTCTGGTCGGGGCCAGCGGACTGCCCCCTGCCCGCCAGCAGGGCTGGGCGCTGGAGACCTACCTGCGTCGCAACGGCGTGCGGGGCGCGATGGTGGACGCTCTGGCGGAAGTGGGGATCCGGCAACTCGCGGGTGCCGGCCTGCTCGCGGAGGCGCACCACGACGGCGTGCCGGTGCTCCGCACGCTGCGCCAGCCGGTGCTGGCGCTCTGGGGTCAACACGACACGGTCGTGCCGCCGGGGGAGAGTCTGCTGATCTTCCGCGAGGCGCTGGCGGGCAACGATCGGAACACCCTCCGGGTGGTTCCGGGGGCGGATCACGGTGTGTGCGAACCGGGGCAACCGGCAAAGCTCGCACCCGGCTACGTGGAGTTCGTGGCGTCGTGGATCACAGGCGCGCCGGCGGCCGCACGGTCCGAGACCAGTGCTGTGCCACCGGTGCAAGCCGTGTGCAGCAGGACGATCGACCCGCTGGAGTGGTGGGAGTCGACCGGTGTCCAGTGCGCCGCTTTGGCGTTGTTCCTCATCGCTTTTCCCGGCAGCCTGAGCCGGCCGGCGGAACTGGACCGGGTGAGCCGCTGGGCGGCCGTGCTCGGCTCGGTCACCGTCGGTGGCTGGATCGTCTACTTCCTCCGCATCACCGTGGACGAGAAACCCGCGCTGGGACCGACATTCGGTGGCCGGACCCTGCCCTGGCTGGCCCTGCAGGGGACGGCGGCGGCGACCGTGGCGGCCACGGCCCTCACCGCCGTGCGGGCGAGACGGCTCTGGCCCCGGCTTCCCGGCACGGCGAAGGCGAGGCTCGGCCTGCTGATCGTGGGCGGTCTCGCCATGGTGCCGTGGGGCCGCTACTGGCGGCTGCTGCGGCGCTGACGCTCCGAGTCGGCCGGAGCGGCGGTCCGCGCAGGGCGCTGGACCAATCCGTGACCAAGAGCCTCCACTGTGGACGGCCGATGGTGTCCTTTGTGGACCTCCTGGAACATTCTGGGGGACATTTGACGTCGGGACCCAATGAGACTCCATGGGGGCTGACCAGGCAAACATGCCGATGGGGCCGCCTCTGGAAGATGTCCCGAAAGCGCCTCCGGGGCCTCGAGCTCGATCCCGGTCCGGTCGTCGCACACGATCCGCGGCGTCGCGTACCCCGGCAGGTAGCCCATGATCGCGTGCTGCAGCTCTTGCGCTTCCCGGACGGACACCCTCCAGTGCTCCACGTCGGGGATCATGTCGCACATGTCTCCGGTGGGACAGAAAGACGAACGCGACTGAATCACCGTTGAAGTGCCGAGAGTTGGGAACCGACATCAAAACGAGGTTCAATGGATGCCCGAGTTCTGACGGATTAGGGTTCCCTTCTGTGGGAGCTCAGGGGTGAGATCCCCTGGGGCGACCCGGCGGGCCTGGGAAGGGTAACAAGAAGGAGGTCGTCCGGATTCTGCTCACACGGGTGCCTCACATGATCCTGGCAAAGAGGGTCCAGGGTTGCGACCGTGTCATGACTACGTCATAAGCGCATGCGCCGATGCCGGGCGAGTTGGTGCCCTGTGATCAGGGGCTTATGGGCTCAGGTGGTGTCCGTTCCGTTCGCGTGTCCCCGAACGCGTCTGTCCCTCCCGAATCGCTGTCAATTCCCGTGCAAATGCGCTAAGTTGCAGGTGTTGGTAAATGTTGCGAAATCTCATCGCACTGAATCATCAGGCACCCTCCTGACGGGAGACAGCAGCACGTGGAAACCACCGGACCACGCACCGTCGAAAGCATTGCGGCACACTTCCATGACGTTGATTCCTCCGCCGTTCCCGAGGACTTCATCGCCTATCTGCGGAAGATGGAGGAGAGCGAGAGCGGCCGCGCGGTGCGGGAGGCCACCTATCGCGCCGTAGAGGCCGCCGGGAGCAGGGGAGCGGACATCGGGTGCGGTGCCGGACGCGCCGTCGCGGATCTCGTCCGGCTCGGGAAGGACGCCGTTGGGGTCGACAGCAGTCAGGCCATGGTCGACGCGGCCCTGGCCCGGTTCCCGCACTGTCACGTTGTCAGGGGCAGCGCCTTCGAGTTGCCGTTCGAGGACGCTGAACTGTCGTGGTACCGGTCCGAGCGGACCTTCCTCCACTTCCCCGATCCCGCCGAGGCGCTGTCCGAGGCCCGCAGGGTGCTGAGGCCGGGTGGGACGATCGTTCTCGCGGACCCCGATCTCGCGTCGATGGTGGTGAGTTCGCGGATCCCGGAGACGACCGAAGTGGTCAAGGACGCGTTCTGCTCGGCCGTCCCGAATCCCCACGCCGGCACCCACAACGCCTACCACCTCGCCGACGCCGGATTCACCGACATCTCCGTCGTTCCCGTCATGGCGAGCCTGAACGACCATGCGTCCGCGTTCGGCGTGGTGCTGGAGCCGGCCCTGACGGCGGCTCTCACCCAGGGCGTCGTCAGCGAGGAGGCGGCGGCGCGGTGGAAGGACGACCTGGGCGATCTTTCTCGCCGGAACGCCTTCACCGCGACGGCGATCTTCTTCGTCACCACGGCCCGCCTGGCCCCGTAGGTCATGATGAACGGCGCTTTTGTGCACCTGAGGTGGACAAAAGCGCCGTTCATCATGCTGGGCGACCCGATTGTCCTGAGCCCGCCAGAAGTCGTTGCCGGAGCAGGTTCTTGCGCACCTTGCCGGTCTCGTTGCGCGGCAGTTGGGACATGAGTTCCAGGCGGGACGGCTGGCACCAGGCGCTCATGCCGAGCCCGTCGAGCCAGTCGCGGAGGCCGTCGAGGGTGGGCGTCCCCTCTCCCGGTACGACGACCGCGCAGGCGAGCTCGCCGCCGTGGCCGTCCGGGTAGCCGACCAGGGCGACGTCCCGTACGTCGGGGTGGTCCAGCAGCACCGACTCGACGTCGCTGACCGGGATCATGATGACGCCGATCCGGTCCTCGGCGCGGCCGTGCAGCCGGATGCCGCCGTGGCCGTCCGGCGCCGCCAGGTCACCGGTGTCGTACCAGCCGTCGTCGTGCTCGGTGAGCACGGTCAGCCGACCGTCGTCCCGGCCCCAGGTGGCCAGGCACAGCGAAGGGCTGCGGACGAAGAGACGCCCAGGTCGCTCGTCGCTGATCGGGTGGTCGGCCCGCAGGTCGATCTCGTGGCCAGGGGCCCCGCGCCCGACGGTGCGGCCGGCCAGCTCCGGGTGCTCTCCGGTGCGGGTGAACGTGGTGGCGCCTTCCGTCATGCCCCAGCCCACGTCCAGCGGGATTCCGAAGATCTCGGTCACCCTCCTGAACAGTGGCTGCGGGACGGTGGTGCCTCCCGCGCGAATGATCCGCACCGTGGGCAGTCGCTGCGACGTGCGTTCCATCGCGTCGATCAGGACGGAGAGGAAGACCGGGACGATGACCATCCAGCTGACCTCGGCCTGGGCCAGGAATCCGATGACGGCCTCCGGCTCCCAGCGGTCCGTCACGACCGCGCAGGCCCCGCGGTGCAGCGGCATGAAGATGCCCAAGTTGAGGCCGACGACGTGTGTCGCCGCGTTCGGTGAGTAAACGCGGCTGTCCTGGCCGATGCCGTCGGCGGCTGCCACGGGGGCGTACCAGGCGTACGAGGTGTTGAGGGTGTGCAGGACGGCCTTCGGCTCACCGGAGGTGCCGGAGGTGAACAGCACCAGGGAGACCCGGTCCGGGTCCACAACGGACGGATCCGGCAGAGAGGTGTGTTCCGTCTGCTCGAAGTACTCGCGGAAGTCGAGTTCGCCGTCCGTGGTCCGCTCGCCGAGCACCACGCGGTGGCGCAGTGCGGGCAGCCTGGGTGCCATCTCGGCCAGCGCCGCCGCGTGGTCGAAGTTGTCCCACCGATCGACGGTCACGCAGACGACAGCATCCAGCCGGCGGAGCATCCGCTCCAGCTCGCGGGGGCGGAACGCGCACATGATCGGCGCCGCGACGGCCCCGAGCCGGGTGCAGGCCAGCACCAGCGGTCCGACCTGCCAGACGTTCGGCAACTGGATCGCGACGACCTGACCGCTGCGCACCCCCAGCGCGTGCAGCGCGCCGGCGAAGCGGTCCACGTACTCGGCGTACTGCGCGTAGGTCAGCTCCAGGGTGCCCCGGCCGGTCTCCGACACGAGAAGGGCGGGGGCGTTGGGGGTCTCGGCACGCCACCGCGCCAGGTCGTCCAGGACGGTGCCGGAGCGCCAGTGGCCCTCCCTGCGGTACTGGTCCGAGGTGGTGGCGTCGGGGCGCAAGGTGGTGATCGGGTTCACGGTCTTCACTTCCGGTGTGTCGCAGTGCGAGTTGTCGTTCACAAGCTCGTGTAGTTGCGGTAGCGGAGCAGCACCCGGTCCACCAGCTGGCCCGCGGCGCCCGTGTAGCGGGCCGGGTCGAGCAGGTCGTCCAGGTCGAGGCCGGCCAGCTCCGGGAGGGTGCGCAGGACCTCGTCGAACGGCGCCCCCGTCGTCGTGGACGCCCTGGTGAGCAACGCCTTGGCCTGGGCCTTGCCCAACGCGGGGGTGAGCGCCACCGCCAGCCGTTCCGCGACGATGGCGCCGTGGGTCAGTTCGACGTTCGCTCGCATCCGATCCGGGTGGACTTCCAGGCCTTCCGCCAGTTCCGCCGCGGTGAACGCCGCTCCGCCCGCCAGTCGCAGCGCCTCGCGCAACGCCTGCCATTCGCTGTGCCACGCGCCCGCCGGACGTTCGTCCTCGGCGATCATCGACTGCGCCAGCACCAGTGAGAGGGCCGGGACCTGCCGGCCGGCGGACAGGATGAGCGTGGCCAGGACCGGGTTTCGCTTCTGCGGCATGGCGGATGACGCGCCTCTGCCGTCGGCCGCGGGTTCGGTGACCTCGCCGATCTCGGTGCGGGAGAGCGTCTGCACGTCCACCGCGAACTTGCCCAGTGCTCCGGTGACGAAGCCGAGCACCGCGCCCAGGTCCGCGATCGGCGTGCGCACGGTGTGCCACGGCAGGACCGGTTCGGCCAGACGCAGCTCCTCGGCGAAGGGGGCGATCAGCTCCACGCCGTCGCGCTCCGGCCGGGCGAACTCGCCGTAGGCGGCCAGAGTTCCCGCCGCGCCGCCGAGCGAGGCGGGCAGGCCCGCGCATGCGACGGATCGCACCTTCGCCAGCGCGTCCAGCACCAGTTGCAGCCATCCCGCCGCTTTCAGCCCGAACGTCGTGGGCACGGCGTGCTGGGCCAGCGTCCTGCCCGCCATGAGGGTGTCGCGGTGCTCCTCGGCCATTGCGGCGAGTGCCGCGGCCGTCCGGCTCAGGTCACCGTCGATCTGCGCCAGCACGTGGCGGGCGATCAGCATCACGGCGGAGTCGAGCACGTCCTGGCTGGTGGAGCCGCGGTGCACGTGCTCGGCGGCCGCCGGATCCACTGCCGCCACCAGCGCGGTGAAGGCCGGGACCAGCGCCACCACGGGGTTCGCCGCCGCTCGTGCGGCCCGTGCCAGCGCGACGACGTCGAGACCACCCGCCGCGGCGACCTCGGTGATCACCTCGGCGTGCTCGGCGGGCATCAGCCCCAGCCGGGCCTGGCTGCGGGCCAGCGCCGCCTCCACCTCCAGCATCGCGCTCAGCCACGCCTCGTCGCACGTGGCGGCCTCGACCGGCGTACCGGCCCACGTCGGGGCGAGCAGGCCGGAATCGGTGCGGCTCATGCGTTCACGCTCCTGTGCTGGGAGTGGACGGTCAGCACTGCTCTGGCGATGGCGTCGGCGTCCTCCAGCGTCACCGAGCCGACGCCGGGACGGATGCCCGCCGCCGTCACCCAGTGCACGCCCTCGGTGGGCACGCCGAACGCGAACCTGGTGGGGTGCGCGAGACCGGCGCGGTCGATCAGCCGGTACGGGCGTTCGGTCACGGCCAGGCCACCGCTCTCGTAGCCGCCGACGCGGTAGGGCTGGGACTGGCCGGTGGTGAGCAGGTAGCGCAGCAACGGGTTGGCGCTGCGCCGCAGGTCGATGTCCGGCAGCCGGGCCTCGATGAGGCCGCGGCAGCGCACGGGCGGGCCGGGAACCGCCTCGGAATCCACCAGGAACACGCCTTCGGTGGTGTGGCGGCGGATCCGGATCCGCGGACCGACCACGTGTAGCACGCCCGCCTCGACCAGCGCGATCATCTCCTCGATCCGCCGCACCGGTGGGCCGATCGAGGTGAACGCGTTGAGCGGGTTGTACCAGCCCTCCAGTTCGTGACGGTAGGAGTCGCCGCTGATCCCGCTGTGGTCGACCACGAGCCGGATCTCGTTGCGCAGGTCCCGCAGCACGTCCAGCGCCGACTTGAGCGGGCTGGACAGGTTGCCCCGCCTCGCCTCCCGCACGTCGTCGCGCAGGTGGTCGAGCAGCCAGCCGCAGAACTCGGCGCGGTCGGCGAACACCCGGTCGCCCTGAGGCCGCTCGATGCGGTCCCAGTCCCACCGCTCGGTGACCCCGTACTGGTCCAGCAGCCGTTCGTCGTCGTCCGGGATGCCTTGCACGAACGACTGGAGGAACGCCTGCGACGCCGTCTCGCCGCGCCCGGCCTTGACGACCAGGCTGTAGTAGACGGCGCGGACCTCTCGATCCACCAACGGCCACACCGCTTCGCGGAAGCCGACCGGTTCGCCGGAGTCGGCGCGCTTGCGCAGGTTCGCGATGACCATGTCGGTGAGGAAGTACGGGTGGTGCCTGCCGTGCGCGCCCTTCTGGTTCTCGCCGCGTGCGTGGTACGGCATGCCGCGGCGGGAACCCGCGTACAGCACCGGTTCCAGGCCGGACGGGAGGTAGCGCAGACCTTCCTCGGCCTGTTCGAACGTGCCACCACGGCCAATCGTGAGCAGCGCCAGGTAGTCGAAGAAGTTCAGGCCGACGCCGCGGACCGCGACGGCCGTGCCCGGCGCGATCGGGCTCAGGTCGACGTCGGCCGGGTTGGCGGGCTCGATGTGGCAGAGCCTGTGCCGCAACGCGAACCGGCGGTTCTCGCCCTGCTCGCGGCTGCGCGCGAGCGGACCGTGGCCGAGTGCCAGCACGACCGCGTCCATCCCGGTCAGGCGGGTGCCGTCGAGCAGCGTGACGGTCTGCTGTCCGTCGGCGTCGTCCAGGGCGACAGCAGTGCCGGTGTGCACGACAACGCTGATCGACTCCGGCGCGGTGGTGACCAGCCGGTGGAACACCCAGCGCAGGTACCGGCCGTAGAACGCCCTGGTCGGGTAGTCGTCCGGACCGAGGACCAGGGCCTCGTCGCGGCCTGTCGTCTGCGCCCACTCGTACAGGCTGGGCCCCGGTACCACGGGCCCCTCGCACGGCACGCTGTCGTCGGTGAACAGGCTGATCTGCGAGGCGACCGTGTTCATCAGCAGATGGCCGGACTGCCCGGTGCGCCACACCCCGCCCGGTCCCGGCGGGAACGGATCCACGACGTGCACCTCGACCGCGCGGCCGTCGGCGTTGGCGCAGATCCGTTCCAGCACGGAGGTTCCCCGCGGCCCGGCCCCGACCAGGCAGATCCGCAGGGCGCTCACCCGGAGGCCAGGCCGTGGCGCCAGGACACCGTCGGCTTCCAGCCCAGTTCCGTGCGCGCCCGGTCCGTTCGCGCGCCGCGCATGGCGGTGAGCTGGTAGTTCGCGAACCACCCCAACACCTTCTCGGCCAGGTCGGACGGAATCGGGCGCGGTGGCGGGCCGCCGAGCAGACGCGCGTACTCGGGCAGCCACGTCGCACCCTCCGCCGGTTCGTCGTCGGCGATGTTGAACACACCCGTGACGTCACTGTCCACAGCGGACAGAGCGGCCAGTGCGGCGTCCTGGACGTGCAGGAACGACGTCACTCCCGTGGCGGTCGACGGGATCGGCAGCTGGCCCCTGCGGATCACGGCACCGAACGGGCCGGCGGGGTCGTACTGCGTCTGCGCGCCGAACAGCGTGCCGTAGCGCAGGATCGTGCCCGCGATGTCCGGTGTGCCGAGCACCAGGCGTTCCATCTCGGCCACGGCCTGAACGGTCCTCGACCACCCCGGATCCGGTGCGTCCAGGTACAGCGGCGCGTCCTCGGACAGGACGGGGTCGCCGAGTGGGGCCGTGGCGAAGGAAATGCTCTGCACCACCAGCTTCGCGGCCCCGGCCTCCCTGGCCGCCGTGATCAGGTTCGCGGTGCCCTCGGTACGCAGCCGCGCCGTGGTCTCGAACGCTTCCGCGCTCATCTGCCGCAGCGCGGTCAGCTGGTGCACCACGACGTCCGGCCGGGCGGCGAGCAGCGCGTCGCGCACGGCTGCCGGGTCGAGCGCGTCCGCGACGACGGTGTCGGCGGACACCGTCTTCGACTCGTCACGTACGAGTGCGGTCACGTGGTGGCCCCTGGCCTGCAGCAGCGGAAGCAGTGCGGTCCCGATGAGTCCGGTGGCACCGGCGACGACGACCCTCAAGACTGGACTCCTTCTGGCTTGAAGCGGATTAGCAGACGGCATGCCGGGTCGCCGAAGCGCAGGCATCCGGTCGAGCAGTTCTCCACGAGCGGCACGCCCAGCCCGTCCGACCATCCGGCGTGCACCTCGGTGCACGGGCACTCGTAGTCCTCCAGCGAACCCGCCATCCGGACCATCGTGACCGCGAAGTTCTGCCGCATGACGACCTCGATCACGTCGTCGTCGAGCACCACCGCCTGGAGGTCCCGCAGCTCGCGCGGGAACGTCCGGTCGGCGCACATCTCGTAGCGCTGCCGCAGTTCTTCCACGTCCCGCGCGGGTTTTCCGCCGAACTGGCGCGCGACCTTCCGGCCGATGCTCGTCGCCACGAACCGCAGCGCTTCCGCGTTGATCTCGTTCGCGACGGCCGATCCGAACCGCTTCGCCACCCCCTGGTACCAGCGGGCGTCATGCAGCCACCACGAGCGGTAGACGTCCATCAGCTCCGCGCGGGTCGTGGTGTCCGGGTCGTTCATCGTGGTCATCCGCGTCCTCCGGCGAGCTGTTCGGAGAACCGCTCGCGCATGAGCCGCTTGAGCACCTTGCCGGTCGCTCCCTTGATCACGTCGGCCGCGTCCATCCGCAGTGCTCGCGTGACGGGCGGGAAACCCCTGGCGCGCAACGCATCGTTGACCAGCTCCGTCCACTTGGCATCGTCCGGGCCGTCGTCCGTGACCTGAAGGAGCGCGTACGCGTCCGCCAGGCCGTCGCCCTCCCAGTCCGCACGCACACCCTCCGGCGCCACGCCGACCACCGTGCAGTCGGCCAGCTCGGGGAGTTCGGCCAGCAGCAACTCCTCGGTGCAGGTGCTGAAGACGATGCCCTCACTCGTCCGGATCGCGTCCGGCACGCGGTCGAGGTGGTAGAAGTTGCCCTCCTCGTCCCGCACGGCCAGGTCACCGGTCAGCCAGTAGCCTCCGAGCCGCAGCTGGTAGAACGTCAACGAGTCGTTCCAGTAGCCCGGTGTCAGCGTGGGGGAGCGCACCCCGAGCCTGCCGACGACCCCGGCGGGCAGCGGCTGCCCGTCCTCGGACAGCACGGCGGCCTCGGCGAAGCTGATCGGCTTGCCGACGCACCGGCCGTAGGTCGAACTTCCCGTCCGGTGGCCGATGTGGAACATCGAGTAGCCGGCTTCCGACGAGCCGAGGCCGTCGGTGAACACCGAGCCCGGCACCCGGACGCGTTGGAAGTCCTCGTTCACGGTCACGTGGCTGCCCCGCGTGACCAGCTCGCGCACATACGCCTCATGGATCGCGTCGCCGCTGTTGTACCAGGCTTCCACGCTCTCCAGGTCGCGCGCGTCCAGGTCCTCGGCGACGATCTCGCCGTACGTCCCGGCGAATGCGAAAACGGTCGTGGGCCGGAACTCCTCGATCGCGTCCAGCACGTCGGCACCGCGTTGACTCGAGAGCAGCAACATCGGCGAGCGCAGCAGGAAGCCGAACAACATCACCGACACCGCCGAGTTGTGCGAGCCGGGCATCGCCACGAGCAGCCTGCCCATCGCGTCGCCGATCGACAGCTTCAGCCGGTACAACTGGGCGTACAGCAGGGTTTCGTGGGTGTGCGGCACGCCTTTCGGCATCCCCGTCGTGCCGGACGAGTGCGAGATGATGATCGGGTCGGTGGAGTGGTGCCGGTACGGGTAGTTCTCCGGCAGCGGTCCCGCCTCGGCGATGTCCGCCGCGGTGACCAGGAACCCGAGTTCCAGGTCGCCGCCGGCCAGGGTCCTGGCGTGCTCGTCGTCGGCCACCGCGCCGACCACGCGCTGGCGGCGGATGTACTCGCGGGCGATCTCGGGGCGCAGGTTGCCGTTCACCAGCGACGGGATCGCGCCCAGCGAGGTCAGCGCCAGGTAGTTGACGGCGAACTCGGTGCTGGACCGGGTCTGGACGGCCACGATGTCACGTGGCTTCACCCCTCGGGCGTGGAACCACGACGCGTAGACCTCGACGGCGGCGTGCAGGTCGCCGAGCGTCAGCGCCGCCGGGTGGCTGCCGTCGGGCGCCTGCCACGTGCCGTCGGTCCGCAGGACCTCCTCGTCCAACGGCCGGCCGTAGGCCTTCAACCGGTGGATCACGTTGCCCGCGCCGAGCGTCGCGTCCGCCAGCACCTGCGCGCGTTCCGCTTTGCTGATCATCGTGTTGGTCCTTCAGCCAGTCGTCGGAGGTCGTACCCATCGGAGTCTTCGAACGAGGTGTCCCGGTCGACCAGCAGGGCGACCGCGAAGTCCTCGGTGGGCGGCGCCAGCCCCAGCTCCCGGCAGAACGCGGCGGTGCGGTCGCTCCCTGCCAGTTCGACGCCGACGAGAAGAACCCTGTCCAGTTCCTCGTCGTCCAGCAGGACGTGCGCGGTGTCGAGCAGCGCGGAACCGAGGTCGGTCAGCGCGGACATCGCGATCAGCGGCCCGGTGATCCCGAACTCCTTGCTCACGTAGCCGAGGATCGCGTTCGCGGTGGCCTGCATGAACAGCAGCGGGTTGCTCACCTGCCCGCTGATCAGCAACCTGCTCGCCAGGTCCGTCGTGCCCGAGTCGCCGACCGTGCTGCCCACCAGCAGCGCGGTCCGCGTGCCGTCGCCCGGCCGTTCGGTCAGGCAGCGCCGTGCGACCTCGTGGATCAGCGGGTTGAACGGGGACTCCACGAACCCCGGTACCGGGTCCGCGCGGGTGGCGGTGATCATCTGAGGTCCTCCGAGGAGACCGGTCCTTCAGGGCGGGGAGGAAGCGGACCCCTGCGGGGCAGAGCAGGGACAGCTGTGTCGCCGTCACGGCGTCCACGACCCACCCACCTAAGGCCACACAGTGGTTCGGTATTTTGTGAACTGTGAACGGGCAGGTGAAGCGGGCGTTCCGGTACCGCTTCTATCCGAGTGAGGTGCAGGCGGCGGAGTTGTCGCGCACGTTCGGGTGTGTCCGCAAGGTGTACAACCTGGCGTTGCAGGCCCGTGCGGAGGCGTGGACGCGTGGGGAGCGGGTCGGCTATGAGGCCACGTCGGCGTTGCTGACCGTGTGGAAGCGCACCGAGGAGCTGGCGTTTCTGGCCGAGGTGTCGGCGGTGCCGTTGCAACAGGCGTTGCGGCATCTGCAGACGGCGTTCGGCAACTTCTGGGCGAAGCGTGCGCGGTTTCCGCGGTTCAAGTCGCGGAAGAAGTCGCGCGCTTCGGCGGAGTACACGCGGTCTGCGTTCCGGTGGCGTGACGGGGTGTTGACGCTGGCGAAGATGGCCGAGCCGCTGGACATCCGCTGGTCGCGGCCACTGCCCGAGGGCGTGGTGCCGTCGACGGTGACCGTGTCGCGGGACGCGGCCGGTCGCTGGTTCGTGTCCTTGCTGTGCGAGGACCCGAGCGTGACGCCGTTGCCCGTCACGGATGCGGTGGTGTGCATCGATGTCGGGCTCGATCACCTGCTGGTGCTGTCGTCCGGGGAGAAGATCGGCAATCCCCGGCACGAGCGCCGGGATCGGGAACGCCTGGCCAGGGCGCAGCGGGCGTTGTGCCGCAAGCAGAAAGGCAGCAACAACCGGGCCAAGGCCCGTGTCAGGGTCGCTCGTCTGCACGCTCGGATCGCCGACCGCCGTACCGATTTCCTGCACAAGGTCACCACTCGGCTCGTGCGCGAAAACCAAACGCTCGTGATCGAGGATCTCGCGGTGTCGAACATGGTCGGCAACCACCGCCTCGCCCGCGCCATCAATGACGCGGGCTGGCGGCAGTTCCGGCAGCAGCTGGAGTACAAAGCGGGCTGGCACGGACGGGACGTGATTGTGATCGATCGCTGGTTCCCGTCGTCCAAGCTGTGCTCGGCCTGTGGCGCACTCGCGGCGGCGATGCCGCTGCACCTGCGCACGTGGACGTGTGGCTGCGGCACGACCCATGATCGGGATGTGAACGCGGCACGCAACATTCTGGCCGCCGGGCTGGCGGCGTCGGTCTGTGGAGCCGGTGTAAGACCTCAACGGAACACTCCGGGCGGGCAGTCGGTGACGAAGCAGAAAACCCTGCGGCGCGAGCTGTAGGAATCCCTTCGTTCACGAGAGGAGGAAGTCAACTGCGCTCCAGCACGAGTGCGGTGTTGACCCCGCCGAACGCCGCGTTGACGTTCAGCGCGCGGCGCACGTCGGCGTCGCGGGCCACGTTGGGCACGTAGTCGAGGTCGCAGTCCGGGTCGGCCTCGGTGAAGTTCGCCGTCGGCGGCAGCACGCCGTCGGTGAGCGCCAGCAAGGTGATCACGAACTCCACGACCCCGGCGGCTTCCAGCATGTGCCCGGTCGTGCTCTTCGTGGAGCTGACCGGTACGTGGTCGGCCCGTGTGCCGAACACCCTGTGCAGGCCACGGGTCTCCGCGGGATCGTTGAACTTGGTGGCGGTGCCGTGCGCGTTCACGTAGTCGATGCGCAGTCCGTCCGGGTCGTCCGCGCGGCGCAGTGCCCGCAGGGCCGCGGCGGCCAGTCCGGCACCGTCCGGATGCGGCCGGGAGACGTGAAACGCGTCCGAGCCCGCGCCCCAGCCCACGACCGCGGCGAGCGGCCGTCCACCCCGGCGTCTCACCGCCTCCGCGGACTCCAGCACCACGGTCGCGACACCGTCGCCCAGCAGCATTCCGCCGCGGTCCGCGCTGAACGGCCGGACGAAGCCGTCGCGCGACATGGCCCGGCCCGAGTCGAACTTGGCGAAGACCTCCTCCTCCACGAGGTAGGCCCCCGCGCAGACGGCCGACTCCACCCGGCCGGACGCGATCAGCCCGCAGGCGTGGATGATCGCCGCCGCCGAGGCGACGCACGCGTTGGTGAACGCCAGCCGCCGCCCGGAGGAGGCGCCGATCCGCGCGGCGAGCAGGTCGGCCTGCCACGCGGGGATCGTGTCGGCCGCCTCGACGCCGGCCTCGCCGCGCCAGAACCGGGTCAGCACCGCGAAGTCACCAGACGTCCCGACCAGCACGGCAGTGTCGTCGCGCGCGGTGAACCCGGCCATCTCCACGGCTTCGTCGGTGCACTCGCCGAGCACGTCCCGCATCAGGTCGGGTTTGTCGGTCCCGGTGGTGGCGGCGAACGGCGTCCGGTACGGGCCGGTGTCGAACCGCGTGGTGGGCGCGAACGCCGGCACACCACCGAAAACTCCGCGGCGGAGGGCGTCCGCACCCCGGCCGAACGCCGTCCGCACCCCGAACCCGGTCACCACCACCTCACTCATCGCCGGATTCACCCGCCTGCACCCGGCTGAGGTACTCGGTGATGCCGCGCAGCGATCCGAACTCGGTGAGGTGCTCGTCGTCCGGCTCGACCACCAGGTCGTACCTGGTGCCGAGCTGGTGCAGGAACCACACCAGCGCCAACGAGTCCAGCGCCAGCTCGGCGTCCTCGTCGAGGTCCGCCGGCAGGTCGGGGAAGATCTTGGGATCGGAGAGCAGTTCCCGCACGACCGCGGTCGTGATCTCCACGCGCGTGGTCATGCCGTGGCGCCCCGCTCCACGGTGACGGCGGCCAGCTCGCCCAGCGTCATCGCACTGAGCGGCTCGATGTCGGTCTCCGGGAACTGCACGTTGAACCGGCGTTCCAGGCGCATGGTCAGCTCGATCAGGCTCAGCGAGTCCAGGTCGATCCCACCGCTGCCCAGAGGGCTCTCGCTGGTCATCTGGTCGGGCTCGATCGGGTGGTTCATCTCCTCCACGACCGTGGTGAGGATGAAGTCGCGGATCTCTTTCTCCAGCGTCGGCATGGGCCAACCCTTCTGCGTCGGGAAATCAGGACGGTTGGGAAACGGCTTCGCGCAGGGCCTGCGTGCGCCGGATCAACTTCCCGTTGGAGGTGCGGGGCAGTTCCGGCAGCACCCGGATCAGCCTCGGGACCTTGTAGGCGGCCAGCCGGTCGCGGCACCAGCCCGCCAGTTCCCCGGCGGCGGGGCCGTCCTCCGCCGCGGCCACGTACGCCTCGATGGACTCGACGTGGATCACCACCACGTCGGTGATCCGGGGATGCTGACGCAGCACGGACTCGACCTCGATCAGGTCGACCTTCAGCCCGCCGATCACCACCAGAGAGTCGCTGCGGCCGAGCAGTCGCACGATCCCGTGCTCGTCCTGCTCGGCCCTGTCGCACGTCCGCAGCCAGCCGGCGGAGTATCTGTCCACATCGGACCCCCGAAGGTAGGGGGTGCCGTCGGGCAGCTCCACCTCCAGCTCGCCGTGGTTGACCCGCACCACGATGCCGGGGGCGGCGGGACCGACCGCCGGCCGGGACGTTCCGCTGACGTCCATCGCGATCACACCGGTCTCGGTGGTGCCGTAGGAGTCGCCGAGGCGGAAGCCGAAGCGTTCCAGGAACGCCTCGGCGAGCCCATCGCTCATCAGCTCTCCACCCGACACCGCCGCCCGCAGGGAGGGCAGGGCGGGCACGGACTTCGCCGTGGTCAGCAGTTCGTAGTGGAAGGGGGTGCCGAAGATGACGTGCACGTCGTGTTCCTCGGCGGTGGTGAAGACGTCCTTCGCGGACAGTCGTCGGGTGAACACCACGGCCACGCCGGCCCTGAGCGAGTGCAGCAGCCCGGCTATCAGCCCGAAGCTGTGCGCGGTCGAGCTGAGCAACAGCAGCCGTTCGCCCGCCTCGGGCATCCCGTCGATCCGGGTGAACCGCTCGACCTCCGCGGCCAGCGACGCAGGTGTCCGGCCGATCACCTTCGGTTGCCCGGTCGAGCCCGAGCTGAACTGGATCAGCCGGTGCCCGGTCGTCGCCCGCTCACCGTCGCGGTGGTGCTCGGTGACCACCTCGTAGGCGGGCTGGAACGCCATCGCGAACCGCCCGCCGGCCATGGCTCGGACGGTGAACTCCGGACGGCACAACGAACGCAGCGCGTCGACTTCGGCCGGCGCCAGCCGGTGGTCCACCAGCATCACCTGCGCGCCCAGCGACCACAGCGCGAACACCACCTCGACCTGGGTGCGGCTCGGCGGCACCTGCACCAGGACGGTCGAGCCGTCCCCGATGCCGAAACCGCAGAACACCTTGGCTTCCTCGGCGACGGCCGACCGGACCTCGGCACGGGACACGACATGTCCGCCGTGCACCAGGTAGGGCAGCCCGCCGGGGTGAGCGTCGAACAGCTCTTCGAGAAGACCCCGCATCTCACTGCTCCTTGCAGAACTCGCCGATCGGGATGCCCACGTGCCGCTGGTCGGTCGCCAGGTAGCCGAGCAGCTCGTCACCCCGCTGGAGCTCGGTGACGTTGCGGACCTTGCCACCGGGGCCGAGCAGCCGGACGTGCCAGTCGTCCTGCACGGTCAGGCTGATCTCGGTGCCATCAACGGAATGCGCGGTGATGCTGAGCAGCGGTCGGGACTCCAGCTTGGACCGGCCGACCACGACCCGGCGGGTGCGGCCCTCGGAGTTGACCGCGAGGACCGTGCTGCCGGAGCGCAGTTCGCTCAGGTAGTTGGTCCGGTTGTCCGGCCCGAGCACGTAGGAGTGCAACGCGCCCGCGTTGACCCGGAACGGCCGGGTCGGCATGTAGGGCAGTGGGTGGGTTTCGCTGCAGCTCAACAGGAATCCGGTCGAAAACGAGCCGACCAGGATGCCTTCGTCCTCCTCGAAGTGCGTGCAGGTGTCGACGCACACCCGGTCGCCGAGGCCGTGGTGCTCGATGCGGTCGACGACGAGCGTCGCCAGTTCCAGCTTCGGGCTGGCCGTCTCCAGCATCCGGCTCAGCGCGAAGACCTCGGTCGCGTCCTTCGGTGCGAGCAGCACGCCCTCGGAACCGCGCTCCAGCACGTCGACGACGATCGACGCTTCTTCGAGGTCGCCGCAGACCGTGAACAGCTTGCCGGGAGCGCGGTCGGCGGAGGCCAGCACGATCTCCAGAGGGATCTTGGTCGGGTCGGCGAACCGCACCACGCTGTAGGGCAGCGCGACGGCGGCGGCGCACGCGAGTTGGAGCGTGCGGTCGTCGTGCACGTCCACCCAGGCCGCGACGTTCTCGCGGTCGCCCGCCGTCAGCACGAGCGCGTCCAGTTCGGCCTGGTCCGCGACGACGGTCGTGGTGATGCCGGTGTGGTCCTCGGCCGCGCCGACCAGGATGCTCGCGATGGTCGGGGGCAGGGTCGCGAGGGCGGCGGGGTCGTCGGACAGGATGCCGTGCAACCGGGAGTGGATGGCGGCGTCCACGACGCCTTCGACGTGTTGCGGGGCCACGGTCCGGAGATCGATCCAAGCGAGCGTCATCGAGCACCTGTCGTCATCGTCGGGATTCGGGAGAGGTCGGTCTGGTGCGCTGCCTGGTGTGCCGCCGAATTCGGCACGGTGGCATGCGGTCCGTGCACCACGGCGGCCAGCCTGGCCACCAGCGATGCCGGGTTGGAGGAGGTGAAGACCTTGCGGCCCACCGCGAGGCCCGCGCAGCCCGCCGCCATCAGTTCGGTGGCGCAGGCGATCAGGTCGGAGCCGTCGATCGGCCCGCCCGCGGCGAGCACCGGGATCGGTGAGTTCGCCACGACCTCCGCCATCCGCCGCACCGGCAGGGTGACCGAGGTCTTCACCAGGTCCGCGCCCAGATCGGCGGCGATGTTGACGACGTGGGCGAGCAGCGCCGGGTCCTTCGGGTCGATGATCCGCGGTCCCCTCGGGTAGATCATCGCGATCAGCGGTAGTCCCCAGGCCTCGCACGCCGTCGCGACCGCGCCGAGGTCGGCGAGTTGCCGCGCCTCGGTGTCGGAACCGATGTTCACGTGCACGCTGACCGCATCGGCGCCCAGCCGCAGCGCGTCCTCTGCCATGCCGACGAGCACCTTGGCGTTGGTGTCGGCGGCGTGGGCGGTGCCCGCGCTGAGGTGCACCACCAGAGCGCAGGAAGCCAGGATGGACGGAGGCACCAGCCGTGCTCGTCCTTTGTGGACGATGAGTGCGTCCGCTCCTCCCGTCACCAGGTTCCGGAGCAGGTCGTGCCATCGGTCGTAGGGCGCGATCGGACCGTCGGACACGCTGTGGTCCAGCGGGACGAACAGGTGCCTCCCGTCGTTCGCCGAGGACAACCGGCGGAGTCGGAATAGCTTTCCGGTATTCGTCATGCCGTCTGAACCCTCCTTTTCGAAAGCTGGTTCAGCGAAGAATATGAATGAAAACCTTCAAGTCGGCAGGCTAGTCACGGTCGCTGGCCGCGAACAAATAACTCTTGCGCATAACTCGGGAGTTATGCCGGTTCAGGCTCAAACAGCACTATTTTTGGCGTGGGCCGTGCGGACGCGTCGTGCCACCCGTTCGGACGGTAGGCGAACATGTCGGTGCTCTAAGAACTTTCTCATTTTCTTGTGACAGATTCTGCGGTGCCGCAGTCTCGATGAAGAGCAGGAGGTCTTGTTGAACGAGCCGACGGATCCGGTGCGCCTGGTCGTGGCGTGTCATGACGGGCGCGGGCACACCGGCAAGCTCGCCGCGGCGGTGCGGCAGGGAGCCCAGGGCGTGGCCGGTGTCGATGTCGCGGCCATCGCAGTCGACGAGATCACCTCTGAGCAGTGGTTCCAGCTCGACGAAGCGCACGCCGTGATCTTCGGCGCCCCGACGTACATGGGGTCCGCGTCGGCCGCGTTCCACCAGTTCGCGGAGGCCAGCAGTCGTCGTTGGCTGACCCGGCGCTGGCAGGACAAGCTGGCGGCGGGCTTCACGAACTCCGGTGCGAAGGCCGGCGACAAGTCCGGCACCCTCGGGTACTTCACCACGTTCGCCGCCCAGCACGGAATGGTGTGGATCAACCTGGGCCTGCGTTCCGGATGGTGTTCCTCCAACGGCAGTGAGTACGACCTGAACCGACTGGGCTTCTCGCACGGTGCCGCCGCGCAGTCCAACATCGACGAAGGCCCCGAACTGATGCACAAGGCCGATCTCGAGACCGCCGAATACCTGGGCAGAAGGGTTGCCGAGTACGCGCGGATCGTCGTCGCGGGCAAGAGGGCGCTTTCACTGTGAAAAGGGTTCCCGACGTGTCGCAGGCCGTGGCGAGGAACTGGGGGAGCACCCGGACCTGGGCGGTCGTCGCGGTCGCGGGCGCGGCACAGACGTTGCTCTGGCTGGACAACTCCATCCTCGACATCGCCGTGGAGACGCTCGCCGATCCGGTGCGCGGCCTCGGCGCGAACGCGGGGGAACTGGCTTGGGCAAGCAGTTCGTACTCGCTGGTCCTCGCCGCGGCCGTGTTCGCGGGCGGCGTGCTCGGCGACCGCTGCGAGGGAGTGATCAGTGCGCCGATCACCACCGCGATGATGGCCGTACTGCCACCGCAGACGAGCAGCGCGGGTGCGGCGATCAACAGCGCCATCCGGCGGGTGGGTGGCGCGCTCGGCACCGCCGCGCTCGGCTCCCTGCTGGCCGCGAACCACCACCGGCACATCGCGCCGTCGCTGTCGCGGCTGCCGCAAGCGGCCACTCGCGAACCGTGGCTGGTCGACGCCGCGAACCACACATTCCTGCAGGCGAGGTACACCTCCTCGATCTGGGCCACGCTGCTGTCCCTGATCGGGGTCGCGTTCGTGCTCAGATGTTTCCGATCGGACAGGTGAGGGCGTCATGGAGTTGGGACTTCGGCATCTGCAGGTCGTCGTGGCGGTGGCCGAGGCGGGCAGCGTCAGCCGGGCCGCGGCCACGTTGCAGATCGCGCAGTCCGGCCTCACCGCGCAGCTCGGCCGGATCGAGCGGGAGTTCGGCGCACCGCTGTTCCTGCGCCGCCCGCACGGGGTCGAGCCGACCGAACTGGGCACCCACGTCCTGCTCGGGGCGCGGGTGCTGATCGGTCAGTTCGAGGACCTGATCGCCGCGGCGCGCGCCCGTGCGCACGGCGGCGGGGCGGCGACGGTCCGGCTGGGAGGAGTGGACAGCCCGTGGATCTCCACCGTCGCCGCGGCGTTGCGCGGCCTGCTACCGGACCACGAGCAGATCACCTACGTGGAGGAGCACTCCGAGGCGGTCGTGGAACTGGTGCGCACCTCGCGCCTCGACCTCGCGGTGATCACCGAGCATCCGGATGCCCCGGCGCCGAAACCACGACGGCTGGTCTTCCGCGACCTCGGCGTCGAGCCGCTGCTGGTCGGCCTGCGGTTCGACCACCCGGAGGCCGACCGCGACCGGATCCACCTGGCGCAGCTCGCCGAGTACGACTGGATCGCGCCGGCCGACAAGGAGGGCGGCCTGCGGCAGAGCCTGCGCACCGCCTGCGAGCGGGCCGGGTTCGTGCCGCGGTTCCGCCACTTCGGAGCCGACCACGGCACCGCGGCCGCCATCGTCGGCTCCGGCACCACCGTCGGCCTGTTCCCCCCGACCTCGGCTTCCGTGACCGACGTGGTGTTCCGTCCCCTCGCCGACGAACCGCTCTGGCGCCGCACCATGCTGGTCTGGCAGCCCAGCTCACCGCTGGCCGGCGTCGCGACCGACCTCGTCACGATGGCGTCCGACGAGGTTTTCCGCTCTCGCAAGCCGCATCTCGTGCTGGAGGCCGATCCGGTCGACTACCGGCGCTACGTGAACTCCCCGAGGCCCACTGCAACACCTGCGTCATCGAGGCGGACGTGATGGCGGTCAACCCGATCGCGGGTCCCACGGCGGGCAGGTCCACTGTGAACACCGCGCCCGCGCCGGACCTGCCCTCGGCGGAAATCGTGCCGTGGTGAGCTTCCACGACCTCGCGGACCAGCGACAGGCCGATGCCGAACCGCTTCCCCCGCCCGGCCGTGCCGTGGTGGAAGCGCTCGAACAGCGATCGCCCGTTCGCCTGGTCGAAGCCGACCCCGTTGTCGCGCACCGACAACCGGACCGTGTCCGGGGTCGGCATCTCCAGCACGACGACGACGGTGCCGCCGGCCGGCGTGTGGCCGATCGCGTTGTCCACCAACGCGGTCACCACCCGGCGCAGCGCGGAGACCTCGCCGGACACGAGGAACGGACCCGCGTCGTGCTGAACCTCCAGCACCAGTCCCGCTTCGGTGGCTCGCACGTCCTCCGCCGCGACCACCTCGTCGGCCAGTTCCGCCAGGTCCACCAGATCCGGCTGCGACTGTTCGGCGGAGATCGCGGAGTGGAGGATGTCATCGACCAGGTCACCGAGCTGGCGGGTGCCGTTCACCAGCCGGCGCATGTCGGCGGCCAGGGCTTCCGGACATTCCATCTTGTCCGCCTTGCGTGCCAGCAGTTGCGCTTGCGTGTGCAGCCGGGTCAGTGGGGCACGCAGCTCGTGGCTCGCGTCGGCGACGAACCTCCGTTGCCGTGCCAGGGCTTCGTTCAGCGGCGCTATCGACCGCTTGTAGAGGAAACGGCTCCCAGCGGGGACGACGACGCCCACTGTCAGGGTGGTCAGCAGCAGCGCCACACCGAACGCGATCAACAGATTCTGCCGCTCCAGCAAGTGGAACCGCTCGTCGAGGACGACCTGCACGGCCTCCGCGCCGCGCCGCTGCGTGAGGACGCGGTAGTCCTGCCCGTCGAGGCGGACCCGCTCGAACAGCGGCGCACCGGCGTTGCGCAGGCTCCCCGCCAGCGGGAACCCCGCAGGCAGCCCGGTCGTTCCGGTGACCACGCCGTCGCGTGCGACGACCAGCCACGTGCACGCGGGTGGTCTGGAGATCGACGAGTTCTCCATCGCCCACATCAGGTCGCCGCGGATGTCGTTCTCGCGCATGTTCGCCGTGATGACGTAGATGACGCACTCGATGAGCAGCACGATCATCATGGTCAGCAGCGTCAGCCGAGCGGTGGTGGCGGCCATCAGACGGACCCAGCGCGGTAGCCGAGACCGTGCACGGTGCGGATGGCCTCGCGCCCGAGCTTGCGGCGCAGGTAGTGCACGTACGTGTCCACTATGGACTCCGAGGTGGCTTCCGGGAACACCTGTGTGAGCAGATCCGTGCGCCGGCAGATGACGTTGGGCGCCACGGCGAGCGTGCGGAGCAGGTCACATTCGCGGGCGGACAGCTCGACCGAACCTCCCTGCGAGGTCAGCACCTCGCGTTGACGCAGGTCGAGGTAACCCTGGCCCAGGGGGAGCAGATCGGTGTGCTCCAGGTGCCTGCGGTGCAGCGCCCGCACTCTGGCGATCAGCTCGTCCACGTCGAACGGCTTGCCGAGGTAGTCCTCCGCCCCGGCGTTCAACCCCCGCACCCGTTCGGCGACGTCGGAGCGACCGGTCAGCATCAGGATCTTCGCGGTCACCCCCACCCGCCGCAGCCGGACCATGAGATCCAGTCCATCGATCGCGGGCAGCCCCCGGTCCAACACCATGATGTCCGGCTTGCGGCTCAACGCGAGATGCACCCCCTCCTGCCCGTCCAGCGCCACGTCGACCTCGTAGCCCTCGCTCACGAACAGCTCGGCCAGCATCGCCGCCATCTCCCGGTCGTCCTCGACGACGAGCAGTCGGATCGGCTCCGGCGCCTGTGCAGGATTCGACACGGTGACACTTTGTCAGTTTCGCGCCACGCCCACATCCCCCAATCTCACGTGGAGTCGCACCGGCGGCACACACCGCGACGAGCCGGTGCGGCAGCCTTGTTGAACCTGTGGGACAGCAAAGGTCGGCCAGACGGTCTGACCTGCGTATCAGGCTGCTGCGGATTCGTACTCGTTGATCAGGCCTCTGGCAGGAGAGACTCGCGGCTTGACCTGCACGGACGCCGTTTTCGGCACGCACAACGTCGTCGGCCGGTGGTGGGAGAACCTGCTGCACAACCAGCGTGCCGTGGCAGTTGACGTCCACCACCCGTCGAGACCCTGATCGCGTGGTGCACAGCCCAGGTGAAGCGCGAAGGGGAATCGGCGCTACGAAGCGGATCCCTGCCGAGAAGGAACCGGTGTAGTGCGCGGGTACGACATCCGGCGCACCAGCACCTCCATCGGTCCGCGCTGCCCTGTGCGGCGCATCCATTCCGCCAGCAGCACCGACACGGCGAAGATGGCGGCAGCGATGCCGTAGCTGCCGGCCAAGCTCACCTCGTCGCGCAGATCGAAGGTGAACGGGTAGAACAGCGCCAGCCACACCGCGGACTGGAACAGGTAGAAGGTCAGTGACCGCTGACCCAGCGCAGCCAGTGCGGTGGTGAGCCGGCCTGGCCTGGTCCCGATCCGAGCCGACGCCAGGCCGACCGCGGCGGCCAGGCCGATGCCGCCCGCGAACCCGGTGAGGTCGTGCGCGACGGCGACCGTCCACTGCAGACTCGTGGAGTCGGTGTGCCACACCCCGGCGGCCAGCAGGGCGGCCGGCAGCCGACCGATCAACGCCAGGGTGAGCAGTCCGAGAGCGGCACGGCGCAGCGTCGAGCGGTGCTCGGCTGGCCGGTCCAGGAACCCGCGGCGGGCGGCCCAGATCCCGAGCAGCATTCCGGGCAGCACCATCACGACACCGAGCACAGCCTGCGCCGGCTTGGTCGCGTTGGCGAGCACATGCGCACCGTAGTTGGGCTCCATGAACTGCGCGAAGGTGACCGGTGTGCCGGCTTCGAGGCCGAGTTGCGCGTTGACGCTCTGCCAGGCGAGCAGCAGCGTGGCCGGCACCAGGGTCAGGGCGGCGGTCCAGCCGAGTGTCTTGTCCGTGGCGCGCACCAGCGGGGTGAACAGCAGCAGTGCGAGTCCGTAGATGGCGACGATGTCGATGGGCACGAGCAGGATGGTGTGGGCGAATCCGATCAGGACGAGCCAGATGCTGCGGCGTCGCAGCAGCGTGCGCAGCCCCGGCCAGTCGCCGCCGCGAGCGTGGTGCCGGTGGGCGAGCTGGCCCATGCCGTAGCCGAACAGGAACACGAACATCGCACGGGCCTGGTTGTCGGCGACCAGCGACTTGACCAGCAGCGTGACGTCGTCGAGCCACGGCGTCCCGGACCGCCAGGAGCTCAGGAACCCCGGCGCGTGCGCCAGCGCGATGAGCAACAGCATCAGGCCGCGCGCGAGGTCCGGGGCCAGTGAACGGCCAGCTGGGGCAGGTTCGGTTGTCATGTCGGGTCCTGTTCGGCTCGATCTTCACGTCCTGCGAAAGCTATGCAGCCTTCACAGATCGGTCAACGAGCCTGACGACCGCACATGGCCGTTTGAACTGGTCAAAGTCTTGCGATCCGTGCTTTGGTGCTGCCGATGAACGCAACGACTTGGTGTTGCGATGACCGCGTACAGTCGGGACATGTCCGAAGGCAGGCTGAGTCAGCAGGACCGGCAGCGCATCGCCGCCGGGCTGGCCGCGGGGCGTGGGTACGCCGAGATCGCCAGGAGTCTGGGGCGGTCCACCTCGACGATCTCCCGGGAGGTGGCCAGAAACGGCGGTCCCGCCGGCTACCGGCCGGGGGAGGCGCAGCGGGCTTCCGTCCGACGCGCGCGCAGGCCGAAGAACGCCTCGACGCGCTCGGCACCGGTGCCCGCAGACCCGTACGGACGCGATCCCGACGCGGTGGCCGAAGCGTTCGAGGAGCTGACCACCATGCTGGCGCAGACAGGCCTGCCGCAGATGGCAGCGAACGTGTTCGCCTGCCTGTACGTCACCGACTCCGGCGCCCTCACCGTCGCCGAACTGGTGCGGCAGCTGCGGGTCAGCCCGGCTTCGATCTCCAAGGCCGTGGCTTTCCTGGAGTCGCAAGGACTCGTCCGGCGAGAGCGCGATGCGTCGAGCCGGCGAGAGCAGTACGTCCTGGGCGGCGACCTCTGGTACCGGTCGCTGCTCGCGACCGCTCAGCGCAACACCGCGCTGGCCGAGAGCGCCCGTCGCACCGTCGCCGTCCTCGGCTCCGCCACTCCAGCGGGCGCTCGCGTCGCCGAGGCGGCGGAGTTCCTCGACCGCATCGGTGAGGAACTCGTCCAGGCGGTCGAGCGCTGGTGGCACGATCGCCCAGGGCACCAGTCCTAGCCGAGTGCCGGCAACCCGAGCACGATGCCCGAGCCCCGCCAGGCTCTCCTCGATCCGCACCCGATGGTATCGATCTTGCCCAACCTGGGCGTTCGTACCTGCCTCACGGCGATGACACCACGATCAGTCTCAGGTGCCGTGCCACTTCCTCGGATACCGCTCGACTCTGCGGTTCGGCAAGCGTGCCCGGCTGCGGGTGGGCGTGACAGGCCCGCGTCCGCAGATGTCGATTGCCGAGCGGGAACGCTCACAGCCCACCTCGGTCTGTTCCATCGAGCAGTCCTGCACGCCAGCGGCATCAGAACCGGCCGGTTACTGCATCAGGACCACCGACCGCGCATCGAACGATCGCTTGCTCCTCGCTCGATGTGAAGGCGGCCAGCAACTCGGCGGTGACCCGCTCGATCTCCGGACGCAGGGTTTGAATGCGGCGCGGTGTGAACTCCTTGCTGGACAAGCTCCTCGCGCTCGGCGTCGACTCGTGCGGTGCTCACGACCTGATGTTTCCGCCGGATCTCGCGATCCGGGCCTGGCCGGACCGTTCGGCTACGACGTCGTAACCGCGCGTCCCCGCCACCGCAACATCGCGTACCTAGCGTTGCCCCCTGGATACAGGCCTGTATCCAGCAGCTCAGAGGCGGCTTTCGACGAGCTCCGCGCTGCCTCGGCCTTCGTGAAAGGCGCATGCGGATGAACATCTCACTAGCCCGGCGGCTGGTCGCCGCGGCAACGGTGTCGGCGATGGGACTGCTCGTCGGCTGCGGCGCTCGTGTGTCCGACGACCCGTCGACCAGTGCGGCGGGTGCCGGCTGCGTCGACACCTCGGGGTCGTCGGTCAAGATCGGTTTCCTCAACTCGCGCTCGGGCACGATGGCGATCAGCGAGAACACCGTCTACAACTCGCTGAAGCTCGCGGCTGACCAGATCAACGCCGCCGGCGGTGTCGCGGGGAAGCAGCTCGCGATCGTCGCCGAGGACGGTGCGTCCGAGCCGACGACGTTCGCGGAGAAGGCCGAGAAGCTGATCCGCGGTGACTGCGTGGCCGCGGTGTTCGGCGGCTGGACCTCGTCGTCGCGCAAGGCGATGCTGCCGGTCTTCGAGTCCAACAACGCCCTGCTGTTCTACCCGGTGCAGTACGAGGGCCTGGAGTCGTCGAAGAACATCTTCTACACCGGCGCCACCACCAACCAGCAGATCGTGCCGGCGCTCGACTACCTCAAGGAGAAGGGCGCGAAGAGCCTCTTCCTGGTGGGCAGCGACTACGTCTTCCCGCAGACCGCCAACAAGATCATCAAGGCGTACGCGAAGGCGAACGGCATCGAGGTCAAAGGCGAGGAGTACGCGCCGCTCGGGCACACCGACTTCTCCACCATCGTCTCGAAGGTCAAGGCGGCCGATGCGGACGCGGTGTTCAACACCCTCAACGGCGACTCGAACGTCGCGTTCTTCAAGGAGTACAAGAACGCGGGCCTGACGGCGGACGCGATGCCGGTGCTGTCGGTGTCGATCGCCGAGGAGGAGGTCGGCGGCATCGGCGTCGGCAACATCGTCGGCCAGCCGGTGGCGTGGAACTACTACCAGACCATCGACAGCGCGCAGAACAAGAAGTTCGTCGCCGACTTCAAGGCCGCCTACGGGCCGACGAAGGTCACCTCCGACCCGATGGAGGCCGCCTACACCTCGTTGTACCTGTGGAAGGGCATGGTCGAGAAGGCGAAGTCCTTCGCGGTGGCGGACATCCAGAAGGCCGCGGGCGGGGTCACCTTCGACGCTCCCGAAGGGAAGGTGACGGTCAACGGGGAGAACCACCACATCGCCAAGACCGCGCTCATCGGCAAGATCGGCCAGGACGGCCTGATCCACACCGACTGGACCTCGGGCAAGCCGATCGAGCCGGACCCCTACCTCAAGTCCTACCCCTGGGCCACCGGTCTGTCCGGCTGAGCATCCACACTCCGACACCGGCCGGGGACCACCCGGCCGGTGACCTGCCGGTCCGATCTCACGGAGGCATGTCGTGGAAATCCTGCTGAGCCAGCTGTTCAACGGCCTGTCGGGAGGGTCGATCCTCCTGCTGGCCGCGCTGGGCCTCGCTCTGACGTTCGGGCAGATGGGCGTCATCAACATGGCGCACGGCGAGTTCATCATGGCCGGCGCCTACACCGCGTTCGTCGTGCAGAACCTGCTCGGTGACGCCGGGTTGTCGTTGCTGGTGTCGCTGCCCGCGGCCTTCGTGGTGGGCGGCCTGCTCGGTCTCGCCCTGGAGGCGTTGCTGCTGCGGCGGATGTACCACCGTCCACTTGACACGCTGCTGGTCACCTTCGGTGTTTCCCTGGTGCTGCAACAACTCGCTCGCGACGTGTTCGGCACCGCCGGCGTCGACGTCGCTGCTCCGGGGTGGCTGTCCGGTCCGGTGGAGGTCTTCGGGGTCGCGTTCCCGAAGACCCGGTTGTTCATCCTGGTGCTCGCGATCGTGGCCGTGGTCGTGCTCTCGGCGTTGCTCGCGTTCACACCGCTGGGCCGCCGGATCCGCGCCACGGTGCAGAACCGGTCGCTCGCGGAGAGCTCGGGCATCTCCACCCGGCGCACCGACCGCATCACGTTCTTCGTCGGTTCGGGGCTGGCGGGAGTCGCCGGGGTGGCGCTCACGTTGATGGGCTCGATCTCGTCGAACCTCGGCACCAACTACATCGTCGACGCCTTCCTCGTGGTCGTGGTCGGCGGAGTCGGCCAGATCAAGGGCGCGGTGATCGCGGCGTTCGTGCTCGGCGTCGCGCAGTCGTGGATCGAGTACTCCACCACCGCGTCGATCGCCAAGGTCGTGGTGCTGGCGCTCATCGTGGCGTTCCTCCAGGCACGCCCCCAGGGCATCTTCGTCGTGCGGACCCGGAGTCTCGTATGAACCTCAAGTCGTTCCTCACCAACAGGTGGGCGGTGGCGGCCGGGTTCGCCGTCGCGGCGGTCCTGCTGCTCGTCGTGGCGCCGGCGCTGCTCTCGTCGTTCCGGCTCGGGTTGCTGGGCAAGTACCTCTGCTACGCCATGGTCGCGGTCGGCATCGGCCTGGCGTGGGGGCGTGGCGGGATGCTCGTGCTCGGGCAGGGCGTGTTCTTCGGGCTCGGCGCCTACATCATGGCGATGCACCTGAAACTGGCCGACGCCCCGCCGAGCACCGGCGTGCCCGACTTCATGGCGCTGATCTCCTCGGACGGAGTGCCCGTCTGGTGGGAGCCGTTCCGGTCCGGGGTGGTCACGCTCATCGCGATCGTGGTGGTGCCGACGGCGGTAGCGGTCCTCTTGGGACTCGCGACGTTCCGGCGCAGGGTGCGCGGCGCGTACTTCGCGATCCTGTCGCAGGCGCTCGCGGCGGCGTTCGCGATCCTGCTGATCGGCAACCCGCGCAGCACCGGTGGATCGACGGGTCTCAACAACTTCAAGGGGTTCTTCGGGTTCTCGCTGCGCGACCCGGCGAACCGGATGACCCTCTACGTCATCGCCGTGGTCGCCCTGCTCGCGATGGTCGCGGTGGCGCGCCAGCTGATGGTGAGCCGCTACGGCGAGTTGCTCGTGGCGTGCCGTGACGCGGAGGAACGGGTGCGGTTCCTCGGGTACGACCCGGCGGCGATCAAGACGTTCGCCTACGCCGTCGCCGCGGTGATGGCGGGGGTGGCCGGGGCGTTGTTCGTGCCGATCGTGGGCATCGTGTCGCCCAACGACGTCGGCATCGTCCCGTCGATCGGGCTGCTCATCGGTGTCGCGATCGGCGGCCGCACGACGTTGCTCGGACCGGTGCTCGGCGCGATCGCCGTGGCCTGGGCCGAGACGTCGCTGTCGGAACGCTTCCCGTCGGGCTGGACCTACGCGCAGGGCCTGCTGTTCATGCTGGTCGTGGCGTTCCTGCCAGGCGGGCTCGCGTCGCTGCGGCCGATCGTGCGCGGATGGCGGGAACGGCTGCGGCCCTCCCACACCGCCGATTCGGCTCCTGTCCCGTCGCTCTCGGGGAGCTCGCGATGAACGCCGACTACCTGGAACTGACCAACCTGACCGTGAGCTTCGACGGGTTCGTGGCGGTGGACCGCGTGAACATGTCGGTGCTGCCGGGCGACCTGCGCTTCCTCATCGGTCCCAACGGTGCGGGCAAGACCACGCTGATCGACGCGGTGTCCGGACTGGTGCCCGCCACCGGCACGGCGCGGTGGGCGGGCGAGAACCTCGTCGGCCGCAAGGTGCACCGCATCGCCCGGCTCGGCGTGGGCCGCACGTTCCAGACCGCCACCGTGTTCGAGGAGCTCACGGTCGCGCAGAACCTCGACATCGCGGCCGGTGCGCGTCGTGGCCTGCTCACGCTGGCCCGGCGCCGTACGAGTCTGCCCGAGGTCGTCGTCAAGGCGATGGAAACGATCGGACTCACCGACCTCGCGGACGCCCTCGCCGGCACGTTGTCGCACGGTCAGAAGCAGTGGCTGGAGATCGGCATGGTGCTGGTGCAGGACGCCCGGCTGATCATGCTCGACGAGCCGGTGGCCGGTATGAGCGCCGAGGAGAAGGACGAGACGGGGCGGCTGCTGCAACGCATCGCCGCTGATCTGACCGTCGTCGTGGTCGAGCACGACATGGACTTCATGCGGGCCTTCGCCACGTCCGTGACCGTGCTGCACGCCGGGAAGGTGCTCGCGGAGGGGTCGGTCGCGCAGGTGCAGGCCGATCCGCGGGTGCAGGAGGTCTACCTCGGTCCCGGCGAGCACTCGAAGGCCGTGGCCGAGGCCGTGCTGGGGGAGGGGGCGTAGATGCTGCAACTCGTCGACGTGGAGGTCGCCTACGGGCGGACCTCCGTGGTGCACGGCGTCACCGTCGAGGTACCGGCCGGTGGTGTCACCGCGATCATGGGCCACAACGGCGCGGGCAAGACCACGCTGTTGCGGGCGGCGGTCGGCACCCTGCCCGCACGGTCCGGGCGGGTGCTCCTCGACGGAGAGGACGTCACCGCGCTCGCGCCGCACAAGCGGGTCGCGCGCGGTCTGGGGTACGTGCCGCAGGGACAGCAGTCGTTCGGGCAGATGACCACGATGGAGAACCTGCGCGTGGTCGCCGACGGGCGCCCGCGCGGCGGGGCGTTGATCGACGAGGCCCTCGACCTCTTCCCGGCGCTGCGGGGGCTGCTCGGCCGCCGCGCGGGCCTGCTCTCCGGCGGGCAGCGCCAACAGCTCGCGATCGCCCGCGCGCTGGTCGCCCAGCCGCGGGTGCTGATCCTCGACGAACCCACCGAGGGCATCCAGCCGTCGGTGGTCGCCGAGATCGAGGAGATCATCCTCGGCCTGACCAGGCGCGGAGACCTGTCCGTGCTGCTGGTGGAACAGCACGTGGGCTTCGCGTTGTCGGCCGCGCACTCGTACTACGTGCTCGCGTCCGGCCGGGTCACCTCGTCCGGTTCCGGTGGAGAGACAGCGCTCACCGACGTTCGCGCTGCGATGGCCATCTGAGAGCAGCTGCACAGTGTCCACGAACGAGATCAACGCCCCCACCTCGCTCCGTGAGCGCGTCTACCTGGAACTGCGCGACGAGGTGCTGGCCGGGCGGATCGGTCCTACCGAACGGCTGACCGAACCACGCCTGTCCAAGCGGTTCGGGGTGTCGCGCACGCCGGTTCGCGACGCCCTGACCCGGCTCGTGGGCGACGGTCTGCTCGCCCGTGAGGAGTGGGGTTACTCGGTCGTCGTGCCGAGCATGGCCCGCGTCCGCGACATCTACGAGGTGCGCATCGCGGTCGAGCTGCGCGGGATCAGCCGCAGCATCGAGAACCCGCAGGTGCGGCACGACGTCGACGCGCTGGGTACCGAACTGGAGCACTGGTACGCGCTGAGGGCCGCCCCGCCTGAGCCGTCACCGGAGTTCGTGCTCGAGGACGAACGCTTCCACACCGCGCTGCTCGCCTCGTCCGGCAACGCCGAGCTCGTCGCGGTGCTGGCGGACGTGACCCGCCGCATCCGGCGCGTCCGCATGTACGACTTCATGATCACCGGCCGCATCGAGACCTCGATCGACGAGCACATCGAGATCGCCGAACGGGTGGCCGAGGGCCATCTGGAAACCGCGCACCGCCTGCTGCACGAGCACATCGGGGCCTCGCTGGAGATCGTCGTCGAACGCGCCACCCGCTCGCTCGCCGCGATGAACGCGCTCGCCGGCCCCACTCCCATCTACCTCGGGTCGCCCTGACGAAAGGTCCGCCGGTGTCCGACACCCGACGCCGACGCCCCGCACGTTCTGTCGCCCCGAGGGCGTGATCGCGGGCGCTGCGACTGCTGCACCTCGCGGTTGGATTGGGCTGACCGCGCTGTGCTGGCCGCGTTGGTGCGGGCGGTATCCAGGGCGAGCTGCTCGAGCTTGGCCACCGGACGGCCGCGTCGACTGTTCGTCGTGTGCCACGACACCAGCCAGGTGTCCGAGATCGCGGCCGCCTCGTCCACCAACTGCGAGGACGTGGGAAATTCCAACCCGGAAGTAAAGGTGAATCCTTGCGGACCAGCCCCTGTGACACTGCTCCGATCGGTTGATGTCGCTTGACCGGCGCGAGGAGGATGGATAAGGGTTGGTGTTGCGGGAGAGATCATATTGACCACGACATTGTTCGATTCGTTTGACGAGTTGTCGTTCGGCGCTTGTGATCACCGCCGCATCGAGTCCAGGGGGCCTCATGGGGGAAAGACGTTCGTCGAAATCCGGGATTACGTCATGCCACTGGCTGGACGTTCCTGTGAGTCGATCAACATCGACCGATCGTGCCTCTCGTTCGCCGACCTCACCAAAACCAGGCTCGGCGGCGTGCAGAACAAATAATTCCGCCTGTTCGAACCGGTAAAATTGGGGCGGGTGAGGCTGCCGACGGCGTTGCCGGAGTTCTGGTCCCTGCGCCACCGCGCCGATCTCTCCGACAGTCCTGTCACCACGGCCGCGCGACCAGGCGGACACTGGTCCGAGTACAACCCGGCGACCTTCACCAGGAGCGGGGGGATCTGGCCACCGCAGCCGAGGACGCCCCGCTGCACGTGACCATCCACCACCGGCCCGGCGGCAAGACTGGCGAAGAATCCTCGAAGGCGTGGAACTGGCCGTGGACGAGGGGTGCAACCTCTATCCGGCGATCGGCCGCGCGGACAATGGGCTTGCTTGATGTTCGAGCTGTCCCGGACATCACCGAAACTGCCGCTGCGGTTGGCGGTTCGTCCCTTCATCGGACCTGCGAAATCCGTCAGAACCGGCGAAACCTCCCTCGGATCGACAACGAGGACGATGTGCCATCGCTGCGTCGGAGCGACTGTTCCAGGAAAAGACGGGCTGTCTTGTCTGGACAGCCAAGGCGCGAGGTCCCGGACCGGCTGACTCGCCTGCCGTCATCGAGGGAGGAATCGATGAGATTGGCCGTTCCCAGGTCTACCAGCCGTGCCTATGACGCAGTGTGTGGATCGCTTGAAGAATTGTTGGCACCACCAGAACCCATCGTGATGCCCGATCTGCGGGCGTTGACGCGCACCGTCACCCCGGAGCTGGACGTCCTGTTCTGCCGGGGCGCCGACGTGTCCGCGATCATCTCCGCGGGTGCGGCCGAGATCGGTCTCGCGGGCTGCGACGTGGAGAGCACCTGCTCCGGCTGCGCAGACCGAACGATGACCTGGCCGGTGACTCTCTCGGCGCTCTGCTCGACTCGGGGCGAGTGCCGTTCCACCGCCCGGACCTCGTGGTCCGCCCACTGCTGGTGAGGTGGTGGAACCCGTTGAGCGTCGAGTGCTTCCACCCGTCCAACAAGATCCTCCAACACCGTGCGCGGTGACAGACGACCCGACCCGACCGCTCCTGGAGGATTTCGTGAAGGTGACACTCGCGTTCGTCGCGGAACCCGAGCGGGTCGGGTTCCCCCTGTGGACCGCGCCGCTGACCACACCGCTGCTGGCCTCGTGCCTGATCGCCGCCGGACACGAGGTGGACCTGCTGGACACCCGGCTCCGCGAGACGCCACTCGCCGAGCAACTCGCGGCCACGAGCGGAGACGTGGTGGCGATCAGTTTCATGTCCCACTCGCGCGACGAGGCGTTCGAGGTGGCGGAACGGTGTCGCGCGGACGGCCGGATCACCATCGGCGGCGGCGCACACCCCACGGTGCTCCCGGGGGAACTCGTGGACAGCGGGTTGTTCGACCACGTCGTGTGCGGTGAGGGCGAGCGGACACTGCCTGGCCTCGTCACGGACATCGAGCGAGGACGCCGCCTGGACGAGCAGGTCCTGCAAGGCGAGCCGTTCGATCTGCTGGACTACCCGCAGCTGCGGGACTACCCCATTTACCAGGACGTGTACCGGCCACCTGCCGCCGTGCCGGCGTCGAGGGCAGCCGGCTTGACCGGCATGACGGTGGAGGCGCTGGCTGAACTGACGCGCCGCGATGACGGCCTGGTCGACGTGGACGCGCTGCGCGGCCTGCCCGCCGAACACTTCCCCGCCACCCGCGAGTTCCGGTCCATCTACCTGGAACTGGGACGGGGATGCCCGTTCCGCTGCCTGTACTGCACCATCCAGAACGAGTGGTTCGCGCCCAAGGCGGGCCGTGCCAGGCCGTTCGAGGACGTGGTGGCGGAGGTGCGTTACTTCGTCGAGCGCTACGACACCAACTACATCGTCCTGGTCGACTCCATCGCGCCCGCCTATCCGGAGTTCACGCGGTTCGCCGAGTTCATGAGAACCGAGCTGCCCGACGTGGAGTTCAGCTTCAACTGCACGGCCACGCACTTCACCCCGACGGTGGCCGAGTCCCTGGCAGGCGCGAACTGTCTGGTGTGGTTCGGTTTCGAGACCGCATCGCCGAGGTTGTTGCGCGCACTGCGCAAGCCCGGTAACGCACGGACGCAGTACCGGGCCGCGAAGCTGTGCGCCGACCACGGCATCCGCTTCGGCGCCAACCTCCTGCTGGGCGTCCCGGAGGAGACGACCGAGGACTACGAGCTGACGATGGAGTTCCTGACCGAGACCCGGCCTCACAGCCCGAACCCGAACATCCTCACCCCGCTGCCGGGCACCGACATGTACAGCCGGTGTCTTGACCGAGGACTGCTGCGCGACCCCGGCGACTACCGGTCGTGGACCGCGGAAGAAGTCAGGGCCAAGGGCCACGGTCCGCTGTTCGGCGTCGACTACGAGCAGGTGCTGTCGTACCACGCCGAGATGCTCCGACTGGATCGCACCGGTGAAGTCGTGCACGTGGAGCGGGGGTGCCACCTCAAGCCGCACGGCTGATCTTCAGTCCGACCACCGGAAGATCCGCGCTGCCAACGCGAAGCTGCCCACCGCCCACGCCAGCATCACCAGCACCCCGCCCGCGACGGCGGACAGTCCCGCACCCTCGATCACGACCGCGCGGAGCACGTTGTTGACCGTGGTCAGCGGAAGCACCTCCAGCAGCGGCCGGAGCACCTCGGGGTAACGGGACGACGGGAAGAAGATCCCCGACCCCAGGTACATCGGCATGGTGGCGGCGCTGAGCAGCCCGCTGACCGTCTGCAGGCTGCGGACCCGTGCCGCGATGAGCAGGCCGACACCCGCGAACACCAGTGCGCCCAACGCCGTCACCGCCACCAACAGCACGAGCGAGCCCCGGACGGGGAGGTCGAACACCAGCACGCCGAACACCAGCAGGATCGGCAGTTCCAGCAGCATCACCAAGGAGCGCACCACGACGAAGCTGAACAGGAACGCCGATTTGTTCATCGGTGTGGCGACCATCCGCTTGACCAGCTTGCGAATGCGCATGTCGGCGATGGAGTAGCCGACGCCCCACAGTCCACTGGTCATCAAACCCATGCCGATCAGGCCGGGGATCAGGAAGTGGATGTACTGCTCGTCGCGCCCGGAACCGGACTCGACGCCCCGGAACGCGATGCCCAGCACCAGTGCCAGCAGCACCGGCGAGGCGAAGGTCCAGAACACGCTGCCAGGCTCGCGGTAGTAAGTGCGCAGCCGCGCGAGGACCAGTTGACCGGACTGGTGCAGGTAGAAGCTCATGGCGTGGTGAATGGTAACCTCGCGGGATCATGTCGTCACTCGCGGTGCGGTGCCGGAACCTGGTCAAACACTACGGATCGGTGACCGCACTCGACGGCCTGCACCTCGACGTGCGCGAGGGTGAGTGTTTCGGCGTGCTCGGTCCCAACGGCGCCGGCAAGACGACCACCATGGAGATCATCGCCGGCTTGCGCCAAGCGGACGACGGCGAGGTCGTGGTGCTCGACGGCCGATGGCGCAAGGACAAGCGGCTGCGAGCCGAGGTGGGCATCGCGTTGCAGGAGACGCATCTGCCCGACCACCTCACCGTCCGCGAACTGCTCCGGCTGTTCCGGTCCTTCTACCGGCGAGGCCCTTCGGTCGACTCGTTGATCGAGCTGCTGGCTCTGTCCGACCAGCAGGACGCCCTGTTCGCACATCTGTCGGGTGGGCAGAAGCAGCGTGTCGCCGTGGGATGCGCGCTCGTCGGCGATCCGCGGTTGTTGTTGCTGGACGAGCCGACGGCGGGGCTGGACCCGCAGGCGCGCCGCCGGATCTGGGAAGTGCTGGAGCGGTTGCGCGCGCAGGGATGCACGGTGCTGCTGAGCACCCACTACATCGAAGAGGCCGAGCGGTTGTGCGACCGGGTCGCGGTGATCGACCACGGCAGGGTCATCGCCGAGGGCACCCCCGCCGAACTGATCTCGTTGCTGGGCGGCACGAGCGTCGTCGAGTTCGCGGCCGACGGCGAGCACGATCTCGCACAGCTTCCCGCAGTGCACTCGGTGCACCGGCTGGCCGACGGCTACGCGCTCACCGTCACCGAGGTCCACACAGCGGTCGAGGCGCTGTTCGCCGTGGCCGCGTCGGCCGGGTTCCGGATCGGCCGCCTCGTCACGCGGCAAGCGACCCTCGAAGACGTGTTCGTCACCTTGACCGGACGGCAACTGCGCGACTGACTTCGATTCCGGACGGCGCGGAATCGTCCCGGCACCTGGTGCCGGTTAATACGTCAGACGGAGCAATCCGGATTCGAGGTGGACAGGTAGCGTCGAACCAACGGTGCGGCGACCGTGGGGGGATGCCGGCGTTTCGAGCACCTAGGGGTGGTGTGGTGCCGGGAATTTCGCGTAAAGGTGTCGCGGCGGTGCTCGCGGTGGGACTCTTGATCGGCTCGTGCGGTGCGCCTCCGGCCGAGCCCGTGAAACCCTCGGCGACGGCGGGCTTTCCGGTCACCATCGGTTCGGTGACGCTGCAGGAACGGCCCGAGCGGATCGTGGTGCTGGCTCCTACCGCGACCGAGATGCTCTTCGCCATCGGCGCGGGCGCACAGGTGACCGCGGTGGACGACCAGTCCACCTATCCCGCCGACGCGCCCAAGTCGGCCCTGTCGGGATTCCAGCCCAACGCTGAGGCCATCGCGGCCCACGAACCGGACCTGGTCGTGATCTCCAGCGACATCAACCAGATCGCGAACCAGCTCACCACCCTGAAGATCCCGGTGTACCTGGCGGGCCCGGCCAGGACCCTGGACGACAGCTACACGCAACTGCAGGATCTGGGGCGGCTGACCGGACACACCTCCGAGGCGGCCGACGTCGTGACCCGGATGAGGGGCGACATCGCCCAGATCGTGGAGAACGTGCCCCAGCGGCAAGTGAAACCCACCTACTACTACGAGTTGGACCAAGCGCTGTACACCGTGACCGGCACGACGTTCATCGGGGCGCTGTTCGACCGCATCGGGTTGGTCAACGTGGCGGACCGGGCGGAACTGCGCAACGCCAACGCCGGCTATCCGCAGCTGTCCGCCGAGTTCGTGATCCAGGCCGACCCGGACCTGATCTTCCTCGCCGACACCAAGTGCTGCGGGCAGACCGCGGACACCGTCAAGGCACGTCCGGGCTGGAGCGCCATCACGGCTGTGAGCACCGGCCGCATCATCGCCCTGGACGACGACATCGCCTCGCGGTGGGGCCCCCGCGTCGTGGAGTTGGTCCGGACCATTGCGACCGCGGCGAGCAAGGCCGGATGAGGGGCCGGTGGTGAGGCCGGTCCGGAGCGACACGCCGCAGCGGGAGGCGGCCGATCCGGTGCGGTTGCGGCCTGCGCGGTTGCGGCCGGTGTGGCTCGGTGTCGGCTTGCTGACGGTGCTCGTCGCGGCGGTCGTGGGCGTGAGCAGCGGGCCGGTCGCTCTTCCCGTGTCGGCCGTGACGGCGGAGCTGCTCGACTTGCTGCCCGGCGTCGACCTGGACAGCGGGCTTTCGGAGCGGGAACGAGCGCTGCTCGTGGAACTGCGGTTGCCCAGGGTCGTGCTGGGGCTGCTGGTCGGCGGACTGCTGGCCCTGGCGGGTGGCTGCTACCAGGGCGTGTTCCGCAACCCGCTGGCCGATCCGCACCTGCTGGGCGTGGCGGCGGGAGCGGGTCTGGGGGTCACCGCGGTGATCACGTTGCGCCGCGGTGCGGGCACCGACGTGACCGCGGCGCTGCCCATGGCCACTCCCTTGGCCGCGTTCGTCGGCGCGATCACCGCCGTGATCATGACCTACGTCCTCGCCTCGCGGGGCGGTGGTGACCGCTCGCCGTCCACCCTCGTCCTGGCAGGCGTCGCGGTGTCCGCTTTCCTGGCGGCCGTTCAGACGTTCCTGATGCAGCGCGATGCCGACGCCATCCGCGAGATCTACTCGTGGCTGCTGGGCAGGCTCGGGACCGCGGGCTGGCGCGACGTCCTGCTGGTGCTGCCTTACGCGGTGGTGACCGTGGTGGTCATGTTGCTGCACCGGCGGGACCTGGACGTGCTGTCGGTGGGCGACGCGGAGGCGGCTGGGCTGGGGCTGAACCCGCAGCGCACGCGGTACGTCTTGGCCGCCGCGGCGTCGCTGGGCACGGCGGCGGCGGTGTCGGTCTCGGGGCTGATCGGGTTCCTGGGCATCATCGTCCCGCACACCGTGCGCCTGCTCGCGGGCGCCGGCTACCGCACGATCCTCCCGTTGTCGATGTTGTTCGGCGGCGCCTTCCTGGTACTGGCCGACCTGCTCGCGCGCACCGCCGCGGCTCCCTCCGAGATCCCGATCGGCGTGGTCACCGCGTTCCTGGGCGCGCCGTTCTTCATCCTGGTGCTGCGCACCAGCACCAGGATGCGGCTGTGACCGCGCCGCATCCGGTGATCACCACCCGCGGCCTGCGGGTGGAGCTGGGCGGTGGTGTGATCCTCCACGGAGTGGACCTGACCGTCGAGGCAGGGGAATGGGTGGCCGTCATCGGTCCCAACGGTGCGGGCAAGTCCACCTTGCTCAACGCGGTCACCGGTCTGGTACCCGCCACCGGTGTCGCGTCGCTGTTCGGCCGCGACGTGCGGCGGATGCGGCACCGGGAGCGGGCCCGCGTGGTGGCCATGGTCGTCCAGTCGCCGGTCGTGCCACCGGGTGTCACGGTCCTCGACTACGTCCTGCTCGGCCGCACCCCGTACATCCCGAGGTTCGGCCGCGAGTCGGCCGCCGATCTCGACGTGGTCCGCGAGGTCCTGGTCCGCCTGGAACTGCGGGACTTCACCGACCGCGTGTTGCCGACGCTGTCCGGTGGCGAGCTGCAACGGGTGTTCCTGGCCCGCGCCCTCGCACAGGAAGCGCGGCTGTTGCTGCTCGACGAGCCGACCAGCGCCCTGGACATCGGCCACCAGCAAGAGGTGCTCGACCTCGTGGACACCCTGCGCCGCGATCGCGAGCTGACCGTGCTCACGACCATGCACGACTTGTCGATCGCCGGCGCGTACGCCGACAGGGTCGTCCTGTTGGCAGGCGGGCGTGTGGTCGCCAGCGGGACGCCGCGTGAGGTGATCACCGAATCCATGATCGCCACCCACTACCAGGCGCGGGTTCGGGTGGTCGACGCCGAGGACGGGCCGCTGGTGGTGCCGATCCGAACCCCTTGAGCCGACGGTACGCACAGGAGGCCGCTGTGGAACACCATCACTACACCGACTCCACGCCGTTGCTCGGCGAAACCTCCCGCCTGGCCGACCGGCTGGCCGAGGACGGTTACGTCTTCCTGCGCGGCGTGCTGCCTGCCCAGGAGGTGAAGCGGGTACGCGATCGCGTTCTCGCCCTCGCCGCGGTCGCGGGGTGGCTGCGGCCCGCGGAAGCTGCGGACGAGGATCTGCCGGAGATCGACGTCCGGACGATGACGCGATGCGACGACACGACTCGCCAGGCCGTCCGCGGCGAGATGTGGAGCCTGCGGGAGTTCCACGCCCTGATGCACTCGCCCGAGCTGCTGGACGTGCTGGAGGGCCTGCTCGGTGAACCGGTCTTCGTCCACCCCCGCAAGGTGTTGCGCTTCGTGCCGCCGGAGTCCTCCGCGGACTCGTACGTCAGCGGATGGCACCAGGACCACCCCGGCGTGCAGGGCTCGGCGCGCACGCTCACCGTCTGGACCCCGCTCGCCCCGGTCACCGCCGGATCGGGTGGGCTGGCGATCGTGCCGGCGTCCCATCGCAGCGGGATCCTGCCGCTGAGGCTGTCCGCCGGGACGATCGTCGGCTGGGAGATCGACACCACCATCCGGGCAGTCCACAGTGGACCAATGCGGCCGGGCGACATCCTGATCTTCACCGCGCACACGGTGCACGGTGGCAGCCCGAACACCGGCAGGAGCCCGCGACTGTCCGCCGACTGCCGCTACCAGCCGTTGCACGACCCGGTTTGCCGCGACTCGATCGAACTGGACGACGGCTCGTGGGACGAGATCTACCGAACCTGGCCCGGCCGGGGCGTGGACGACTCGCTGGCTCACTACTGGAAAGCGCTGCCGCTCGACATCGTCGACTACGACCTGCGCGCCGACACGATCAGAGAACGCGAGGTGATCGCTGCCGGCAGGAACCGCGACCCCCTTGCTGCCCGCGCGTTGCAGATCACTGCCGCGTGCAGTGCCGACCCGATGATCGCAGCCGAGGCCGCCGCGCTGCTGAGCTCGCTGGGCCGAACACTCCCCGAGCGCTCCACCACCGATTAGCGGACCACGTCGGGAGAACACCGCGGGATAGCGCCCGCCAGCGGTGAACGGAAGGAGGGAGGGAACGTCGTGAAACCGGAACACCACCAGGTGGCAGGCCGGTCGGTGTTGCTGTGGCGGACCGACCGGCCGTGGCTCGCGATTTCGTCCGCGGTCCACGGCGGAGGCATGGGCGAGCGGGAATGGGTGCTCAACGCCACGGTGCCGTCGGACTACGAATGCGACGATCCGGGCGCCGACGTGGTCGAACTCGCTGCCGCGTGCGGTCTGACCGGAACCGGCACCGGCATGCTGACGGCCCTGGACGTGCGCCAGGAGGTCACCGTGACCGACCAGGAGGTGACCGTCACCGCGACAACCGGCATCGGCGCCCACCCGACCTGGGCGGCCGGCGACGAGACGTTGGCGTGGCTGCCGGGCACGATCAACGTGGTGGGGTGGTTCCCCGTGCGGCTGACACCGGCGGCGTTGGTCAACGCCGTGGCCACCGCCGCGGAGGCCAAGGCCCAGGCCTTGGTGGAGGGCGGAGTGCCCGGCACCGGAACGCCCACCGACGCCACGATCCTGTTGTGTCCGACAACTGGTCCGGCGGAGGCGTACGGCGGACCGCGTTCCGTGTACGGCGCAAGGCTGGCGCGCGCCGTGCACGCGGCCGTGCGGGCAGGTCTGCGGACCTCACCCATGACCTGGTCCACCTACCGTGGAGCCGACTGATCGCCGCCGGTCGTCCGGAAGTCGTCACCAGGCGGTGTTGTCGTCGAGCACCAGCAATTCGACGTCCTCGGCCGAGCAGGACCAGCCTGTCATGTCATCGGGGCTGGCGTACTTGGCCTTCAGGGCGAACCGGGCCGGTTCTGATGCATCGCGGCAAATCCTGGTAGCACCCTTGTCTTGCTGTGCGACGCCGGAGGTTGTTCCGTCAATTGCTTCTGGGCGCGCGGGCGTGTGGAGATGAGATCCAGTCGCCGGACCAGCGGGTGATGAGGGGGCCGATCGTGGCGAGAAGCAGCACGTACGCCGTGACCACAGGTCCGAGTTCGGGGCTCGTGGCGCTGGCCAGGCTCATGATCACGACGGAGAACTCGCCGCGTGCCACCAGCGCGGTGCCGGCGCGGAGTCGGCCGCGTGGGGCGATGCCGTCGCGGCGTGCGGCGTACCAGCCGGTGGCGATCTTCGTGGCGATGCCTGCCAGGGCGAGGGCGAGTGCGGCGGGCAGCGCCGGGACCAGCTGGGCCGGGCTGACCGCGAACCCGATGGCGAGGAAGAACGCCGCGGCGAACAGGTCGCGCAGGGGTGCGAGTACGGCGCGTGCCCGTTCGGCGGTGGCACCGGTGAGGGTGAGTCCGACGAGGAACGCTCCGACCGCGGCCGAGACCGACACCAACTCGGCGAGTGCCGCGACGACGAGGGTGGTGCCGAGGACGCGGAGCATGAGCTGTTCGTCGTCGGGGTGGGCGAGCCAGCGGTTGACGTGGTGGCCCCAGCGGTGGGAGGCGGCGAAGGCCGCGGTCACGCTGGCGATCGCGATGACCACTCCGATGAGGGCCTGCCACCAGGTGCCGCCGGAGGCGAGCACCACGAGTACCGGCAGGTAGATCGCCATGGCGAAGTCCTCCATCACCAGGATGGAGAGGATGGCCGGTGTCTCGCGGTTGCCGAGCCGGCGCAGGTCGGTGAGCAACCGGGAGATGATGCCGGAGGAGGAGACCCAGGTGGCGCCGGCGAGCGCGAGGACACCGGGCCACGGCAGGCCGAGCAGCCATCCCGCGACCAGGCCTGGTGTCGCGTTGAGGACGAGGTCGAGCAGCGCGGACGGGACGTGGCGGCGCAGGCTGTGGGTGAGTTCGGCGGTGTTGAACTCGAGTCCGAGGGTGAGCAGGAGCAGCACGACGCCGATGGAGGCACCGACCTCGACGAAGTCACCGGCGGCGGGCACCGGTGCGATACCGCCGTTGCCGAGTGCGAGACCAGCGAGCAGGTAGAGCGGGACGGGGGAGAAGGACCACCGTCTCGCCGCCGCGCCGAGCACGCTGAGCCCGACGAGGATGACACCGAGTTCGAGCAGCAGCGCGAGAGACGTGTGCACCGTCAGGCCTCGATGATCCGGCGCACGCCGTTGATGCCGTCGTGCGTGCCGATCACCACGAGCACGTCGCCCGCGCGCAGCTCTTCGTCGGACATGGGGGAGGCGATCACGTCCTCGCCGCGCACGATCGCGACGATCGACGCCCCGGTGCGGGTGCGGGCTCGCGTGTGGCCGAGCGGTTTGCCCGCGTGCGCGGACGCTGCGGGTATGACGACCTGTCCGGCGCTGAGTCCCGGCACCTCCCTGGTCAGGTCCGCGAACCGCTCGGCGATGCGCGGCGCGCCGAGGATCTCGGCGACGGTGTCGGCCTCGGCGGTGGTGAGCCGGAACAGCGGCTGCGCCTCGTCCGGATCATCCGCCGCGTAGCTGATCACCTCGAAGTTGCCCTCGCGGCGCGCGACGATGCCGATGCGGTCACCGTCGGCGTTGGTGAACTCGTAGCGCAGGCCGACACCGGGCAGCAGAACCTCGTTCACGTCCATCCGGTCATCATGACAAGCCAGGCCGAACCTTGGTCTCTGCCGTTCGAGACGGAGGCCTCCCGCCCTGGCCACCACGATCCGCCGATGGCGAGAGCGCAATCTGGCGGACCCGGTCAGGACGGCGTGTGGAACGTGATGAGCGGCACGGCCGAAGTGGTGGTGACAGTTGAGAGACCAACGTCCTCATCTCGCCGCAGCCGTTGGGTTCAGTTCCAGAGGGACGGACGAAGCCACCCAGGAGCTGGCGGTCCGAGTTCACGGGCGCCGCGCCACAGGACGGTCGTGCACACGGTGATCATCACGGCGAACAGGCCCGCGACCGCCCAGTTGGGCTGCTGGCCGTTGATGAGCAACGCGATCGCCATCGCCCAGATGGCGAGGCCCATGGTCAACACCTTGATCAGAACCACGGCACCGAGGACCGGTGCGGCCACATGGCCACGGACCAGCGCGACACCGGTGGCGACGACGGCGGGCAGCGCGAACGCCAGGTCGACGACGTAGACCGGATACGGCAGCTCACCCACGTTGAGCGTGCCGGGAAGGCCGCCGCCGATGGTCGGCACGATGTCGGACAACCACAAGCCTGCGAACGCGAGCCCGATCACGATCAGGAACCAGCCGACGCCCGCGTGGGCGTGGAGAGGAATCCGCCGCACGTTGATCCGTGCGATGCCGTCGATGAGAGCGGCAATCGAGAGCGTCAGTGCCGCGACGTAGAGCAGGAATGCGGAGTTGTGCGGCACGCCGAAGGCGTAGACCAGGTAGGTGTACGCGATGTAGCCGAGCAGTCCGAGCCACAGCAGGTGTCCGCGCAGCGATCCCGCGCTGCTGCGACGGCCTGCCCAGATGAGGACCGGCACGATCGCCAACGTCAGAACGTCTTGCGCCATCGACTCCAGGTGCACCGTGCGGTCCAGCCGGTATGCGCGTTCGGAGAGCAGGCCGTACAGCGTTGCGGCCACGAGAACGGGCGCCAGCAGCCATGTGACGCCTGTGGTCCACCGTGCCCGCAACAGGCCGATCGTGTTGGCTGGAGAAGCCTTGAGTGCGCTCATGGCTCCACGTTGGGCTGTCAACGGCTCGGAATGCAGGGACCAAGGTCCTCGGGAATCAGTGCTGTGTCAGCGGGACCACCGCGACCGGGCAGTGCGCGTGGTGGATCAGCGCCTGGCTGGTCGATCCGAGCAGCAGTCCGCGGAAGCCGCCGCGGCCTCGTGTACCGACGACGACCAACTGGGCTTTCGCAGACTGCTCGACCAGGGTGTGCGCAGGCCGGTCACGGGTGAGCGCCTGGTGCACCTGAACATCGGGATGCGCCGCGGCACAGGCGGCCAGTTGTTCGGTCAGCAACCGCTGTTCCGCGGCCTCGATCGATGCGAGGTTCGTCGCGGTCAGCCCGCGTTGCCACGCGGTTTCGGCGGTCAGGTCCCACCACGTGCGCACCGCGTGCACGGCGACACCGCGCAGCGCGGCTGCCTGGAACGCGAACGCCAGGGCGGCGTCGCTGGAGGGCGAGCCGTCCAGGCCCACCACTACGGGCGCGTCGCGGTCAGGGACTGCATCGGGCGACGGATCCCGCACGACAACTGTCGGGCAGTGCGCATGGGTCGTGACAGCGACCGCGACGGAACCGACGAGCAGGCCGGTGAACCCGCCCAGACCACGCGAGCCCAGCACCACCAGCTGGGCCGACGCGGACCGTCCGACGAGCTGCTCGGCCGCACCGCCGCTGTTCAACTCGGTGTCCACCTCGACTCCCGCGCCTGCCTCCTTCGCCACGGCGGTGGCCTCGGCGAGCAGCACACGGCCGTGGTCGAACACGGCATCGGCATAGGCCTCGGATGATCCCGCCACGTGTAGCCCGTGGACCGGGACCACCATGCAGGCGTGCATGATCACCAGTCCTGTGTTGCGCCTGGCCGCTTCCTCGGCGGCCCAGCGCACCGCGTGCGACGCCGACGTCGATCCGTCCACTCCTACGATCACCGGCCTGGTCGAGCCTGTCATCGCGTCCTCCTGTCCATTGCGTTCAGCAGCGTGCGGGTCTGCGCTGCGATCTCCACGTCCTCCCGCGCCTCGACGACCCAGACCTCGACAGCAGATGCGGTCCGGCTGATGCGGGTGTCCTCCGAGACCTCGGAGTTGCGCTCGACGTCGAGGTCGACGCCGAGGAAAGCAAGGCCTGCGGCGGTGTCCGAGCGGAGCACGGCGTCGTGTTCGCCGACCCCGCCGGTGAACACGAGCAGGTCGATCCCGCCCAGCGACGCCGTCATGGCGGCGATGCTCTGGCGCAGCCGGTGCACGTACACCTGCAGCGCGAGCACGGCGTTCTCGTCTCTGTTCTCGGCTGCCGCGCGCACGTCGCGCAGGTCCCCGCCGATCTCGGACAGGCCGGCGAGACCGGAGTGGTGTTCGAGGCCGTCTTCGAGGTCGTCGAGGGAGAGCCCAGCTCGCTGCAGCCACAACAGCAGACCGGGGTCGACGTCGCCGCTGCGGGTGGCCATCACCAGGCCCGCCAACGGGGTGAAACCCATCGTCGTGTCGACGGACCGTCCATTTGCGACGGCGGCCAGTGACGCTCCGGAGCCCAGGTGGCAGCTCACCACGCGAGCGCCGGTCTTTCCCGCCAGGCCGGTTGCCCGGCGGGAGACGTAGGCGTGGGACAGGCCGTGGAAGCCGTACCTGCGAAGGTTCCACTTGCGCCGCCACGACGCGGGCACGGCGTAGGTGGCGGCGGACGCGGGCATGGTGGTGTGGAACGAGGTGTCGAAGCACGCGACCTGGGGCACGTCAGGCAGCAGTTGCCGTGCCGCGTCGATGCCGGCGAGTGCGCGGGGCTGGTGCAGCGGTGCCAGGCCGGTGAGTGCTTCGATCCGGACACGCGTGTCGTCGTCGATCGTGGCGGCGCTGGTGAAGTCGGACCCGCCGTGCACGACCCGGTGCCCGACCGCGTGCACGGACGGCGCGCTGCTCAGGAAGTCCTCCAGCGGTTCGGTTTCGTCGCCGCCGGACCAGCGTTCGACGGTGTGCTCGGCGAGGACGGTGTCGTCCTCGCCGAGCACGCGGAGCTTGAGGCTGGAGGAGCCCGCGTTCACCACGAGCACGTTCACTGCCAGCTCCAGTCGCGGACCTCGGGCAGATCCTCGCCGTGCTCACGGATCCAGTGGTGGTGGCGGGTGCGCTGGTCCTGCATCAACTGCCGGAGCCGGGCGGCCTTGGGGCCGAGCCCGGGAACCCGATCGATCACGTCGATGACGAGCCGATAGCGGTCCATGTCGTTGAGCACCAGCATGTCGAACGGTGTCGTGGTGGTGCCCTCCTCCTTGTAACCGCGGACGTGGAGGTTCCGGTGGTTGGTGCGGCGGTACGTCAGCCGGTGGATGAGCCACGGGTAGCCGTGGTAGGCGAAGATGACGGGCTTGTCGGTCGTGAACAGCGCGTCGAACTCGCGGTCGGGCATGCCGTGCGGGTGCTCGGTGTCGGGCTGCAGCCGCATGAGGTCCACGACGTTCACCACGCGCACCCGCAGTGACGGAAGTTGCTGGCGCAGCAGCGATGTCGCGGCCAGCACTTCCACGGTGGGGGCATCGCCCGCGCACGCGAGCACCACGTCCGGCTCGTCCTCGTCGTTGCTCGCCCACTCCCAGATTCCAGCGCCGCGCGCGCAGTGCAACGCGGCTTCGTCGATCGAGAGCCAGTCCGGGGTGTCGTTCTTGCCGGCGACGATGACGTTGACGTGGTCCTTGCTGCGCAGGCAGTGGTCGGCGACCGACAGCAGCGTGTTGGTGTCCGGTGGCAGGTAGACGCGCACGACCTCGGCCTTCTTGTTCATCACGTGGTCGATGAAGCCGGGGTCCTGGTGGGAGAAGCCGTTGTGGTCCTGCCGCCACACGTGCGAGCTCAGCAGGTAGTTGAGCGACGCGATCGGCCGGCGCCACTCCAGCTTCCGGTGCGTCTTGAGCCACTTGGCGTGCTGGTTGAACATCGAGTCGACGATGTGGATGAACGCCTCGTAGCAGTTGAACAGGCCATGCCTGCCGGTCAGCAGGTAGCCCTCCAGCATGCCCTGGCACAGGTGCTCCGACAGCACCTCCACCACACGCCCGTCGTGAACCAGGTGCTCGTCCACCGGCAGGGTTTCGGCCTGCCACTGTTTGCCGGTCACGTCGTACACCGCGTCAAGGCGGTTGGACGCGGTCTCGTCCGGTCCGAAGATCCGGAAGGAGCGGGCGTCGGCGTTGAGCGAGACGACGTCGCGCAACATCCGGCCGAGCACCCTGGTCGGCTCGGAGTGCGTGCTCCCGTTCTTGACCACGTCGACGGCGTGAGCGCGGATGCCGGGCATCTTCAGCTCGCGCAACACCAATCCGCCGTTGGCGTGTGGCGTGGAGCCCATCCGGTGCGAACCAGCCGGTACCAGCCCGGCAAGCTCCGGTCGGGGGGTTCCTCGTTCGTCGAACAGTTCGTCGGGCCGGTAGCCGCGCAACCACTCTTCCAGCTGCCTGAGGTGTTCGGGGTTGTCCCGCACGCCCGCGAGCGGCACCTGGTGCGCCCGCCAGGTGTTCGCGACCGGCTTGCCGTCCACTTCGGACGGACCTGTCCACCCCTTGGGGCTTCGCAGCACGATCATCGGCCAGACGGGCCGCTCGGCGGTGCTCTTGATCCGGTGGATCTCGTCGACGACCTGGTCGAGCACTTCCGTCATCCTGGCGTGCATGGCCTCCGGTTCGTCGCCTTCGACGTAGAACGGTGTGTAGCCGTAACCGCGGAGCAGTGAGTCGAGCTCGTCGTGCGGAATGCGTGCCAGCAGGCTCGGGTTCGCGATCTTGTAGCCGTTGAGGTGCAGGATCGGCAGCACTGCGCCGTCGCGCTGCGGGTTGAGGAACTTGCCGGCGTGCCAGCTGGTCGCGAGCGGGCCGGTCTCCGCCTCACCGTCGCCGACGACGCAGGCGACGATCAGGTCCGGGTTGTCGAAGGCCGCACCGAACGCGTGCGCCAGCGAGTACCCCAGCTCCCCGCCCTCGTGGATCGAACCGGGCACCTCTGGCGCCACGTGGCTCGGCACGCCACCGGGGAAGGAGAACTGCCGGAACAGCTTGCGCATGCCGTCGGCGTCACGTGGCACGTCCGGGTAAGTCTCGCTGTAGGTGCCTTCCAGCCACGTGTTCGCGAGCAACGCGGGTCCGCCGTGGCCTGGGCCGGTCACGAACAGCATGTCGAGATCGCGGTCGCGGATGATCCGGTTCAGGTGCGCGTAGATGAAGTTCAGGCCCGGTGTGGTGCCCCAGTGGCCCAGCAGGCGCGGCTTGATGTGCTCAGGTGCCAGTGGTTCGGTCAGCAGAGGGTTGTCCATCAGGTAGATCTGGCCGGCCGACAGGTAGTTTGCGGCTCGCCAGTACGCGTCGACCAGCTCCAGGTCGGCGTTCGGCATCTCGCGCTCCTCACTCGGGTTTCGTGCCTCCCACACTGCCGTCCGTATCGATCACGAAACAGGGCGCGGGGTCCGCACAGGCCAGGCCTGAGGTCCCGTCGGCACGAGTCCTTCAGGCTCTGTGACCGGGTACCCGTGCTGGGCGGGAGCACGCCACTAGCCGCGCTTCGGGCCGAGAACGAGGACGCGCACCAGCACCACCAGCTGCACCAGCAGGGCGATGGAGACCACGACGATGATCGAAACGAGGGTCAGGCGGGTGATGGTGGCCCAGTCGGTGGTCGAATCGGCGAAGGTGAACGGGAACACCTGCAACACCCGCGCCACGGCCACCAATCCGGCAGTCGTGCTGACGACGTCGCCCACAGCGGTCAGCGGCTGCCGTGGGTGGGCCAGGCAGAGCAGGTTGACGACGAGTGCGACGGCCAAGGCGATGTCCACCGCGACGACCACGTCGGCTGCCGCGCTGGTCAACACCGGTACGGCTGTCCACCCCGGTGACACGTTGATCAGCACGAGCAGAGTCAGGTCGAGCAGCGCCCCTGCCAGGTAGCTGCCGCGACGTGCCGTTGTGCGGGACCTCTGTGCCGTGTCGGTCACGACGACCTCCTGTCGTGGTGCCTCGTCGATGCGGATTCCGCAGAACCTGGCGCTGGACGCTGTTCACCGGCCAGGCGCTCTCGCACCCTCTCGATCGCCGCGTCCGAGGTGCGTCCCACGCCACGAACGCGGCACACGCCATCAGTGGTCAACACGGCGATGTCAGCGAGCACCGCGCCGGGCATCGCGGGATGGTTGACGCGGCTGATCGTCAGGTCCACGGTTTCCGCGCCGCGGAAGCGGCGCAGGTGCTTGAGGAGCTGGCTCAGCCGATCAGCGGGCACACTGGCGTCGAGATGGAAGTGGATCACCGGCTGCGACAGCGCATCGCGGCGGCGTTGTTCAGGAAGCTGATCGGTCACGCATCAACGATGCGGCTGCGCCTGCGCCTCGAACCAGGGACTCCGGGCCCGAGCTGACCGGCACTTTCGGCTCAGCCGAGGGGCTGTCGAAGGTGGGCGCGGGCATGGCGGCGAAGGTTTTCCGTTGTACGACGGCGGGGTAGACGAAATGCATGGTTACTGGACAGGACGGCGAGTCACGACGGGACACCTCGGCGTTCGAAGAACCGGTGACCGGTTTGGGTGATCTGGCCGGGTTGCGACTGGGATGAGGTGACTGACCGGTCACCGGGTCAGCACCACCTTGAGCGCACCGGTGTCGACGGCGTTCTCGAACACCTGGTACGCCTGCTCCATCTCGTCGAGCGCGAAGCGGTGCGAGATGAAGCGCTCGCCGTCGATCCGGCCCGCCGCGACCATCCGCAGCAAGGTGGGCGTCGAGGCGGTGTCCACCAGCCCGGTGGTGATGGTGACGTTGCGGATCCAGAGGTTCTCCAGGTGCAGCGTGGCGGGTTTGCCGTGCACGCCGACGTTCGCGACGTGCCCGCCGGGGCGCACGAGCTTCGCGCACAGCTCGAAGGTCTCCGGCACGCCGACCGCCTCGATCGCCACGTCCGCGCCGAGACCACCGGTCAGCTCGCCGACGATCCGCTCGGCCTCCTCCGGGGTGGCCGCGGTGACGTCCGCACCGAACTGCTTCGCGGCGTCCAACCGGGAGGCCGCGAGGTCGACCGCGACGACGTGGCTCGGGCTGTACAGCTGGGCGGTCTGGATCGCGGCGAGGCCGATCGGCCCGGCGCCCACGATCACGACCGTGTCCGCCGGCTTGACCTGTCCGTTGAGGACGCCCACCTCGTAGGAGGTCGGCAGGATGTCAGCCAGCACAACCGCGGCGGTGTCGGTGACGTCGTCGGGCAGCAGGTGCGTCGAGGTGTCCGCGAAGGGCACGCGCACGTACTCCGCCTGCACGCCGTCGGTCGTGTGGCCGAGGATCCAGCCACCGCCGCCCAGGCACTGGCCGTAGCTACCGACGCGGCAGTACTGGCAACGGCCGCACGACGTGATGCACGAGATCAGCACCCGGTCACCCGGCTTCACACCGGTGACCGAGGCGCCCACCTGCTCCACGACGCCGACCGCCTCGTGGCCGAGGATGCGGCCGTGCTCGACCTCGGGCACGTCGCCTTTGAGGATGTGCAGGTCGGTGCCGCAGATCGTCACCGCGGTGACGCGGACGATCGCGTCGGTGGGTTCCTTGATCTCCGGCTTGGGCACGTCTTCCCACGCGCGCTTGCCGGGACCGTGGTAGACCAGCGCCTTCATCGGGGTTCCTCCTCGTCGGTTCGTCGTTTCCCAGGCTTCTCGGGCCGGGAGGCGCGGCGCAGAGCCCGTGGTCCCGCGCGGCGGGGGACCTTCGAATCTCCTGTGCCACGACGTGGTGGGCCTAGCGTCGAGGTAGACGGACGTGGGAGACGGCATGGAGGCAGGGCGGATCGGAGAACCAGGACGGGCAGGACTGGTGTCCGCGCTCGTCGCGGTGCTGATGATCGTGTCGTCGGTGGCGGGACTGTGGATTCCGGGCCTGTACCAGGATCCGCTCGAGGTCGGCGCGATGCTGCGTGCGTACGACCTGGTCACGCTGGCTCTGGCGGCGCCGCTGCTGGTGGGCTCCCTGGTGATGTCGCGCCGTGGATCCGTTGGTGCGCAACTGATCTGGCTCGGCGTGCTGATGTACTCGGTCTACAACTACGCCATCTACGTCTTCGGGTCCGCGTTCAACGACGTGTTCCTGGTGCACGTGACCGTCCTGCCCCTGTCGATCGCCGCCGCGGTGCTCCTGCTGCTGAACCTGGACGCCGACGAGGTACGCGGGAGGTTCCGGCCAGGTACGCCGGTGCGCTCGATCAGCGTGGCGTTACTGCTGGTCGGACTGGGCCTCGCGGGAATGTGGGTGTTCCACTCGCTCCGCTTCGCTTTCACCGGGGCGCCGCCGGGGGAGAGCGAACTGGTGCTTCCGATGCAGGCGGTGCACCTCGCGTACGCATTGGACTTGGCGTTGTTCGTGCCGGCGTGTGTGCTGGCCTCCGTTTTGTTGTGGCGCCGCAACTGCTGGGGATACGTGCTCGCGCCGGCGGTACTCGTGTTCGGCGCGCTGTACCAGGTGAACTACATGGTGGCGCTGGTGTTCCAGGCTGAGGCCGGGGTGCCGGGAGCGCCGGGATTCGATCCGGCCGAGCCGTTCATCGCCGGGGTGTTCCTGGTCGCAGTGGTGATCATGGGCGTCAGCATGCGGCCGGCCCGTGTCTCTGTGACGAAGTGAGTGAGGTGGCGAAGATGAAGCAAGCGCTCGTCGTGTTCGAGTCGATGTTCGGCAACACCGAGCTGGTCGCCGAGGCGGTCGCCGAGGGCCTGCGGAGCGGGATGGCTGTCGACGTCGTCGAGGTCGGTTCGGCCCCGCCCGTGCTCGGCGACGAGGTCGAGCTCCTGGTGGTCGGCGGTCCGACGCACGCCTTCAGCATGAGCAGGCCGGGCACGCGGGCCGACGCTGCCAAGCAGGGGGCTGACGCACAGGTGGCGGCCGGTACTGGTCTGCGTGAATGGGTGGACCAGGTCGGCAAGGGCTCGGCACGCCCTGCGGTGGTCGCGTTCGACACGAAGGTCAAGCGACCGAGGCTGCCCGGTTCCGCCGCCCGCGCCGCCCTCACGCGGCTACGGCGAGCAGGCTTCCGGGCACTGGAGCCGGCGGAGAACTTCTACGTCGACGGGACGAAGGGCCCGTTGGTGGACGGCGAGCTCGACCGAGCCCGGAACTGGGGCACCAAGTGCGCCGCCGAGATGGTGTGACGGTGGTCTTGTCTTCGCGCATCGTGATCGCCGGCGGGGACTGAGCGGCCTCAGCCTCGCCACGCCCCTCGCGGTGGCGCCTGTACCTCGCCGCTGCGGCGCGGCGCGTCAACTCCTGATGCCGCCGGTCTCCGCTTTGTGCTTCACCGTTCGCAGCACGGCACGGCTGATGACCGACAACGCCGGTGTGCTGATCCGCCAGTAGCGGCGGAAGTTCAGCCATGCCCGGGGGTCGGTGAGCGTCACCCGGATTTCGGAGGACACCAGCGTGCGGCGTTCACCGTAGGGGTGTGCAGTGAACGACCAGACGACCTTGCCGTAGCCGGGCTCGGTGAAGTCGGGGAAGTCGCGTGGTTCGCACGGAACCCACTTCACCACCGGTCGCCAGAACTTGCCCACCGCGCCGAGCGCGATCTCCTGGCCGGGGTTCTCGCCGAGGATCATCCAGTCCGTACCGGCATCGAGGTCGTTCCACGTCAACCTGGTGCGCTCGCGAGCGCCACCCTCGCTGCGAGCACGCCACCGCTCCGGCACGTCGCGGAACCACACGGCGAACGCCGCGAGCCCACCGCGCAGTTCGGTGAGGTCCAGCTCGCGCAACGACTTCCACGTGGTGGTGGGATCCGCGTCCACGAGCAGGTGGTCGGTGCGACCGAACTCAGGCCTGGGCGCGAACCGGTCGGCGAGGAGCGGGGACGGCGACTCGGCCATGGTGTTCCTCCAGAACCGGTTGGTGCACCACGAGAACGGGGCACAGCGCGTGGTGAAGTGCTGCCGTGCCTGACGGTACCGCTCTCCTGTGTGTCACCGGAACCGACGATGATCAGTTCCGTGTCGGTGCACCGGGCGATCGCCTTGTGCGGGCGAACCCGACAGCGCGACCGCGATGGCCGAGCGGCTCGGAACCGAACGCGGCGACACCGCTGTGGTGATGGCGAGCGGGTGTTGATCTGAAGTGTGGGCCCTGCTAGCGGTGCGACACACCGCTGGCAGGCGCGTGCTCGTCGGACTCCATCAGCAGTTCGGAGACGGGGCGGCGTGGTGTGGCAGGCACGGGCGTGCTGTAGCCGAGGCGCAGCACCGTCTGTGGCACGAGCATGCCGCCGAGTGCACGTCGCAGGTCTTCGCGCACCCGCCGGACCTCGACCGGCTGGGACAGGAACGACGCGGACAGCCCGCGGGTGGCCGCGGTGAGCAGGACCCTCTGCATCGCCTGTCCTGCCTGCAGGTCACCGAGCGGGCCGTCGTAGAACGAGCAGAGAACGACCACGAGGGGGTCGGACTCGTAGTCCTTGCCCGGCTGGCGTTCGGGGCCCTGGAAGTCGCGGAACGTCCACTCGTCCTGCATCTCCGGGCGCACGCCCGCCGATGCTGGTGGAACGCCGTCCGTGGCGCCAGGCCGATGGCCGGTGAATGCCGCCAGCTCCGCCTGCACGCCCTCGTCACCGAGCTGGATCTGGTGGGCCTCCTGGACGAACCGCTTGAGCTGCGCCCGTTCCTGTGGTGTCGTGACGACGTGCAGCCATGAGCGTTCCAGTTCCGCCGCGCGCACCAGCGCGTGGCGCTGGCGGGGGTCGACGGGTGATTCGAGGAACGGGTTGCGGTTGGTGCGGCGCCGGGGCACCGCATTGAGCAGCGCGCGGTGCTCGTCGTCGATCTTGATCGTGCCGCCGCGGCGCACCACGGCGAGCGCTCCGGGCGCGTCGAGGCCGGGCAGCAGCGAGACCAGTGGGCGCACTCCCGTGCTCTGCAGGGCCAGCCGCAGGTTGAACAGGGCCGCGCCGCAGGACAGCCGCAGTTCGCGGTCTTCCGGGTCGCTTGCCGTCAGTTTGCGGCTGGGGTCCGGGTGCAGTTCGATGCGGTCGCGCCGGACCCGGAAGCGCCAGGGCTGGGTGTTGTGCACGGACGGAGCGAGCGAGGCGGCCGTGAGCGCGCGCTCGATCTGTTCGGGCCCCAGCCCCAGAGCCGCCGCTACGTGAGCCATGTCTTTCACTCCGTCGTGTTGCCAGGTCCAACCTCTTGTAACTCCACTGTGCGTGTTGCTGCCGGATGGCCCCACCATCGAAGGTCCCGACGTGACCGGGACAGCTCGGCGGCGCCGCACCCGCGTGAAAAGCTTGATCCACGGGTGGACAGGAGGAGTCCCCGGCGCGGATCTTGCTGGGTCGACAACGGCCTGGGCATGCCGCCCGAGGTCGCCCGCAGCGGCCTGCGCAACCTCGAGCAGCGTGCGACCGCACTCAACGGTGCTCTCATCGTCGCCGACGAGCCGGATGGCGGCACGCGGGTGACGTGGCGGGTTCCGCTGGACTGAGCCTCACCCGGTCTCGTTGTCGTGGGTGGGCTTGTTGCGCAGCTGTGAGGAGAGCACGGCGGCCTGGGTGCGGCGTTCGAGGCCGAGCTTCGCGAGCAGGTGCGAGACGTAGTTCTTCACGGTCTTCTCCGCGAGGAACATCTTCTCCGCGATCTGCCGGTTCGTCAGGCCGTCGCCGATGTAGTCGAACACCGTTCGTTCCTGCTCGGTGAGCGCGCGCACCGGATCGCCCTGCTCGCGTTCCCTGCGGATGCGGTTGAGCAGTGCCGCTGTGGAGCGGGCGTCCAAAAGGGACTGTCCGGCCGCGACGGTCTTCACCGCGGAGGTGAGGTCGGTGCCGAGGATGCGCTTGAGCACGAACCCGGACGCGCCGGCCATGATGGCATCGAACAGTGCCTCGTCGTCGGTGAACGACGTCAGCATCAGGACGTTCAGCTCGGGCATGCGTGAGCGCAGCTCGCGGCAGAGCTCGATGCCGTTGCCGTCGGGCAGCCGCACGTCCAGCACCGCCACGTCCGGCTTGGTCGCCGGGACCATCGTGAGCGCCTCGGTCACCGACGACGCCTCGCCGACGACTTCCAGGTCGGGGGAGGCGCTCAGCAGTTCCCTGATCCCGACCCGGACGACCTCGTGATCGTCCACCAGAAACACCCGCGACACCACGTGCAACCACCTCTCCTTGATCGTTCCGCGTTCACGATCTCTCGGCTGACAAGCGCCACAGAGAGCCCAATGACCCAGTCATCGGGAATCGAGGGTCCTGTGCACCCGGTCGAACTCCTCGGTGTCGATCTCACCTCTGGCCAGCCGCTCCTCCAGTATGCGGGTCGCGGAGCCGATCTGCGGGGCGAGCGGGTGCCGGCGCAGCAGCACGACGACCAGGGCCACGAGCCCGCCCCAGAACAACACCGTGGTCAGCGCCATCATCGCGAACCCGCACGGTGCGGAGAGTCCAAGTGCCTCCTCCAGGCGGGTACGTCCGCTCTGTCCGCGTCGCGTGGTGCGGCGGAATCGTCGGGGCATGCGTTGGAACCCAGCAGAGGCTGCGGAAATCATCGATGCGGCCGGCAAGGCGCCTGTGTACAGCGAGGACCGGCCGTGGGCGCTGGAGCTGCACAACAGGTCGGTCTACCTCTTCGCGAGGGGCCACCCGTCGGAGCACGACCCGCTCGGTTTCGACCGGCTGCTCTCGTGTGGCGCGGCACTGGAGAACGTCGTTCTCGCCATCCGGCACGGCGGATGGCACCCGCACGTCGTGTTCCCGACCGATCAGGCCAGTCCCGACCTGCTCGCCGTCGTCCGTGCGGACCGCCGCGAGCCACCGGACCCGCAGGACATCGACCTGCACCGGGCCATCCGTCTTGCCGAGGCGTCCGGTGAAGGTGACGCCCGTGCACTCGGGTGGGCGAACCACTGGGCGGGGACCGAGCTGCGCGCCCTCGGCGAGCACGAGCTCGTCGTGATCACCACCGATGACCGGCGACCCGACCACGTCCGCGGTGGCGCGGCGCTGCAGGCCGCGGTGCTCGCCGGGCGCAGTGCCGGTGTGGCGGTGCGTCCGGTGGTGCACCTGGTGCACCGGCGCGAGTGGCGGGCGGGACTGATCGAACGGCACGAGCTCGCCGGCTTCCCGCAGGCCCTGGCGATCGTCGGTGCCAAGGGCCCGGCCGGCACGGGACCAAGGACAGCGTCCGCCGGCCGTTCCGGTTCCTAGCGTTGATCGCAGAGAGGAGTTCCGCCATGCGCGCTCGCGACATCATGACCAGCCCGGTGATCACTGTGACAGCGGCCGTGCCGCTCAAGGGCGCGGCCGCGCTGATGGTCTCGCACGGGTTCACCGCGCTTCCCGTCGTGGACGGCGACAAGCGCCTCGTCGGCATCGTGACCGAAGCCGACCTGGTGCGCGGCAAGTACCTCGAAGACGGTCATGCCGTGGTCTCCGACGTGATGACCACCCCGGCCGTGTCGATGGACGCCGCCGCACCCGCCGAGATGCTGGCCCGCGTCATGATCGACGACCGCAGGCGGTGTGTCCCGATCGTCGACGGCTCGGCCGTGATCGGTGTCGTCACCCGCCGCGATCTGGTACGCGTGCTCGCGAGGGCCGACACGGCGGTGACGGCGGAAGTCCAGCGCGTGCTCGACTTGTACGGCGGCGGTCGCAAGTGGACGGTCACGGTCAACGACGGCGAAGCCGTGATCGACGCCGAGACCACCGACGAGGACACCGAACGGATCCTCGTCGCACTCGCCGACGCGGTGCCTGGAGTACTCCGCGCCCGCGTTCTGACTGGAGGACAACGATGAAAGCCCCATCCGCCCCGATCGTCGTCGGTGTCGACGGCTCCACCTCGGCCCTGACCGCCGTCACCTGGGCCGCGCAGGAGTGCGCCCGCCACAAGGCACCACTGCGCCTGGTGCACGCCTATGTCCTGCCGGCCCGTGGTTATCCCGGGATCATCCTCACCGGCAACGAGATCCGGCAGGCGATGGAGAACCTGGGCCGCGACAAGCTGGAGGAGGCCACCGCTGCGGCTCGGGCGGCGGCGCCGGACGTCGAGGTGACGACGGAGATCGTGTGCTGCGGCTCCACCGCGCTGCTGATCGAGGAGTCGAAGTCCGCACGCCTCGTCGTTGTCGGCTCGCAGGGTCTCGGCACGGTGACCGGCATGATCGTCGGATCGACCGCGCTTGCGTTGGCAGCGCATGGGAAGAGCCCGGTTGTCGTGGTGCGCGGCACGGCCGTCGCCGATGGCCCGGTGGTGGTCGGTGTCGACGGGTCGCCGACGAGCGAGGCGGCGCTGGCGTTCGCGTTCGAGACGGCGTCGATGCGCTCTGCTCCGCTCACCGTCGTGATGTGCTGGCAGGACTTCATGGTCGAGAGCGCGTACAGCGCCTCGCGGTTCACGGTGGACTGGGGTCAGGTGGAGGCCGATGAGCGAAGGCTGCTCTCGGAGCGCTTGGCGGGGTGGCAGGAGAAGTACCCGGACGTGCAGGTGCACCCGGTGGTCGTGCGTGATCGGCCTGTCCGGGCGTTGATGCGGTACGGGGCTGAGGCTCAGCTCGTGGTGGTGGGAAGCCACGGGCACGGAGGGTTCGCCGGCATGCTGCTCGGCTCGACGAGTCAGGCACTCGTCTACAACGCGCCGTGCCCGTTGGCGATCGTGCGGCCCGACTAGGCCGCGTTACCGGCCGACTTCCCCTTCGTCTTCGCGATGAAGGGGATGTCGGCGAACTGCAGCTCGATGCCGAGGTTGCGCAGCTCGTGGCTCAGCCGCAGCAGGCTCACCTGGGACAGAGTGAACAGCGTGTCGACGTGCCACGCGCGTCCAGCGATTGCCAGGACGACCCTGGTCGGGCGCTCGGTGACGTCCCGCGTGCTGTCGAGCACGCGGACCTTGCTCCGCAGCTGCTGCATCGCCTGCGGCTCGAAGTACTGCGCCCAGGCCGACACCTGTGCCTGCGTGTACAGGTGGCTCGCTGCCGTCGCACGACCGAGCCACTTGATGTGCACGATCTCGTCACCGGGGCCGAAGATGTCGCAGATCTCGAAGCCCCGCAGGTGCATCGGGGTGTAGGCGAGGCCACGGTCCATGCACAGGTAGCCGGGCTGCTTGGCCACCTTCTCGGCGAAGCGGTGCTCGTCGTCGCGCTCGCCGGTCGGTATCCACACCGGGAACGTGAGCGAACTCTTGTTCTCCAGCAGCGCGCGAACCTGCTCCTTGACGCGCGCGACCGCACCTTCGCCGATCTCGTACCACTTGCCCTGGTGCAGGGCGTAAGTCTTGCCCTCCACCACGGTCTGGAAAGCCACCCACTTGATCATGGAGATCGGCCGGGTGAGCGGTTCCGCTCCCAGTTCGTCCTCGCAGGGCGCGAGTCCTGCTTTCCGCAGCACTTCCAGCCGACGTGACGGGTCGACGTCTGCGAACGGTCCGACCAGCTCCTGGATCTCGAACCCCGGCTCCAACACCCGCGCGGCGGCCCGGCAGACCCGGCTCGACGCGAACGACTGGGCCTGCCCGATCTCCCGAATCGCAGAGGACGGCCAACAGACGCCCAGCGGCCCGAACTGGTCGTCGCCGCCGAGTGCTGCGGCGAACCGGTTCTCCAAGTCCGGCATCACCGGGTCGTTGGAGCTGACCGGACGGATCTCCACGATGTGGCGCAGAGGTGCGCCGGCGACGTCCTCATCGACGATCGCGCAGATCTTGCGCAGGTCGGCGATGAACGTCTCAGGTGTGCGGCCGAGCTGAATGTTCAGCGCCCGTCCTGCTCTGATGTTCCAAGTCCTGCCGTCGGTGGCGGTGTCGTAGGTCAGGCCGGCCAGGTCCGCCGGCCCCTCGATACCGGTGACGAGCTCACCTGCGGGCTCCAGCGGGAAGCCGGACAGCGAGCTGCCAGACGGGAACGAGACCTCCATGCCGCGTGCGGACACGTCGAGCAGATTGCTGCGGATCACGCGGACCTTGTCCGGGTCGATCCGCCTGATCCCGAAGTTCAGGCCGAAGTCGTCGTCGAGCAGCAGCTCGTCGAGCATGAACCGGCTCGACGCACCCCACGTGACGGCGCAGACCCACTCGTCGTCGATCTCGACGACGATGAGCGCGAACGGGGAGCTGCCCACGAGGTTCAGCTCGAGGTCCGTCACCCCGGTGAGGTGCCGCACCCAGTTCGGCTCGCGGCTGCTGCGAACGCCGGCGAGGACGAGGGTGCGGGTTCCAGCGATCAGGAGCTCGCCGTGGTACCTCAGGTCGACGCCCTCGACCTTCTTGAGGTACTCGCTGAGGTTCTCTTGCGTGTTGGGAAGGCGGTAGACCGTTGCGGCCCCGGAGGGAATTGCCCTTGCCAAAGTAGGAACTTCCTGTCGTTCAAGGGCGACGCGCAGGTGGCGGGTGCGCGTCACCGGACTGATTCGGGCTGCGCGGGGGAACGCGCGCAGCCGGACAGCCCGTGCGGCAGGCCTGTGACGGTCCGATGTGGACACATTGCGACGTCGAACGTTTGGACGACGACGTCACACGATCGTGACTGGTCCTGCGCGCCTGTGAAGCCCTAGACTCGGCGCGCGTTCTCCCGACTGGTTCTGGTTTCTGAGGCCAGGTTCTTGCCGGTGGAACATCACGCGGCCTCCTGCTGGAACAGGGGGTCGCGTTCGCACGTCCAGGGCAGGTAAGCCTTGGACGTGATCCAAGAGTGACACGTCTCGACGTGTGAACACGGCCACCGACACGCCCAAGACCCTTGAGCGGTCGGCGTCCGTCGCCAAGCGGCTAGCGGTGTTTGGCAGGACTGAACTTCGCGCCTATCAGGCCAATTCTGCGGAATGCTGACAGTAAGAACTGTCCACTTTCTTTCCGGATCGTGCTGACAACCTTGTCGAAGGCTGACTTATTGACAAAAAGTGGTCAATTTGAGGTATGGAATTCGCGCGGTGTTGCACAGAGTGACCGATCTGCTGCGCCTCGCTATGTGCGACGGCTGGTCGGACGACCGTTCGTCGCAGATGAGGCGTTTGACGCTCCGAGAGAGTTCGTCTGGATCAGCTCGGTTGTTACAGGCCGTTAGTCGACGCTTAGGCGGTGCGACGTGGAAAAACTGGGCGTCTGAAATCGATTTCTCGTGCCGCTCGACCCGGCCCAGTCGCTACCGGGTTGCCGTCGGAGGAATGACCACGACCGGACGCTCGGGCGTGCGCAGGCAATTCGCGGCAACGCCGTGCGAGAGGAGTCCGCGCACAGCGCCGCAGCCGCGCGTTGGGGGTTTGGTGGTAGCCGGGTTCGCCGGCGGCTTCGTGTCCGGATCGGCGACCACCGCGATTATGGCGCGCAAGTATCGGACCGTTGGCCCCTGGTGCGGTAGCGGTGAACCTGGCCACGCTCGCGCAGATCGTCGCGTCGTGAAGCTCGTTCTGGCCACGGTGGCCGGTGGACCGCGGTTCGCGCTCCGGCTCGCCGCGTGGCTCGTGCCCGTGGTCGTGGCGGTCGGACTGGGTATGGCCTGGTAGGCCGGGACGAAGGTCCCGAACGGCGCGGGACGGCGGGCACTCACCGGCCGCGGCGCTGACCGCGAGGCTGAAGTGCATGAGCGAGAACGAGTCCCGGCCCGTGGTGGTCGGAGTTGATGGATCACCCGCGTCGCAGGCCGCGTTGCGGTGGGCCGTGGAGGACGCCCGGAGGCGTGGCTGCGCAGTTGACGCGGTGTCTGCATGGCACGCCGACTACGGCGTGATGATCGGGCCGTTGCCCGCAGAGGTTTTCGCGGAGGTCACGCCGCAGGCGTTGAAGGCCGCTGCGCAGAAGGTCCTCGACCGGGCGGTGCAGGGGTTCGAGGGCGTGGAGATTCGCCGGATCCTCGTCGAGGGAGACCCTCGTGACGTGCTCTTCAACGCGTCAGAGAACGCGGCGCTGCTCGTGGTGGGCAACCGCGGACACAGCCGCCTCGTCGAGGCGATCCTCGGATCGGTCAGCGCCTACTGCGTCCACCACGCGTCGTGTCCGGTCGTGGTGGTCCGCGAGTTGAAGGTCGAGCAGGAACGTCCCGCCGCGGAGCCCGCTGTCTCGCTGACTCCCGGACCGTTGCTGTGAACGCGACGGCGCTGCTGACGGACGGCTCGGTCGTCACGGTGCGCGAGCTGGGACCGGACGACGTCTGCGCACTGCTCGAGTTGCACCGGGGCCTGCCGGTCGAGGACCAGTACCTCCGCTTCTTCAGCACGTCGCCCCATCAGCTGGAGGACTTCGTCGCGCGGATGGTCTCGCCGGACGCGCCCCGGCACGTGGTGCTCGGCGCGTTCCGCGAGGACCGGCTGCTGGGCGCGGCGAGCTACGTCGTGGTGCGCGAGACCGACTTCGCGGAGGTCGCGCTGGTCGTCTCGCACGCCGAACAGACTCACGGCGTCGGCACTCTGCTGTTGGAGCACCTCGTGTCGCTGGCGCGCGGCCGGGGCGTGCGCCGGTTCACCGCCGAGGTGCTCACGATCAACGGCCGGATGCTGCGCGTGTTCACCGACATGGGCCTGGTCACCTCGATCGTGCCCGACGGCGAGGTCGTCTACGTCGAGCTCGTGCTGGAACCCGGCGACAGGTACCTCGACGCCGTGGGTGAACGCGAGTCGGTCGCCGACGTCGCGAGCCTTCGCCACGTGCTGCGCCCTGCCTCGATCGCCGTCGTCGGCGCGGGCAGGTCGGCGGACTCCGTGGGGCACGCGGTGCTGCGCAACCTCGTGAAGGGCTGCTACACCGGCGACCTGTACGCGGTGAACCCGCACGCCAAGTCCGTGGCCGGCGTCGACTGCTACGGCTCGGTCAGCGAGCTGCCGGAAGCACCGGAACTCGCGGTGTTGTGCGTGCCCGCGAAGGCCGTCCCCACCGTCGCCGAGGAGTGCGGTCGCCGCGGAGTCCGGGCGCTGGTCGTCATCTCGTCCGGAGTGAACGCGGAGGACCTGCTGAAGGCGGTTCGCGCGCACGGCATGCGCCTGGTCGGTCCGAACTGCCTCGGGGTGTCGACGAGTTCGCCTGGTGTGCGGATGAACGCCACGTTTGCCGCCCAGCGCAGCCTCGCGGGCGGCATCGGGCTGGTCACCCAGTCCGGCGGGGTCGCGATCGGCGTGCAGGAGGAGCTGCGGCGGCTCGGCCTC
>NZ_JBHRZI010000051.1:0-16219 GCF_042649515.1 Lentzea rhizosphaerae | reverse complement strand
CTGTTGCCGGAAGAGAAGAAGCGGATCACGCCGAAGCGTCCGCGCGACTATCTCTGTTGGGCGGTCGCCATCGCGATCGTCGGCGGTCTCGTCCACACGACGGTGACGAACGAGAACTACCAGTGGCCGGTGGTGTTCGGTTACTTCACCACCGAGGCCATTCTGGACGGTCTGGTGCTCACTCTGGTGCTGACCGTGGCCAGCATGGTGCTGGGCACACTGCTCGGGTTGGTGCTCGCGGTGATGCGGATGTCGCACCAGGCACCGATCTCCGGTCTGGCCCGGCTCTACATCACGTTCTTCCGCGGCACACCTGTGCTGGTGCAGCTGATCTTCTGGTTCAACATCGCGGCGCTGTACCCGAACGTCTCCATCGGCATCCCCTTCACCGACATCTCCACGCCGGTGGACGTCAACGCCCTGATGACCCCGCTGACCGCGGCCGTCGTGGGGCTGACGCTGAACCAGGCCGCGTACATGGCGGAGATCATCCGCGGTGGGTTCGCCTCGGTGCACCGCGGCCAGTACGAAGCCGCGGACTCCTTGGGAATGAGCGGCTTCACCAGACTCCGGCACGTGATCATCCCGCAGACCATGCCCGCGATCATCCCCGCCACCGGCAACCAGGTGATCGGCATGCTCAAGGAGACGTCGCTGGTGAGCGTGCTCGGCGTGGCGGAACTGCTCAACAGCGCACAGTCGATCTACGCCCGCACCTACCAGACGATCCCACTGCTGATCGTGGCGAGCCTCTGGTACCTGATCATGACGATGGCGCTGAGCGTGCCGCAGTCGATGATCGAGCGCCGCTTCTCCCGCTCGACCCGCAGGCCCGCCCCGGTGGCCGTCGCCACGAAGGAGTCGTTGCTGTGAAAGCCGACGGAACGATCGTGGCACGCCAGTTGTACAAGAGCTTCGGAAGTCACGAGGTCCTGCGCGGGATCGACCTGTCGGTCGAGGCCGGCGAGATCTCCTGCATCATCGGGCCCAGCGGCTCCGGCAAGTCGACACTTCTGCGCTGTGTCAACGGGTTGGAGACCCTCGACCGAGGCGTCCTGCGGGTCAACGGCGAGGACTTCGGCTACGTCGAGAACGAGCGTGCCTACCACGCCCTGCCTCCGCAACGGCTGGCCGAGCAGCGTTCCCGCATCGGCATGGTGTTCCAGCAGTTCAACCTGTTCCCCAACATGACCGCCGAGGCGAACGTCATGTCCGGGCCGGTACTGGTCAAGAAGATCAGCCGCAAGGTCGCCAGGGAACAGGCCCAGAAACTGCTGGCCCAGGTCGGGCTCGCCGGCTGTGGCCACAAATATCCCGCCCAGCTGTCCGGCGGTCAGCAGCAACGTGTCGCCATCGCCCGAGCCCTCGCGATGGAGCCGAGCATCATGCTGTTCGACGAACCCACCAGCGCACTGGATCCGGAGCTCGTCGGTGAGGTCCTCGCCGTCATGCGCGACCTCGCCCACCACGGCATGACCATGCTCGTCGTCACCCACGAGATGGGGTTCGCCCGCGACGTGGCCGACGAGGTGCTGTTCATGGACGGTGGAGTCGCCGTCGAACGCGGCGACGCGCGTGAGGTGCTGGCCAACCCCCGCGAGAAGCGCACCCAGGAGTTTCTGGAAAGGGTGCTGTAGATGGCGGATGGACGCAAACAAGACGGCGACCGCACCGCATCTGAACCACCTGTTCGGGAAGGAACCCACATGTACTCCATCGGTCCGCTGACCGTCGCCGCGGGTGAGCGAGCTCAGGGCCTCATCCCGGTCGGCACCAGCAGCTACGGCGTGGAGCTCGGCATTCCGCTGATCGTCGTCAACGGCGCAGAGGACGGCCCGGTGCTGTGCGTGGACGCGGGCGTGCACGGCGACGAGTACGACGGCCAGGAGGCCATCCGGCGGGCGCTCGCCGAACTCGACCCTGCCACCCTGCGCGGCACCGTCGTCGGCATCCCGTGCATGAACACCCCGGCGTTCGAGGCGGCCGCCCGCGCGAGCGGCATCGACCACCTGAACCTCAACCGCATCTTCCCCGGCGACCCCGAGGGCTCCTACTCGCAGCGCCTCGCCGCCACGTTCGTCGAGAAGGTCGTCCCCGTCGTCGACGCCGTGGTCGACCTGCACACCGGTGGCGCCTACGGCGAGATCGCCCCGCTGGTCATCCTCCAGGGCGGTTACGAGGACCTGGCGACGGACATCGCTCTCGCCGCCGGGCACGAGCTGGTCTGGAAGGGCGGCAAGTGGGGCGGCACGGTCCGCCACCCCGTGCTCGAGGCCGGCAAGCCCGCCATCACCATCGAGTGCGGTGGCGCGACGTACCGCGAGGCCAACGTCGAGCGCCACCTGAACTCGATCCGCAACATCCTGCGCAGCCTCAAGATGATCGACGGCGAGGTGGAGCTGCGGGACGTCTACACGGCCGTCTCCGGCACGTTCGCCCGCTCCAGCGCCGGCGGCTTCTTCGTCAGCCACTCCGAGCCGGGCGACACCTGCGAGGAAGGCGATCTGATCGGCCAGATCGTGGACCACTACGGCAACACGCTCGAAGAGGTTCGTGCCGACTGGGACGGGATCGTGCTGTGGGTGCGCCGCATCCGCACCGTGCGTCCCGGTGACGAGGTCGTGATCTTCGGTGCGGTCGAAGGGGAGATCAAGCCGTGAACGTCACCGAGCTGCTGATCGACGGCAAGCGGGTACCCGCGGCCGACGGTCGCACCTTCACCGTCGTGGACCCGTCGCTGGGTGACCCGATCGCCGAGGTGTCGTTGGCTGGCAAGGAGGACGTGGACGCCGCGGTCGCCGCCGCCCGTGCCGCGTTCACGGCTCCCGAATGGGCGGGCATGCGTGCCGCGGACCGCGGCCGGCTGCTGAATCGGATCGCCGAGGCGATCAGGGCCGACGTCGAAAGGCTGGCACGGCTGGAAAGCCTCGACGTGGGCAAGCCGCTGAAGCAGGCCAGGGCCGACGTCGAAGCCGCCGCGCGGTACTTCGAGTTCTACGCGGGCTTCGCGGACAAGCTCGGCGGCTCCACCATCCCACTGGGACCGGGGCTGATCGACTACACCGTGCGCGAACCGATCGGCGTGTCCGGGCAGATCATCCCGTTCAACTACCCGCTGCAGAACACCGCGCGGGGCAGCGCGCCCGCGCTCGCGGCCGGCTGCACGGTGGTGCTCAAGCCGTCACCGGAAGCACCGCTGACGCCGCTGGAGATCGGCCGGATCGCACTGGAGTGCGGTCTGCCACCGGGCGTGCTCAACGTCGTGCCCGGCGACGGCGAGACCGGTGCGGCGCTGGCCGGGCATTCCGGCATCGACCAGGTGACGTTCACCGGGTCGGTGGCGACCGGGATCAAGGTCGCCCAGGCCGCCGCCGAGAACGTGGTGCCGTCGGTCGTCGAGCTGGGCGGCAAGTCGCCGGTCGTCGTGTTCGCCGACGCCGACTTCGACCTGGCGCTGGGTGCCGTCGCGGCCTCGGCGTTCGGAAACGCGGGCCAGACCTGCTCGGCCGGAACCCGGCTGCTGCTGCAGCGCGGTGCCGAGGAGTTCCTGGACCGGCTGGCGGCCCACGCGAACGCGCTGCGCGTGGGCCCCGGACTCACCGACCCCGACGTCGGGCCGCTCGTCTCGGCACGCCAGCGCGACAAGGTGCTGGGGTACCTGGACGTCGCCCGCGAGGAGGGTGCGACCGTGCGTGCCGGCGGCGGCGCCCCCGAGGACCTGTTGCTGCGCCGCGGCTACTACGTCGCACCGACCATCCTTTCCGGACTGACCAACCAGAACAGGGTGGCCCGCGAGGAGATCTTCGGGCCCGTCGTGACCGTCATCGAGTTCGACGACGTCGACGACGCGCTGGAGATCGCCAACGACAGCCCGTTCGGCCTCTCGTCGTACGTGTGGACGCGGGACATCGACAAGGCACTGCGGATGGCTCAGGGCATCCGCGCGGGCCAGGTCAACGTCAACGCCACCGGTGTCGGCACCGGTGTGGAGCTGCCGTTCGGCGGCTACAAGCACAGCGGCTGGGGCCGCGAGAAGGGCCTGGAAGGGCTGGACAGCTACACGCAGACCAAGAACGTCTGCATCGGGTTCGGGAACGACAGATGACCCCGCGGCAGGTCACCGCCAACGCGGCGGCGGCCGGCTGGATCCCCACCGAGGCCGACCTGGCCGCACTCGACGAGATCGTGACCCCCGGCGACCGGGTGGTCTGAGACAGAGGATCGGACACCATGCGTCAGATCGTCACCTTCGACGCCTACGCGACACTGATCAACTTCGAGCTCGCGCCGACCACCCTGAAGGTGCTGGCCGACCGGCTGGACCTGGACGGACTGGACGTCGACGAGTTCCTGGACGACTTCCGGGTCATGCGCTTCCAGGCGGTCCTGGAGGCCTACCGGCCCTACCACGAGGTCCTGCACTCCAGCCTGCGCAACGCCATGCGGCTGCACGGCCTGGAGTACCGCGAGTCCGACGGCGACGCGCTCGTCGAGGCCGTTCCGACCTTCGGGCCCTGGCCCGAGGTGCCCGACGCGTTGCGGGCGCTGAAGAAGAAGTACGAGATCGCGATCATCTCCAACACCGACGACAACCTCATCGCGCGCAACGTCGAGAACATCGGCGTCGAGTTCGACTACGTGATCACCGCGCAGCAGGCCAAGGCGTACAAGCCGGACCTGCAGACGTTCGAGTACGCCTTCCAGACCATGGACGTCGACCCGAGCCAGGTGATCCACGTCGCGCAGGGCTGGGAGTACGACCACATCCCCACCAGGGACCTCGGTCTGCAGCGCCGCGTGTGGATCAACCGCTACGGCCGTCGCGGCAGCAGCGACTACCAGCCCTACGACGAGCTGCCCGACCTGTCCGGGCTGCCCGCCCTGCTCGGCTGCTGAGACGAGGAACCGCCGCCATGAAACAGATCCCCTACTGGCTCGACACCGCCCCGCGACGACCCGACCGCTCGGGCAAGCCACTTCCCGAGAGCGCGGACGTGGTGGTCATCGGCGGCGGCCTCACCGGCCTGTCGACCGCCTACCACGCGGCACGCAAGGGCGCGTCGGTGGTGCTGGTCGAGAAGGACCAGATCGGTGCCGGTGCATCCGGCCGCAACGGCAGCATGTGCACGCAGGGCATCACGATCCCGCCCGGTGAGGCACGCAAGCGGTACGGCCAGGAACGAGCTCTCGAGCTGTACAACGCCTTCCGCGACGCCGTGGACCTCGTCGAGGACCTGACGCTGAGGGAGCAGATCGACTGCGACTTCACCCGCGCCGGGCGCCTCGGCCTGGCCTGCAAACCCAAGCACTTCGAGCACCTGCAGGCCAAGCAGCGCGAACTGGCCGAGAACTTCGGTCACGAGACGGTCGTGCTGAGCAAGAGCGACCTGCGGGCCGAGATCGGCTCGGACTACTACCACGGCGCTCTGCTCGACCCGCTCAGCGCGGGTCTGCACGTGGGCAAGTTCGTCGGTGGCCTGGCGGACGCCGCCGAGCGGGCGGGCGCCGAGATCCACGAGCGCAACGCCGCGACCGGACTCACCCGCCTTCCCGGCGGCGGCTTCGTGGTGGAGACGATGCACGGCACCATCCGCGCCAAGCAGGTCATGGCTGCGACGGACGCCTACTCCGACAAGTCGATGCCGTGGTTCCGCAAGCGGCTGATCAACGTCGGCAGCTTCATCATCGTCACCGAGCCGCTGGGGGAGGCGCGCGCCAAGGAGCTCATCCCGAACGGCCGCCTGCTGGTCGCCCACAAGAACGTCGGCCACTACGTCCGCCTCACGCCGGACAACCGCCTCGCGTTCGGCGGCAGGGCCCGGTTCGCCCCGTCCAACCCGGCCTCGGACCTCAAGAGCGGCGACATCCTCAAGCGGGAGATGACGGAGATCTTCCCGCAGCTGGCGGGGGCGCGGATCGACTACGTGTGGGGCGGCATGGTCGGCTTCTCCTGGGATCGCATCCCGCACGCGGGGGAGATCGACGGCCTGTACTACTCCATGGGCTACTGCGGCCACGGCGTCCAGATGGCCACGTACATGGGCCGGGCGGTCGCCGAGATGATGGACGGCAAACCGGAGGCCAACCCGTTGCGCGGCCTCGGTTTCCCGAAGGTCCCCGTCCCGTTCTACAACGGCACCGCGTGGTTCCTGCCCTTCGGGGGTGCCTACTACAAGGCCAAGGACCGCTGGAGCTGACACCGCTGGGCCTTCCGCGACCGCCCTCCCGTCGCGGAAGGCCCTCCTCCCGAAGGACTGCCATGACTGCCGCAGACTCCCGAAGAGAGCACGACCTGCTCGGCGACCGCGACGTGCCCGCCGACGCCTACTGGGGCGTCCACACGTTGCGCGCCACCGAGAACTTCCCGATCACCGGCACGTCGATCTCCGCCTACCCGCACCTGGTCGAGGCACTCGCCGCGGTCAAGGAAGCCGCCGCGCTCGCCAACTCCGAGCTCGGGCTGCTCGACTCGGCGAAGGCCGCCGCGATCGCCGAGGCCTGCCGCGAGATCCGGGCGGGCAAGCTGCTCGACCAGTTCGTCGTGGACGTCATCCAGGGCGGCGCCGGCACCTCGACCAACATGAACGTCAACGAGGTCGTGGCGAACCGCGCGCTGGAGCTGCTCGGCCACTCGAAGGGCCAGTACTCTTTCCTGCACCCCAACGAGGACGTCAACCTCGGTCAGTCCACGAACGACGTCTACCCGACGGCCGTGCGGATCGCGACGATCTTCGCCGTGCGCGGCCTGCTCGACGCGATGTCAGTTTTGCAGGAAGCCTTCGCCCGCAAGGCAGTCGAGTTCCGCGACGTGCTGAAGATGGGCCGCACGCAGCTGCAGGACGCGGTGCCCATGACGCTCGGGCAGGAGTTCTCCACCTACGCCGTGATGCTCGACGAGGACCGCGCCCGGCTCGCCGAGGCGGTCCTGCTGATCCACGAGATCAACCTGGGCGCCACCGCGATCGGCACCGGCCTCAACGCGGCGCCGGGTTATGCCGAGGCCGCGCGCCGGTACCTCACCGAGATCACCGGGCTGGAGCTGGTGACGGCCGTGAACCTGGTCGAGGCCACCCAGGACTGCGGCGCGTTCGTGCAGATGTCCGGTGTGCTGAAGCGGATCGCCGTGAAGCTGTCGAAGACGTGCAACGACCTGCGCCTGCTGTCGTCCGGCCCGCGCGCCGGCTTCGGCGAGATCAACCTGCCGCCCGTGCAGGCCGGTTCGTCGATCATGCCGGGCAAGGTCAACCCGGTCATCCCCGAGGTCGTCAACCAGGTCGCCTTCGAGGTCATCGGCAACGACGTCACCATCACCATGGCGGCCGAAGCCGGACAGCTCCAGCTCAACGCCTTCGAGCCGATCATCCTGCACTCGCTGTCGGAGTCGATCACGCACCTGCGCGCGGCTTGTCTCACTTTGGCCGAGCGTTGTGTGGACGGCATCACCGCCAACACCGAGGTGCTGCGGGCGTCCGTCGAGAACTCGATCGGGTTGGTCACCGCGCTCAACCCGTACATCGGGTACGCCGCTGCGACCGACATCGCCAAGGAAGCGCTCGTCACCGGCAGGGGAGTGGCGGAACTCGTGCTGGAGAAGGGTTTGCTGCCGGCGCAGAGTCTGGCCGACCTGTTGCGGCCAGAGGTGGTGGCGGGCTGCGGCCCGGCCACCACCTGAGGTCCTGCCGAACACGAGCCCCTTTGTTCCAGTTTCAACCTGAAACCTTTGCTATGGTCACCCTGGTGACGATCAACCCGACCACGCGCGACTACAACAAGGCATCGGTCCTCGACGTCGTTCTCGCCCAGGCGCCCTTGACGCGCAACAAGCTCATCGAGCTGACCGGGCTGAGCAAGGCGACGGTGTCCAGGGCGGTGGAGGAGCTGCGGGCCGACGGCTTCGTCGTCGACCGCGGGGTCGACGCGATCGCCGGTCGTGGCCGGCCGTCCACCTACCTGGACGTCCCCGGCACCACCGGGCACGTCGTCGGCGTGAGCTTCGGTGCACAGACCACCGGTGTTCTCGCGACCGACCTGAGGGGACGCGAGATCCAGCACGTGATCGTTCCCACCGCGAGCCACGACGACGCCGGCAAGGCCGCCGCCTGGCTGGCCGGCCTGATCGCCGGCGCCAGTCAGCCCGCGGAAGGGCCGCTGCGTCAGGTCGTCGTGGCCGTGCCCGGCCGGGTCCGCGACGGTGCTGAGATCTTCGGCCCCGCGGAGTCGATGGCCTACCTCGCCGGTTCCGGTCTGCAACGTGCGCTGGCGGACCTGGTCGGCGCTCCGGTGCTGCTCGACAGCGACGCGAACGCGTCTTTGCTGGGCATCCTCGCCGACGACGTCACGATCAGGAACGCCGCGCTCTTCAGCGTCAGCAGCATGCTCAGCTTCGCCTGCTGCACCGATCACGAGCTGGCTCGCGGGAGCACTCCCTCGTTCGGTGACGTCGGAGTGCTCTTCTCCGGAGTGCCCGGCAAACCTCTCGAAGGTCTGCTCAGCACGGGAGGCCTGCTCGCGTTCGCGCGTGAGCAGGGGCTGGGGCTGGGGCGCGTCGACGACCTCTGGACAGAGACGCGCCACGACGAGGGGCGCGCGGCGGTGGTGGAGGCGTTCACCACGGCGTTGGTGACGGCTGTGACGGTCGTCGTCGTGACCCTGGACCCGGAGTCGATCTTCTTCGTGGGCAGGCTGAGCACGCTGGTCGAGGAGGTCCTGCCCGAGGTGCGCAGGCGCCTTGAGGAGCGTCTTCCCGCTGTTCCCCGGATCGCGGTCGCGACGCAGGTGCTCGGGCTGTCGACCGCGCGTGGCGCGGTGCACTCGTGCTTGACGCTGGCTCAGGCCCGATTGCGGGAGGCCCTGCTCGACGCACGTCGTCAAGCGCCGCGTGCGGAGCAGCAGCCCGCGCCCGCGTTCTGATCCGGCCGCTTGTCCTTCTCTGGGAGCGACCCCGCCTATAAAGTTTCAGTTTGGAACTGGAACAAAGAATGGTACGGTGAGATCACCAGCGGAGGAGACTCCGGCGGAACCAGACCGAAAGTGACGGCCGATGACTTCGACACTGAGCCGGGCGATCGCCAACTACCCGAACCGCTTCGACCCGGCCGTGCTGGATGCGCTCCCCGACCGTCTCCAGGACACGATCCGGCGCCGGACCGAGGTGCTGGGACCCGGCTACACGCTCATCTACCGCACACCGGTCGAGTTCGTCTCCGGTCACGGCGCTCACCTGACCGACCGGGACGGCAACGACTACCTCGACGCCTACAACAACGTCCCGTGCGTCGGGCACGCGCACCCGCACGTGGTGGAGGCCGTCACTCGGCAGATGTCGGCGGTCAACATCAACACCCGCTACGTCCAGGACTCGCTGGTGGACTACGCGGAACGGCTGCTCGCGACCTTTCCCGCGGAGTTGTCGAAGCTGAGCGTGGCGTGCAGCGGCTCGGAGGCCAACGACCTCGCGATGCGCGTCGCCAGGTTCCACACCGGCGGTGAGGGCATCATCGTGACCCGCTGGGCCTACCACGGCATCACGCGTGAGGTCGCGAGCTTCTCGCCGACCCTGGGCACAGGATCTCCGCTGGGGCCGAACGTCAGGCTGATCGACCCGCCCGACCCGCGGCTCGTCGCGCCGGGGTCGACGCTGGCCGACCACATGCGTGCGCAGGTGCGTGGCGCGATCGACGACCTGGAACGCCACGGTTACCGGCTCGCCGCCCTGGTCACGGACGGGGCGTACAGCAGCGACGGGATCTTCACCGACCCGGTCGGCTACCTGAAAGCGATGATCGAGGAGGTGCACGCGGCCGGCGGTGTCTACATCGCCGACGAGGTGCAGTCCGGGTTCGCCCGGCTCGGGGAGTCCATGTGGGGCTTCGCGCGCCACGGCGTGGTGCCGGACATCGTGACCATGGGCAAGCCGATGGGCAACGGGCTGCCGGTCTCCGGTGTGGTCTTCCGCCCGGAGGTCTCCGACGAGTTCGGGCGGAGTGTGCGGTACTTCAACACCTTCGGTGGCAGTTCGATCCCGGTGGCGGCGGCCGCCGCGGTGCTGGACGTCTTCGAGCAGGAGAACGTGCAGCAGCGCGTTCTCGAGAACGGCAGGGCCCTGCGCGCCGGGCTCGAGGAGATCACGCGGGCGTCGCCGTACGTCGCCGAAGTCCGCGGCAGCGGTCTCTACGTCGGGATCGAGCTCGTGAAGGACCGGGAGACGCGGGAGCCCGACCGCGTGCTCGCCGAGGACGTCATCAACGATCTGCGTGACCGGCGGGTGCTCATCAGCGGTACCGCGCGCGGGGCGAACGTGCTGAAGATCCGCCCTCCGCTGGCCTTCAACGCCGCCGACGTGACACGGTTCCTGGAGACCTTCGCCCAGGTCGCGCAGGACCGGCTGTAGCGGATGACCGAAGGACGCACCGTGACCATCTCATCGCCGGCAGACCCCGGCAGGCGCCTCATGGTCGACAGTGGACTGGCGTCGGCCCACGATCCCGTCGACGTGACGCTGGTGGAGACGCTTCTCGATCAGCACTACCGGCTGCGCGGGCGGCTCGAGCGGCTGGCGACGGAGAAGGACGACACGTTCCGGCTCACGACCGGCTCCGGTGACCACCTCGTGAAGGTGTCGCCGCCGGGCGAGGACGAGAGCGTCGTCGACCTGCAGACCGCCGCGATGCGGTTTCTCGAGGACACCGCTCCCGAGCTGCCGGTCCAGCGCGTGCGGCTGACCGTCGGCGGGGACGACAGCGTGGCCCTCGGCGGAGCGCGAATCCTGCGGGTGTTCGGCTTCGTCAGCGGCCCGGTCTGGGCCGGGGCGGACCGGGACGCGCGGCAGCTCGCCGCGGCGGGAGAGATGCTGGGCCGCGTCGACGTGGCACTCGCCGGATTCGCGCATCGCGCCGACGGGCGGGGGCTGGCGTGGGACGTCAAGCACTTCCACCACCTGACCGGGCTGGTTGCGCACACGCCGGACGCCGGGCACCGCCGGCTGGCCGACGAAGTCTCCCGGCTGTTCGGCGAGGTCGTCGTGCCGCGCCTGGACCACCTGGAAACACAGGTGATCCACGGTGACTACAGCCCGTACAACGTGGTCGTGAACCCGCACGGTGAGCCGTTCGTGACCGGCGTCATCGACTTCGGTGACACCGTGCGCAGCGCGCTGATCTTCGACCCCGCTGTGCCCATGGCCAACCTGCTGGGCCGCGGCCGCGAGAACCCCTGGCAGGACGCCTGCAGCTTCCTGAAGGGCTACGAGCGCGCCCGGCCCGTCAAGGACTCGGAACTCGCACTCCTGCCCGTCGCCGCACTGGCCCGGCTCACGCTGCGCGCGCTGATCACGAACTGGCGCGCGCAGCGTGTCCCACAACGGCGCGACTACCTCCTGGCTCACGCCAAGGACGACTGGACCAACGTCGCGCAGGCGCTCGCCGTGTCCCTCGACGAGGTCGTCGCCCAACTCCGCTGAAGCCGGTCTCTTCTCCAACCCTGCCGCGGCCGCGCCGTTTCCCGTTGGCGAGTCGCCGGTATAGTCGACAAAAGACAAAAGGGGAGGCGGCGGGGGAATGGACCGCAAGTTCAACTGGATCGAAGACAGGACGACGACGCCGGATGGCGTCTACCGCGTCCTGCGCGCTGCGATTCTCGACGGGACCGTGCCTCCTGGCGGGCAGCTGCGTGAGGCGCACATCGCCACGGACCTCGGCATCAGCCGGTCCCCGCTGCGCGAGGCGCTGACCAAGCTGGAGGAAGAGGGGCTCATCGTCAAGATCCCCTACCGCGGGGCGTTCGTCGCGGAGGTGAGCGCTCAGGACGTCGCCGAGATCGACGCGATCCGCCTGCTCGTCGAGCCGTACGCGGCCGAGCTCGCCTACGCGGCGCTGCGCGGTCCGGAGCGGTCGAGGTTCCTGCGGACCGTCGAGGACCTCCACCAGGCCCTGGCGAAGAACGACATCCCGGCCAGCGTCGACGCGCACCTCGGCTTCCACCGGCTCTTCTACGACCTCTCCGGCAGCGGCGCTCTGCAGAACCTCTGGAACGGCTGGGAGACCAAGCTGCGGCTCTACCTCAGCGTCGATCACCAGACCTACACCGACCCGCGCGAGCTGGCCGTCGAGCACGAGAGGCTGGCCGCGGTCGCGCTGGAGGGTGACATCGACGAGTTTCGCGAGGAGCTGGCCGCCCACTTCCAGACGGGACTGAGCGGCAAGGCAGAGGTCCATCCCCGGAAGGCGTGAGGGGTCAGAAGGCGGTGTACCCGCCGTCGACCGGCAGGACCGCTCCGGTGACGTAGGTCGACTCCGACGACGCCAGGAAGAGCACCGCGTCGGCGACCTCCCCCGGGGTGGCGAGGCGCTGGAGCGGGATCTGGGTCTCGCGCTCCCGACGGCGGGCCTCGGGGTCGGCACTGCGCTGGAACGACGCCTCGATGATCGGTGTGACGGTCAGACCGGGGGCGACGACGTTGACGCGGATGTTGCGCGCGGCCCACTCGATCGCCGCGCCCTTGGCGAGCATGATCAGACCGCCCTTGGCCGCGGAGTACAGAACCTCGCCCGCCTTGCCGACCATGCCGAGCCGTGAGCTGACGCAGACGAACGCGCCTCCCGCGGAGGGCATCAGCGGCGCGAAGTGCTTCATCACCAGGAACGCGCTGAGCAGATTGCTCTCGAGCACGTTCTTCGCGTCCTCGCGGGACATCTCGGTGAGCGGGCTGCTCGCCTGCAGGCCGTGGTTGAGGACGACGACCTCGACGGTGCCGAACGACTCTGCGGCCTGGCGGGCGAGGGCTTCGACGAACGACTCGTCGTTGAGATCGCCGGGGACGTACAGATCGTCGGGCCGGGCGGTGTCGAGTCGTTCCCGGCGGCTGGTCAGCAGCAACCGGGCACCCTCGCGGCGGAAGTGAGAGCTGATCGCCTCGCCGATGCCGCTGCCGGCGCCGGTCACCAGGGCCTTTACGTTGTCGAGTCTCATGTCGGGCAACTCCTGTGGGTCAGCTGAGGAATCCGCGGGCGTCGATCGGCCATCGTTGCAGCGACGTGCCCGTGCTGTCGGTGACGATCAGCTCCTCGAAGTTGATCACGACCGGGCAGACGTGGTTCGGCACCACCGGGAGCACGGTGCCGATGCCGGGGCGGAAGTCACCGGCGGGCAGCCCGAGGAATCCGTGGTACTCGTTGAGTTTGGTCAGGACGGCCTTCGTGCCGGCGACGCCACCGTAGCCGCGTTCGGCGCTGCCTTCCCGGCTGAGGGCTTTGGTGCCCGCGTCGACGATGACCTGGTCGGGGACCCAGTCGCTGACGACGGTGGTGGCGACGAACAGTGCGACCTGGTCGTCCGTGCAGGCGCCGAGCCGGGTGTTGTCCAGGTCGCAGAAGACGTACTCGCCGGGGCGGATCTCGGTGATCACGCTGCTGGCGGTGAACTCGACGGTCGGGGTGGAGCCGGCACTCACCACCTGTGCGGTGATCCCGGCACCGGTGAGGCTGCGCACCGCGGTGACGAGCGCGGTCTCCTGGTCCCGCGCGGCGCGCACGCGAGCGTCCGGACCGGCGCTGCCGTGACCCGGATACGTGAAGACGCCCACCGGCACCAGGCCGCGCCGGCGGGCGGCCAGCGCGAGGTCGCCCGCGAGCTCGGGCGGTGCCCCGGAGCGACGGGCGCCGCAGTCCACCTCGATCACGACCTCCAGCCGCTCGGGTTCGCCCGCCATCGCGTCGGCGAGCGCGTCGATCGCGGCGACGTTGTCCACGCCGACCCGGAGCCGGACGGACTCGGTCAGCCTGCGCAGCCGTGCGCCCTTGGTTCCCGAGGGCCAGACCGGATAGGCGAGGAAGATGTCGTCGAAACCGGCCGCGGCGAAGACCTCGGCCTCGCCGACGTTGCCCGCGGTGATGCCGACCGCTCCCGCCGCGAGCTGGCGCCTGCCGATCTCGACGCACTTGTGCGTCTTGACGTGCGGCCGGACGTGCAGACCTCGCTGGTCGGCGAAGGCCTGCATGCGGTCGATGTTGTCCTGCACGACGTCGACCAGCACGATCGGCGCCGGGGTGTCGATCCGCCCGGCCAGGGCGGCGAGTGCTCGCTGGATCCGGCTCACGTTGCGCTCCTCACCTACACCGCGGTGCAGACCATCTGGATCTCGACCGGACTGTTGCGCGGCAGCCCCGCGACGCCGATCGCGGTGCGCGCGTGCCGCCCGTTCTCGCCCAGTACCTCGACGAGGAGGTCACTGGCAGCGTCGGCGACCCGTGACTGCTCGCCCAGATCCGGTGTGCTGGCCACGAAAACCAGCATCTGCACGATCCTGACCCGATCCAGGTCTCCCACTGCGTCCGCGGCGATGGCGAGTGCGTTGAGCGCTGTCTGACGGGCGAATCCGCGCGCTGTAGGCACGTCGACGTCCCGGCCGACGATGCCCTGGCCCAGCAGCACGCCGTCCCGGTAGGGCAACTGGCCCGAGATGTAGATGCTCGAGTCCACTGTCCGGTGGTTCACGAAGTGCGGGCTCGCACCGAATCCGAGGGCGGGCAGCTCCAGACCGAGAGCCTGGAGGCGATCCGTTGCCTTCACAGCACTTTCGATCACAGTCACAGCACCCTTTCGAGGAACTCTTGGGTTCGTTTTTGGCGTGGGTTGGCGAGTACTTCGCGTGCGTCGCCGCGTTCGATGCCGATTCCGTTGTCCATGAACAGAATTTCGTCGGCGACGTCGCGGGCGAAGCCCATTTCGTGGGTGACGAGGAGCATGGTCATGCCGTTGTGGGCGAGGTCGCGCATGACGGCGAGAACTTCGCCGACGAGTTCGGGGTCGAGTGCGCTGGTGGGTTCGTCGAAGAGCATGATGCTGGGGTTCATGGCGAGTGCGCGGGCGATGGCGACGCGTTGTTGCTGGCCGCCGGAGAGCTGGGCCGGATACTTGTGGCCGCAGCCGGCGAGACCGACCTGGGCCAGGAGTTCCTGCGCTCGCTCACGGGCGGCCTTGCGGCTGGTTTTCTTGACCAGCACGGGTCCGGACATGACGTTGCTTTCGGCGGTCATGTTGGGGAACAGGTTGAACTGCTGGAAGACCATGCCGACGTGGGAGCGTTGCTCGGCGAGTCGTTGTGGGGAGACGGCGTGGTAGGCGTTGTCTGTCTCGATGTAGCCGAAGTCCTCGCCGTTGACTCGCAGGACGCCGCGGTCGACGGTCTCCAATCCGTTGACACAGCGCAGAAGTGTCGACTTGCCGGACCCACTGGGGCCGATGATGCAGGAGATCTCGCCGGCTTTGACCGACAGGTCGATCCCGCGCAGGACCTGGTGGCTGCCGAAGCTCTTGCAGAGCTTGCGGGCGACGATCGTTCCGTCGGCTTTCACAGCAGCGACTCCTTTGTCGCGGTGGCGACTGCGGCCTGCCTCCTGGTGGAGCGGGAGAAGCGGCGTTCGATCATCGACTGCGGGACGCTCAGCAGCAGGGTCATGATCAGGTACCAGAGGCTGGCCACGATGAGCAGCGGGATGGTCTGGTAGGTGCGGGCGTAGATCGACTGTGCGCTGTTGAGGAGTTCGGCGACGCCGAGGACGCTGACCAGGGATGTTCCTTTGAGCATGCCGATCACCTGGTTGCCGGTGGCGGGGATGATCGCGGGCATGGTCTGGGGGATGATCACGTGCCGGAGTCTGGTGAAGCCGCGCATGCCGAGCGAGTCCGCGGCTTCGTACTGGCCGCGGTGCACCGAGGCGAAGCCGCCGCGGATGATCTCGGCCATGTAGGCGGCCTGGTTCAGCGTCAGGCCCACGATCGCGGCGGTGAGCGGGGTCATCAGGGCGTTGACGTCCACCGGGGTGGAGATGTCGGTGAAGGGGATGCCGATGGAGACGTTCGGGTACAGCGCCGCGATGTTGAACCAGAAGATGAGTTGCACGAGCACGGGTGTGCCGCGGAAGAACGTGATGTAGAGCGTGGCCAGGCCGGAGATCGGTGCCTGGTGCGACATCCGCATCACCGCGAGCACCAACCCGAGCAGTGTGCCCAGCACCATGCTGGCCACGGTCAGCACCAGGGTGAGCACCAGACCGTCCAGAATGGCCTCGGTGGTGAAGTAACCGAACACCACCGGCCACTGGTAGTTCTCGTTCGTCACCGTCGTGTGGACGAGACCGCCGACGATCGCGATGGCGACCGTCCAACAGAGATAGTCGCGCGGACGCTTCGGCGTGATCCGCTTCTTCTCTTCCGGCAACAG
>NZ_JBHRZI010000050.1:0-9074 GCF_042649515.1 Lentzea rhizosphaerae | reverse complement strand
GTAGTCCTCCATGAACGAGGTGCCGCGGCCCGTGCCGACGCCCATCGCCTTCACGGCGGCGAGCAGTGCGGAGGTCTTCCAGTCGCCTTCGCCGCCGAAGCCGTAGCCGTCGGCCATGAGCCGCTGCACCGCGAGGCCCGGGAGCTGGCGCAGTCCGCCGAGGTCCTGGAAGTTCGTGGTGAACGCGCCGAACCCGCCCTCGTCCAGGAAGGACCGCAAGCCGATCTCGATGCGCGCGGCATACCGCAGCGAGTCGTGCCGGTCTCCCCCGCGGCCGAGTTCCGGAGCGAGCCGATAGGTCTCGGCGTAGTCGGCCACGAGCAGGTCGATGTCCGCGTCAGCGACGGCGTCGACCTTCTCTACGAGGTCGTTGACGCCGTAGGTGTTGACCGAGACACCGAACCGGAGCTCGGCTTCGACCTTGTCGCCTTCGGTCACCGCGACATCGCGCATGTTGTCGCCGAACCGGGCCAGCTTCAACGACCGCAGGTGCGCCACACCGGCAGCGGCGCGGGCCCAGCCGTCGATGCGCTCGGCCAGGTGCGGGTCGCTCGCGTGACCCGCCACCGTCTTGCGGGCCACGCCGATCCGCGTCTGGATGTACGCGAACTCCCGGTCGCCGTGCGCGGCCTGGTTGAGGTTCATGAAGTCCATGTCGATCGTGGACCACGGCAGCGCCTCATTCAACTGCGTGTGCAAGTGCAGCAACGGTTTGCGCAGCAGGTCCAGTCCCGTGATCCACATCTTCGCCGGGGAGAACGTGTGCATCCACGCGATCACACCGACGCACGACGGGTCGTTGTTCGCCTCCTGCATGATCCCGCGGATCGCGGCCGCGTCGGTCAGCACCGGCTTCCACACGATCTCGGTGCTGATCCGGCCGGACTCGCTGAGCATCCGCTGGATCTGCTGAGACTGCGCGGCCACCTGGTCGAGCGTCTCGGGGCCGTACAGGTGCTGGCTGCCCGTCAGGAACCAGACCTGGGGCTTGCCCGCGAACGACATCTTCTCTCCTCGTGGGCTCACTGCCCGTAGACGTTCTGGTAACGCTGGTAGAGCCGGTCGACGTGGTGCTGTTCGATCGGTTCGGCCTTGCCGAGCTGGAGTGCGAAGTGGACGGTGCGTGCCACGTCCTCCAGCATCACCGCGGACTTCACCGCCGAACGCGCGCTCGGACCGACCGTGAACGGACCGTGGTTGCGCATCAGCACCGCCCGGGACCTGCTGCCGCGCAGGGTTTCCACGATGCCGCGGCCGATCGAGTCGTCGCCGATCAACGCGAACGGGCCGACCGGGATCTCACCGCCGAACTCGTCCGCGATCATCGTCAGCACACAGGGAATCGGCTCGCCGCGTGCCGCCCACGCCGTGGCGTAAGGGGAATGCGTGTGCACCACCCCGTTCACCTCAGGCATGTGCCGATAAACGTAGGCGTGCGCGGCGGTGTCCGACGACGGCGCGAACTCGCCCTCGACGAGCTTGCCGTGCAGGTCGGTCACGACCATCGCGTCCGGCCCCAGCTGGTCGTAGGACACACCGGACGGCTTGATCACCATCAGCTCGTGGCCGGGCACGCGTGCGGAGACGTTGCCCGCGGTCCAGATCACCAGTTCGTACTTGGTCAGCTCGCGGTGCAGATCGGCGACCGTGCGGCGCAGCTCCGAGGTCACCGACATCAGTTCTTCCCTTCCAGTGCGTCACGGCGGAACTTGCGCAGCCGGCGCATCACGTCGTTGACACCGCGGCCGAAGTAGTCGTGCAGCTCGAGGTAGTCGAGGAACAGCCGTTCGTAGGCCTCGACGTTCTCCGGAATCGGTGTGAAGACGTGACGCTGCACCGACCCCATGTGCCCGGCGGCCTCGCGGATGTCCTCGAACGCCCCCGCGGCCACCGCCGCGTGCATCGCCGAACCCAGCGCGGGCCCCTGGGCGGACCCGATGATCGAGAGCGGCAGGTTCACGACGTCGGCGTAGATCTGCATCAGCAACCGGTTCTTGACCAGACCACCGGCGATCACCAGTTCGGTGACCGGCACGCCGGCGTCGGTGAAGGTGTCGATGATGACCCGCGTGCCGAACGCCGTGGCCTCGAGGAGCGCCCGGTAGATGTCTTCGGCCTTCGTGGCCAGCGTCTGCCCGACGACCACACCGGACAGCTCGTGGTCGACGAGCACGGACCTGTTGCCGCTGTGCCAGTCCAGCGCGACCAGCCCGTGCTCACCAACCCGTTGCGTGGCAGCGAGTTCGGTGAGGAGTTCGTGCACCGTGATGCCGCGCTCGTCCGCCTGCTCGTGGTAGGCAGGCGGAACCTGGTTCTTCACGAACCACGCGAAGATGTCACCGACACCGCTCTGCCCGGCCTCGTAACCCCACAACCCCGGCACAATGCCGCCGTCGACGACGCCGCACATGCCCGGAACCTCGCGCAGCACATCACCGCTCATCACGTGACACGTCGACGTGCCCATGATCGCGACCATCTGCCCCGGCTCCACAGCCTGCGCCGCCGGAGCAGTCACGTGCGCGTCGACGTTGCCGACCGCGACCGCGATCCCCTCGGGCAACCCGGTCCACTCGGCGGCTTCAGCGGTCAGGGTTCCGGCCTTGTCGCCCAGCGCGGACAACGGGTGGTCCAGCTTGTCCGCCACGAACGTCGCGAACGCGGGGTTGAGCTCGGCGAGGAACTCCTCGCTCGGGTACGCACCGTCCTGGTGAATCCCCTTGTACCCGGCGGTGCAGGCGTTGCGCGTGTACCGGCCGGTGAGCTGCCAGATGATCCAGTCCGCCGCCTCGACCCAGTGCTCCATCGCCGCGTAGACCTCAGGCGCCTCCTCCAGCACCTGCAAGCCCTTGGCGAACTCCCACTCCGACGAGATCAGCCCGCCGTAACGCGGAAGCCACGACTCCTTGCGGTCGTGCGCCAGGTCGTTGATCCGGTCGGCCTGCCCCTGCGCGGCGTGGTGACGCCACAGCTTCACGTAGGCGTGCGGGTTCTCCGCGAACTCCGGCAGGTCGCACAACGGCGTCCCGTCGGCGGTCACTGGAACCATCGTGCAGGCGGTGAAGTCGGTGCCGATCCCGATGACGAGCTCCGGCGCGACACCGGCGTCCGCCACGGCCTGCGGGACGGCGGTCCGCAGGACGTCGAGGTAGTCGCTCGGGACCTGGAGCGCCCACTCCGGCGGCAGGGCGCGGCCCGTCGCGGGCAGCACTCCGTCCACCACGCCGTGGCTGTAGTCGTGCACCGCGGTGCCGAGCTCGGCACCGTCACGGACGCGCACCACCACCGCACGGCCGGACAACGTGCCGAAGTCGACGCCCACCACACAGGCGTCGGGATGGATCGTCTTGTCAGTCACGGCGCTGAGTGTTATCGCTAACATTCGGCGCGTCAAGTACGGGCGGAGAAGTCGTGAAAGCCTTGATGAGGGCGGGTGGGCCAAGAGAGTGAACGTATGACAAGACGTCCCGGCCAGAGCAGGATCGACCGTGAACGCGAGTCGTGGTCATCGCTCACTCCGTCGTCCATGAACGGCGCATTTGTGCACCTGAGGTCGACAAATGCGCCGTTCATGCCAGGGACTTGGCCCCGCGTGGTGGATGAAGGAACCCTTCATCGACCACGCGCAGCTCACCCAGCGATCACGCCGGCGGCGCCACGCTGTCCCGCGCCACCAGGACGGGTTTGATGGTCCGCCGCGGCTGCGCGGACTCGCCCTCGCTCACCTGCTCCAGCAACAACCCCAGCGTCTCCCGCGCCACCGCCGCGAAGTCCGGGCGGACGGTCGTGAGCGGCGGGATGAAGTACGCGGCTTCCGGCACGTCGTCGAAGCCGACCACGCTCACGTCGTGCGGCACCCGCCTGTCGCGTTCGTGCATCGCCCGCAGCACGCCGAGGGCGAGGTGGTCGTTCGAGCAGAACACCGCCGTGACCTCGGGCATCCTCGCCAGCATCTGCCCGGCCTTGTAGCCGGAGGCCGCGCTCCAGTCGGCGGCCATCACCGGCGGCACCTCCTTGCCGGCCGCCTCCAGCGCACGGCGCCAGCCCTGCACGCGACCGGCCGCGTCGAACCAGTCGGTCGGACCGGAGACGTGCCACACCGTGTCGTGCCCGGCGTTCAGGAGGTGCTCGGTGGCGTCGTAGGCCCCCGACGCCTGGTCGACCGTCACCAGCGGTGTCGACCGGTCGGGGTCACCGTCCACAGTCACCAGGGGCAGGCCGGCGGGGACGTCGGCGAGCGCGTCGGCGGCGGACGAGTTCGGTGCGATCACGACGATGCCCGCCACGCGCTGGTCGCGGTGGCGTTCGACGGCGGCCGCTATCGAGTCGCGGTCGAGGACCTTGACGCGGCCCACGCTCACGCCGAACCCGGCCTCGCCCGCCGCCTCCTCGAAGGCGGACAGCAGCGAGGCCGGGCCGTACAGCGTCGAGTTCTGCGCCACCACGCCGATCAGGTAGGTCTTGCCGGTGACCAGGGCACGAGCTGCCCTGTTCGGACGGTAGCCCAGCTCCTTGATGGCGGCGCGAACCCGCAGCCGGGTCTGCTCCCGAACGTTCGGATGGTCGTTGAGCACGCGCGAAACCGTCTGGTGGGACACCCCTGCCAGGCGGGCGACGTCGGTCATCGCGGGGTCACGCGTGGTCTTCTGGTCCACGAACGGTCTCCGATCCTTGGTCTAGACCTAGAGTGTTAGCGATAACACCCGTCAGCCTCGGTTCAGCAGACCCATTGTGACTCCTACTCGAGCCGGAACGTCGCACGTCGGCGCGCGTCGCGGTCGTTTCCGGGTCTGCCGACCACCAGTCTGCCCCGATCGTGAATGAGATAAGAATCTGCTCCAACATTCAACGAAATCGCCTTGCCGTCGGCGAGCCCTCGAACCCGGGTGAAGCTGGTCGCCCTGCCGTACGCGTCCGAGTCCTCGAACGGGTCGATGCGGACCCCGTTCGCGTCGGCCCGCACGTACCGGTCGGGGAAGTTCACCGACTGCAGGGCGACCGTCCCCGTACCGAGAAGCCCTGGTACGAACCGGAACTGCGAGTCGGCCAGCTCGCGGACGTTGCCGTCCACCCGCAGCTGGTACTCGTAGTGCCGCACGTGCAGTCCGTCCAACGTGGCCAGCCGCGAGATCGGGCCGCCCTTGCCGACCGGGACGCCGAAGCTCGGTGTGCCGTCGGCGTTCCAGTGCAGGCGCTGCACGCGGGTGTGCCGGTTCGGGTCGAACAGCGGGTCGCCGTTGATGTCGCGGTAGTCGCGCGCGTGGTAGACCAGCACGTCCATGTCGCCCACGGTCGTGAACGAGTTGTGCCCAGGCCCGTACTGCGAGCTCGGCGCGTTGGTCGCGAACACCGGGTTCGGCGACTTGGTCCACGACCGCGCATCGAGCAGGTTCGCGTTCTCGTCGGCGGTCAGCAGGCCCATGCAGTACCGGGCGTCGGTGGCGCTCGCGGAGAACGTCACGAACACCCGGCCGTTGCGGATGAGCACCGCCGGGCCCTCGTTCACCCGGAAGCCCTGCACCTCCCAGGACGCCGTCGGCGTGGCGATCCGCACCGGCGTGGTCTTCAACGCGAGCGGCGAGGCCATCTCGGCGATGTAGAGGTTGGTGCCGGAGCCGACGGCAGGGTCGTTCTGCGCCCACAGGAAGTAGCGCTTGCCGCGGTGCGCGAACGTCGTCGCGTCCAGGGTGAACGTGTCCAGGTGCGTCACGATCTGGCCCCGCAGCACCCAGCCGTCCGCGCGCGGGTCGGCGTTCGGGGACTCCAGCACGTAGGTGCGGATGCGGAACGGTTCGTCCTTGTCACCGGCGGCGAAGTAGACGTACCACTTGCCGTCGATGCGGTGCAGCTCCGGCGCCCAGATGTAGCCGCCCATCCTGCCGGACGTCGGACGGCGCCAGATCGTGCGTTCCCGCGCCGAACTCAGGCCGTCCAGGGTGGACGCGCCGCGGATGACAATCCGGTCGTACTCCGGCACGGACCCGGTCAGGTAGTACATGCCGTCGGTCGGCGGCGTGATGAACGGGTCGGCGCGCTGCTCGACGAGCGGGCTGCGGGTGGGCAGCTCGGCCGGTGCGTCCGGCGCGGCCACGACAGGGGCGGAGGCCGCGAGCGACACCGTGCCGGTGGCGGCGAGAACACCACCGGTGCCCAGCAGCAGAGTTCTGCGGTCGATCACTTGCGGCTCCTGTCCTTGACGCGGAAGACCGTGATGGAGTTCGGCGGGAACGTGTAGCTGAAGGAGCTGCGCACGCTCACCTGGGACGTGCGCGGCTTGATGGGCTGGACGAACTCGGTGTTGATGTCGTCCGGACGTCCCTGCAGGGTGGTGACCCGCGCGGTGGACGCCACCGGGACACCGAGGTCGATCTTGGTGCGGGCGGCGTTGTCCTGGGCGTTGACGACCTTGACGATCAGCTCACCGGTGGCGCGATCGCGGGTGACGACCTGGCGGAACGGCTCGGCCAGCTTGTCGTCGGTGAACTCGCCCCACTTCTGCCCGTCGAGGAACAGCGCGACGTGGCGTCCCTTCACCTCGACCCGCACGTCGTAGGTGCGGCCGGTCTCGATGCTGGTGTTGTTGCTCATCAGCGTGCTCTTGCCACCACCGACGGCCTTCTCCACCGCGGACTGGGTGTTGTTCCAGCCCCCGAGGTTCCACCAGTAGTAGTTGCCGGTGTCCTGCACGCCGAACGCGACGAGGAAGCCCTCGCGGCCGGACTGCTTGGTGGCCTTGAGGTTCAGGGTGTAGTCGTGCCAGTTCTTGTCGCCGGCGGTCACGAGCGTGTTCTCGGCGGCGGCGTCGGACTGGACGTACGCGCCGTTCACGACGTTCCAGGTGCCCTTGCCGGTCTTCGTCCACTGCGCGTCGGTGCCGGAGAAGTCGTCGTTGAACAGCTGCTGGCCGGACGTGCTGGTGACGCGCACGTCGTCGTAGCTCGCGGCGGTCGCCCACGTCGAGAGGCCGATCGCACCGGTGATCGGGGCCTGGGTGGACGGCGTGGCCGACGCCGTGCTGGGCACGACCTCGTCACCGACGTTGTTCATGAACAGCTTCTGCGTCTCGTAGCTGGCCGATCCCCACGACGCGTGGTTGTTGAACCAGATCATGTCCGGCTTCCACTGCACGTAGTCCTCGTTGGACAGCAACGGCGCGTAGGAGGCGAGCTTCACGACGTCGGCGTTGCGTTCGAGGCCGGTCATGAACGCGGCTTCGCTCAGCGCGTTGAAGAACTTGTTGTCCTGAGAGGCGTACTCGCCGAGGAACACCTTCGGACCGTTGCGGTCGTAGGAGTCGTAGCGGTTGTTGTTCTCCAGGAACCAGCTCGGGCTGTTGTAGTAATGCTCGTCGACCATCTTCACGCCGGCCTGCTTGTTGAGCTGCCACAGGCGGTCGAACGTGCCGCCGGTGTCGTCGGGGCCGGAGTTGCTGACGACGGTGATGTCCGGGTACTTGGCGTTGATGGCCTTGCGGAACTCGGTGAAGCGGGCGAAGAACTCGTCGGGCAGGTTCTCCTCGTTGCCGACCGCGAGGTGCGTGAGCTTGAACGGCTTGGGGTGCCCCATCTCGGCGCGCTTGCGGCCCCACGCCGAGTCGGCGGGACCGTTGGCGAACTCGATGAGGTCGAGCGTGTCCTGGATGTGCCGTTGCAGCAGCGCGGGGTCGTCGGTGGCGCGGTTCTGGCCGCAGCCGGTGACGAGCGCGGGCACGACGGGCAGCGGCATGGCGCCGACGTCCTCGGAGAACTGGAAGTACTCGTAGTAGCCGAGGCCGTAGGACTGGTTGTAACCCCAGAAGTTCCAGTTCGTGGCACGCTGCTCGACTGGGCCGATCGTGTCCTTCCACTGGTACGAACGGCGGCGCTCGTAGTTCGGCGCGTCGTAGCCGTAGTGGCTGCCGGTGTTGACCAGGCAGCCGCCGGGGAACCGGACGAAGCCGGGCTTGAGCGCGGCGATCTTCTCGGCCAGGTCGCGGCGCAGGCCGTGGCCTTTGAAGGTGTCCTGCGGCATCAGCGAGATCATGTCCAGGCGCAGGGTGCCGCCGCCGTCACCGGTGACCAGCAGCCGGCCGGTCGTCGTGGACTTCTTCGCGCGGACCGTGCCGCTGTAGCGGGTCCAGCCGTCGCCTTTGACCTGCACCTTCACCGGGTCGCCCAGCGCGTTGCCCGCCGGGTCGGTGATCGTGGCGGTCAGCGGCGTCGCGGCCTGGTCTGTGCGCGCCCAGACGGAGAAGTCGTAGCGCTGTCCCTCCTGGACGGCGATTCCGGAGTTGTAGCCCGAGTTGATGACGCCAGCGGGCAGGCCGAGCTCGAGGTAACGGCGGTTGCGCTCGTTCATCCGGCCGCTGTCGTCGATCACGTCTACGGTGCCGCTGTGCGGTGCCCATCCGGTCAGCGGTGTGTAGCTCGCGTTGTCGGCCTTGTCGTACTCGAACGAGCGGTTCTGGACGAGCTCGGCGTACAGGCCACCGTCAGCGGCCCGGTTGATGTCCTCGAAGAAGACGCCGTACATGGTGTCGTCGATCGACGCGCCCTTCTTCGTGGCGTCGACCTTGAGCGTGTAGTCGGTGTCGACCGCCGCGCCCGATCCGGGGACGGCGGCCAGCAGGGAGGCCGCGAGTGCGGCGGACAGCAGAACGTGCCTGGGGGACATGGAGTAGAGCTCCCGGCGTTCGTAAGTGTCTTCGCAGGAAAAGTGAGCGCTAACATACGACCGCAATGGAATCAGGTCAACGGTTGCAACTCGTTATGGCCGAATGCTTGACGCGCCGGATGTGAGCGTTCACTCTTGCCACCTGACAGCCGCGGGCACGTGGCCGGGCTCCGCGACACCGTAGTCACCTCGGAGGAATTCCTGTGCTGAAGAAGATCACGACAGCCGCCAGCGTGATCGCGCTGTGCGCTCTGACCGCGTGCGGTTCTGGTTCTGGTGGTACCGGTACCGGTAACGGGTCGTCGGGTGGCGACACGATCACGATGGGCTTCGCCCAGGTGGGTGCCGAGAGCGGCTGGCGCACCGCCAACACCAAGTCGATCCAGGACGAGGCCAAGGCCGCGGGGATCGACCTGAAGTTC
>NZ_JBHRZI010000049.1:24489-35812 GCF_042649515.1 Lentzea rhizosphaerae | reverse complement strand
CTCGGCGGAGTGCTGGCTCACCGCCGGCGGACCACACCACACGGTCATGACCCACGCCGTCGGATCCGAGACGCTGCACGACTTCGCCACCATGGCGGCCACCGAACTGGTGCTGATCGACTCGTCGACCACCCCGGCCCAGTTCGGTGACCGGTTGCGCTGGAACGCCGCCTACCACCGTCTGGCGGCCGGAATTCGCTGACTGAGGTCGCCGGCGTAGAACCCGGCGATCCGCTTCCACGTCGCGACGGGGTTGGAGTACATCGGGAGGTGCCCGCTGTGCGGGATCTCGGCGAGCTCCACCCCGTTCGCGTCGAGCAGCGGCAAATAGGACAGTGACGCGCATTCCTCGCCGTAGAGGTACATCTTCGGGATGGGGAGCGCGAGGAACTTGGTCAGCAGCTCCCCGTGGTCGGCGAGCTCGACCACGGACCGGAGGATGCCGGGCACGGCTCCCGGGCGGAGCTTGTACGGCAGGTTCGCGCTGTACAGGCCGCTCGAGTAGCCCTGGGAGTGGCGGATTCCCTCGACGAACCGGTGGAAGAGGTCGCCGGGCTCCTGCTGGGACAGCAGCTGCCTGGTCGGCGCGCAGTCCTCGGGAGCGAGCGTGCCCTTGATGTTGACGAAGCTGAGCACGCGGCCCGGCTCGCGGTGGGCGAGCAGCAGTGCCGTGAGACCGCCGAGCGAGTGACCGACGACGTGGTAGCGCCCGATGCCCGCGCGGTCGAGCACGGCGCGGGTGGTGTCCACGAGGAACGGCACGTCGATCGCCCTGAGGTCGGCGCACTCCGTGGCGCCGCATCCGGGCAGGTCGAACGCCAGGAAAGCGCGTTCCGTGAACTCGTGCCGTTGCGTGATGTCGGTGTAGTCCTCCTTGCTCGTGCCGAAGCCGTGGAGGAAGACGATCGGCTCGGTGGCGCCGCCGCGGTGCACGGCGGCGACCTTGAGGTTCACCCCCTGAACTCTCAAGAGGAGTTGGTCGTGCACGACTCTGTGCCCCGATGGCATGGCGGACCCCGAATTCTGCGCAGGTGCGGGCTGCGGAACGACGGGACGCCAGCATGCCATTTGCTGTGAGCGCTCACAAGTAGTTGAACCCTTGACCGTCCCGGTCCGTATCCCGCTGTGCCGGCAGATTTCATCCACTGATTCGTGAGGGTTCGAACATGTCGAGAGCGCATGCAAAACCAGAACGGCGCAAGCGGGTGCTCGTCGCCGGAATCGCCGTCGCCGCGACGCTGACCGCCGGCACCGCGATCGCCGCGTTCGCCGCGGGAGAGGGCAACAACGCCGCTGGTCAGTCGATCGCCTGCCCGAAGCCCGTCGTCCCGGCGGCTCCTGCCCAGGCGCAGGCCGAGGTCCAGCGTGAACTGGCGAACCTGGACAAGCAGATAGCCGAGGCGAACAACCGCCTGCGGACGTCGGCGGGTCAGGGTGGCCCGAACTTCGTGCAGAACGCGATTCTCGGTCCTTTGAAGGACAAGCGTGTCGCGGCGCTGAACCGGATCGAAACAGCGATCGGCCGCGCGGCGGAGAAGCCGGAGGGTCTTGAACGATTCGCGCCCTGCGGACTCGGCTCGGCGCCTGCGGTGGCGGCGGCGCCGGCGACGTCGAAGCAGGCGTCCGGCAACAACGGCAACGCGAACGGCAACGGCAACGCGAACGGCAACAACGGATCCGGCAACAACGCGTCGGCGTCGGGGAAGACGATCGAGTGTCCGCTGCCCGTCGTGCAGAACGTCCCGGCTCAGGCGAAGGCCGAAGTGGATCGCGAACTCGCCAACCTCGGCAAGCAGCAGGCCGAGGCGAACGAGCGGCTGCGGACGTCGGCGGGTCAGGGTGGCCCGAACTTCGTGCAGAACGCGATTCTCGGCCCGTTGAAGGACAAGCGCGTCGCAGCGCTGAACCGGATCGAGACCGCGATCGGCCGCGTCGCCGCGAAGCCGGAAGGCCTGGAACGCTTCGCCACCTGCTCGCTCAAGTGACCCTCCTCGGGGTGTGAGCGAGCAGAGCCCGCCTCTCCTCGGGGGTGAGCGTTCCTGGGAAAGGGCTTGCCGAGCGGTCGCGCCACCGCTCGGCAAGCCCTTGACGCACCATGCCGTCCTCGGTAGATGTTAGCGCGCACATCGACTGTTCGACGGAGAACCGATGACCAGATTCCCTGCACTTCTCGCCGCTTCGGCGCTCACGTTGTCCACAGTGGTCGCCAGCGGGGTTCCCGCCGCGGCCGCTGTGGAGTCCGTGACCGTGCGGCCGGATCCGACCTACCAACAGGAGTCCTTCCAGGGGTGGGGGACGAGCCTCATCTGGTTCGCGAACGCCACCGGGGGATACCCGGACGAGATTCGCAACCAGCTTGCCGAGCTGCTGTTCGGCGAGGACGGACTCAACCTCAACATCGCCCGCTACAACATCGGTGGCGGCAACGCCCCGGACGTGCCGTCGTACCTGCGCGCCGGTGCGGCCGTGCCCGGTTGGTGGAAAGCGCCTTCCGGGACCACCCGCGAGGACACCGACTGGTGGAAGCCGGGTGATCCGCGGTTCTTCGACGCGTCGGCGGACCCGCACCAGCGCTGGTGGGTCGACAAGATCAAGTCCCAGGTCACGAAGTGGGAGGCGTTCAGCAACTCGCCGCCGTGGTTCCAGACCGTCAGCGGGTACGTCTCCGGCGGCTTCGACCCGTCGGCCGACCAGCTGCGCGAGGACCGCATCAAGGACTTCGCCGCGTACCTGACGCAGGCGACCGCGGAGCTCGAGCGCGCCCACGGCATCAAGTTCTCGACGCTCGACCCGTTCAACGAGCCCAACACCACGTACTGGAGCACGAAGCTCGGCCCGGACGGCAACCCGACGGGCGGCCGCCAGGAGGGCGCGCACATGAGCCCGGCGCTGCAGGCGAAAGTCGTGCCCGCCGTGGCCGACGCTTTGCGCGCCAAGCGGTTGAAAGCCACCGTGTCCGCACCGGACGAGACCAACCCCGGCATCTTCGCCGACGACTGGGCGGGTTACCCGGCCGCGGTGCGCTCGCAGGTCGGCCAGCTCAACGTCCACACCTACGGCCAGGACCGCCGCACGTCCGCGCGTGACATCGCGAAGGCCGCGGACAAGCCGATGTGGATGAGCGAGGTCGACGGTTCCTGGGGCAACTCCCAGAACTTCACCGCCATGGACTCCGGGCTGGGCATCGCCGCACGGGTGATCGACGACCTGCGCGAGCTCGAACCCCGCGCCTGGCTGCTGTGGCAGGCGATCGAGGACTACGACAACATGAAGCCCGGCGGCGAGACGCCGAACGGCATGAACTGGGGCGTCGTCCAGATCCCGTTCAACTGCGGCCCGCAGGACACGCTCGCGACCTGCCCCGCACGGGTCAACAGCAAGTTCCACACGCTGCGGAACTTCACGCACTACATCAAGCCGGGCGACCGGATGATCAAGGTCAACACCAAGTCCGACGTGGCGGCGGTGCGCAACACCGAGCTGAAGTCCGTGGTGCACCTGAACCAGTCCGAGCAGCCGCAGTCGGTGACCCTGGACCTGTCCGCGTTCGGGTCGGTGCGGCCGAACGCCTCGGTCCGTCCGATCGTGACCGACATGTTCGGCGCGCTCGTGAAGGGCGGCGCGGTGAAGGTGAAGGACCGCAAGGCGACCCTCACCGTGCCCGCGAGGTCGGTCGTGACGTTCGACGTGACGGGCGTGAGCGGTCTGGACCGTTCGGTCGCGCTGAACGGCAAGTACCGCCTCACGGGTGCGCAGAGCGGCAAGTCGCTCGCGCCGTCGGGCACCTCGCTGGTGCAGCGGACGACGAACACCGCCGCGCAGGACCAGGTGTGGCGTCTGGAGCGCAAGACGGGCGGTTACGGCAACGACGTCCAGTTCGCCGTGGTGAACTCCGCCACTGGCCAGCGAATCGCCGCTGTGGACGGTAACGCGACGCTGATCTCCAGCGACAGTCCGGCTGCCAGGTGGATCCTGTCCTCCACCGGCGACGACAGCTGGACCTTCGTCAACGCCGCGACGGGAGCGCTGCTCGACGTCGTCGGCGAGTCGCGTGAGGACGGCGCAAGGATCGGTTTGTACCACGCGACCTCTGGTGCGAACCAACGCTGGACAGCTTCTTCGGTGAGATAGTCGGGAGTGACGGTGGCGCGCAGCCATTTGCTGGTGATGTTGGTACTGCTCACCGGAGCGTGCACGGCTGAGCCGGCCGCGCCGCCACCGTCCACACCGTCGTACCTGAAACCGCCCACGCTCATCAACGAGGTGGTGCCGCCCCAGAACGTGCTCACCGTCGTCCGCGACGTGATCGACGGCCGCACGGTCGAGCTGGCGGACGGCTCCAAGGTCCGGGTGGCCCTGCTCGCCCCGCCCGCGCCGTGCTGGGCGGATGCCGCCCTGGCGTTCGCCAGGAAGACGCTGCTCGCCGCCTCCGTGCGCTTCACCGGCCTGACGCCGGGCGAGATCAACATGGAGCTCGAGGACGGCACCGACTACGCGGTGCTCGCCGTCCAGCAGGGCGCGATGCGGCCGGAAGGCGTCGACGGCGGCCCGCTGATCGCCGCCCAGTCCGAGGCCGCGGCCGCGAAACGAGGGCTGTGGGGCCCGCCGTGCGACGGTTCCGGCACGGCCAAGCCGTCTTCCACGCCGACCACGACCACCACCACTTCCGCCACACCGCCGCCGCCCCCTCCTCCGGCGCCCACGACCACCACCACGCCGAAACCTCCCGCGCGGCCGTGCGCGGTCGCGTACCGGATCGCCGGGCAGTGGCAGGGCGGCTTCCAGGCGACCGTGACCTGGCGCAACACCGGGACCACGACGACCAACGGCTGGACGCTGCGCTGGAACCTCGCGAACGGCGAGTCCGTCAGGGAGATGTGGAACGCCTCGTCCCGGCAGTCCGGAGCGACCGTCAACGCCGTGAACGCCGACTACAACCCGCAGGTCGCGCCCGGCGCTTCGGTGCAGATCGGGTTCAACGCCAACGCGTGGGGTCCGCCGTCGACGCCCTCCTCCTTCTCCCTCAACGGGGCGCAGTGCTCGGTCGAGTAGTCGAACCGACGGCGCGATTGCGCCACTGAATTGCGCAACCGACTGAAACGGGCGGACCAGTGTTCGGCCGTTTGCGCAGTTGAAAGTGAACGTGTTAATTCTTTCCCGGCGGGCAATTCGGCACGCCACTCTCCTGCATGCCTAAGATCGGGAGAGTGGCTGACGATTCGAATGACGGTTCGCCATCCGGAAAACCTGAAAAACTCACCGCGGTATTGGCAATTCGAGCCGCGACCGAACAGTTCAGTGCTCTGATCGGCAGGACACCGGAAGCCGTTTCGGGCATTCGCGCTGTGCCGGACGGCGGCTGGTCGGTGCTGGTCGACGTCGTCGAGCTGGAACGAATTCCGGCTACCACCAGCATCATCGCCACCTATCGAGTCGACGTCGACGCCGCCGGCGAGTTGTGCGGCTGCGAGCGGCTCAGGCGCTACACCCGTGGGACGACCGACATGTGACGGGATGGTTCTTCGTGGACAACAGATCCGGTTCGCTCGCCGACACGTTGGAACGCGTCCTGGACAAAGGTGTGGTGATAGTCGGGGACATCGCCGTCTGCGTGGTGGACATAGAGCTGCTCACGTTGCGGGTGCGGTTGTTCGTGGCTTCCGCGCAGACAGCGCGTGAGATGGGAATGGATTGGTGGACGAACGATCCTTTCTTCACGCCGAAAGCGGTGGAGCGGACCGCTGAGGCGAACGAGCTCGCCCAGCAGAACGCAGCGCTGCGCGACCGCGTCGCGGAGCTGGAGCGGGTGGTGGAGGAACGCCGATGAGCTGCGGTCTGTACGCCTACGCGATCACCAGGGACCGGCCTCTCGACCTCGCCGGGCCGTGGATGGTCGGCCACCGCGGGCTCGCGCTCGTCGTGGCCGAGGTCGAACTGGACCGGTTCACCGGGCTCGACCTGGACGAGCCGTCCGAGGACAGCCCGCTCGCCGTGCTGGCCCGCTACCACGACGCCGTCGTGCGCTCGGTGTTCCGCCACGAACCGGTGCTGCCGCTGCGGTTCGGCACCGTCCTCGACGGTCCCGACGCTGCCGTGCGGTTGCTCGACGCCCGCCACGAGGAGGTGTCGGCCTGGCTGGACCGCGTGCAGGGGCGGCAGGAGTGGGGAGTGAAAGTGCGTGCCGCGCATCGAGAAGCGGTGCAGCTGGACGGGCTGTCCGGCACGGCGTACCTGACTCAACGCCGTCAGCGGCTCGTTGACGCCGACGCGGTTCGCCGTGCCGCCGCGGCTCTGCACGAGAAGTTGGGTGAACGGGCGGACGAGAGCGTGTCCCGCGACGTCACCCGCGATGCGCTCCTGGAAACCGCTTACCTGGTCGACGCCGGGACGGAGTTCCCCGCCGAGGTCGACCGGCTGGCTGCCGAGCTGGGGCTCGCGGTGGAGATCACCGGGCCGTGGCCGCCGTACTCGTTCACGAAGATGGAGCTCGCCGATGCCTGAGCACGGCACGGCGAGCCTGGTCGACCTGCTCGACCGGGTGGTGCACCGGGGCGCGGTCGTGCGGGGTGACGTGGTGATCGCGCTGGCGGGCGTGGAACTGATCCGGCTCGACCTGAGGTTGTTGTTGATCGGCATCGGCGGCGAGATCCGATGAGCGCGCAGGACGCGGGACGCGGACTGGGCCGGATCGTCGTGGCGGTGCTGGAGATCGTGTGCGAACTGCTCGAGCGTCAGGCGCTGCGCCGGGTGGACGTGGGCACCCTCACCGCGGAGGAGGTGGAGAACCTCGGTCAGGCGCTGATCTCGCTGCAACGCCAGTTCGCGGCGTTGCGCGAAGCACTCGGAGATCCCGACACGTCCGGTGTCCGGCTGCCGCTCGACATCGCGAGTCTGTCGCACGAAGAGAGGACATCATCGTGACCGCTCCTGCCGTTCCGAGCTCCGGCGGCCTGGCCGACGTGCTGAACGTCCTGCTGGACAAGGGACTCGTGATCGACGCGTCGGTGAAGGTGTCGTTGATCGGCATCGAGATCCTGAGCATCGACATCAAGGTCGTGATCGCCAGCGTCGACACCTACATCCGTTATCTGGAGGCGATGCAACGACTCGAGGTCGCCCGCAGGGGAATCGTGGTGCAACCGCCCGCCGGGCAGGGGATCGCCGGCACCTACGGCCTGCTGACCCAGGCGGCGGTCCCGGCCGTGGTCGCACCTGCCGTCGTCACGCCGGCCCCCGCTGTCACGCCGGCACCCGCCGCCGTGGAGGAACCCCAGCCGTGAGCCTGTTCTTGCACGGGGTCGTGCGGGCGAGCCACCGTCTGCCGGAACGCTCGCGGTTCCGGTTGCTCGGCCTGGACGAGCTGGCGGTCGTGGTGAGCGACCGGCCGGAGAACCGCGAGCTGACCGAGCAGGAGGCCACGGCCCACCTCGCGGAGCTGTGCGCGTTGCTGTCGGGCGGACCGGTGCTACCGCTGCGGATCGGCACGGTCGCGGTGGACGAGGCCGCGGCCCGTTCCGCCGTGCTCGGGCTCAGAGTGCCGCTGCTGCGCCAGCACCTCGACCGGTTGGACGGCCTGGCGGAGATGCACGTGCGCCTCCTGTTCGACGAGGACACCGCGCTTCGTGCCGTGCACGACAAGGCGACGTTCACCGCACGAGGCGCGGACCTCACGTCCACCATCGCGCGAGGTGAACAGATCGCCAGGGAAATCGTGGCGTGGCGCAGGGGGCAGGCCGACTCGATGCTCGCACCGGTGTCGGAGATGGCTCGGTCGGTCGCCCTGCTCGAAGCGCCGGAGCACACCGAGGAGCTCCGGGCGTACCTGGTGCGACTGGATCAGGCCGAGGGCGTGCGCGCCGCGATCGCTGGGCTCGGTGGTGTCGTGGCGACCTGCACCGGGCCGTTGCCCGCGTTCCACTTCCTCGATCTCGCACCGCGGAACGCCCAGCAGCCGGCCTCGCGCTGGGGCTGGTAGGTCTGCGATGAGCTCTGTGCGGATCCAGGTGCTGGGTTCGACGCGGGCGTGGAACGGCGGGACGGAGATCGAGCTCGGTCCGCCAGGACGACGGGCCGTGCTGGGACTTCTCGTGCTCGCCGAAGGGGAACCGGTGGCCACCGGGTCGCTGGTGGACGCGCTGTGGGGCGACCGGCCACCGCCGAGTGCGGTGAACGTCCTGCAGACGCACGTCAAACACCTGCGCCGGCTGCTGGAGCCCGGCCGTTCGGCACGGTCGGGCAGCGGGGTCCTGCCGTTCGCGAACGGCGGCTACGCGGTGAACCCGGACGCGGTGGACGTCGATCTGGTGGCGTTCCGCCGCCTCGTCGCGGAGGCGAACGACGCCTACCGCGACGGCGACTGGGACCGTGCCGCCGCCGGGCTGGGCACGGCGCTGAAGTTGTGGCACGGCCGGCCGTTCGCGGATCTTCCCGTGCTCGCCACGCATCCGAAGGTCGTGTCGCTCGTGGCGGTGCACCGGGAAGCTCTTGCCCGCCACGGCGACGCGATGATCGCGATCGGGTCCGCGGCGGACGTGCTCGCCGACATCGCCGAGGCGGCAGCCGACCAGCCGCTGGACGAACCCGCGCAGGCCCGCCTGATCCGCGCCTACCACGCCGTCGGTCGTCGTGCCGCAGCCTTCCAGGTCTACCACGAGGCGCGTGCCCGGCTCGTGGAGGAGCTCGGCATCGACCCGGGCCCGGAACTGCGCGCGGCGCACGCGACCTTGCTGCACGACACCGACTTCGGTGGCACCGGGAACGCCGCCACGCGGGCCAGGGCCGTGCCGCGCGTGCCTCGTCAGCTGCCGGCGCACCCTCCCGGGTTCACCGGACGGACCGCTCAGGTGTCCACATTGGACGCTCTGGTTCCGGTGAGCGGGCGTTCCGTCGACGCCGTGACGATCGCCGCGATCTCCGGCACCGCGGGCGTCGGCAAGACCGCGCTGGCCGTGCACTGGGCGCACCGCGTCGCGGACCGCTTCCCGGACGGACAGCTCTACGCGAACCTGCGCGGGCACTCCAGGGGAGGGGCGGCGGCGCCACTGGAGGTGCTCACCCAGTTCCTCACCGCGCTGGAGGTCCCCGCCGAGCGCGTGCCCGTCGACGTGGACGCGGCATCGGCCATGTTCCGGACGCTGACGACCGACCGGAAGGTGCTGGTGCTGCTCGACAACGCCGCCGACCCGGACCAGGTCCGCCCGCTGCTGCCGGCGGGCTCCGCGTGCCTGGTCGTGGTGACCTGCCGCGACCGGATGACCGGTCTGGTCGCCTCGCACGGCGCCCGTCAGGTCACGCTCGACGTGCTGAGCCCCGCGGACGCGCTGGAGCTGCTGGGAAGTGTGCTCGGACCTGAGCGGATCCGGGCGGAACCGGTGGCGGCGGCCGACTTCGCCGAGCTGTGCGCCCACCTGCCCCTCGCGTTGCGGATCGCGGCCGCCAACCTCGCCGACCACCCCGGCCGCGGGATCGACGACCACGTGGCCGAGCTGAGGCAGGGCAACCTGTTGACGGCCCTCGCGGTGCCGGGCGACGAGCACACGGCGGTGCGCACGGCCTTCGACCTCTCCTACGCCGCGTTGCCCGAGCAGGCGCAACGGTTGTTCCGCCTGCTGAGCCTCCTGCCGGGCAGCGACACCGGGACGGAGGCCGTCGCGGTGCTCGCCGGGGCGGAACCGGAGGAGGCGGCGCGGTTGCTGGACCGGCTCGCCGCCGCGCACCTCGTCGAGTTCCACGTCCCCGGCCGCTACAGCTTTCACGACCTGCTCCGTCTCTACGCGGCCGAGCAGGCGGCGCGCCACGAGAAGGAGGAGGACCGCGCAGCCGCACTCCAGCGGTTGTACGACTGGTACCTGCGCGCTGTGGACGCCGCGGCCCGGTTGCTCTACCCGCACATGCTGAGGCTGCCGCTACCGCCGCTGCTGGTACGGCCACCGGCCGGCGTCACCGGTCCGGCGGAGGCCGCGAACTGGCTCGACTCCGAACGCGCCAACCTCGTCGCGGCGATCAGGAGCGCGGCGAGAGCCGGGCCGCGGACCACGGCGTGGTTGCTCGCCGACGCGCTCCGGGGCTACTTCTGGATGTCCAGCCGGCGCGTCGACTGGCAGGCCACCGCGCAGGCGGCGCTGGCCGCGGCCGAGGAGTCCGGCGAGCCCCGCCCGCAGGCCGCCGCCAGGCTGAGCCTGGCCGACCTGTACTTCCGGCAGGGCAGGTACCAGGACGCCGTCCGGCACTACACGCACGCACGACTGCTTGCGCGGCAAGCGGAGTGGGCGGCGGCCGGGGCCGCCGTGCTGGGCAACCTCGGGTGCGTCTACTGGCAGTCGGGGCGGCTCGCCGCAGCGGCCGCGCGCTTCGCGAGGTGCCTCGCGCTGAGCAGGAGCATCGGCCAACCGGCGGGTGAGGCCGTCGCGCTCGGGAACCTCGGCCTCGTCCACTGGGAGATGGGCAGGCTGGAGCAGGCGGCCGAGCACTACACCCTGGCGCTGGGCCGGTACCGGCAGATCGGGTCGCGGTACGGCGAAGCGATCAACCTCGGCAACCTCGGCCACACGCAACGCGCCCGCGGACTGCCCGTCGAGGCGGCCGAGCTGCTCACCCGCGCGCTCGCTCTGCACCAGGAGAGCGGCAACCGCGGCGGTGAGGCCCAGACCCGCGGCAGGCTGGCCGCGACGTGCGGCGACCTCGGCCGCGCGGCAGAGGCGTTGGAGCACGCCCGTACGGGGCTCTTCCTGGCACAGGAGGCCGGTGATCCCCGGACCGAGGTGGAAGCGCTCGCCGCCCTGGCGGCCGTCGACCACCGCCTCGGCCACCGCACGGACGCGATCCGGCACTACCGCCAGGCACTCGACCTCGTCCGCAACACGGGGGACAGGTATCCCGAGATCGACATCCTCATCGGCCTCGCCACCGTCACCGCCGACCCCGCACTCGCCCGGCAGGCTCTCGCGCTGGCGCGGAACGCGGGCTACCGCGCGCTGGAGGGCCAGGCCCTGACCGCGCTCGCCGGCATCCTGCTCGCGTCGGGCAATCCCCGGGACGGCACCGATCACGCGTTCCAGGCGCTCGCCGTGCACCGGGAGACCGGCCACCGCCAGGCGGAGGCGGCCACTCTCGCGGTGCTGCGACGGGCGCAGCGTGAAGCACCTGGTCAGCCCAGTCCGTAACCCAGCCGCCCGTTTTGGCGCGAAAAGCACGTTCGGGCCGCTAGATGGCCCAAAAGCCACGTTCGCTCCCAGGGCTCGTTTGGCGCGAAAAGCACGTTGGGGCCGCTAGATGGCCCGAACGTGCTTTTCGCGCCATGAGCACCTCGCGACGGTGATCGTGG
>NZ_JBHRZI010000049.1:0-24427 GCF_042649515.1 Lentzea rhizosphaerae | reverse complement strand
GGCTACCTGCTTGCTTCTGGGTCACGTTGCGATTCCCTTGCGCAGCACGGTGCTGGTGCCGTCCGGCCGAACGGTGATGACACCCCACGGGTTGACGCTGCCCGGCTTGCCGGTGCCGTCCTTGCAGGACAGTTCGACCATGTTGAACGAGTCCCAGGCCCCGCTGCCGTCCGGAACAGGTGTCTTCGACTCCTCCTGGTTCGCCACCCAGACGCACGTGCTGCCGTCCTCCTCGTGGGCGATGTGCTGGGTGATGTCGGTGATCCGTCCGCCCTCCACGCACCAGGAGACGTGGTAGGTGTAGCTCCACCGGCCGGGATCCGTGAGGTGCACCGGCGCGGACGTCAGGACCGGCGTCGAGCACGTCGTCTCCGTCGCGCCGGTCGCGGTGCCCGTGGTGAGCGAGATCCCCGCGACGACCGCCGCCAGGCCCACCGCTGCCACCCTGACCTTCATGGCGCCCCCCGAGTTCGTGTGGCCTCCAATGTGGTGCCTGTCAGCGGATGTGCGCAAGAGGCCGGCGCGGCACGTCCAACCGACGTCCAATCGACGTCCAGTCCAGCCCAATAGCTTGTGGCGCAAGGTGATTCCACAGGGAGTGAGGGCTGATGAACGTTCGAACCAAGCGGGTTGTCGCCGCGGCCGCGGTGGTCACGTCGGTGGTGGCCGCCACCCTGGCGGGGACCACCGGGGGCCACGCCGCTCCGGCTGCGGGTCTGCGCGCGTTCGGGATCTCGGCGGACGGCAAGTTGATGGCGACGTTCACGACGGACAAGCCGCAGGTGCTGGACTGGGTCAGACAGATCCAGGGTTTCTCGGGTGACACGGCGGCGATCGGGCTGGACTTCCGGGTGCAGGACGGGTTGATGTACCTGGTGGGCAACAAGGGTGGCATCTACTCCGTTCGGCTGCCCAACCTGCCGTCGCAGCCGGACCCGGTCGTCACGAAGGTCTCGCAGCTGACGGTCTCGCTGCACGGCACGAACTTCGGGGTGGACTTCAACCCGGCGGCCGACCGGCTCCGGGTGGTCGGTGACAACGGCCAGAACCTGCGCCACGACCTCAACACGCACACCACCGTCGCGGACACCGCTCTTTCCACACCGCCCACGACGGGGGCGACCAAGGGCGTCACCGCGGCGGCGTACACGAACAACGACCTCGACCCCGGCACGGCGACCACGTTGTTCGACATCGGCACCACGAGCGACCAGGTGCTCATCCAGTCGCCCGCCAACAACGGAATTCTGGCGCCGACCGGCAGCCTCACGGTGGACGCCGGTGCCAACGCGGGCTTCGACATCTACAGCACGTTGAGCGGTGGCAAGGCCGTGTCGGTGGCCGGGTTCGCCACTCTCGTCGCACCGAACGGCTCGTCGTCGTTGTACAGCGTGAACCTGTTGAGCGGCACGGCGACCAGCATCGGGCAGTTCCCGCTGGCGATCACCGACCTGGCCATCTCGCTGACCGGGAGTTGATCTTCCGCGCGCGTCCAGTAGATGTCCAGACCTGTCGAATAGCTTGTGCCGCAAGGTTCTTCGCACAGGGGAGTGGGCTGATGAAGGCGCGGATCAAGCGGGGAGTCGCTGCGGCGGCCGTGGTGGTGTCGATGGCCGCGGCCGTCGTGGCGAGCAGCGGGAGCAGTGTCGCTCAGCCTTCTGGCCTGAGGGCGTTCGGAATTTCGGCGGACGGCACGTTGATGGTGACGTTCACGACGGACAAGCCGCAGGTGCTGGACTGGGTCAGACAGATCCAGGGTTTCTCCGGTGACACGTCGGCGATCGGGCTGGACTTCCGGGTTCAGGACGGGCTGATGTACCTGGTGGGCAACAAGGGCGGCATCTACTCCGTCAAGCTCCCCAACCCGCCGTCGCAGCCCGACCCGGTCATCACCAAGGTCTCGCAGCTGACCGTCCCGTTGTACGGCACGAACTTCGGGGTGGACTTCAACCCGGCGGCCGACCGGCTCCGGGTGGTCGGCGACACCGGCCAGAACCTCCGGCACAACCTCGGCGACAACACCACGACCGAGGACGCCTTCCTGTCCACCCCGCCCGCCCTCGGACCGACCAGGGGCGTCACGGCGGTCGCGTACACGAACAACGACCTGAACGCGGACACCGCGACCACGTTGTTCGACATCGGCACGGCCACCGACGAGGTGCTCGTCCAGTCACCGGCGAACAACGGCCTGCTGTCCGCCACCGGCAAGCTCGGCGTGGACGCCGGTGCCAACGCGGGCTTCGACATCTTCAGCACGCTGAGCGGTGGGAAAGCGGTCTCCGCGGCGGGGTTCGCGACCCTGGTCGCGCCGAGCGGCTCGGCGTCGTTGTACACCGTGAACCTGCTGAGCGGCGCGGCGACCGTCGTCGGCCAGTTCCCGCTGCCGATCGCCGATCTGGCCGTCTCGCTCAACGGATACTGACTTTCCTGTTTCAGGGGACGAGAGCACCATCCGGTCACGGGTGGTGCTCTCCGGTGTCTCCGGACGTGTGCGGAAGCAATAACACGGCGTTCTGTGAAACATAGGCGGTTGATCGATTGAACATTTCCGGCGGACCTCCCGTATACCAGACCGTACGACTCTCACGGATCGGGAACCGCCCTTGCCGAGCACATCAGAGTCCACCACGACGCGGCCGGGGGCCGTCCGCCGTTTCTGGTGGCAGACCAGCCAGCCCGCCAGGCTCACGATCATGGGCCTCGGGGTTCTGACCGCGCTCGCCACGACGGGCGCGGCCGGGTTCATGAGCGCCGACGTCCCGGCGCCCGACGCCGAGCCCCGGAAGGCCCTGCACCGGGGTGACTCCTTCGAGGTGACGGTCCGCAGCGTGTCCGATGTGGATCGGTTCGAAGGCGTGGAGCCCGCCACGGGACTCTCCTTCCACGCTCGTGTCGCCGGGGTGCGCCCCGCGGGACAGTGCTGGCTGTCGGAGTCCCTCGCCGCCGCCCAGAACCTGTTGCTGGGCAAGAACGTGCGACTCACCGTCCGGAAGGACGCCGGGTCCGGTGACGATCGGATCGCGGTCGACGTGCGGCTGCCGGACGGTGCGGACTACGCGCAGACCGTGGTGGGCGACGGCGTGGTGCCGGCGGACCTGTCGGCCCGCGACGAGCTCGCGCCCGTCGAGTCCGCGGCGCGTCAGCAACACCGCGGTCTGTGGTCGGTCGGCTGCGCTCCGGGTGCGGAGACGGCCTCCAGCACGCCGTCCTCGACCTCGTCGTCTCCGGCCCCGACCACGACGACGACGACCACCCCGCCTGCGCCGGAAACGTCCGAATCGCCTGAGCCGGAGGAGCCGGAGACCACGACGACGACGTCCGAGACGACGCTGACCGGCATCCTGCTGGGCCGGCGGTGCTTCGAGGAAGGCGCGCGGAAGAAGTCTCCGAGCGGCGAGGAGATGGTCTGTGCCCGCAACGGCAAGAACCAGCTGAGGTGGCGACGTGCCGACTGACAGCAGCATCGACCTGTTCAGCAAGCCCACCTCCGCCGGCCTGGTGCCCGGTCTCGACGACGGCAGGCCGCCGCGCGGGCTGACCAAGGAGGGCTGGGTGCGCACGACGGGATGGCTCCAGATCGGCCACCACCCGGTGAGCTCGGCGCACATCGCCGCGTTCACAGGCCTGCTGTGGTCGTTGGTCGGCGCGGCCGCGGTGATCACCAGCAGGCCGGTCGTCGCGGGTGTCCTGGTGATCACGACACCCGCGGTGTGCGGCATTTCGTGGTGGCTGTTCACCGTGCTCGTGCGGCCGGCTTCGTCGGCGCGCAACATCGCGACCAAGCGCGCCGACGAGCTGACGCCGGGCGACCTGATCCGGCTGTACGGCACGATCGGGCCGGTCGGCCAGGTGGTCGCGGTGACGTCGGGGGAGGAACTCCTGGTGACGCTGCACGGTGGATCGCACCGGACGTGGGCGCGCGACCACGTGCTGCACGTCGTGGAGCTGCTCAGCTGACGCGTTCGACCGGTTCGAAATTCGTGAACGAGCATCGGGCCTCCCGTTTCGGCCGGTCCGATGTGGACGGCAGTCGAACAGTCGAACGTCGCTTCGAATTCGATCGAACGCACGCCCTCCTTGCCGTGCGCGCTAAAGTGCTTGTGGCTGACCGAAACCGCCAGTTCTCCGCCGCCTTTCCGTGAATGCGCACAGGCATTGAAGGAGATCTCACTCGTGCACACCAGATTCCTCGCCGCCGTCGTGCTGGCCGCGGCGAGCGTCGTCGGCTCGGGCCAGGCGAGTGCCGCCGCCTGCAACGGGTACGTCGGGCTCACGTTCGACGACGGCCCCACGACCAAGACGCAGAGCCTGCTCAACGCGCTGCGGCAGAACGGCCTGCGCGCCACCATGTTCAACGTGGGCCAGGCGGCCGCCGCCAATCCCGCGCTGGTCCGCGCGCAGGTGAGCGCCGGCATGTGGGTCGGCAACCACAGCTACACCCACCCGCACCTGGACCAGATGGCCAGGGCGCAGGTCGACTCGGAGATCTCCCGCACCCAGCGGGCGATCGCCGCCGCCGGTGGTGGCACGCCGAAGCTGTTCCGTCCCCCGTACGGCGGGACGAACGCGACGGTGCAGTCCGTCGCGACCCAGTACGGCCTGCGGCAGATCCTCTGGGACGTCGACTCGCAGGACTGGAACAACGCGAGCGTCGACGCGATCGTGCAGGCGAACGGAAGACTCACCAACGGCCAGGTGATCCTCATGCACGACGGCCCGGCCAACACGCTCGCCGCGATTCCCCGCATCGCACAGGTGCTGGCGAGCCGCGGCCTGTGCGCGGGCATGATCTCCCCGCAGACCGGACGAGCCGTGGCGCCGGCCTGATCGGTTCGTGCACAGTGGAACCATGGGGAACCGGAGCGCGTGGGAAGCGGCGTCGGGCAAGTACGTCCAGGAGCACCATGAACTTCTCGACCAGGCCAGGTACTCCTCGTCCCTGACCGCGGTCGAACTGGAGGTGCTGCGGCCGTTGCTGGCTGACGCGCCTGCCGTGGTGCACCTGCAGAGCGGCCACGGCCTGGACGACCTGGCACTCGTGGCGGAGGGCGCCCGGTCCGTGGTCGGCGTCGACTTCAGCTCCGTCACGGTCACGGCAGCGCAACGCAGAGCGGACGAACTGGGCGTCAACTGCCGGTACGTGATCGCGGAGCTGCCCGGAGCGCCGCTGCGGGACGGATGCGCCGACCTCGTCTACACCGGCAAGGGCGCGTTGATCTGGTTGCCGGACCTCGGTTCCTGGGCCGAGGACGTCGCACGGCTGCTGCGGCCGGGCGGGCACCTCTTCGTGCTCGAGGCACACCCCTTGGTGCCGCTGTGGACGTGGGACGAGGACGAGCCCCGCATCCGGCCGGATCGCGGATACTTCGAGCGGTCGCACGTCAACGACACCTTTCCCGCAGGCGGCGCGGTGGAGTACCAGACGACGCTGGCCGGGATCATCACCGCGGTGCTCGGCGCCGGGCTGGAACTGCGGCACGTCGCCGAGCACGCGGAGCCGTTCTACCGGTGGGGCGACCTGGACGCGGCGGCGTGGCGGGGAAGGCTGCCGAACACGTTCACGTTGCTCGCCCGCAAGCCGCGGTGATCGCTGGCACGATGAAGGCCATGTCCCGCACCGCCCGTCGCCTGCACGAGCTCCTGGAACCGATCTGCCTGGTCACGTTCTTCGCCGACGAGTGCAACGAGGAACTGGCCGCGCTCGGCCACCGCACCTACTGGGACGGGTACTTCGCGAGCCGAGCCGCACCGCTGGGACGGGTGCGGGCGGAGGTCGTGCACGCGGCCTTCTACAACTTCGCCGACGGTGAGGCCGCGCGGCACATCCCGAGCGCGTGGGAGACGATCCCGCCCGAGGCGTCCGTCGCCGCCCGGGAACGGGGCAGCGCGGCCTCGTTGCGCCGCATCCTCGGCGACCTCGCGGACACTCCTGGCCTGGTGCGCGCCGCCGACCTGACCACGAAAGCCGCGACGAGCGCGCCCACGGAAGGAAGGGTGATGTACGCGGGGATGCGCACCGTCGAGGTGCCGAGCGACCCGGTCGCCCGGTTGTGGCACTCCGCGACCATGCTGCGCGAACACCGCGGCGACGGGCACATCGCCGCTCTCGTCGGCGCACGGGTCGGCGGCACCGAGGCCCACGTGCTCTCCGCCATCGCCATGGGCATCCACCCGCCCGAGTCGTTCGGGCGCATCCACCACCTGCCGAAGAAGCGGCTCGCCGAAGTGGTGGAGGGCCTGCGGAAGCGCGGGATCGTCGACGCGGACGGCCGGTTCACCGACGCCGGTCGCGAACTCCAAGAGCGCATCGAAACCCTCACCGACGAGCTCGCGGCCGCGCCGTACGAGGCACTCACTCCGGCTGAGCTCGACGAGTTGGTCGCGGAGCTCGAACCGATCAGCGCGAGGCTGGTGGAAACCGGATCGCAGTGAGGAACTGTGCCGCGTGGGACGTGGTGCGCGGCGGGATCAGCCCGCCCCCGTGAGCGTTACGGCGCCGGTGCCGTAGTACCGCGCGGCACACAGCGCGCAGCAGGAGACCACCGCGGCACCACCGGAACACCGTCGGCGCACTCCAGCACCGACTCCGCCACCAGCACGCCGAACTGGTGCACGTCCACGCTCATCGTCGTCAGCGCAGGGGAAGCCAAACGGCACAACGTCGAGTCGTCCCACGCCACGAGGCTGAGCTGCGACGGCACCGCCACACCGGACGACGTCGCCGCGACCAGACCCGCCACGGCCATCACGTCGTTGTCGTAGAGGATCGCGGTGGGCGGTTCCGCGAGGTTCAGCAGCGCGGTGGTCAGCTTGGCGCCCGCCTCCTCGGAGTAGTCGCCCTCGACGATCACGGCTTCCGGGCAGCGCGAGAGCAACGCGGCCGTGCGCGCCTGCGTGTGTTGCAGGGCGGACGGCCCGGTGACCCTCGCGATCCGCCGGTGGCCCAGGTCCAGCAGGTGGCCGAGGGCTTCCAGCACCGGGCCGCTGTGGTCGGTGCGGACATCGGGCAACCCGCCGCCGTCCCCGACGACGACGGCGGGAAGTCCCAGTTCCCGCAACACGGCCGGCCGCGGATCGTCCACCACCGGGTTGACCACCACTGTCGCGTCGACCAGGCCGCGCGCCGCCCAGCGGCGGTAGGCGGCGATCTCGGCCTCGTGGTCCGCCACCACGTGCAGCAGCACCGAGAGGTCGCGTTCGGCGAGCCGTTCCTCGATCCCCGCGATGAACTCCATGAAGAACGGCTCGACACCCAGCAGCCGCGCGGGCCTGGCCAGCACGAGCCCGACCGCGCCGATCACGACCCGACCGCGCCGAGATCGTTGGCACAGCGCAGAACCAGCGGGTCGGTGAAGGCAGCGGGATCGACGGTGGCGCCGGTGCGGATGCCGAAGACGCGGACCTCTCCGGCGAGCATCGGCACGAGCATGTCGTCCACGACGGCGTCGGGCGCGACCCGGTCGGCCAGGATCGCGACGTCCTGGGCGAACGAGTTGGCGCGCACCTCCACCTCGTACCCACCGCGCACGGCTTCTGCCCGCGCGTCGAGAGGCCTCGGGTGGTAGGCGAGCTGCGAGTCGGGCAGTAACGGCAGGATCGCGCGGGCCTCGGCGGTGGTCGCCACCATCACCTCCGCATCCGCGTTCACCGGCTGCCGCAGCGGTTCGTCCAGGTAGAGCTCGACGACCGACCGGGGCGGCACCTTCCGGCGCAGTCTGGTCAGGTGCAGGGTAACGCCCCGGAAGCTCTGCCGGTCCAGGGTGATGTGCGCGTCCCACGGCTCGTCGTGGTCGTTCACGGCGACGAGGACGAGCCGTTCGTCGCGCGGCTGGAAGGTCAGCAGCCGCGGCGCGAACGCGTGCCGCAGCCCGTACCACAACGGCTTCAGGCGTTCCTCGCTGTCGATCGCCGCCCACGACGTGACCGGCCAGCAGTCGTTGAGCTGCCAGACGACCGCGCCCGCCGTGCGCGGCCACCACGAGCGGAAGTGCTCGATGCCGAAGCTCACCGCACGTGCCTGGTTGAGCTGCGTGGCCCAGTGCCAGTCCGGGAACTCCCGCGGAACGGGCAGGTGTGCCGCGAGGCCGCGGTCGAGCTTCCCGTTGCCGTCCTCGGCCTTCTGGTGCGTCAGGAAGCTCGGTGACGTCGGCGTCAGCGGCTGGTCGTGGATCCACCGGGTCAGCGTCGACCAGGTCGGCGGGCCCTGGAAGCCGAACTCCGCGCAGAACCGGGGCACGTGGTCGCGGTAGTGCGTGTAGTCGACCTCGTTCCAGACCTGCCACTCGTGCCGGGTGCCGTGGTTCTCGTCGTTCGGGTGCAGGCCCTCGACCGGGCTGTACGGGCTGCTGGGGCAGTAGAACCGGGTCGGGTCGAGCTCGGCGACGATCCCCGGCAGCAGCTCGTCGTAGTAACCGAGGCCCCAGGTCTTGCCCTCCAGCTGCCAGGGCCAGCCCCAGTCGGCGAAGCCCCACAGGTTCTCGTTGCCGCCGTTCCACAGCGCGAGCGAGGCGTGCGACATCAGGCGCGAGACGTTCTCGCGGGCCTCGGCCTCCAGCTCACCGCGCACCGGTTCTTCCTCGGGGTACGCGGCACAAGCGAGCGGGAAGTCCTGCCACACCAGGACACCGCGCGCGTCGCAGATGTCGTAGAAGTCGTCGGACTCGTAGATCCCGCCACCCCACACGCGCAGCAGGTTGACGTGCGCGCCCAAGGCCTGGTCCACGCGTCGCGCCAGCCGTTCGGGAGTGATCCTGGTCAGGAAGTGGTCGTCGGGAATCCAGTTGGCGCCCTTGACGAAGACCGGTTTGGAGTTCACCACCACTGTGAACGGTGTGCCGATCTCGTCCGGTGTCGTGTCCACGACGATCGTGCGGAACCCGATCCGCCGGCGCACGACGTCCACAACGGACGATCGCCCGTGCAGCGCGACGTCCAGGTCGTAGAGCGGTTGGTCGCCGTACCCCGTGGGCCACCACAGGTCGACGTCCGGGACGTCGACGCGGGCCACCACGGTCTCCTGCCCGGCGGGGACGGCGACGGTGTGCTCGCGCGAGCCGACGGCGATGTGCAGCGTCAGGTCCTCGTGTGCGGCCCACTCCAGGTCGGTGTGCAGTTCGACGTGCCCTGTCCCGTCCGGGGAGACGGTCACGACCGGCCGCACCCGAGCGAGCCGCGCGGTGTGCCAGCGCTCCAGCCGCACCGGCCGCCAGATGCCGGCGGTCTGCAGGTCCGGGCCCCAGTCCCAGCCGAAGCTGCACGCCATCTTGCGGATCATGTTGAACGGGTGGGCGTTCACGTGGGCGCGGGGTCCGAGACCGGCCTCGACCTTTTCGGCGTGCGCCAGCGCGGACGAGAACGACACCGCGAGGTCGTTGCCGCCGTCGAACAGGGACTCGCGGACGTCGAACCGGTAGGTCCGGTGCATGTTCGCGGTGTGGCCGAGCACATGTCCGTTGAGCTCCACGGTGGCCATGGTGTCGAGGCCGTCGAACACGAGGTCCACGCGCTGGCCCTGCGCGACCGCGGCGGCGAGGAAAGTGGTGCTGTAGCGCCAGTCCGTGCGGTGCATCCAGGTCAGCTCGGTCTCGGCCCGGTCGAGGAACGGGTCGGTGATCAGCCCGGACGCGAGCAGGTCGAGGTGGGTGCTGCCGGGCACGGTCGCGGGCACTGTCCTGCCCCTGATGTTGTCCGGCACCTCGTTCGTGGTCGCGGTCAGCTGCCAGCCGTCGTGCAGGTGTTGGCGGATCAAGGCTGTCCTCCCTGGCGGAACCGGGCGTCCGGATCGGGTGCGGCTGCGGCGAGTTGTTGCGTGTAGGGGGCTTCTGGACGGGTGAGCACCTCGTCGCTCGGCCCGCGCTCGACGATCCGGCCCCGGTGCATCACGAGCACCTCGTCGGAGAAGTGCCGTGCGGTGGCGAGGTCGTGCGTGATGTAGAGGACGGCGAGGTTCTCCTCGCGTTGCAGGCGGGCGATCAGCTTGAGCACTCCCAGGCGGATCGAGACGTCCAGCATGGACACCGGCTCGTCGGCGATGATCACCTTGGCGCCCGGCGCGAGCGCGCGGGCGATGGCGACTCGCTGCCGTTGCCCGCCGGACAGCTCGTGCGGCCGCCGGTGCGCGAAGTCCGGCGGGAGGCTGACCCGTTCCAGCAGGTGCGGTACCTCGGTGCCAGAACGTCCGTGCAGCCGCAGCGGCCGGACGAGGTGGTGCTCGACGGTGTGGAACGGGTTGAGCGAGGCGAACGGGTCCTGGAAGATCATCTGCACGTGGTCGCGATAGGCCTTGCGCGGCACCGGTTCGCCGTCGGACCCGGTCAGCAGGATCTCGCCGGAGGTGGGGCGGACCAGGCGGGCGATCATCCTGGCGACCGTCGACTTGCCGGACCCGGACTCGCCGACCAGCGCCACCGTGCGGCCGGGGGTGAGCGTGAACGAGACGTCGTCGACCGCGCGGAGCTTGTGGAAGGTCTTGCTGAGGTCGCGGACTTCCAGCGTGGTCATCGGATCAGTGCTCCTCGGTCGTCGTTCAGGCCGGGGAACGACGCCAGCAGCTCCCGCGTGTACGGGTGCCGCGGCCGCAGGTACATCTCCTCGGCGTCCGCGTACTCGACGACCTCGCCGTCGCGCATCACCGCGATGCGGTCGCTCAGCTCCAGCAGCAACGGCAGGTCGTGGGTGATGAACACGACCGCGAAGCTCAGCTCGTCGCGCAGCCGCCGGATCTCGTTGAGGATCTCGCGCTGCACCAGCACGTCCAGCGCGGTGGTGGGTTCGTCCATGATCATGACCTGCGGGTCGAGCAGCAGCGCCATGGCGATCATGACGCGTTGCCGCATCCCGCCGGACAGCTCGTGCGGGAACGAACCGAGCCTGGCCGGGTCGACCCCGACGAGCCGGAGCACCTCCGCACACCGCTTCTCGCGGTCGGAGGCCGGCATGCCGGGACGGTGGGTGCGCAGGACGTCCTGGAGCTGCGCGCGGATCGGGGTGACGGGGTTCAGCGCGTTCATGGCGCCCTGGAACACCATGGAGAGCTTGACCCAGCGGAACGCCCTGAGCTCCTCCGGTGCCAGCGCGAGGACGTCGACGTCCTCACCGTCGCGGTCGTGGAACGTGACCGAGCCCGACGTGACCTCGGCCGGTGGCCGGTGCAGGCGGTTGATCGCATACGCGAGGGTCGTCTTGCCGCAGCCGGATTCCCCTGCCAGGCCGAGGATCTCGCCTCGCCGCAACGTCAGCGACACGTCCTTGACCGCGTGCACGGGTGTGTCGGACTGGTACACGACGTTGAGGTTCTTCACCGTCAGCACGGCGTCCTGCTCGCCGGGCGCGGTGTCGGTCTCGACCGCCACCACGTCCCGTTCGCGCCGCGCACGATCGCGCAGGTCGGGGTTGATGATCTCGTCGATGCTGAAGTTGATCAACGCCAGCGCACCGCCGAACAGGGCGATGATCAGCCCGGGCGGGACGAACCACCACCACGCGTCCCGTTGCAGCGCGAAGCCGTTCTGGGCGTAGTAGAGCATCGTGCCGAGCGTCGACGAGTTGGCCGCGCCGAGGCCCAGGAACGACAGGCCCGCCTCGCTGAGGATGGCCAGCACGACGGCGAACACGAACTGCGAGGCGAGGATCGGCAGGAGGTTCGGCAGGATCTCGACGCAGATCACCCGCCAGGTCTTCTCACCGGAGACGCGCGCCGCGGCCACGTAGTCCCTGTTGCGCAACGACAACGTTTGCGCGCGCAGGACGCGGGCGGCCGCAGCCCACCCCGTGATCGCGAGGACCAGCGAGATCGTCCCCGTGCCGCGCTGGTCCGGCGGCACGAACCCGGCGATGACGATGACCAGCGGCAGACCGGGGATCACCAGCATCACGTTGGAGAACAACGAGAAGATCTCGTCCACGACCCCGCCCGCGTACGCGCCGACGACGCCGAAGACACCGGACAGCACGGTCGCCATGATCCCGACGAGCAGGCCGATCTGCAGCGACCCGCGGGTGGCGTGGGCCAGCTGGGCGAGGATGTCCTGGCCGGTGACCGTGGTGCCGAGGAGGTGCTCGCCGCCGGGTGGTGTGAGGCCGAAATCCCTGATCGTGGCCGGGTCACCGGTGACGAGCGGCCCGATCAGTCCGAACAGGACGATCGCACCGGCCAGGCCGAGCCCGACGGCTAGTTTGGGCGACCAGCGGGGCAGCAGGCCCCGCCAGCGGTTGCGCGATCTCGGGGCTTCGGGAGCGACCTCGGTGAGCGGACTGAGGTTGGTCACGACACCACGCTCCGATCCCTGGTCCTGGCGTCGATCAGCCCGTACAGCAGGTCCACGACCAGGTTCGCGCCCAGCACCGCGATCGTGATCACCAGGAAGATCCCCTGCATCAGCGCGTAGTCGTTGTTCTGCACGGCCTGCAGCAGCTTCGACCCGATGCCGGGGTAGGAGAACACCAGCTCCGTGACGATCGACCCGGACACCACGAACCCGAGTGAGATCGCGAAGCCGGCGACCGACGGCAGCACGGCGTTGCGGGCCGCGTACCGGATCATGATCCGGCTGTCCTCGAGGCCTTTCGCCCGAGCGGTCAGCACGTAGTCCTCGGACATCACCGAGACCATCATGTTGCGCATCCCGAGCAGCCACCCGCCGACCGAGGAGATCACGATCGTCAGCGCGGGCAGGATGCCGTGGTAGATGGCCGATCCGATGAACTCACCGCTCCAGCCCGGATCGAGGACCACGTCGTAGCCGCCGTTGAGCGGGAACCAGCCCAGGCCGGTCGACAGCAGCGCGACCAGGATGAGGGCCAGCCAGAAGTACGGCACCGCCGACAGCACAGTGGTCGCGGGCACCAGCGCGTCGAGCCAGGTGCCGCGCTTCCAGCCGACGAGCGCGCCGAGCCCGACGCCGAGCAGGAACGACAGCAGCGTCGCGAGCCCGACCAGCACGACGGTCCACGGCAGCGAGTCCGCTATGACGTCGGAGACCTTCGCCGGGAACGCGCTGACCGACACGCCCAGGTCGCCGCGCAGCAGGTTGCCCAGATAGGCGACGTACTCGCTGAAGACCGAGCCGCCGCCACCAGTGCCGAGCAGTGTCTCGTAGGCCTGGCGGGCGGCGGGGTCCACACTTCCGCCGCGTTGCTGGAGCTTCGCCATCAGGATGTCGACGGGGTTGCCCGGCAGCATCCTGGGGATGACGAAGTTCAGCGTGACCGCCGCCCACAAGGCCGCCAGGTAGAAGGCGGCCTTGCGCACGTAGTAGTTCATCGCTACTTCCCGGCGGGCTTGAGCTTCATGTACACCTGGGAGGCGTCGGGCCGCTTCCACACCGCCGGGAACGCGTAGAGGTCGTCCTTGGTCGGCCAGCCGGTGAACGCCTTGTCGTTGTACTCGTTGGGGATTCCGCCGGTCAGCACCGGGATGTACGGCATCGCCTTCTCGAGCTCGACCTGGATGGCGTCGTAGAACGGCTGCCGCGCGGGGTTGCCCCGGTCGGTCTTCTTCAGCTCGGCCAGCGCGTTGTCCACGGTCGCGTTGCTGAACCGGGCGAAGTTCGGGTTGGCCGCCTGCCCGACCGGCGCCGTCGTCGCGGTCGAGAAGAAGTAGCTGTAGGTGTAGTACGGATCGGGCGCCGGGCCCTGCTCCACGGAGTCGATCAGCAGCTCGAACTGCCCGCGTCCGCGCGCGTCCGCCCACTCGTTCCACGACAGCTGCTGCGGCGTGATCTTGATGCCGATCTGGAGCAGCTGCTGGCTCAGCGTCTCCAGCGCGGTGATGTAGTCGGTCCAGCCCGCGACCACCTTGACGCTCAACGCGAGCGGCTTGCCGTCCTTGGCGAAGATGCCGTCCGGGCCCTTGGCGTACCCGGCGGAGGTGAGCAGCTCGGTGGCCTTGGCGACGTCCGGGTTCATCGGCGCCATGCGGTCGGTCAGCTTGCTCGACAGCAGCGACGTGTCCCGCGGCTGGAGCGTGAAACCGGGCGACATCTCGCTGTTGACGTTCTGGAACGCCAGCGAGTTGATCTGCGTGCGGTTCATGCCGTAGTAGATCGCCTTGCGCACGGCCGGATCGGTCTGCGCGCCCTGGCAGCCCAGCTGCGCGTTGGAGCAGGTGAACAGCGCGACCTGGTTGAGCGGCAGCGTGACGGCCTTGTAGCCGGGGTAGTTCTTCTCGATGTCCTTGATGTCGGGGATCGGACCGGTCTGCCAGTCGATGGACCCGGCCTTCAGCGCGTCGACCCCGGCCTGGTTGCCCGACAGCGACAGGTACCTGATCTGCTTGACCGCGGGTTCACCGCCCCAGTACTTCGGGTTGGCCTTGAGCGTGAACGACTGCGCCTTGAAGTCGCCGAGCTGGAACGGCCCGGTGCCGACGGGGTTCTGGTTCACCTCGGTCGCCGGCGTGGCGTAGTTCTTCCAGATGTGTTCGGGCATGATCCAGAGCTGGCCGAGCACCTGCGGTCCGTCCATGTAGGACGGTTCGGGGAACTTGATGACGACGTGGGTGTCGTCCGGTGCGGTGGTCGTGCCCTTGAAGCCGGTCTTGTTGATGGCCGCGGTCTTGCTGACCATGTCGAGCGTGAACTTCACGTCCTCGGAGGTGAACTTCTCGCCGTCGGACCAGGTCACGTTGTCCCTGAGGGTGATCGACAGCTCGGTGCCGTCCGCGTTCCACTTGAACTCGGTGCCCAGCATGGGCTTCGGCGGCGCGTCCTTGGCGATGTTGTAGAAGAACAGCGGCTCGTAGATCGTGCCGGGCCCCTCGATCTGGGTGGGGGCGTAGGGGTTGAAGTTGAGCTGGAAGTCGCCTGCCTGCCCGGTGTAGACGACGAGCGTGTCCCTCGCCTGACCACCACCGCCGGATCCTGAACAGCCCGCGGTCGCCGCCACGACCACCGCCAGACCGAGTGCCCAAAGCCGCCTGTGCATCGTTGATCCTCCCCGCCGCTGGGTGGTTCGCGGCGAGGATTCTTCAGTTGGTAAACAAAGAAAGTCAACGCTCCGGAGTGCTTTACTGGTCACGACTTGTCGATGAGGAAAGTTCGTCGTTCGACGGAGGAATGCGGTGAGCCGACCGGCGCGCGTGACCCACGCCAGCACCAGGGCGGCGGTGCTGGACCTGATCCGCGCGGCGGGCATGATCAGCCGGGTGGGCCTGGTCAACGCCAGCGGCCTGACCGGCGGCACGATCTCCACGGTGGTCCGCGGCCTGATCGACGAGGGCCTGGTGGCCGAGACCGGCCACGCCGAGTCCACCGGCGGCAAGCGCCGGGTCATGTTGCAGCTCAACCACTTCGCGCGCTACGCCGTCGGCGTCCACCTCGACGACGCACGCATCACGTACGTCCTGACCAACCTCGGCGGCGCCGTCGTCGCCCGGATCTCACGCGCGGGCCGCGGCCTCGACGACCAGACCGCGGTGGTCGCTCTGATGGCCGGTGAGGTCGACGCGCTGATCGACAGCGTGGGTGTCGAACGCGATCGAATCCTCGGGCTGGGCCTGGTGTCTGCCCGCCCGTCGATGCTTCAGGAGTTCGGTCAGGCTTTGGAACGGGCGACCGGGTTGCCGGTGGTGCTGGACAACGACGCGACGGCGGCGGCGATCGGCGAGCACTGGTCCGGTGGGGTCGGGGCGTCGGCGACGTTCGCCGCGCTGTACATGGGGACTGGGCTCGGTGCCGGGGTGGTGCTCGGTGGGACTACGCACCGGGGGCCGAGTGGGCACGCCGGCGCGATCGGGCACATGTGCCTGGACGTCGATGGTCCGGAATGTTGGTGCGGGGCGAGGGGATGCCTGGAGGCATTGGCGGGGCCGGGGGCTGTGGTGGCGCAGGCTCGGGCGGATCGGACGTTGAGGCGGGCGGCCGGGCTGGTGGGTGGTCGGAAGCGCGCTGGTGCGTCGGCCGGAGCGGGCTCCGCTCCCATCGCAGCAGTGCGCCGCGCCGCCGCCCCCATCGCCTCCGACTTCGCCGCCATCAGCCGAGCAGCCCGCCACGGCAACCCCCGAGCCCTGGCCCTCCTGGAACGCTCCGCCCGCTACACAGCCGTAGCCGCCCGCTCCCTGGCCGGCGTCCTGGACCTGGAAGTGCTCGTCCTGACCGGCCCGAGCTTCGCCATCGCCGGCTCCGTCTACCTCCCGGTCCTGCGCGCCGAACTGGACGCCGCGTTCATCGCCCGCGACGCCCACCCCGTCTCCGTCCGGTTGTCGCCGTCGGCCGCGTCCGCACCGGCGATCGGCGCCGCGGCGATCGTGCTGCAGTCCGAGCTCGTGCCGCGGCAGAAGGGCCTGCACCTGCCGGACGACCTGGCCGCCGACGAGCCGCCGGTGTTCGTGCGCTGATCGGGAACGGCCGCCGGAACCCGGAAATCTCCCTCGGGAACGGGAATGCGGGGGAATTTTCGAGGCTTCCTCACCAGGCACGTCATCGCTAGTGTTTCCCGTGACAAAAGAGAATCGAAGCGATTCGATTCGAATTCGAGCGGCGAAAGCGGTCGAATGAAGTTCAGCAACGGTTACTGGCTGCTGCGCGACGGTGTGCAGGCGGCGCATCCGGTCGAGGTCTACGACATCGCCCCGGCGGCGGGGGAGCTGGTGGTCCACGCGCCGACCCGCCCGATCCGGCACCGCGGCGACCTCCTGCAGGGCCCGGTCGCGACCGTCCGGTTCTCCTCGCCGATGCCGGACGTGATCGGGGTGAGCCTGACTCACTTCGAGGGCGAGGTCCCCAGGAAACCGGAGTTCGGCCTCGACAGGACAGAGCCCCACGTGCGCCTCACCGGCGACTCCCTCACGTCCGGCGCGCTGGAGGTGAAGGTGAGCCGCGACTGGAAGGTCGAGTTCGCGGCCGGCGGCGAGGTGCTGACGTCCAGCGCGGCCAAGGGCATGGGCTTCATGACGCTGGACGGCAGGCACTACGTCCGCGACCGGCTCGCTCTCGGCGTCGGCGAGGTCGTCTACGGGCTCGGTGAGCGCTTTGGGCCGTTGGTGCGCAATGGGCAGACGGTCGACATCTGGAACGCGGACGGCGGCACGAGCAGCGAGCAGGCGTACAAGAACGTGCCGTTCTACCTGACGAATGCGGGTTACGGGGTGTTCGTCAACCATCCGGGCCACGTGTCGTTCGAGGTCGCCTCGGAGAAGGTGTCCTGCGTGCAGTTCAGCGTCGAGGGGCAGTCGCTGGAGTACTTCGTGATCTACGGCCCGAGCCCGAAGGAGATCCTGCGCAAGTACACGGCCCTGACCGGCAGGCCGCCGATGCCGCCGATGTGGTCGTTCGGCCTGTGGTTGTCCACGTCCTTCACGACGTCGTACGACGAGCAGACGGTGTCCGGCTTCATCGACGGCATGATCGAACGCGACCTGCCGCTCAGCGTGTTCCACTTCGACTGCTTCTGGATGCGCGAGTACAACTGGTGCGACTTCGAGTGGGACCCGCGCACGTTCCCCGACCCCGTGGGCATGCTGGACCGGCTGAAGTCGCGGAACCTGCGGATCTCGGTCTGGATCAACCCCTATGTGGGACAACGATCTCCGCTGTTCGCCGAAGGCATCGAAGGCGGCTTCCTGCTCAAGCGGCCGAACGGTGACGTGTGGCAGTGGGACCTCTGGCAGCCGGGCATGGCGCTGGTGGACTTCACCAACCCCGCCGCCCGCGAGTGGTACGCGTCCAAACTGGACGCTCTGCTCGACCAGGGCGTCGACTGCTTCAAGACCGACTTCGGCGAGCGCATCCCCACCGACGTCGTGTACTTCGACGGCTCCGATCCCGAGCGGATGCACAACTACTACGCCTACCTCTACAACCAGACCGTCTTCGAGGTGCTGCGCAAACGTCGTGGCGACGGCGAGGCCGTCGTGTTCGCTCGTGCCGCCACCGCGGGATCGCAGCAGTTCCCGGTGCACTGGGGCGGCGACTGCGAGTCGACCTACGAGGCCATGGCCGAGAGCCTGCGCGGCGGGCTGTCCCTGGGCCTGTCGGGGTTCGGCTACTGGAGCCACGACATCGGCGGCTTCGAGGGCACCCCCGACCCGGCGTTGTTCAAGCGGTGGATCGCGTTCGGCCTGCTGTCGTCGCACAGCCGCCTGCACGGCAGCAGGTCGTACCGCGTGCCGTGGCTGTTCGACGAGGAGGCCGTCGACGTGCTGCGGGTGTTCGCCGAGCTGAAGGCCCGGTTGATGCCGTACCTGCACCAGGCGGCGTCACAGGCCGCCACCGACGGAACGCCGATGATGCGGGCGATGGCGCTGGAGTTCCCCGACGACCCGGCGTGCACGCACCTCGAACGGCAGTACATGCTCGGCGACAGCCTGCTGGTGGCGCCGGTGTTCTCCGACAGCGGCCGGGTCTCCTTCTACGTGCCCGAGGGCACCTGGACCGACTTCTTCACCGGTGCCGAGGTGCCCGGCGGCCGGTGGACAACGATGACATGCGACTTCCTCACCGTGCCGTTGCTGGTCAGGCCGAACACCGTCCTCCCGCTCGGTGCCGTCGACGACCGCCCGGACTACGACTACGCCGACGGCGTCACGTTGCGGATCCACCACCTCGACGACGGCGCCGAGATCACGACCGAGGTCGGCGGCTCCACGTTCCGCACGCGCCGCACCGGCGACCGGATCGAGGTCGAGGCCGAATCGCCGTCCGCGTGGCAGCTCCAGTTCCCGGGCGAGGATCCGGTCCCCGGCACCGCGCTCACCGTCAGGGACCTCAGGCCGTGACGCGCCGGGTCGGATACCGTGTCGGTTCGATCAGCCCCGGGAAGCGAGGACCTGCATGCCGGAACCGTCGGCGGTGCCCAGCGACATCGACCTCAGCCGTCCCAGCGCGGCCCGCGTGTACGACTACTACCTCGGCGGGGCGCACAACTTCGCCGCCGACCGCGAGATGGCCGAGCAGGCCATCGCGATGTGGCCGGACCTCCCCCTGATCATGCAGGCCAACCGGGCGTTCCTGCGGCGCGCGGTGCGGTTCTGCGTCGCCGCCGGCATCCGCCAGTTCCTCGACCTCGGTTCCGGCATTCCCACCGCCGGCAACGTGCACGAGGTCGCCAGGGCGGCCGCGCCGGACGCACGGGTGGTCTACGCCGACATCGACCCCGTCGCCGTCACCCACAGCCGCACGATCCTCAAGGACGACCCGCGGACGGCCGTGGTGCAGGCCGACCTGCGCCGTCCCGACCTGCTGCTGCAGCTTCCCGAGGTCACCGGCCTGCTCGACTTCAGCCAGCCGGTGGCCGTGATGATGGTCGCGGTCCTGCACTTCGTGCCCGACGCCGACGACCCCGCCGCAGTGGTCGCGGGCTACCGCGAGGCGATGGCGCCGGGCAGCTTCCTCGTGATGTCGCACGCCACGCACGAAGGACAACCACAGCGCGCGGACGAGCACCAGACCCTGTACCAGCGCACGGCGACCCCGATGTCCATGCGCTCACGCACCGAGGTGCGGGCCCTGTTCGACGGCTTCGAGCTGGTCGATCCGGGTGTGGTGTACCTGCCGCTGTGGCGGCCGGAGAACCTCGACGAGGTCGACGAGAACCCCGAGCGGTTCACCGGCCTCGCCGCAGTGGGACGCAAGGTCACCTGAGGTAGCTGGACAGCGGGATTCGCTGGTCGCGCAAGGCCTTCGCGACCACACCGGCGATCTGCTTCGCACCGGCTGCCTCGAAGTGGGTGTGGTCGTTGCAGAAGAAGGCGCCGACAGGGCCCTTGGTGTAGTCACCGTCGTTGGGGCACAGCTTGAGCGTGTTGTAGAGCGTGTAGCTCAGCTTGTGCAGGTCGACGACGGTGACGCCGGCGCTCCTGGCCGCGTCGAACGTCTCGGTCAGGAAGCCGCGGGTGGCCACCGCTGTGCTGCCGCTGCACCTGATCGCCGACACCGGCGTCAGGAAGATCGGCGTGACACCGCGGTCCTTGGCCGCCTTGGCCATCAGGGCGAGGAGCTCCTTGTACCGCGCCGAACCCACGTGCCGAGGGCAGTTGCGGTCGCCGTCGTTGATCCCGAACTGGATCATCAGGTAGTCGCCGGCCTTCATCCCGCCGGCGGGGTCGAGCATGGTCAGCCAGCGCTGGTGGAACGTCTTCGGGCTCACCACGCACTCGCCGGCGGAGTCCATCGTGCTCTTCACGTTGGACTCGTACAGCCAGGTCTGGATGCTTCGACCTGCTACCGCGGCGTTCACGACCGTGACGTCGTCGGAGAACAGCGGGTCGAAGTGGCTGCCCCAACCGACAGGACAGGTCGACCGCGGGTCGGCCATCGTCGAGTCGCCGGCGAGCCAGACCTTCACGCTCGCGGCACTCGTGGACGCGGTGCCGGCCGCTGGGACGCAGTCGGGCTGGTCCGCGGACGCCGGAGCGGCGGCGGTGACGAACGGCAGGACCGCGAGAACGGCCACCGCCAGCAGGGTTTTCCGCACAGTGGTCTCCCTCGGTGAATCGCCGCGTACAGCCAGGTTAGGGCCGGATGTCGATGCGGACAATCGCATCGAATCGACGTCGATGCCTTGGTGCAGAAGGAATTCACCGTCTCAACAGGCGGGCGCCCCGCACTCGTCGAGGCGCCCGCATCCTCTGGGAGGACTCAGCAGCCGATTCGTTCGGTGGCCAGCGTCATGTCGTCCATCCAGAGGTCGTACGCGCCGTCATTCTGCTGGTAGAGCTGCCAGCCGAACTTCACGGTGTTGAACCGCGGGAAGACGAAGTCCACGGGGTTGCCGCCGTGGCTGCGCGTCGACACGGTCAGGTCCGGCTGGGCAACGCCGTCGAACCAGAGCTCGACCCGGTTGTCGGTCGCGTCCATCCGCCACTCGACGCACTGCCAGACGTCCTCGCGGGACGGCGCCGACTCGCGCCAGTTCGTCCAGTCACCGGTCGGCCCGCCGTCGGCTCCCACGCCCCACAGCGCACGGTCCACAGTGGGCACGTACTGGCCACCGAGCGGCCGCACGATCTCCGCGCCCTGGCCGGTGGCCTCGATCAGGGTGTAGTGGGCCCAGTCGGGCTGGCGCGGGAAGGCGTCGACCTTGAGCCGCACCCGGCCGTAGAAGCTGTTGCCGGGCGGCGCGAAGTCCTCGACCTTCAGGAACGCACGTCCGTTGCGCTCGGTGTGCACGTGAAGAACCCGTTGGCCGCGTGGGGCTCTCTCCACGGTGAGCGTGCCGTGGCTCGTGTCGACGCCCCAGTTGAGACTGGTGGCGCCACCGAGCGGGACGGACTGGAAGTCCTCGCAGAACAGCACGTCCGGGCGAGAGCAGGAGGAGGGATGCGCGAGGGCCGGCGTGGCCACGGTCGCGAGTTGAAGTGCCAGAAGCACGGATAGCGCTTTCCAAGATGGCATGAGCGCAGGCTAGGAGATCTCCGGCCACGAGGAAACCGGCCGACCGGCCGGGTGGTGGCCTACGCTGCTGGGCGTGGCGGGCCCGCGGAAGCGTTCTGCGTTGATCGCCCGGCTGGTCAGCGACCAGCCGGGCGGGTCCCAGGCGTCCATCCTCGAGGAGCTGCGCCGGTGCCTGCTCGACGGCGAGGTGCCGCCGGGCACGCCGATCCCGCTGGACGAGGTCGCGCAGGTGTTCGGGGTGAGCCGCATCCCGGTGCGGGAGGCGCTCAAGACCCTGATCGGCGAGGGCCTCGTCGAGCACCAGCCCAACCTGGGCTACCACGTCGCCAGGCTGACCGCCCGCGAGTTGCACGAGTTGTACGTGGTGCGCGAGGTGCTGGAGGTGGCGGCCCTGACCGCCGCGGTGGCCTCGGCGACCGAGCAGGACGACGTCGAGGCGACCGCGACCCACGAGGCGCTCGGCCAGGCCATCGAGGCCCACGACGTGCGCGGCTACCACCGCGACAGCAGGCGGTTCCACCTCGCGCTGGTCCGGCCGTGCGGCATGCACCGGCTGCTGGCGATGCTGGAGTCGGCCTGGAACACCACCGAACCCGTGCAGCCGATGGCGCACGTGTCGGACGGCGCGAAGGCGGAGATGCACCGCGACCACGAGGAGATGCTCGCGGCGTTCCTGGCGCGGGACGTGGACGGGCTGGTGGCGGCGGCGCGAGCGCACCACGGGCGGCTGCGGGCGTCACTGGCCGCGCTGCCTCGTCACACGGGGTTGCTGGTCGAGGGCGACTGACGGTCGGCCGGCACCGCGTCCTCCGGTCCTCCGCAGGGCGCCTCACAGCCCTCTGAGCTGCCCCGCGAAAGATATACGGTTCGCGTCATGACGGCGTAACAAGCCGGGACCAGGCTGCTCGCACCACATCCGAGGTTCACGAGGAGTCGGTGATGACCGATACAGTCTCCCGCCCGGCGATCGGCACCACGCCGCAGTACGACCCGCGTCTGACCAACGAGGACCTGGCGCCGCTGAAGAAGCAGACCTGGGGCTCGTACAACATCTTCGCGTTCTGGATGTCGGACGTGCACAGCGTCGGCGGGTACGTGACCGCGGGCAGCCTGTTCATGCTCGGCCTGTCCAGCTGGCAGGTGCTGCTGGCGCTGCTCGTCGGCATCGGCATCGTGAACGTCTTCTGCAACCTGGTCGCGAAACCGAGCCAGGTGACGGGTGTGCCGTACCCGGTCATCTGCCGCGCGTCGTTCGGCGTGCTGGGGGCGAACGTGCCGGCGATCATCCGCGGGCTCATCGCCGTGGCCTGGTACGGCATCCAGACCTACCTGGCGTCGGCCGCGCTGAACGTGGTGCTGCTCAAGCTCTTCCCGGCGCTGATGCCGTACGCGGACGTGCAGCAGTACGGGTTCCTCGGGCTTCCGCTGCTCGGCTGGGCGTCCTTCACGCTGCTGTGGTTCGTGCAGGCGGCGGTGTTCTGGACCGGCATGGAGACGATCCGCCGGTTCATCGACTTCTGCGGGCCCGCCGTGTACGTGGTGATGTTCGTGCTCACCGGCTACCTGATCTACCGGGCGGGCTGGGGCGCGATCGACCTGAGCCTCGGCGAGGTCCGCCACACCGGACTGGCGTCGATCCCCGTCATGCTCGGCGCGATCGCCCTCGTCGTGTCGTACTTCTCCGGCCCGATGCTGAACTTCGGCGACTTCTCCCGCTACGGCCGCTCGTTCGCCGCGGTCAAGCGGGGCAACGTGCTCGGCCTGCCGGTGAACTTCCTGGTGTTCTCGGTGCTCGTGGTCGTGACCACGTCGCTGACGCTGCCGGTGTTCGGCGAGCTCATCACGGACCCGGTCGAGACGGTCGCGCGCGTCGACAGCACGTTCGCGATCGTGCTGGGCGCCTTGACGTTCAGCGTGGCCACCATCGGCATCAACATCGTGGCGAACTTCATCTCGCCCGCGTTCGACTTCTCCAACGTCAGCCCGCAGAAGATCAGCTGGCGCGCGGGCGGCATGATCGCCGCCGTCGGGTCGGTGCTCATCACGCCGTGGAACCTCTACAACAGCCCGGAGGTCATCCACTACACGCTGGAGGTGCTCGGCGCGTTCATCGGTCCGCTGTTCGGCGTGCTGATCGCGGACTACTACCTGGTGCGCAAGCAGAAGGTGGTGGTGGACGACCTGTTCACGATGTCCCCGGACGGCCGTTACCACTACCGCAAGGGCTACAACCCGAAGGCGATCGCCGCGACCGTCGCCGGTGCGGTCGTCGCGGTGGCACCGGTGCTGGTGCCCGTGCTGGCGCCCGCCGCGCAGTACACCTGGTTCATCGGAATGATCGTGGGCCTGGCCGTGTACACCCTGGCCTCCAAGCGATGATCGTCAAGGTCGTGAACCCCAACACCAGTGCGGACATGACCGCGCTGGTGGAGCGGTCCGCCAAGGCCGTGGCCGCGCCCGGCACCACCGTGCACGCGGTGAGCCCGGCGATGGGCCCGGAGTCGATCGAGAGCCACTACGACGAGGCGCTCAGCGTGCCCGGTCTGCTGGCCGAGGTCGCCGCCGGGGAACGGTCCGGTGTGGACGGTTACGTCGTCGCGTGCTTCGGCGACCCCGGCCTCGACGCGGCACGGGAGCTCGCGGCCGGACCCGTCGTGGGGATCGCCGAAGCCGCCATGCGCACCGCTGCCTACCTGGGGCGGGGCTTCACCGTGGTGACGACGTTGTCCCGCACCCGCGGCCGCGCGTGGGAGCTCGCCGAACGCTACGGGATGCGCGGGCTGTGCCGGGGCGTGCACGCCTGCGCCATCCCGGTGCTGGACCTCGACCGCGATCCGGACGCGCTCGACCGCGTCACGGCCGCCTGCGCCCGCGCCGTCGAGGAGGACGGCGCGGACGCGGTGGTCCTCGGCTGCGCGGGCATGACGGACTGGGCGGCGCCGATCGCGAGCGCGATCGGCGTGCCCGTGGTCGACGGCGTCCAGTCCGCCGTTCTCACCGTGCAGGCCCTGGTGGAAATGGGTCTGCGCACCGGTAAGCGGGACGAGTTCGCCGTCCCGCCGCCGAAGCGGTACGCGGGCTTGCTGCGGGACTTC
>NZ_JBHRZI010000048.1:0-6607 GCF_042649515.1 Lentzea rhizosphaerae | reverse complement strand
AACGCCGTGCGCCGCCAGGTCACCAACCAGGCGGGTTTTTCCCCCTCGCCGACTGAAGAAGGCGATAGTCGAGACGATTGAGGAGATCCGGCATCGTCGCAGTAGCGGACGCCGGCACCGCTCCTATCCCCGCGTGGTTAAACGAGTCCGGTCAGGAGACAAGGTAATCAAGCGAGCTACCCACACGGGAACTCGCCACGATATGCCGCCCGAGCTGCACATATTCGGCAGGGTCGCTTAACTTAGCGGCATTGGGCTCGACCCACAGCGAAGTCCCAGACGCAACCTGATCAACACCGCCTGACCACGGCCACGCGGTGGCGATGGAGGCTGCCTGGCTACGGGGGAGGCGGTGCTGATGAAGGCGACTCTGGCCACGGTCAGGCGCCCTCGCCACCGATGCCGGACCACGGCGAGGCAGCCTCGCCACCGCCGACGAACCAGCGGCGCCATGGGCGGCCGTTGCCCGTGCTGTGTGGTACTACCGCCGCGTGGAGACAGTTTCGCGATGCCAATCCGGCGATGCCAATCCGGCGATGCGAATCCCGCGTGGCTAATCCCTAGAGGTAATCCGCATGGGCAATCCTGAGAGGTCACGTCCAGTGCGGTCAATCTCGCGAAGCCGAAGCCGAAGCCGAAGCAAGCGGCGATGGCGGAGCCGAGCCGAATCCCCACCGCAACGCGGGCAATGGCGAAGCCGAGCACCCCGGCCAACCGCAATGGCGAAGCCGAGCCGGACAGGGCAATGCGTCATCGGGCAAGCGGTAATGACGGGAGCCGAACAACAAACGCAACCACGCACGCTTGCGATTGGGGCTTGACTTTGGGAGCGAGGTGCTAGCCTTTTCGGATCGGGCGGGTGCGGAGCATCCGACCTTTTCCGCCCGACACAGCGCCTCGCAAGGGCCCCGAAGTCAAGCCCCAATCGCAATCGTCGCGAAGCGGCGATGAAATGACCCGGCTCGTCATACGACCCAAAGCGACCACCAACCCAAGGCGACACGGCAGGCGACCACCCCGCTGGAACCTGCGCCGAACCACCCAAGCCGACCCGCACACGCCCCAACGCAAGCCGACCCGCGCACCCCAACCACAGGCCCACCGCGCACCCCAACCCGAACCCAGCCCAGCCCCACCAACCACCCAACCGGACCACACGGCCACCCCCTCCACCCCCACATTCCCAACTAGGCTGGAGACCGTGGACGCACTGGATCCCATTGAGTCGGTCAACACGTTCATCGGCACAAAGGACGAGGGCAACACCTTCCCCGGCGCGTCCATGCCCTTCGGCAAGGCGCACTCCAGTCCGGTCGGCTCCCACTACGCCGGCTACCGCTACGACGACACGGTCATCCGCGGCTTCGGGCACTTCTTCCTGTCTGGTGCGGGGTGCTGGGAGCAGGGCGGGCTAGTGCCAATCCTCCCCGTCACGCAGCTTCCGGCGAGTTTCGACCACAAGCGTTACGGCGCCAAGTACTCGCACGACGGGGAGATCGGCAAGCCCGGCTACTACAAGGTCAAGCTGGAGCGCGACATCACCGTCGAGTGCACTGCGACGACCAGGGCCGGCGTCGAGCGGTACACGTTTCCCAGTGGTGTCAACGCAACGCTTCTCGTCAACGTCGGCCAGGCCAACGACAAAGAGCCCGTCTCCGCCAGCTCTGTCAGGGTCGTCGACGATCGCACCATCACCGGAACCGTGGAGACGCAGGCGTTCTGCGGCGGCCGTCCCTACCTCACCCACTTCATCACCAGGTTCGACCGTCCGTTCAAAGAGTTCGGCACCTGGGGGCCTACTGGATCCAAGCCGGGGCAACGGGAGTCGGCGGGTGGTGCGGGCCTGAGGGGCGCCTGGGTGACCTTCGAACCGGGGCCCGTCACGGCGTACACCGCTTTGTCCCAAGTGGACGAGCGGGGCACCGAAGCCAACCTGGAAGCCGAGACCAGCGGAAAGACGTTCGACGAACTCCGCAACGACGCCCAAGACGCGTGGCGCAAAGAGCTCTGCTGCATCGAGATCGAGACTGAAGACTGGGACGAGCGCGCGGTCTTCTACACCGCGCTGTACCACGTGTTGTTGCAGCCATGCACAGCCAGCGACGTCGACGGGCGGTACCGGGGCTTCGACAACCAGGTTCACCAGGCCGATGGCTGGACGTACTACGAGTACTTCTCGCTGTGGGACACCTATCGCGCGCACAACCAGCTCCTTGCGTTGCTTCGCACGGCGCGCAGCAAGGACATCGCGCGGAGCATCCTCGCCATTCACGAGCAGGGCGGGTGGCTTCCGCGTTGGGCCTACGCGAACCAGGAGACCAACTGCATGACCGGTGATCCGGTCACGCCGTTCCTGGTTGACCTCTGGCGGTTCGGGCATCTCAAGGGCTTCGAGGAGCAGGCCTACAGGGCACTCGTCCAGAACGTCGACGGGGTGCCGCCGCAGAGTTCGCGGTTCCAGGGGCGGTCCGGGAACCCGAACTACCTGGCCAACGGTTTTGTCCAGTACGACAAGCGCTTCCCCAAGAAGGGGCAGGACACCGATCCTCACCACGGGGCTTCGGCGACGCTCGAGTACGCGCTGGCCGACGCGACGCTCGCGATCATGGCCGAGGAGCTCGGGCACAAGGAGGACGCCGAACGGTTCAAGCGGCGCGGGCTCAACCACCGGGCGCTTTGGGACCACAGCGTCACCGACCGCGGGTTCACCGGGTTTCCGCGGCCCAAGCTCGCTGGTGGTGCGTGGCTCACGCCGTTCACGCCGCAGGGGTCCGAGGGGTTCCACGAGGGAACTGCGTGGCAGTACCAGTGGCTCGCACAGCACGACGTGCCCGGCCTGATCACGGCGCTCGGTGGCAAGGCTGCAGCCGAGGCTCGGCTCGACGACTTCTTCGCCTACTCGGACCTGCTGACCGATCCCGTGCGGACCGTGCGCGAGAAGTGGGTTGTCGGGCCGTACGACTACTACAACCAGTTCAGGTACAACCCGAACAACGAACCGGACCTTCACGCGCCGTGGATGTACGCGCTCATCGGCAAGCCGGAGAAGACGTCCGTGGTCGTCAGGGCCGCGCAGACGTTGTTCGTCAACGGGCCGGCGGGTGTCACGGGCAACGACGACCTCGGCACGATGTCCGCCTGGTACGTGTTCAGCGCGCTCGGGATGTACCCCGTGGTGCCGGGCACCGGTGAGTTCGTGCCGCACGCGCCCAGGTTCCGGCGTGCCGTGGTCCACCTGGAGAACGGCAAGGACATCGTGATCAAGGCGGAGGCCGCCGACGTCACGAAGACGCAGGTGGTGCAGCGGATTCGGAGTGGCTGGCTCGCGAAGTCGCGTGATCGGATCGAGCTCGCGGAGCTGCTGTCGGGGACCGCCCTCGAGGTCGACCTCCACACACTTTCCAATTGAGACGCTGAAACGGCCGTACGCTCCCCGGATGGGGATCTGCGCGAACTGCGGCACGGACTTCGCGTCCCTGCCTTCACGAGCGCGGTACTGCTCCAACGCGTGCCGTCAGCGCGCCTACCGCCGGAGGAACGCCGGTACGTCCACTGTGGTCGCCGAGCTGCCGGGTCACGACGACGCGTTCGTGGGCAGGGAACGCGAGCTGGTCGAGCTGCTTTCGTTGCTGCGCAAGCACAGGCTGCTCACGCTCGTGGGGTCGGCGGGAATCGGGAAGACCAGGCTCGCGGTGGAGGTCGCCAGGCGGCACCGGCGGGTCGAGGTGCGCACGGTCGAGCTGGGCAGGTTGAGCCGTCCGGACCAGGTGGTGCAGGCGTTCGCCGAAGCCGTTGGGGTGTACCAGCACGCGGGTGTCGCCCTCAGGACGACGTTGCTCGCGGAACTGGGCAGCCGGCGGATCCTGCTGCTCGTCGACAACTGCGAGCACCTGATCGAGGAGTGTTGTGCCGTGGTGGACGCGCTTCTGGCGCGCTGCCCGCACGTCCAGGTCCTCGCGACCAGCAGGGAAGCGCTGCGGGCGGTCGGTGAGGCTGTTTTCCCGCTGCACGGCATGGACGGCGACGCGGTCCGGCTGTTCACCGAACGCGCGGGCGTGCCGGGTGACCAGGACGTGATCGCGGCGATCTGCGCGCGGCTCGACGGCGTGCCGCTCGCGGTGGAACTCGCCGCGAACGTCTCCGCCTCCGTGCCGCTGACGGAGCTCGCGAGCCGTCTCGATCACCGCTTGGACCTGCTCAGCGACGCGGGCGAACTGGCGCGGCACCAGAGCCTGCGCGCGGCCATCGCGTGGAGTCACGACCTGCTGACGCCGGAGGAGGAAGAGCTGTTCCGGCGGCTCGCGCTGCTGCCGGGCGGGTTCGGGCTGGAGATCGCCCAGGTGGTGCACGGCGGTGCGGTGATCGGCCTGCTCACGGCGTTGCAGGCGAAGTCGTTGGTGGTGCGGGAGAACGACGGCCGCTTCCGGATGCTCGAGTCGGTGCGCCTCTACGCGGAGGAACGCCTGCGCGAGCACAACGAGTACGCCGTGACCGCCGAACGGATCATCGAGTGGTTGTGCGGCAAGGGCGAACCCGGTGTCTCGTCGTCGATCCTCTCGCCGGAACAGGTCGAGGCGCTGCACCAGGAGTACGACAACGTGGCGTACGCCTTCGGGCATCTGGTGGCACCGCAGGACGAACGCAGGCTGATGCTCGCCACGATGGTGCTGAGGGTGTGCTTCGACCGCGGTTATTTCACCGAGGCGGGCGCGGTGCTGATGCAGGTGCTGCACCAGTCGGCCGCCGATGCCCGTTACCGGATCCTCGCGCTGGAGTACGCGTCGTTGCTGGCAGGGCACGAGGAACGGCACGAGGAGGCGGTCGAGCACGCCCTGGAGGCGATCAAGACTGCGGAAGCCGGCGGGCAGGACCAGATCATGTGCCGCCTCCACCGGACGCTGTCGGCCGCGTACGACGGTGCGGGCGACGTCGCGAACACCACGTGGGCGCTGCGCGAGTCGATCCGGCACGGCCGCCGCAACGGCAACGATGTCAGCGTGGCCGTGTCCAGCCACAACCTCGGCTGGCGGCTGCTCGTCCAGGGTGATGCCGACGCCGCCGCCGTCCTGGTGGACGCCGCGTCACCTGTCCTGAAAGCCCATGCGCGGCAGGACGTCGTGGCGATCTCGGTGCACACGTCGGGCTGCATCGCGCTGGAACGAGGAGACGTGGCGACGGCCGGCGCGCGGTTCGCCGACAGCGCCCGGCTGTCCGCCTCCTCCCCACGCGCGGTCCTGGAGTCGATCGAGGGCAGGGGACTCGTCGCCGTGCTGTCCGGACGGCACGAGATCGGCGTGCGCCTTCTGGCCGCCTGCCAGCAGATGCGCACGTCCTGGGTCGTTCCGACCGAGCCGTGGTGGCGCAGGAAGATGGCCGCCGCACTGGACCTCGCCCGGGAAGCCCTGTCCCGCGCGGCTTTCACCAGAGCCCTGAACGCCGGCCGGGCGATGGATGTCCGGCACGCGCTGGAAACCGCGCTGGACGAGGAGATCGTGCAGGACCCGGTGCTCAGCGACCGGCAGCGCGTGGTCGTCGAGCTGGTGGCGCAGGGAATGACGAACGCGCAAGTGGCGGCGAAGCTCGGAATCTCCGACCGCACCGTGGAGTCCCACGTGCGCAACGTGAAGACGGTGTTAAGCCTCACGACGCGCGCCGAGCTGGTGACCTGGGCGCAGTCCAACTGAGACGTAACGCTGCGGTTCATCCGGATGACTTCACGCGCCCCGGCGTTCATTGTTGACGCAACCAACCGAGGGGAGGGGGCGACGTGGAACCTTTCCGCCTGCTGCACCCCGACCTCGTGCCGCGGCGGCGTGAGTCGTTGCAGCACGCAGCGTCCACGCTCGTCCAGATGGGGTTGGACGACACGGTGCTCTCGGCGTCACCCGTGCACCAACGGCTCGCGCGCGTGGTGCTCGCGAGCAACAGCGTGATCGAATGGACGCCCTGCCACGGGGTTCCGCACACCTGCCACGACGAACGCTTCGGCGTCGAGCGCGTCGGCGGCGACCGCGGTGGCGTGTTCCTGTCCGGTCTCCTGATCGCCTACCTCGACGTGCTGGAGAACGCCGCCAGGGCAGGCACCTCGATCAGCGAGGACTCCTGGCGCACCCTGCTGTGGGCACCGACCGCGCTCTTCGACCACGTCCTGCGCCGCCCCCAGGTCGGCATGACCGTGGTGACGCCCGGTCCTCGCACCGAGCACCTGCCGCACGAACGGGCCCAGGCGGGCCACCGCCTCCACCTCGCGCTGATGCAGGTGGTCCGGTTCGCGGTCAGCGGCGTGGTGCGGGCCGAGGACGACCGAACGCTGGTCGAGGACTGCGTCACGCTCGCGACCGCCTGCCTGCGCGCCGCGACGGTGGCGCTCGCGTTCGCCTCGGACGTGCGGCCGGCGAGCCGCGAGGCGCAGTCACCGATCGGCGAGACTCCTGAGCACCGCTACCTCTGGCAGGTGATCGGCGAGGTGCGCGCGGCCGTCCCGCGGGCGAGGTTCGAACAGTTCGCCGCGGCACTGCGGAGGCTGGACGGCGTCGGCACCGCGAGTACGTTGCTGGTGGCGGGGAACTAGCGAGCCCCTGCTGTTTGGCGCGAAAAGCACGTTCGG
>NZ_JBHRZI010000047.1:2177-2489 GCF_042649515.1 Lentzea rhizosphaerae | reverse complement strand
CCCGAGCGGGGGTCTCAGGCCGGCGCGGCGATTTTTTGAGAGTAGTTTTAGCCGGCCTTTCGGGCTCGACTTTGAGCGAGGCGATAGCTGTCGCCGTTCATCTCGAGGATGTTGACGTGGTGGGTAACGCGATCGAGCAGAGCGCCGGTCAATCGTTCGGACCCCAGGGTTTCCGTCCATTCGTCAAATGGAAGATTGCTGGTGATCAGGGTGGCCCCGCGCTCGTAGCGTTGCGAGATCAGCTCGAACAGCAATTCCGCGCCGGTCTTTGACAGCGGCACAAAGCCCAGCTCGTCGATGATGAGCAGCTTG
>NZ_JBHRZI010000047.1:0-2078 GCF_042649515.1 Lentzea rhizosphaerae | reverse complement strand
TCATCTCGCTGACCAGGGCGGCCGCTGTCGTGAACCCGACGGACAGGCCTTTCTGGCACGCGGCCAGGCCGAGACCGAGCGCGACATGCGTCTTACCCGTGCCGCTCGGGCCCAGCGCAATGACGTTCTCCCGGCGCTCGATCCATTCACAGCGGGCCAGTTCCAGCACCTGCATCTTGTTCAGCTTGGGGATGGCTGTGAAGTCGAAGCTGTCGAGGCTTTTGACGATCGGGAATTTAGCCGCCTTGATCCGACGTTCGACCTTGCGGCGGTCCCGTTCGATCATCTCCCGTTCGGCAAGCCGGAACAGGTATCCGACATGATCGACGCCTTCGGTGGCGCATAACCGGGCCAGCTTCTGGTGCTCGCGCTGGAAGGTCGGCAGCTTCAGGGTCTTGAGATAGTGGGCGAGCAGGATGTCGGGTGCTTCGGTGCTCATGCCGCCTCTCCCGCATCAGACGACAGGAGGCGCATATACGCTTTCGCTGAGGTCTTCTCGACCGTCGCCCGCGGCAGGTAGGGATAGATCGACAGATCCAACCGCGGTGGCCGGCGCTCGACCCGGCACAGGATCAGATGCTTGACCGCATCGAAGCCGATCGCACCGAGCTGTATCGCCTGCTTCACGGCCGCATGCAGGTCCGCAAGGTCGAAGCTCTCCAGCAGGCGCAGAACCTGCACGTATTCCCGTCGGCCATGCTTTGCCATGCGGCCTTCCATCAGGCGGCGCAGCGTCGCGAACTCGTCCGGCAGGTTCCAGCCCTGGAGTGGAGCCGCCTGATCCAGCGCATTGATCTTCTGCTCGATCAGCGGCAGATAATGAACGGGATCGAAGACGACGTCTTCCCGTTCCCAGCATCGCGGATGACGGGCAATGATCTCGCCGCGGCAGCCGATCACCACCTCATTGACATAGCCCCGGACCCAGACGTCCTGATGGCCATAGGCGACCGGTACGGAATAGTCGTTGGTCTTGTAGCGCACCAGCGACTGGGCTGTCACCCTGGCGCTGGCCTGGTCGCAGGCATCGAAGGGAGACGCCGGTAACGGACGCATGGCCGCCAGATCACGCTGTAGCCGCTCCCCGATTGTCTCACTCTCACCGCGCAGCTTGTCGCGCTGGCGTTTGCGGCACTGCTCTTCCAGAAAGGCGTTGAACGCATCCCATGTCGCAAACTGCGGGATCGGCACCATAAAATTACGTCGGGCATAACCGACGAGTCCCTCGACATTCCCTTTATCGTTGCCCTTTCCCGGACGGCCATAGCGATCCCGGATCAGGTAGTGGGACAGGAAGCCGCTGAACAACGCCGCCCGCTTGCGTGTGCCGTCGGGCAGGATCTTGGCCACCAGGCAACGGTCATTGTCATAGACGATCGACTGCGGCACGGCCCCGAAGAAGGCGAATGCATGGATGTGGCCGTCGACCCAGGCCTCGGCCACCGCCGCAGGATAGGCCCGCACGTAGCAGCCGTCGCTATGCGGCAGATCCAGCACGAAGAAACGCGCCTTTTGCTCGACGCCGCCGATCACCACCGTCGCCTCGCCAAAGTCGGCCTGCGCATGGCCGGGCGGATGCGACAACGGCACGAACACCTCCTGCCGACGCTGATCCCGCTCGCGTATGTAGTCCTTGATGATCGTGTAGCCGCCGGTGAAACCGCACTCATCACGCAGGCGGTCGAACACACGCTTGGCAGTATGGCGTTGCTTTAGCGGCATCTTCAGATCTTCGTCGAGCCAATGCTCGATCGTCGAAACAAACGCATCCAGCTTCGGACGCCGGATCGGTGATCGACGCTGATAGCCGGGTGGTGTCGAATAGGCCAACATCTTGGCCACGGTCTCTCGCGAGATGTTGAAATGCTTCGCGGCCTGACGCTGCTTCATCCCTTCCGAAACAGCCAGGCGAACCCTCAAATAAAGTTCCACGGTGTAGATCCCCTGTCCCTCCTGCGATCATTGCAGAAAGGAAATAGGTGGCCGGATTTTACTCCGCCCGCGGCTGGATTATTCCGCCGCTACCGTGGCCGACTTTTCCACCGCCGCTCTCAGCCGGTTTCCTTCTCCATGTAAAC
>NZ_JBHRZI010000046.1:175424-287660 GCF_042649515.1 Lentzea rhizosphaerae | reverse complement strand
CGCCGAGGAAGGCCCGGACCTGCGCACCCGCGAGGAACGCGAAGGCGACGCCCTGGCCGAACTGGTCGACCTGATGCTGCGCGCCGACCAGTTGCCCGAACACGGCGGCGAACCGGTCACCCTGACGCTGACCATGTCCTACGAGGACCTCGCCAACCAGGTCGGTCACGCCACCCTGGACAACGGCGATCGTGTCTCGGCCGAGCAGGTGCGTCAGTTCGCCTGCAACGCGGGGATCATCCCGATGGTCCTGGGCGGGGCAGGCCAGCCGCTGGACGTCGGCCGCAAGACCCGTACCTTCCCGGCCGCGATCCGCCGGACCCTGGTGACCAGGGATCGGGGCTGTGCCTTCCCGGGCTGTGGCAGACCACCCAGACAGTGCGACGCCCACCACATCCGCCACTGGGCCGACGGCGGGGACACCTCCGTCGACAACGCCGTGCTGCTCTGCCGCCACCACCACACCCTGATCCACCAGAGCAAGTGGGAAGTCAGGCTGGTGACCGGGATACCGACGTTCTACGCACCGGCCTGGCTCGACCCGCAACGAAGGCCGAGACGCAACCTGATCAACACCGCCTGACCACAGCGAGGCGGTGGTGATGAAGGCCGCCTGGCTCCGGGGAAGCGCGGGTTGATGAGGGTCACCAGGCTACGGAGGAGGCGGTGGTGATGAAGGCCGTCTCGCTACGGGGAAGCGGTGTTGATGAGGCTGCCTGGAGGCGGGCTGATGAATGCCGCTCTGGTTCACGTCCAGATGCCCCTCGAGGCCTACCTTCCGAAGGTAACCCGCGAACCCAACCCGCAGGCGTCCGGCGCGGCCAATCCTGCGAGCCAATCTCGCGAGGCATCCGGCGCAGCCAATCTCCTGAAGCCGGTAACGCGATGGCGTAGCCGAGCCGGATCTCCCACCGCAACGCTGGCAATGGCGAAGCCGAGCACCCCACCAGCCGCGATGGCGAAGCCGAGCCGGACAGGGCAATGCGTCATCGGGCAAGCGGTAATGGCGGAAGCTGACCAACAAACGGGACCACGTTACAAAGCGATTGGGGCTTGACTTTGGGAGCGAGGTGCTAGCCTTTTCGGATCGGGCGGGTGCGAAGCATCCGACCTTTTCCGCCCGACACAGCGCCTCGCAAGGGCCCCGAAGTCAAGCCCCAATCGCAATCGTCGCGAAGCGGCGATGAAATGACCCGGCTCGTCATACGACCCACGCAACCACCAACACAAGGCGGCCCGCACAACAGCGCCCCCCAGCCCGAAGGCCAGGGGGCGCCAAAGACCGCAACACTCAACCCTTGGTGGACCCCAACGTCAACCCACCCACGAACTGCCGCTGCAAAACAAAGAACACCACCAACGTGGGCAACGCCACCAACAACGACCCAGCAGCAATGAGGTTGTTGTCAGTGAAGAACGTCCCCTTCAAGTTCTGCAACGCAGAAGTGACCGGCATCTTGTCCCCATCCTGAATCAAAACCAACGCCCACAAGAAGTCGTTGTAAATCCAGGTGAACTCAAGCGTGGCCAACGCAGCCAGCACCGGCCGGCACAACGGCAGAGTCAACTGCCAGTACTGCCGGAACACCGAAGCCCCATCCACCCGAGCAGCCTCAGTCAACTCGTACGGAATAGTCTTCATGTAGTTCGACAAAACAAAAGTGCAGAACCCGGACTGAAAAGCGATGTGGATCAGAATCACACCGAGCTGCGAGTCGATCAACGACCCGCTCGCGGAGATCCACTCCGGCACCTCGATCAGCCGGTACAGCCTCCACAGCGGCGTCACGATCACCTGCTGCGGCAGCAGGTTGCCCGCGGTGAAGATCATGAGCAGCGCCAGGTTGAGCTTGAAGCTGAACCGGGACACGCCGAACGCCACCATCGAGCTGAGCAGCAGCGTGAGCACCAGCGCGGGGATGGTGATCAGGAACGTGTTCAGGTAGAAGTGCGGCAGGTCGCCGATTTCCCACGCCTTCGCGAAGTTCGCCAGGGTGAGGGACTTCGCGATGGAGAAGTAGCCGTTGACCGACGTGTCTTCGTACGTGCGCAACGACGCGTAGACCGCCCACAGCAGGGGTGCCAGCGTCATCAGGCACGTCAGGATCAGGAACACGTGCAACGCGATCCGCGCCGGGGTCACCGTCCGCTTGTTCACAGCCGGCACCGAGGGCCGTTCCAAGGTGGCCGTCACGTCCGGTTCTCCTTGCTGAACGTCTGGTACAGGTACGGGATGATGACGCCGAGCGAGATCGTCAGCAGGATCACCGCGACCGCCGAGCCGCGGCCGATGCGCGACGCCTCACCGATGATGTTGTCGGTCACCAGCACCGACAACAGCTCCAACCCGTTGCGTCCCTTGTTGATGACGTAGACGATGTCGAACGCTCGCAGCGCCTCGATCACCGTCACGACGGCCACGACGATGTTGACCGGTTTCATCACCGGGAAGGTGACGCGGAAGAACGTCTGGGTCGCCGAGGCGCCGTCGAGCGCGGCGGCTTCCTTCAGCGACGGGTCGACGCCTTTCAGGCCCGCCAAGTACAGCAGCATGATGTAGCCGGTGTGCCGCCACGCGGCCGCTACGAGCACCGAGTAGAGGTTGATGTCCGAGTCGCCGATCCAGTCGACCGGCTTGTCGAGGCCCAGCACCGAGTTCAGCAGACCGCCGTCGGGCGTGTAGATCAGCTGCCAGATGAAGCCGATCAGCGCGAGCGACAGCACCATCGGCATGTACAGCGCGCTCTGGTAGATGCGGCTGAACCTGAGCTCGCGGTCGAGCAGCACGGCCAGCAGCAGGCCCGCGCACGTCGGCACGATCAGCAGGAACGCCAGCCAGATCAGGTTGTGCTGCACGGCCGGCCAGAACCGCGGGTACTCGGTGAAGATCTCGACGTAGTTCTCGACACCGATCCACTCGATGTCCTCGAACCCTCCGATGCCGTTCCACCTGCTGAACGACAGCGCGATCGAGCCCAGCGTCGGGATCCACACGAACAGCAGGTGCACGATCGTGGGGATGCCGAGCATGATCGCGAGCACCAGTTTGTCCGTGCCGGCGAGGGCGGTGGCACGTTTTCCACGCCGACGAGGCGGCGGCCCGCTGGGGGCCACCGCCTTCGGCTTCTCCTGCAACGCGGTCACTTGAAGATGTTCTTCGCCTGGTCGGCCATGCCCTTGAGCACGGAGTCGATGTCATCGGGGTTCTTGATGAACGCGATGAGCCCGTTGGTCGCCGCCTCGCTCGCGAAGCCGGGGTCGGTGTCGCGGTCGAGGAACTGCGTGATGTGCTTGGCGCTCTTGATGACCTCGGCCGACTTCTTCTGCAGCGCGCTGTAGCCGGACGTGTCGGCCTTCGTGTTGGTCGCGATCGAGTTCGGGTCCGCCTTGAGGTAGGCGAGCTGCGGTTCGGGGCTCGCCAGGTACTCGAGCAGCTTGAGCGCACCCTCGGGGTTCGCCGGCTTCTTCGCCATCATGTAGCCGTCGATCGGCGCCTCGACCGTGTCGGTGCCGTGCTCGGGGTTGATCTCCGGGAACGGGAAGAAGTCGAGGTCGTCCTTGTCGGCGTCCGGGAACTGCTGGCCCACGAACGAGCCGAGCAGGTACATGCCGGCCTTCTTCTGCTGCAACGCCTGAGCGGCTTCCTGCCACTCGCGGCCGAGGGCGTTCTCCTGGTGGAACGGCAGCAGCCGCTTCCAGGTGTCGAACACGTCCTTGACCTTCTTGTCCTGCCAGTTCTCCTTGCCCGCGAGCAGGTCGACGTGGAACTGGTAGCCGTTGATGCGGAAGTTCAGCTGGTCGAACGTGCCCATGCCCGGCCAGCCCTGCTTCTGGGCGAACGCGATCGGGATCAGGCCGTCGGCCTTCATCTTGGTGGAGACCGCGACGAGCTCGTCGAGGGTCTTGGGGACCGTGTAGCCGCGTTCCTGCCAGACGCTCTTGCGGTAGAACATGCCCCACGGGTACTGGATGAACGGCACGAAGTACTGCTTCTTGTCCGAGCCCGTGGACGCCTGCTTGAGCGCGTCGGAGTAGTTGCCGCCGATCTTGCCCCACAGGTCGCTGAGGTCACCGGTGAGACCCTGGTCGGCGAAGAACCGCATGCGGTAGCCGGCGAACCACGCGAGCACGTCGTCCGGCTTGCCCTGCAGGTAGTTGTTGATCTGCTCCTGGTACTGCTCGTGCTGCTTCGTGTTGATCGTGACGGAGTAACCGCCCGACTGGGCGTCGAAGCCCTTCAGCGCGGCGGTGATCGCGTCCTTCGGCACCTGGTCCGACAGGTTGTTGCCGAAGGTGACGACCTTGGAGTCGCCGCCCGAGCTGGAACCGCCGCCGCACGCCGCGAGGCCACCGGTCGCGGCGACACCTGCGCCGGCCAGCATGATCCGCAGCATCGCGCGCCTGCCGAAGTGGGGCAACGGAGAGGAACCAGGCGTGTACCGAACCATCATCGCTCCTACAGGTGACACTCGCTCGAACGAACCGAACAGGACTCCAACAAAGTTGCGCACAATGTGGTCCCAGGCACACATCATGTCAAGTCCCGTTACTCAGCTGTTAAACCCGTGCACAGCGGGTTTCTAGCACGATCCCGGTACTCGTGCCGGTCAACCGCCGAACAGACCTAAACGTGAAGTTGTGTTTGCTTGTGTTGACGTTGGGGGGTTTGTCGGCCACGCTTGCCGCCGTGACGACTTGGCCGACTGGCATGCAAGGGCTCGCCTGGGGAGCTGACTACAACCCCGAGCAGTGGCCGGAACACGTCTGGGCCGAGGACGTCGAGCTCATGCGCAGGGCCGGGGTGAACCTGGTCAGCGTGGGGATCTTCAGCTGGGCGAAGATCGAGGTCAGCAAGGGCGAGTACCGGTTCGACTGGCTCGACCGGGTGCTCGACCAGTTGCACGCGGGAGGCATCCGCGTGGACCTCGCGACCGCCACCGCCGCGCCCCCGCCGTGGCTCACGACCGAGTACCCCGAGATGCTGCCCGTCCGCGCCGACGGTGTGCGGCTCTCGCACGGCTCACGGCAGGCCTACTGCCCGTCGTCGCCGATCTACCGCGACCGGGCGACCGCGCTGGCCGCCGAGATGGCCTCGCACTACCGCGACCACCCCGCGCTCGCCGCGTGGCACGTCGGCAACGAGTACGGGTGCCACGTCGCGCGCTGCTACTGCGACACGTGCGCCGAGTCGTTCCGCGAGTGGCTCGCCGCCCGCTACACGCTCGACCAGGTGAACGAGGCCTGGTCGACGGCGTTCTGGAGCCAGGGCTACACCGACTTCGCGCAGATCCTGCCGCCGCGCGTCACGCCGACGTACGCGAACCCGGCCCAGGTGCTCGACTACGACCGGTTCAGCGACGACGCGCTGCTGGCGCAGTACAAGGCCGAGCGCGACGTGCTGCGGATGATCACGCCGGACGTGCCGGTCACCACGAACTTCATGGCCAACTGGACCTTCCGCGACCTGGACTACTGGAAGTGGGCGCGCGAGGTCGACTTCGTCTCGAACGACCACTACACCGAGGCCCAGTCACCCGACCGGCACGTCGAGCTCGCGATGTCCGCGGACCTCGTGCGCGGCCTGGCAGGCGGCAAGCCGTGGCTGCTGATGGAGAACTCGACCTCCGCGGTGAACTGGCAGCGGCGCAACATCGCCAAGCTGCCGGGGGAGATGCGGCGGCACTCGTTCCAGAACATCGCCCGCGGCGCGGACGGCACGTTGTTCTTCCAGTGGCGGCAGTCGCGCGGTGGTGGCGAGCGCTACCACTCGGCGATGGTCCCGCACGCCGGCGCGGACACGAAGGTGTACCGCGAGGTCTGCGAGGTCGGTGGCGAGTACGCGAAGCTGCGCGAGGTCATGGGCTCCACTGTGGACGCTCCCGTGGCGGTGCTGTTCGACTTCCAGTCCGGCTGGGCGCTGCGCCAGGACGCGCACCCGACGCAGGACTTCGACTACTACCGGCACGTCCTCGGCTACTACAAGGCCCTGTGGCAGGCGGGTGTCACCGTCGACTTCGTGGCACCGGGCACGAACCTGTCGAAGTACTCGATGGTCGTGGTGCCGGCGTTCTACACGGTGTCCGACGCGCACGCCGCCGTGATCGCGGACTACGTGGCAGGCGGCGGTCATGTCGTGGTCACGTACTTGTCCGGTGTTGCCGACGAGCACACGCGAGTGCGACTGGGCGGTTACCCCGGTGCGTTCCGCGACGTGCTGGGCGTGTGGTCGGAGGAGTTCTTCCCGCTGCGGCAGGACGAAACCGTTTCGCTGACGGACGGCTCGACCGCGACGCTGTGGACCGAGCACCTCCACGTGCGCAGCGCTGACGTCGTCGTTTCCTACGCCGACGGGCCGTTGCCGGGTGTGCCCGCGGTGACGCGGAACGCGTTCGGCAGCGGTGTCGCCTGGTACGTGGCGTGCGACCTCGACGAGAGCGGTCTCGGCCGAACGGTGGAAAACGCGCTTTCCGGTGCAGGCGTGGCGGTGTCGGCTCCCGGGATCGAGCTCGTGAGGCGCAAGGGCGACGTATCGTGGCTCTTCGCCGTCAACCACACCGACACCGACGCGCAGATCGAGGCGTCCGGTGTCGACGTGTTGTCCGGCGAGCAGGTCTCCGGACGCCTCACCGTGCGAGCCGGGGACGTCGTCGTCCTCAGGGAAGAGGTGTGAGGTGCTGGCACGTCAACGGCAAGCGGTCATCATCGAGGAGGTCCGGCGGACCGGCGCGGTGCGCGTGAGCGACCTGGTCGTGCGGCTCGGCGTCTCGGACATGACCGTGCGCCGCGACCTCGACGTGCTCGCCTCGCGCGGACTGGTGGAGAAGGTCTACGGCGGCGCCACGTCCGTCGTCGGGCGCTCGACCGACGAGCCCGGTTTCGAGGCCAAGTCGGTGCGGCAGCTGCCCGAGAAGGAGGCGATCGCGGCCGCCGCCGCGGGCCTCGTGCGTCCCGGCACCGCCATCGGTCTGTCCGCGGGCACGACGACGTGGACGCTGGCGCGTTTCCTCGACGACATCCCGGACCTGACCGTCGTGACGAACTCGATCCGCGTCGCGGACGTGTTGCAGCAGAGCGGGCGCACCGACCGCACGGTCGTGCTGACCGGTGGCGTGCGCACGCCGTCCGACGCGTTGGTGGGACCCGTGGCCGTGCAGGCGTTGCGGTCGCTGCACCTCGACGTGGTGTTCCTGGGCGTGCACGGCATGGCCGAGCGCTCCGGCTTCACCACCCCGAACCTCAACGAGAGTGAAACGGACCGCGCGCTCGTCGACGCCGCGGGACGCGTGGTCGTGGTCGCGGACCACGAGAAGTGGGGCACCGTGGGCATTTCCACGATCGCCGACCTCGACGAGGCAGACGTCCTGGTGACCGACGAGGGGTTGCCGGACGACGCACGGGCCATCCTCACCGAGCAGGTCGGCGAGTTGGTGTTGGCACACGTACCAGGAAGTGGCGAGGAGTTGGCGTGAGGCGTACCGCGGGAAAGCTGGCGGACGGCCGGGAGATCATCTACTTCGACGACAGCGCTGAAGCTCCACCGCGGGTCGCGGTGGACACCCGGGACCTTCCGGAGTCGCAGCCGATGTCCGAAGTGCGGCTGGACCCGTTGACCCGCGAATGGGTCGCCATGGCGGCTCACCGTCAGACACGCACCTACAAGCCCCCGGCGGATCTCTGCCCGTTGTGCCCGTCGACGCCCGGCCGGCCCACCGAGATCCCCGAGGCCGACTACGACGTCGTCGTCTTCGAGAACAGATTCCCGTCGCTGGCGCAGAACGTGCCGGACGTGCCGTCCACTGTGGATGGTGAGGAGCTGTTCGTGCGCGCGCCGGGACGTGGACGGTGCGAGGTCGTGTGCTTCACCTCCGACCACAACAAGTCGTTCGGCGAGCTCTCCGAGGCGCGCGTGCGGACCGTCGTGGACGCCTGGGCGGACCGGGTCGCCTTCCTGTCAACGTTGCCAGGCGTGGAACAGGTCTTTCCGTTCGAGAACCGCGGCGAAGAGATCGGCGTGACGCTCTCGCACCCGCACGGCCAGATCTACGCGTACCCGTTCGTGACGCCGCGCACCGAGCGGATGCTCGAAGCGGCGCTGGAGCACTACGCGGCCCACGGGCGTCCGTTGTTCGGCGACGTGCTGGAGGCCGAGCTCCGCGCGGGCGCGCGCGTGGTCGAGGAGTCCCCGCACTGGGTGGCCTTCGTGCCGGCCGCCGCGCGCTGGCCCGTCGAGGTCGTGCTGGCGCCCCGCCGGCAGATCGCGGACCTGGCCGGTCTGTCCTCTGTGGAACGTGACGACTTCAGCTCGTTGTACCTGAAGGTCCTGCACCGCCTGGACGCCCTGTACGACCGCCCGCTGCCGTACATCGCGGCCTGGCACCAGGCGCCGGTGAACGTCGGCCGCGACGAGATGTGGCTGCACCTGCAGGTCTTCTCGGTGCTCCGGACCAAGGACAAGTTGAAGTACCTCGCGGGCTCTGAATCGGGCGAGGCCGTGTGGATCAACGACGTGACCCCGGAGCAGATCGCGGAGCGGCTGCGCGGGCTCAGCTGAACCCTCACAGACCTCCAAGGCTGGTTTAAGGGTTCTCTCAGGACGGGCCGCGAGACTATGGCCATGACCGAGAGCAACCAGCCAGCGCAGCAGCCGGAACAGCCCCACTCCGTGCCGCCGAACGCCGGTCAGACCGACTCCGGCGTGCGGGAGCAGGGCCCGCAGCAGCCGGAACCCGGCCAGCCGGATCCTTTGCAGGGGGGATCCGGCCAGGCCGGGGCAACACACGCCCCTGCCGGCCTGGGCGACGTGCCCGCCTCGTTCTCTCCGGCCCAGCCGCAGGTGCACGCACCTGACGCGGGCCAGGCGCAGCTCGGCGGGTCCGGACCCGGCCAGCAGCTTCCTCCTCCTGGGTCCGGCCAACCTCACCCGCTCGGTCCTGGCGCCCAGTTCGGCGCGGAGCACCCGCACGCCGGACCGCCCTCGACGGGTCAGTACTACCTCCCGCCCGGCTACCAGCCGCCGCCCGTCCCGCCGCGTCCCAAGGGCCGAGGCAAGGTCGTGGCGGGTGTCGCGGCCCTCGTGCTGCTCGTGGGCGGCGTCTCCGGTGGCCTCGGCGGCTACCTCGGCTACAACTTCGCCAACGACTCGTCCGCGGTGAGCTCGCTCGACACGCCGCGCCCGGCCTCGCAGACCAGCAACGCCCCCGCGGGCTCGGTCGAGGACGTGGCGAACAAGCTGCTGCCGTCCGTCGTGCAGATCCAGGTCGTGACGCGGTCCGGCGCCGGCGAGGGCTCGGGGTTCATCGTCTCCAGCAACGGCCAGATCGTGACGAACAACCACGTCATCGAGGGTGCCGCGGCCGGAGGCAACATCAAGGTGGTCTTCCAGGACGGCAAGACCGCCACCGCCAAGATCCTCGGCCGCGACCCGAGCTCCGACATCGCGGTCATCCAGGCCGACGGCGTCTCCGGGCTGCCCGTCGTCCAGCTCGGCAACTCGGGTGACCTCAAGATCGGCCAGGGCGTCGTCGCGATCGGTTCGCCGTTCGAGCTGTCCGGCACCGTGACCTCCGGCATCGTCAGCTCGGTGAACCGCCCGGTCTCCGCCGGCAGCGACGCCCGCAACTCGCAGGCGACCGTGCTGAACGCCATCCAGACCGACGCGGCCATCAACCCCGGCAACTCCGGCGGTCCGCTGGTGAACATGCAGGGCCAGGTCGTGGGCATCAACTCCGCGATCTACAGCCCGAACTCCGCGGGCGGCCAGGCGGGCTCCGTCGGCATCGGCTTCGCGATCCCGATGGACCAGGCGCGCCGCACGATCGACGAGATCGTCAAGACCGGCAAGGCCAAGCAGACGGTCCTCGGCGTCGAGGTGAAGGAGGCCGAGAACGGCGGCGCCGTGATCAGCAAGGTCACCCCTGGCGGCGCCGCGGAACAGGCCGGCCTGAAGGAGAACGACGTGATCACCAAGTTCGGCGACCGTCGCATCGACAGCTCGGACACCCTCGTCGCGGCCGTGCGCTCCAAGGCGCCCGGCGACAAGGTGACCATCACGCTGTCCGACAACCGGACCGTGGAAGCCACCCTCGGAGGTGTCGAGGTGGGTTAGGTCGGGGGCGTCCGGTTCTGGCATCCGCCGCCCGCCAGAACCGGACGTGACGACCCCAGAGGGGCTGTACCTGAGCGCACCTGCCCCGCTCTCAGGTACAGCCCCTTCTTACGTCCTCGTGACGGTCACGGGCCCTGAGGGCGTTCGTGGCTTAGCGTGGGGACGTGGTGGAACGGGTGCTGGTCGTCGACGACGACACGACGGTGCGGGACGTGGTGCGCCGCTACCTCGAACACGCCGGGTACGAGGTCGAGCTGGCCGGTGACGGGGAGCAGGCGTTGCGGCTGTTGGCCGCGAACGAGCCGGACATCGTCGTGCTGGACCTGATGCTGCCCGGCGTCGACGGCCTGGAGGTGTGCCGGCGCATCCGCGAACGCGGCAGCACCCCCGTGGTCATGCTGACGGCGCTGGGCGAGGAGGAGGACCGCATCGCGGGCCTGCAGATCGGCGCGGACGACTACGTCACGAAGCCGTTCAGCCCGCGCGAGCTCGCGTTGCGCGTCTCGTCGGTGCTGCGGCGGGCGGGCAGGACCTACGAGCCGCGGATGGTGCGCGACGGGAACCTGGTGCTCGACGTCGCCGCGCACACCGCGACGCTCGACGGCATGCCGTTGCAGCTCACCACCCGCGAGTTCGACCTGCTGGCGTTCTTCATCGCGAACGCGGGCAAGGCGTTCGGGCGGGCGGAGCTGCTCGACCGGGTGTGGGGCTGGCAGTTCGGCGACCAGTCGACGGTGACCGTCCACGTGCGACGGTTGCGCGAGAAGATCGAGCAGGACCCGGCGAAACCCAAGCGCCTCAGCACCGTGTGGGGCGTCGGCTACAGGTATGACAAGTGTTCGATCGACTGAGCAAGGTGTCGCTGACCACCGTGATGACCGTCATGGTGATCGTGCCGGTGGTCGCGACCATCGCGGGTGTGCTCGTGGTCAGCAGGTTCATGTTCACGCCGATGCTCAACGCCGCTCTGATGGCGTGTGCGGTCGTCGGTGTGGTCACCGTGCCGTTCTCGATCATGCTCGGACGGGCGATCGCGCGGCGGACCATGTGGGAGCGCGAGGCCGAGTCGGCCCGGCGGCAGCTGGTGGCGTGGATCAGTCACGACCTGCGGACGCCGCTGGCCGGCATCCGGGCGATGACGGAGGCACTGGAGGACGGCGTCGTCTCCGAGCCGGGTGAGGTCGCCGTCTACGCCAAGCAGATCGCGCTGGAGGCGGACCACCTCTCCAAGCTGGTGGACGACCTGTTCCAGCTCTCACGCATCACGGCCGGTGCGCTGAACCTGACGCTGCACGACGTGCGGCTGACGGACGTCGTGAGCGACGTGGTCGCCGCTTCGCGTCCCGTGGCTGCTTTGAAGGGCGTCCAGTTGCGCGCGGTCGCTCGCGAATGGCCGGTCGTGCGCGGGTCAGATCCGGAACTGATGCGTGTCGTGCGCAACCTCGTGTCGAACGCCATACGGCACACACCGGAGGGCGGCGCGGTCTCCGTTCAGGTCGATGTGGACGGAGGCGAAGCGGTGGTGCGGGTGGACGACGGGTGCGGCGGCATCCCCGAAGACGTGCTGCCACACGTCTTCGACGTGGGCTTCCGCGGCAGCGTCGCCCGCAACCCGACCGGTGCGGGACTGGGACTTTCGATCGCTCGCGGGCTGGTCGACGCGCACCACGGGCGGATCGGCGTCCAGAACCACGGTCCTGGCTGCCGCTTCGAAGTCAGACTCCCGCTACGGTGATCGGTATGGAACGCAGCGCGCAGCGCCTTGGCCGCGCTTTGGTCGTGATCGTGGACGACCGGGTGGCGCACGGCGAGCAGGACGACAACTCCGGCCCTCTCGTCACCGAACTGCTCGAAGAAGCGGGCTTCATCGTCGACGGCACCGTCGCGGTCGAAGGTGAGGTGGTCGACATCCGGGCCGCGCTCAACACGGCCGTCATCGGTGGCGTCGACCTCGTGGTCACCGTGGGCGGCACAGGCGTGTCACCGCGCGACGTGACCCCCGACGCCACGCAGGGTGTGCTCGACCGCCCGATCCACGGCATCGCCGAGGCACTCCGTGCGTCGGGGCTGGCCGCGGGCGCGGTGGACGCAGGCATCTCGCGAGGCCTGGTCGGCGTCTCCGGCAGCACGCTCGTCGTGAACCTCGCGGGCTCGCGCTCCGCGGTCCGCGACGGCATGGCGACGCTGTCTTCGCTGGTGCCCTACGTCATCGAGCAGCTGAGCGGTCTTGACGAAGAGTGATTCGCCGAAGCCGGCCGACGACGACGCTGCTGTGAAGCGCCGTCGTCGGCTCGCTGAGGTGTTCGGCGACGTGCTCCCGGAGACGACGTCGGACGAGCGCGGTGGGGGCTCTGGGGACGGTTCTGGGGACCGTGAGGACTGGTACCGGGAGAACAGGCCGCCGCATCACGGTGGCTGACGCCCGTGGCGGGGTCTGGGGCATTGGGTGGTTCGAGGTTCGCCGGGGCTTTGCGGCGGTGGGCGGTGGGTTCGCCTGGTGTCGCGGAGGGCCGTGAGTTCGCCTGGCGCTGCGGCTTCCTGGCAGGCCGTGGGTCTGGCTGGCGACGTTGCGGGCGGCACCACGATTCTCTGGCCCGGATGAGCTGGCCTGGCATCGCTGCACTGCACCCACGACACCCTGAGCCTGATGGCGCGACCCCGGAACGTTGGCCGGGCGACTCACGTCCAGCAGGGGCACCCTGGCGACACCACGATTCCCTGGCCGACCGCGAACTCACCCGGCAACGTTCCGGGTCACGTCACTGGACCTGGCCGGAAGTCTTGTCCGAAGCCGTGAGGTTCGTTGGTGCCGAGTGCGTCTGCAAGGACTCTTTTGGCGAATCCTGACGGCGCGGCGAGGCCTCCGGTTCGAGGAAGCTATGGAAGCGCTCTCACGGGCTGCCCACCCCAAGTTGGTGGTAGAAAAGTGCCGATGACATCGTTGTCAGATCACCTCAACTACAGCCAACTGGCCTGTTCACGTCCGTGGGAGCGCAACCATCAGGGTGGGTGAACCTGCTTGGCTCGCTTTCGATAGACGGTCCCCGATCCGCCAGCAGAGTCCTGCAAGTACCACCAACTCTTGATCGAATCGCCGCTACCCGCACCCAACCCGTTCGTCGCCGGCTGTGCACCACGGCCTGTTGGTAGCGGGAAAGTGCTTGTTGATGTTGAGTTGGTGGTACTTGCAGACGCCATCAGGGCCGGAAGCAGGTCCGCCAGGCGAGTAACGGACAGACTTCTGACCAGGTGCTTAGGGCGCGCAGATGAACGACACGCTCGTTTGATCTTGATGTGCGCGCTCTCATTGCGCAGTCGATCCTGACCTGTACTTGCCGAGCCTGAACGGTCAGCGCACGGCGTGTCGCCCCTGCTGTTTGGCGCGAGAAGCACGTTCGGGCCGATAGATGGCCCGAACGTGACGTTCGCGCCAAACAACAGGGCGTTGCTGATCAGCCACATGACGACATCGGCACGGTGACTCTCTCGCGATCAACAAGCCCAGACAAGAAAGCGTCCAGGTTATTTGTCGGCGTGTCCTTAGACCTTCGGGTTGCGCACGTCCGTCCCCTGCACCTGCGGCTGCCCGTTCTGCTGCGCGGCCAGCAGGTCGCGGATCTCCTTCAGCAGTTCGACGTCGGTGGGCTCCGACGGGCCCGGCTCCTCGCCCTTCTTGCGGCGCTCCTTGATCTTGTTCATCGGGAGCACGAACACGAAGTAGACGACGGCCGCGACGATCGCGAAGTTGATGACCGCGGTGATCAGCGCACCGAAGTCCATCTTCGTCTTCTCGTTGGAGTCGAGGATCTGGTACGCGAAGCCCTCGACGTTGTTGCCACCGAACAGCGCCACCAGGGGATTGATGATGTTCGAGGTGAACGCGGTGACGATCGTTCCGAACGCGGCGCCGATGACCACGGCCACAGCCAGGTCGACGACGTTCCCGCGCATCAGGAAGTCCTTGAATCCCTTCAGCATCAGCGGAGAGTAACGGCTAACGCATGGTCCAGTGACATCGCGGCCACACGAGTTGCATTAAGTCTCGGCAACGTCAGCACGACGACCTGGCCGCGCGTCTCCCGCACCGACGCGTTCTCCGCCAGCACCTCCGCCGACGCCGAGACCACGTCGACCCTGCTGCCGACCCGCACCACGTCGGCGAGGCCCTGGTCAGCCACCCGCACGGCCACCGAAGCCAGATCGTCCGACGCTCCGGCGAGATCGAAGTCCGTCAACGGAACGCCCGCCCGCGCCGGCGACGACAACGCTCGGCCCAGCACGTCCGAAGCGCCTGAGAACGAACCCGGCAGAGGCGTGGGCAACGACACGACGCGCACGTCATCAGCCGTGAGTGGCACTCCGGCGGGTAGATCTCGTGCGGCTGCCACGGCGGGATGGCCTACGTCCGGCCAGAAGGCCGTCAACGCGGCTAGCAGGACCAGCGCGCCGGCCAGGAACCTGCGCCACGCAACGGGAGGACGGCGGCGCGACAGCGAGCGGAGCCGGTCGAGGAAGGTGCTGGAAAGAGTCATGCCTCCGACGGTAGGGCCGTCGGAGGCATGTCGAACGGGGCTCAGCCGCAAGTTGTGGACAACTCGCGATCTTCAGGAGGCCGCGGCCGCCGGAGCGCTCGTCGAGGGCTTCGAGTCCGAGGAGGACGACGAAGTCGTGGAGGACGAGGACGTGGACGAGGACGCCGTGGAAGAGGACGACGTGCTCTTGGACGAGCCCGACCGGCTGTCCGTCCGGTAGAAACCGCTGCCCTTGAAGACGACACCGACGGCGCCGAAGAGCTTGCGCAGCTTGCCCGAACACTCCGGGCACTCGGTGAGGGAGGCGTCGCTGAACGACTGCACAGCCTCGAACCGGTGCTCACAAGCGGTGCAGGCGTACTGGTACGTAGGCACTGGGTTCGCTCCTAGATCTGGCACTCGACCGTTGTGAGTGCCAACACGATTTTCGCCCAGGACCTTCCCGGAGCGCAAACACCCCAGGTCAAAGTCACAACCACCGCAGCCCCACCGAGGGGGTCAGAACGCCGTTCATCCGCACGTCGTGAGGCTCGGCGGGCACCTCCTCCAGCACCTCGCAGTCCCGCACGACAGCCACCAGCGGCGCTGTGACCAGCGGCAACGACCGGTCGTAGTGCCCCTGCCCCTTCCCGATCCGCACCCCGGACACCGACACCGCCAGCGCGGGCACCAGCACCAGCGAGGCTCCAGCGATCGCCGAGGCCCCGAGCCGGGGACCCGACGGTTCGAGCAGCTTGAACGCCGCGGGCACCAGCCCGGAGGGTCCGGTGTGGACCGCCCAGTCGAGCGGGGAGTCGCCCGTCACGATCGGTAGGAGCACCCGGCACCGCAGGCCGTCGAGCCACGACGCGTCACCGGGCTCCGAACCGACCGGCAGGAACGCGCACACCGTCTGATCAGGGCTGACGTCCAGAGCGGCGACGTGAGCCGCCAGCGCGGCCGCCTCGACGGCGCGGACCTCGGGCGACAACGATCGGCGCGCGGCCAGCAACCGTGAACGCAGTGTGGCCTTCCGGTCACGAAGATCGGACGTCATGGTGGGTATCCCTCGGTATGTCGTTAGCATCGCAGCCCATGAGCAGCGCCTTCCACACCGCTATCGTGCCCGCGGCCGGTCTGGGCACCCGTTTCCTCCCCACGACCAAAGCCGTGCCGAAGGAACTGCTGCCGCTGGTCGACACCCCCGCCATCGAGTACGTGGCGAGGGAAGCGGCCGAGGCAGGCGCGAAGAAGCTGGTCATCGTCACCTCGCCGACGAAGGCGTCGGTCGCGAACTACTTCGACGAGAGCCCGGAGCTCGAGCAGTCGCTGACCGACAAGGGCAAGACCGACCTGGTCGAGAAGATCCGGCGGGCGCCGCGGCTGATCAAGGCCGAGACCGCGATCCAGGAGCAGGCGCTCGGCCTCGGGCACGCCGTCGGGTGCGCCGAGGGCAACCTGACCGGCGATGACGAGGCCGTCGCGGTGCTGCTGCCCGACGACATCGTGCTGCCCACCGACGCGCTCAAGAAGATGGCGAAGGTCCGCGAGGAGAAGGGCGGCAGCGTCCTGCTGGCGTTCGACATCCCGCGCGAGCAGATCTCCGCGTACGGCGTGTTCGACGTCCGCGACACCGGCAGCGACGACGTCAAGCAGGTCGTCGGCATGGTCGAGAAGCCGAAGCCGGAGGAGGCCCCGTCGACGTTCGCCGCGGCCGGCCGGTACCTGCTCGACCGGGCCATCTTCGACGCTCTCAAGCGCATCACGCCTGGTGCGGGCGGTGAGCTGCAGCTGACCGACGCCATCGCGCTGCTGATCAACGAGGGGCACCCCGTGCACGTCGTGGTGCACCGCGGCGGGCGACACGACCTCGGCAATCCCGCCGGATTCCTGCGCGCTGCGGTTGACTTCGCACTCAAGACCCCGGAGTACGGACCCGACCTGCGCGAGTGGTTGCGGGAACGCCTCGACAACTCCTGAGCGCGAGGACCAACAGATGAGGTCAGTGGACGAGCAGCTCGCTCGGGTGATCGCGGCCGCGGTGCGGCCCGCACCCGTGCGGGTGGCGATCTCGGAGTCGCAGGGCCTGCTCTGCGCGGAGGAGGTCGTCGCGGAACGCGCGTTGCCCGGCTTCGACCAGGCGGCGGTGGACGGCTACGCGGTGCGCAGCGTCGACGTGTCCGGCGCGAACGCGAACCCCGTGCAGCTGCCGGTCGTGGGCGAGATCCCGGCCGGCTCCCGGCAGCCGCGCCGGCTCCAGCCGGGGCAGGCGGTGCGGGTCGCGACCGGTGCGCCGCTGCCGACGCTGGCCGACGCCGTCGTGCCGCTCGGCTACACCGACGGCCACCACGCCAAGGTGACGGTGAACCGCAGCGTGCCGTCCGCCGGGTTCGTCCGCCGCACCGGCGAGGACGTGCAGACCGGTGACGTCGCCGTGCGCCGCGGTGCGTCCATCGGTGCTGCTCAGGTGGGGTTGCTGGCCGCCGTCGGGCGCAACAAGGTGCTCGTGCACCCGCGCCCGCGAGTGTCGGTGATCTCGCTCGGCGAGGAGCTCGTCGACGTCGACCGCACGCCCGGACAGGGCCAGGTCTACGACGTGAACTCGTACGCGCTGGCCGCCGCCGCACGTGACGCGGGCGCCGAGGTCAGCAGGGTCGGCATCATGTCGGCCGATCCGCGCAGGCTGCGCGAGGTCGTCGAGGGACGGCTGCTGCTCTCCGAGATCGTGGTCATCGCCGGCGGCGTGGGCGGCACGATCGGCGACGAGGTCAAGGCGGCGCTGGCCGAGCTCGGCGACATGGACGTCAGCCGCGTCGCCATGCACCCCGGCTCCGCGCAGGGCTTCGGGCGGCTCGGGCCGGACGCCGTGCCGACGTTCCTGCTGCCGGCGAACCCGATGAGCGCGCTCGTGGTGTTCGAGGTGCTGGTCAGGCCGTTGATCAGGGCCGCGCTGGGCAAGAAGAACCCGTACCGCCGCGCCGTGTCGGCCCGGTTGCTGTCGCCACTGTCGTCGACGAAGGGCCGCAAGGGCTTCCTGCGCGGCCAGCTGCTGCGCGACGCGGACAACGGCGAGTACCTGGTGCAGCCGCTCGGCACGTCCGGGGCGCACCTGCTCGCGTCGCTGGCGGAGGCGAACTGCCTGATCATGGTCGAAGAGGACGTCACTGAGGTTTCGGTCGGCGAAGAGGTTCTCGTCAGCTTCCTCGCCCAACGCGGTTGACGAGCGGCGGGGGATGAGCGCTTTCTCCGATCTGGGACGTCACCCCGGCTGGCCGGTCCGGCTGGGGCCCGTCGAGGTGCGCGCGGGCACCGTCACCCTGCGTGGGCCCCGGCTCTTCGACGGCTCGAGCTGGTCGAAGCTGCGGATCCGCGACCGCGCGTACCTGGAGCAGTGGGAGCCCACGGCGCAGGAGGGCTGGGACGAGCGCAACGCGACGCTGTCCTGGCCCGCCCAGTGGTCGTCGCTGCGCGCCATGGCCCGGCGCGGCAGCACGTTGCCGTTCATGATCATGGTCAACGGCGAGCTGGCCGGTCAGATCACCGTCGGCAACATCGTGCGCGGTTCGCTGCTGTCCGCCTGGATCGGCTACTGGGTTGCCGCTGATCGGGCGGGTGGGGGCGTCGCAACGGCCGCTGTGGCGTTGCTCACCGATCACGCGTTCCGCGAGGCTGGTCTGCACCGGCTCGAAGCCACCGTCCGCCCGGAGAACGCCGCCTCGATCCGCGTGCTCACGAAATCCGGATATCGCGAGGAAGGCCTCTTCAAGCGTTATCTGGATGTTGCAGGACAGTGGCGCGACCACCTCTGCTTCGCGCTCACGGTCGAAGAGGTCTCGGATGGCCTAGTGCGCCGTTTGGTCGCACGCGGAGAGGCCCGTCTTCCCTGAGGGCTGCTTCCGTTCGCCGTAATCACTTCACCCAAAAGTGGGTGATACACCACACTTTGGTACGCACAGCGCTCGGCGAGCCTCCGACACTGGTGTGACTGTTGTGACTAGCGTGGTGACAGCACCACGCGTGGGCCGGGGGAGGTGAACGGGGAATGCCGAGTTCGCTGATCATCGTTGCGCTGGTCGTGGCGTGGCTGGTGGTCCTCGTCCCCATGATGGCCCGCAAGCGCCAGGAGAGTGCGCGCAGCGTGGGGGAGGAGTACGACGCCATGCCCGACGCCGAGTACGACGACATCCACGACATCGACGACGACTACTTCGACGAGGAGGAGTACGTCGAGCGCCCGTTCCGGCGCGGCCGTGGTGGCTACGACCCGGAGACCGCCGCACTGGTGGCCCAGGCGAAGTACGCGTTCCGCCGCAGAGTCGTGGCGTTCCTGCTGGTCGCCGCCGTCGCTTCCGGTGTGGTGGCCGGCGTGTTCTACACGCCGCTCTGGTACGGCCACGCCGCGCTGGACCTGATGATCGTGGGCTACCTGACGTACCTGCGCCGCCAGGTGCGGATCGAGGAGGAGATCCGCGCCCGCCGGCTGGCCCGCCTGCAGCAGGTCCGCCGCCGCCGGGCGACGGGCCCGCAGCCCCAGCAGGAGGCCCCGGCAGCGGAACCGGTCGTCGCCGCGGAGGCCGAGACCACCCAGGTCGAGGTCGTCGTGGTCGACGAGAAGCCGGCGCTGCCACCGTTGCCGCGCTACGAGCACCACGTGCGACCGGGCACCATTCCGGTCGACTCCGACGACGAGGACCCGGTGTTCGTCGAGTTGGACGGACTGGAGTCGCTGCGGTACCGAGGTGCCGTGGGGGCTTAGGAGGGGGTGGTGAAAACACCCCCTCCGGCCCTGCTATAGTTCTCTCGTAACACCGCAAGGGGCTGTAGCACAGTTGGTAGCGCGTCTCGTTCGCATCGAGAAGGTCAGGGGTTCGATTCCCCTCAGCTCCACATCACGTCAGAGGCCGTCCACTTTGGAGTGGGCGGCCTCTTTCCTTGCCGGTGCGGCAGCGAAGCGCTGCTGATCAAGGCTCTCGCCAAGCCTCTTGAGCGCATACCTCTTCATCTGTGACCAGCAGCGTTCCGCAGGACCGCTGTCCGTCGTGGACCGTGATCTTGCGAACCCCGGAGTGAGCAACACGGCTGTCTCAGGACCTGTTGAAATTCGGGGACAGATCTGCCGCCTCCGCGTCTTGCGCAGGCGTCGGGTGTCCTCGCTGACGACTCCGTCCACATCGGACGGTGCCATCACCCCTGCGCCGCCGGCGCGATCATGTTCGAGCACGACACGGTGGTGTACTCGCCCTTGGCCGTGTTGTTGGCGACGACGTGGCCGTCGACCGTGATGGTGCACGAGATCGACTCGCCCTGACCGTTGGTCGCCATGACCTGTGCCACGGCGAGACCTGGCCTTGCGGGGATGGTCAGTTCCTTGCGCCACGGCAGGCCGACGGCTTCCGCCTTCTCGACGGTGTTCGTCCCCTCGACCGCGAACCTGATCTCCGGTGCCCTGCCTCCCGGGCCGGTGACCTCGTAGACGACCGTGTGGGTGGTCGGAACGGGCGCGGGGTCGTCGCCGGTGAGGTTCAGGGCCGCCACCGCGAGAACCACGGCCGCGGCCAGGCCGGCTGCCGCCGCCCACCGGGCTCGCCGGCGGCCTCGGCCGCTGGTGGGAGGCGCGAGTGGGCCGGCTTTGCGGGTGCTCGTGGCTGACGGCATATCCCACCACTCCCTCTTGTCGGTGGATTCGGGTATTGCTGCGCTGGTCGTTGTTGCGCCGGGCCATGGTGGCAGCTGTGCGGATGTTTTGGCCAGGTCCATTCGGGGAAGAAATTTCTTGGTTCCGCGTTGTCGAATGGCTCCGGAACTGTCGGATGTCAACTTTGAAAAGCAAACACCTGTCACTTGGCATGCAGGTCGTAGGCCTGCTCAAGGCCGTGTTGACCTGCACATATACGCGCCGAATGGTGTTGGGTGCAATGTCGCGCATGGTGTGCCACGGAATATCTCGTTAGGTCTTGGTCACATCACGGGACGGTCGCGAGTGCGACCCAGTTGACAGATCGTTTACATTCGGGTAATTCCTCGGACATTGGCCGCACGACGATTTAGGTGTCTTCACGTGACGGCCGGTGCACCACCCGCGGATGTGAACCGCAGCGCTGTTGGACGCTAATGCGGAGAAACGAAACCTCAACGGGGTGTTGTTTGTCATGCGTGGAGTTTTCCGATGTGCCGCAGCAGGTGTCAGAAGGGAAATCGATGCGCTCTCCACACCTATCACGGATGTTCTCGTCGGGGAGGCGACGGCGCGGGGCGCGAGTACTCGCGTTCGGCTCCGCGCTGGTGGTCGCCCTGACCGCGATCGGGTTGAACACGCCGGCGGCCACCGCGGCCACCTTCTCGGTGTCGATGCAGAACCTGCAGTACAACCCGGCGACTTTGAACGTGAACGTCGGTGACACCGTCAAGTGGACCAACAACGAGACCAACGGTGTCGTTCACAGCGTGACCGGTGGTCCGCTGTCCTCGGACGTGAACCCCGGCGAGTCCTACTCGTTCACCTTCACGTCCACGGGCACCGTCAACTACCGCTGCCGTTTCCACCCGGACATGCTCGGGTCGATCGTGGTCGGTGGCACCACGCCCACGACCACGACGGGACCGACGACCACCACCACGGCGCCTACGACCACGACGGTGCCGCCGACAACGACGAGCACCACGAGTTCCAACACACCCGCCCCGACGACGACCACCGGTTCGGGTGGGCTTCCGGTCGGTGGCGGACCTCTGCCGGTGTCGTTCCACCTCACGGACAACCAGGGGTCGTGGTACGACACGAACCTGAACCTGTTCGGCACGAAGTCCCTCGCCGTGGCCGAGTTGCCGCGGGTGAAGACCGGCGGGCTCATCCCCGGTGTTCCGCTGAACGGTGTTCCGCTGCTGGGCAACGGCGCTCTGCTCGGTTCGGACGCGAGCAACCTGCTCAACGGTGACCTGGCGCGGTTGACGCAGCTGCCGTTCAACAACGGCACGCCGCTGATCTCGAGCCTCGGCGTGGACACGGAGAAGCTGCTCGGGCTGGACGGGCTGCGCACCGCGATCGGCAAGGTGATGCCGCCACTCGACCTGCGGGCGATCAAGGCGAACACCCTGATCACCCAGCTGTCCCAGCAGATGGCGGCCCGTCCTGCCAACACGAAGACCGCGCTGACCGACCTGCCGGTCGGCGTGGAGCTGATGAAGGTGCTGGCCGACATCCAGAAGTACGTGCAGACCGCCACGATCAGCCTGCCCGTGACGGTGAACTTCGACATCTCGAGCCCGAACGCGGAGTCGGCGCACACGATCACGAACCTGATCTGGCCGGAGGGGGCGGCGGGCTTCCCGTTCGACCAGCCGGGCGCCTTCGTCGGCAGCACGACCGCGCAGCTGACCGAACCCGGTCTCTACGCGTTCGTCTGCAAGATCCACCCGTACATGCTCGGCGCGGTCGTCGTCGACGACCCGCTCACGCCCGGCCTCGACTTCGGCAAGAAGCTCAAGATCAACAGCCGTGCGATGAACGTCCCGTCCGACGCCGACATCATCTCGCAGCTGGTGCTGAAGTTCTTCAACATCACCGCGCCGAACAACTGGCAGAAGTTCAGCAACACCGAGCAGCGGACGTGGAACCCGACGTTCCCGCCCGCGCCGATCCTGATGTACGACTCGAACGGATCGCCGCAGCTCGTCCCGTTGCTGGACGCCTACTTCAAGAACAAGTTCGGCCTGCCGAAGACCCTGCCGGCACTCAACCAGCGGCCGGGAACTCCCGGCGTGGGTGAGGTCTGGATCGACACCCAGAAGGAGCGGACAGCGGGCAAGACCAAGTCCGGCACCGCGACGAAGGTCGACGTCGCCAGCTGGAAGGTGGACCGCAAGGTCGCGTTGCCCGAGATCAACATGAACAACCCGCACAACATGTGGACCGACAAGGAGGAGAAGTACATCTACCAAACCGAGTGGTTCGGCAACAAGCTCACCGTCTTCGAGCGGGCGACGGGCAGGTACGTCCGGCAGATCGAGGTCGGGCCCGATCCCTCGCACGTGATGACCAGGACGGACACCGACCAGCTGCACGTCGCGATCAACGGTGGCGCGTCGGTGGTCGAGCTCTCGCCGGGCGGCACGAAGATCGACCGGCGCATTCCGGTCCAGGGACCGGGTGAGAAGGTCGCGCACCCGCACGCGCACTGGATGACCGGTGACGGCGCGACCATGGTCACGCCGAACGTCAACACCTACGACTCCACCGTCGTGGACATCGCGACCGGCAACATCCGCAAGGAGGCGACCGGCGAGCTGCCGATTGCCACGGGCATCACGCCTGACGGTGCGAAGGCGTACGAGGCGAACTTCATGGGCGCGACGGTGTCCTGCATCTCGCTCAAAGCCGACGCCTGCAAGGACGGCGGCGCCACGGTGCACCACAAGCAGATCGACCTGTGGCGCAACTACGACCCGGTGGCCGGTGAACGCGGCTCGTTCGGCGGCCTGCCGATCCAGCTGCCGGTGAGCCCGGACGGCAACGCGCTGCTGGTGGCCAACACGTTGTCGTCGAACATCACCGTCATCGACCCGAAGACCGACGAGATCGTGAAGTGGTTGCCCTGCGACTCCGGTTGCCACGGCATCAACTACGGGGCGAAGAAGGGCGGCGGCTACTACGCCTACGTCTCCAGCAAGTTCGCCAACACCCTCGCGGTCGTCGACATCGACCCGAACGGCGACGGCAGTCCGTCCGATGCCGCCGTGGTCGGCAAGATGGTGCTCGACGCGACCTCCACGACCGCGATGGACGACCAGGTCGTGGACTACATGGGAATGGGCGGTATGGGCGTGCTCGCCGTGCCGCTCGTCTACAACGGCTGGGCGCAGAGGGTGCCCAGCAATCCGGTGAACGACCAGCTGACCTGTCGTCAGCGGCACCCGCTCACCTACGCCACTGATTGCTGACACCCACCCCAACCGCGGGACGGGAAGCCGTTCGAGGACGGCTTCCCGGCCCGCGGCTTCCCAGCGGGAGGCGACTCATGTCCACAGAGTTGGTTAGAAAGCGCAAAGTCCTGCCGGTGCTGACGGTTCTGCTGTCCGTCCTGATCGCTCTGGCGGGTGTGACGGCGTCGAGCGTCCTGAAGGAGTCCACTTCGGACTCGGTGCTGCCGGCCGCGGCGGGCGACGACCTCGGTGACGGCACCCGCCTGGCCCCGTACGAGGTGGTCGGCGGGGTCAAGGTGTTCCGCCTGCGTGCGGCGCCCCTGTCGTGGGAGGTCTCGCCCGGCAACGTCCGGCAGGCCTTCGCCTACAACGGAACCGTGCCCGGCCCGGTCATCCGGGTCAACGAGGGCGACACGGTGCGCTTCATCGTCCAGAACGACCTGCCGGAGAACACCGCGCTGCACTGGCACGGCATGGACCTGCCCAACGACCAGGACGGCGTGCCCGGCCTCACCCAGCCGGAAATCGAGCCGGGGCAGAGTTTCACCTACGAGTGGAAGGCGATCAGCACCGGAACCCATTGGTACCACTCGCACATGCACGGCGATCAGGAGGGCAAGGGACTCTACGGCTCGCTGGAGGTGGTGCCCAGGCTCGGTGACATCGTCGCCGCCCGCGACTACCGGCTGATCATCGGGGACGGCCCGCTGGGTTTCGTGTTCAACGGCAAGAGCTTTCCCGCCACCGCGCCGCTGCGGGCGCGAGTGGGCGAGCGGGTGCGCATCCGGTTGATCGGCGCAGGCCCGGAGATGATCCACCCCATCCACCTGCACGGCGGGTACTTCGAGGTGGTCGCGCAGGACGGCAGGCGACTACCGGTCCCGCAGCAGATGGACACCTTGCTCGTCGGTGTCGGGCAGACCTTCGACATCGTCTGGGTGCCGACCAGGGTGGGCAAGTGGATGATCCACTGCCACATCTTCTCCCACGCCGAGACCCACCACGGGATGGCGGGGCTCGTGTCCATCTTCAACGTCGACCCGCCCGCGGTCGGCCTGCCACTCCCGCTGGGCGGCTGACGCATGACGAGTACCCGCGATCGCGATGGAATCCCCACTGCGGAAGGAAAAACGATGGTCCGGCCCGGCACCGCGCTCGTCGCCCTGGCGGCGTTCCTCATCATCCTGTTCCCGTCGACCGCGTCGGCCCACGTCACCGTCTCACCGGGCACCGCGGAACCGGGCGGTTACGCCAGGGTGGTGTTCAGGGTGCCGAACGAGCGTGCGGACGCCTCGACGACGCGGCTGGAGGTGACCTTCCCCTCCGACCACCGGTTCGCTTCGGTGTCCGTGCAACCGGTTCCCGGCTGGACGGCGACCACCACGAAGGAGAAGGCGGACGTGGCCGGCAAGTCGGACGAGGACTCCTCCGGTGAGGTCGTGACGGGCATCGTCTGGGAGGGAGGGACCGTCCAACCCGGACAGTTCCAGGAGTTCGGCGTTTCGATGGGGAAGCTGCCGGCGGCGAACACCAAGCTGGTGTTCAAGGCCTTGCAGACCTACTCGAGCGGTGAGGTCGTGCGGTGGATCGACGTCCAGGCCGACGGCGGGCCGCGCCCCGAGCACCCGGCTCCGACGCTGTCGGTGGCCACGTCGGCGGTCTCCGCCCCGCCCGCGGTGCCCGCTGCCGGAACCGACGTGCTCGGCCGAGTGCTCGGCGGGGCAGGACTGCTGGCAGGTCTCGTCGCGCTCGGGGTGTCGGTCGTCGCGCGCAGGCGGCCGTTCGCACCGGCGGACAGCGTTGCCGCGCAGGAGAAACCGGTCGCGAACGAGCCAGCACGGGTCTGAGAGCCAGCGAGGTCGACGGTCCTTCGCCGGCCGTCGACCTCGCACCCCGCCACGTCATCCCGGTGAGAGGAAGAGCGGTGAACAACTTCGCGCGCGTGTGCATCGCGTTCGTCCTGGCGTTGCTGCCGGTGCTGGGAGTCCAGGGCGTTGCCGGTGCGCACGCCGTGGTCATCTCGACCAGTCCCGCTGGCTGGGCGGTGCTCGGCACCTCGCCCGCCGAGGTGTCGCTGACCTTCAGCGAGCCGGTGGAGCTCGGGCTGGCGACTGTGCGGATGCTCGGGCCGGCCGGGGACACGATCACCACCGCCGCCCCGGCGCACGCCGCGGGCAGGCCCGAAGTTCTCGTGGTCGCCGTGCCGAGGGCGTTGTCCGACGGGACCTACACGGTGAACTGGCAGGTCACCTCCGCGGACACCCATCCGGTGCACGGGGCCTTCGTGTTCAGCGTGGGCCAGCCGTCCACGTCGGCGGCGCTGCCGGCACCGGCCCAGACGCACACCTCGGCCGACCGGGCCGTGACGTTGTCGTACGGGCTGGCGCGGTGGTTGTCCTTCGCCGGGCTGGCGCTGCTGGCCGGAGCGGCGTTCTTCGTCGTGTGGTGCCAGACCGGGCCCGCAGTCGGCCGTCGGGTCCGCGTGCTGCTGGCGAGCGGGTGGTGGAGCCTGCTGGCCGCCACGGTGCTGGTGCTGCTGCTGTACGGGCCTTACGCCACGGGCCGGCCGCTCACCGCCGCGGCCGACCTGTCGCTGGTCGCGAACACGGCCGGCACGCGGCTGGGCCTCGCGGTGCTGTCCCGCCTGCTGCTGCTCGGGCTGGTGGGCGTCGTCCTCCTGAGGTTCCTGCGCCGCGCCGACGAGAGTGAAGCCACCGATCGCCAACGCCGACGCCGAGGCGCGGCGGTGCTGGGGACGACCTCCGTGCTCGCCCTCACCTGGAGTGCCGCCTCGCACAGCGGCGCCGGTGACCTGGCCTGGCTGGCCGTGGTGGCCGACGCGGCCCACCTCACCGCGATGGCCGTGTGGCTCGGTGGCCTCGTCGTGGTCGGTGTCGTAGTGAGGTCCGCCGACGCGTTGGCGATGCGCGTGGCGGTACCGCGCTTCTCCCAGGTGGCACTGGTGTCGGTCCTCGTGCTGGTCGCCACCGGTCTGTTCCAGTCGTGGCGGCTCGTGGGCACCCCGTCGGCTCTGATCGGCACGTCCTACGGGCGGGTGCTGCTGGGCAAGGTCGCGGTGGCGGCCGTGCTGCTCGCGCTGGGAGCGCTGGCCAGGCGCTGGGTCCAGCGCCACTACGGTTTCCCCGTCGTGTCGCCTTCCGACCGGCGCCGGGCGGCGCGCGGGCCCGGTGATCGTCAGGTGCGGCGCTTCGGGGCGGTCGTCGTCGCCGAGGCGGTCATCGCGGGCCTCGTGCTGGGGCTCACGGCGGTCCTGGTCGGCACCAGCTCCGCCGCGGCGGAGCTGGCAGAGCGGGAACAGGCGGCCGAGGTGGCGCAGCCCGTGCCCGGTGAGCCCGTCATCGCGGACTTCGACACCGGTGGCGCGGCCGGCCGCGGCAAGATCGCGGTCGTCGTCGCACCCGGTGCGTCCGGGGGCAACGAGGTGCACCTGGCGGTGCTGGACGAGCGGGGGCGCCAGAAGGACGTCGCAGAGGTGGGGGCGACGCTGAGCCATCCCGAACGGTCACCGGCGCCGTTGACCGTGCCGTTGCGTTACAGCGGTTTGCCGGGACATTACATCTCAGATGCGCTCTCCCTGCCCGTATCCGGGCGCTGGGACATGTCGTTGAAAATTCGCACATCAGATGTCGATGAAGCCAATGTGCATGTCTCCGTGGGCATTCCCTGAACCGCGCGAGCGGTGATGACCCGCATGAACGGATGGTGACGGCATGTACCCCCAGGACGCCCGCAAGGTATCCCCTGACGTGCTGGAAGCCCTGCGCCGGCGCGCCGTCGCCGCGGTCGAGTCGGGCCTTTCCCGCGCGGAGGTCGCGCGAATGCTCGGCGTGTCCCGGCAGACGATCAGCGTCTGGCACCGCGAATACCGCACGAGGGGCGAAGAAGCGCTGCGGAGCAGGCGGCGGGGCAGACAACGCGGTGAGCAGCTCGCCCTGTCGTACGCGCAGCAGCTGTGGACGATCAGGACCGTGACGACCTGCGGGCCGGACGAGGTCGGGCTGAGCTACTGGCTGTGGACGAACCAGGCGCTGGCGGAACTGGTCAACAACAGGTTCCGGATCGCTCTGTCGGTGACGACGGTGCGCAACTACCTCATCCGGTGGGGAGTGCTCCCCGACCCCGTCCTCGCCAACCGGCCTGGCGGAGGTCAGGCGGATCCGGGGTGCGCCGTGGCGGTGAGCGGGGAGACGCTGTGGATGCACAGCGCGCCTTTCCACTGGCTGACCGGTCCGCAACTGCACTCGGACGGCGCGTCCGCCTGCTCGGGGACGGACGGTCACGGGAGTGCCATGTTGTACGCGGTGTCCGCTCGCGGCACGGTGCTGTTCCTCTGCTCGCACGATCCTTTCGACGGTGTCCGGCTGACGGAGTTCTACGACAGACTCCTGCGCCAGCGCGGTCGCCGGCTCAACATCGTGCAGGGCTGGAGACCGACGCGCCGGGCCGACGTCCTCACCGCGTGGATCGAGCAGCGGGCCGGTGAGGTGTCGGTGCGGATCGCGGTCGAAGACGTGTCGTTTCCGGCGCCCAGGAGCGGAGATGCCCGGTGACGATCCCGCCGGGTGGCGTGGTTCGGATGGGCGGACGCGATTTGATCCGAAGTGGACCGTTCGGCGGAATGCCTTCAGCAGCAACGGTTCCCGGACCTGTTGCTGTTGATGTGAAGGCCTTGTCAAGGTCACCTGCGTGCGGTTGCATCTGCCGCTGTGACCACAAGGCTGAGTGTCGCGAGCGTGCTCGCGTTGATGGCGTCGATCCTGGTCGGCACGCAACCCGCCGAGGCCGCCACGGGCCTGAGGGTGAGCGGCACGAAGGTCGTCGAGGCGAACGGGAACGCCTTCGTCATGCGGGGTGTGAACCACCCGCACGTCTGGTTTCCCGAAAGGACCAGTTCGTTCGCGGACATCAAGTCCTTCGGCGCCAACACGGTTCGCGTGGTGCTGGGCACCGGCAAGCGGTGGGGGCCGAGCTCGGCGGCCGACGTCGCGAACGTCATCGCGTTGTGCAAGCAGAACCGGTTGATCTGCGTGCTGGAGGCCCACGACACCACCGGATGGGGTGATCAGCTCGGAGCGGCCACCCTGGACGACGCGGCGAGCTACTGGATCGGCCTCGCCGACGTGCTCAAGGGCCAGGAGAACTACGTCGTGGTCAACCTGGGCAACGAGCCGATCGGCACCAATCTGCTGGTGAGCTGGACGTGGACGGACGCGACCAAGAACGCGATCAAGAGGTTGCGCGCAGCCGGGTTGCAGCACCTGCTGATGGTGGACGCGCCCATGTGGGGCCAGGACTGGCTGAACATCATGCGCAACAACGCCGCCTCGGTGCTCAACGCCGACCCGCAGCACAACACGCTGTTCTCCGTCCACATGTACGGCGTCTACAACACGGCGGCGAAGGTCAACGCGTACTTCGACGCCTTCCACAAGGCAGGGCTGCCGTTGGTGGTGGGAGAGTTCGGGAACAAGCACAGCGACGGCGACCCGGACGAGGACACGATCATGGCGCAGTCGCAGGCCCGCGGCCTCGGCTACCTCGGCTGGTCGTGGAGCGGCAACGGTGGTGGCGTCGAGTACCTCGACCTGGTGCGCTCGTTCAACCCCGCCGACCTCACCCCGTGGGGTGAGCGCTTCCTCAACGGCCCCAACGGAGTGCGGCAGACCTCGAAGCAGGCCACCGTCTACGGCTGACGTCGACCCGCTGACCGGCTGGATCACCGGGCCACCCGGCTGTCGTACCGGGGCCGATCGGGGATGTCCCTTAGTCCTGAGGTCTGACACAGATCCGACCGAGGTCCGATGTGCGAGCTCTGTCCGTTGCGGTGAAATGGTTGGCAGGTGGGCGTTGTCGCGGTGACAACCCTCCTTCGCCGAAACCACTTCGTTGTCCTGCTGGGGAGAGTTCATGGCCTTGTTGACTGACGCTCTCGCAGGGCTCGCGAACCTGCCCCAGCCCGCCGTCCTGGCGGTGACGGGCGCGTTGACGTTGGCGGAGTGCACGCTCGGCGTCGGTTTCCTGGCGCCGGGCGAGAGCGCTCTCCTGCTGGCCTCGACGACGGTGACCACCGTGCCCAGGTTCCTGGCCATGTGGCTGGTGGTCACGCTGTGCGCCGTGGCGGGGGACAGCATCGGGTACTACCTCGGCCGCCGGTTCGGCGATCGGTTGCGCGACAGCAAGATCGTGCGCAAGGTCGGCCAGCAGCACTGGGACAAGGCGGGCGAGCTGCTGCGGCGGCGCGGGGCGTGGGCGGTGTTCGTCGCCAGGTTCATGCCCGTCGTGCGGACGCTGGTGCCGGCGTCGGCGGGTGCGTCGAAACTGGAGTACCGCCGGTTCCTGCCCGCCTCGATCGCGGGCGCGGTGTGCTGGTCGGCGCTGCACATCGGCATCGGCTCGGCCGCGGGCGCCTCCGCGAAGTACATCGAGTCCGTCTTCAACGGAGCGATGTGGGTCGTGCTGGGCGTCGGGGTGCTCGTAGGTGTGGTCGTCGTGCTGCGCAAGCGCAAGCAGGCCGCCCAGTCGAGGGAACTGGAGGAGGTCGCCTGACTCAGGCGGCTGTTGTCGGCCCGCACCGGTGCTGGAATGATCGGCGCCCCTCCTCCGAAAGGCCGCACCCAATGACCGGTTCGCCCGACAGAGTCACCGTCGTCTCAGGGGAAGACCTCGCCCAGATGAAGGCGTTCCCGCTGCACGGCGACGAACGGCTGCAGAACAAGCTCCTGTGGAAGTCCCCCAACGGCGACACGATCGTCGGCCTGATCCAGATGGCACCGGGCGCGCGGGACGTCGGCCACAACCACCCGTCGGCGACGCAGCACACGTGGGTCATCGACGGCAAGGTGAGCATCGGGGGCGTCGAGGCCGAGGCCGGTTCCTACGCGTTCGTGCCGCCGGGCGTCGACCACGAGACCGTCGCGGGCGACGAGCCGGTCACGATGTTCTACATCTACCAACCGTTCGCGCCGAAGCACGACCACGACCACCACCACTGACCCTCACCCATCCGTGGGGTGAAGTTCGGCCAGGAACGCGGCGACCGCAAATAGGTTTTCCGCATGAGATCAGTGGCCGCCGCGTTATTACTCCTGGCCGTCACCTCCGGCGGAGCAGCGGCGTCGGCCGCACCCCCAGCCGCGAGGTGCGCGGCCGCCCGCCCCGTCGTCTCCAGCACGGAGACAGCTGTGGAAGCACGCGTTCTCACCGGCTGCACGGCCGGTGAGCTCGTCGTCTTCCGCGCCGCCTTCACCGCCCGCGCCCACGGCACCTCCTGCACCGCGGTCGCCGCCGAGCTGGAAACGGACCCCGCGGACGTGCCGCAGTGGGTCCGCGCCCGCCTGGAACTGGTCTGCGCACCCGGTGAGAAGGGCCTGCTCGGCTCGCGCACCACCGTCGAGATGCACGACCAGGAAGACGCCCGCGTCGCCACCTACAGCTTCGGTGACTCGTTCATCGAGCAGAACCCGGCCGCGCGGCACCTGTGGACCGTCGAGTTCGTCGCGGGCCTCGGCGAGCTGCCGGTGCCCGTTGATCCGGCTGTGAGGTCGTCCAGCGGGTCGGTCGGGTGGGGCAGCTCGCGGGCGCAGGCCGACCACTCGGTCTACGACGGCTGACGCTCACCGCCTGTACCGAAAGTGCGGATCTCGCCGTCCTCGATCATTCGTTGATTCCACCGGGTGCCTTTTGCTGCCTTCGATAACGAATCGTGCAGCCGGGGCGACTCGGTCAACAGGGCCGTGCACAGCAGCGTTGTAGAGGCCAACAGGCCGAACGCGCGTGTGGACGGAGGTACAACGCAGTGATCAAGGAAAGGGTTGCTGTGGCGTCAACCGCAGACCAATCACGCACCGTAGGCTGACAAGGCGCCTAGGCTGGGGGTGATCGCGGAAGGGGTGGTGTGGGTCGTGGGGCTCGCGGAGTCCTTGCTCACGTGGCTGCACGGCTTCGTGGGCGCCAGTGTCTGCCCCGGTGACTGGGTGTGGACCACCACAGCGCTCGGCGCGGTGCTCGGGTTGTTCCCCACGATCGGGGCGCTGCTGTCCATCGTGGTGCGCCGGATCGTCGGCAACTCCTACGGTGCGGTGACGGGTGCCGTCTTCGCCGTGCTCGGCGTCGCCAGCTGTCTGGTGCTGCCCTGGCTCATCATGCGCGGGACGGTGCAGGGGCTCGCCCGGCGGACCATCGACGGGTCCGGCTCGTTGGACGAGGCCACCTGCTTCGGGACGTTCTCGCAGGGCAACTACCTCGTCGACGGCACTCCGTCGATCCTCGGCGTGTTCCAGCGGCCGCTGGCTGAGCCCGTGTTCCTGGTCGCGGCCTGCATCACCGTCGTGCTGGCGCTGTTGTGCCTGCTCTTCGTCATGTTGCAGGCCGGTTCGGCGTTCCGGCTCGGGCCGAACTGGCCGCGGCGCGTGTTCTGGCCGCCGTTCCTGGTGCTGCTCGCAGCCACGTCGGCACTCCCCGTGACCCTTGTGGGCCATGTGCTGCTGGGCTTTCTGCCAATTGCGGTAATCGGCTCAATCGTTGTGCGGATTTTCGGGTTGACTACCGCCATGCTGAACCGCCCCGGCCGCGACCGGTCACAGGACCGGAACTCGCAGAACCCGCCGCCACCGCAGCCGGTGGCGCGCACGCCGCAGCCCCAGGTCCCCCAGGGCCCGCAGAAGAAGGCGCCGACCAAGCCCATCAACGCGGCTGGGCAGCAGCCGCCGCCCTACCAGCCGGCTCAGGTGCCGAAGTACCAGCCCGCGCCGATGAACCGGCCGATGCGGCCCGTCAACCAGCCGCCGCCGCAGTACCCGCCCACGCGCGTCGCCGAGGTGCAGCAGCCCAGACCGCCGCAGCCCTCACAGCCCTCACAGCCCGCGGTGCTCGCGGACACGCCAGGGCCGCTGCCGTTCGGGCCGGGTGCCGCGAACGCCGACGCGCCGTCGCCCGTGCAGAAGTCCGGCAAGGTCTGGAACCCCGGCAACGGCAGGTTCCGCCGCGTCCGGCAGCTCGGCTCCGGTGGTTTCGGCACGGTGTGGCTGGCCGTCGACGAGCAGCTCGACCGCACGGTGGCGGTGAAGCTCGCGCACGCCCCGGACAACGAGACCGAGGCGCGCATGCTCCGCGAGGCCCGCGCGCTGGCCGCGGTCCGGCACCCCAACTGCGTGCGGGTCTTCGACATCGTGCAGGACCCGGACGGCCTGGCGCTGGTCATGGAGTACATCGAGGGCGCATCGTTGTCCGAGACGGTGCTGCGCAACGGCCTGATCGACGACAAGCTCGCCGCCCGGCTGTGGCTGAACATGGCCGACGCGCTGGCCGCCGCCCACGACCGGGGTGTCCTGCACCGCGACGTGAAGCCGTCCAACGTCATCGTCGACAACCAGGGCACCGCGCACCTGATCGACTTCGGCATCGCCCGCTCCAAGGGCGACAGCACCCTCACCGCCACCGGCATGATGGTCGGCACGCCGGACTTCCTCGCCCCGGAGACGGCTCGCGGCGAGACGGCCTCTCCGGCGTCGGACTCCTGGCAGCTGGCCGCGACGGTCTCCTACGCGCTGACCGGCCACCCGCCGCGCGGCTCCCGCGAGAACCCGATCTCCTCGCTGATGGCCGCCGCCCAGGGCGAACCGATCACCAAGCTGCCGCAGAACAGCGCACACGCCAGGCTCCTGCTCGCCGCGATGGACCCCGAACCGGGCCGCCGTCCGACGCTGGGTCAGGTGCGCGGCCAGCTCGCGCAGTTCCTCGACCAGGCAGGGATGAGCAAGGAAGGCCCGGTCACGAAGATCATCAGCAAGCCGACGCCGCCGCCCACGAAGCACATGCCGATGTAGGCGATCCGGGTGAACGTCCGATTGGACCGTAACGGTGGTTGACCGTTCGACGACCTAGGCGTTGGTTCACCCGGAAAGCTTCGGCATCGGAGGCGATGCCCTGCGAAGGGTGGTGAGGCGGTTTCCGCCGATCGCCTCACCACTCACCTCCGTGCGAACGGCCGCAACCGCTTGCGCAGCACCAGGAACAGCCCCGCCGCACCGACGACGACCAGCCCGACGAGCCACACCGGCGCCGGCTCCGGCTGCTTCTCCGGGACGACCGCGGCCGCCGGTGCCACAGCCGGCTTCTTCAGCGGTGGCGCGATCTCCTGCCACGGGGACTCCCCGCTCGGCTCCGGCGCGATCATGTCCGGGTTCGGCGGCTCGACCAGGAACGTCCCGGGCACGGTCAGCGTGCCGAGCGAGTGGTCCTGGAACACCCCCTGCACGCCGAACACCTCGTACGAGCCCTTGGGCAGGGTGAACGTCACTGCGTAGTGGCCCGGCTGGCCGAGCGGCACGCCGGTGAACACCCGCTCGTCCGTCCCGGACCTGAAGCGCAGCCCGGTTTTGCCGAGGTCGTCACCGAAGTACGGATGGCTGCCGTGTTGCAGCACCCAGTACCCGACGGTGTGGGTGACCGACGGCTCGATCGACGGCACCGGGTCCAGGTACGTGACCGCCCAGCCACCCGCGTGCGCGGACGGCGTGCTGATCAGCAGGAATGCGCATACCAACGCGAGAATCCTCATGGAGCGGTTACACCGGGAACCAACCCGGGGTTCCCGGTGTAGGAAGGGCATCACGGACGAAGCGGTGGCACGGGCGATCGCAGGTGACCAGGCGGCCTACGGCGAGCTGGTCACCCGGTACACCGCGCTCGCGCACCGGACGGCGTACCTGCTCGGGGCGGGTGCGGACGCCGGCGACGTGGTGCAGGAGGCGTTCGTGAAGGCGTACCGCAAGCTCGACACCTTCAGGCAGGACGCCGACTTCAAGCCGTGGCTGCTCAAGATCGTCGCCAACGAGACCAAGAACCTGCACCGCGGCAGACGGCGCCGCAACCTGATGGAGCTCAGGATCGGGGCGATGACCCAGACCGTCGACCACGACGATCCGGGCACGCTGGTCGACGACTCCCGCGCCAAGCTGTTGAAAGCCGTCCAGAGCCTGCCGGAGCACGACCGCCAGATCGTCACGTGCCGGTACCTGCTGGACCTGAGCGAGGCCGAGACCGCGGACACCCTGGGCCTGGCCAAGGGAACCGTGAAGTCGCGGCTGTCCCGCGCGCTTGCCAAGCTGCGCCCGATGCTCGAGGAGGTGGCCCGTGATCGATGACGACCTGGGCGCCGCCCTCCGCGACCTCGGCAGGCAGATCCACGTGCCGGAGCCGCCCGATCTCACCGCGAGCGTGCTCACGCGGATCAACGCCCCGCGCAAGCGAAACCGCTGGCTCACAGCGCTGATCGCGGCCGTCACGGCGTTCGCGGTCGCCTTCGCCGTGTCACCGGCGGTGCGGGCGGGCGTGCAGAACCTCCTGGAGTTCGCCGGCGTCGAGTTCCGCACCGAGGCACCGCACAGCGTCGCGCCGCCGTTGCCCAGCCAGGAGGTCTCGCTCGCCCAGGCCCGCGAGCAGATGCCGTTCGAGATCCACCTGCCGGCCCAGCTCGGCACCCCGGACAAGATCACTGTCCACGAAGGACGGTTCGTCTCGCTGCACTACGGCGGCCTGAGGCTCGACCAGTTCGACGGCACCATCTCCTCGACGATCGGCAAGCTCGTCCACCAGGAGGGCGTCGAGCAGATCGGCGACAAGGTCTGGATCCCGTACCCGCACGTGTTCTTCTACATCGACCGCAACGGTGTGTGGCGCGACGAGGCACCGCAAGGCGCCGGGCAAACTCTGCTGTGGCAACGAGGTCAGGTCACCAACAGGCTCGAAGGCGACCTGACCCGCGAACGTGCGCTGGAGATCAGCGAGAGCTGACTGGAGTTCCCGACTTCGTCGGCATCCGTCGAACCGCGGTACAGAGGAAGTTCCTGTCCACGTTTGACAATGTTGTCCCTCCTGAGTTGGGCGTCCGCTCTAGCTGGACTCACCAGGTCGGGGCCGGTTGGGGCGCCTCGCCGATGAGCTGATCCCGCCGTGGCTTGCTGGGCCCGGCGCGTGGGTCTGTACTGCAACCTGCTGAAAATGTGTGCGGAGTGTGACCGAGCGCTGACAGAATCGCCCGGCAACCAGGTCTGGGGAGGATCTGGGCGATTCGTTGGGGGATCCGCGTGAGACGCGTGCCGGTATCTCGTGCTGCTCGAAGGCAGCTCTGCCTGCTGATGGTTCTGATCGTCGCGCTGCCGATCGTCTCCGGATCCCAGGCGCCGCTTCAGCTGCTGGGGGCGTTGCCGCAGGGTGCCTCCACGGCGGCTCCGGAGCAGCGGACGGGCAAGGCCGACAGTTCCACGCACGAGGCACCGGCCGACTCGACGCGCGCCCGGCGTGACCTGCCCAGGCACGACCAGCCACGTCCTGGCAACGCCGTGCCGGACCAGGCCGCGCCGCTGCCCGAGGTGCAGAAGTACACCCACGAGCAGCAGAAGGCCGCGCCGAAGGTCGGCAGGCCTGAGGTCCCGGCGATCGACCCGAAGGCCGTCGAACGGCCCGGTGACCGCACTGCGACGACGCAGACGTTCGACAACCCCGACGGCAGTCGCACGTTGCGCCTGCACACCGGCCAGGTCAACGTCCAGCAGCCCGACGGTTCCTGGAAGCCGGTCGACACGGCGCTGACTCGCGGTGACCGCGTCCGGCCCAAGGTTTTCCCGCTCGACCTGAGCTTCGCTGCGACCGGCGCTGACCCCGCGCTGGTCACGGTTGCGTTCGACGGTGACCACCAGCTGTCCTACGGGCTGCGTGACGCGGCTGATGTGCGTGGTGACGTGCAGGGTTCCCAGATCACCTATCGCGGTGTGCGGCCGGGCACCGACGTCCGGCTGACCGCCGTGAGCGGAGGTGTGAAGGAGGACGTCGTCCTCGCGTCGGCGAGCGCGCCCGCCTCGCACCTGTTCACGTTGAAGCTCAAGCGCCTTCAGCCGCGGCTCGGCGCGGACGGCGCCGTCGAGCTGGTCGACGGGGGCAAGGTCATCGCCTCGATCCCGGCCGGTTTCATGGACGACGCCGCGGGTACGCGGTCGACCGGTGTGCGCTACGGGCTGGAGAAGTCCGGTGATGACACGTGGACGTTGCGCGTCGACCTGGACGAGGCCTGGCTGCGCGATCCCGCTCGCGTCTTCCCGGTCGTGATGGACCCGACCATCGGGCAGTTCAACCTGTCCGCCGACGACACCTACGTGCGGTCCAACGGCGGGGACCAGTCCGGCGCGCCGGAGCTGGAAGTCGGTTACGTGGAGGGCAATCCGTTGTCCCGCACGTACCTCCGGTTCGGCGATCTCGGCGTGTTGCGAAACCAGTACGTCGTTGCCGCGTCGCTCGCGATGGCCAACATCTACTCGTCGTCGTGTGCGGCCACCGGCGTGACGGTCTTCGAGGTCACGCAACCGTGGGGCAGCTCGATGCGGTGGCCGGGTGCGGCGGTCGGCCAGGCGCTGTCCACCCGCTCCTTCGCTCACGGTGCTCCCGGCACGGCGTGTGCCGCGCCCGCTTGGGAGCCGTTCCCTCTCGACCCCGACCTGATGACGCGGTGGACCCACGGTGGCGCGTTGAACCACGGCCTGTCCGTCCGCGCCACGGACGAGACTGTCCGCTCCGGCAAGCGGTTCGCGTCGGCGAACACCCCGAGCAACAAGCCCTACCTCGAGGTCCGCTACTCGCCGGAGGGGGCCGCGTTCGACGTCACCCAGGTCACGCTGCCGACCAACACCCGTGCGGGTCAGATGACGGCGGCCGTGACCAACCAGGGTGCGGGTACCTGGACGCCGTCGAACGGGGTCAGGTTCGGCTACATCGTCAAGCAGGGTGACAGGTTCGTCCGCACCTCGACGTTCGCCCCCTCCGGTTCCGTCGGCCCGATGGCGTCCACGACGTTCGACGTGCCGATCGACCCGCTCGAGCCCGGTGACTACCAGCTCTACCTGAGCATGTTCACGCCACAGGGCCAGGACTACTTCGTCGCGCACGGTGTTCCGTACGGCCGGATCGACCTCAAGGTCAACAACGTTCCGCCGACGTCTGACTACCAGCAGCCTGGCAGCGGTGCCGTGGTCGAGACGCTCCGACCCACGCTCTACGCCGAGGGCGTTGACGACGACAACTGGCCCAACCGCGGCCTGACGTACATGTTCCGGATCTGCACCAACCCGGAGCTGACCGAGAACTGCGAAGATTCGCCCTGGACCGCGCAGTCCTGGGCACCATCAGGTCTGCGCTGGGCCAAGACCTACTACTGGGGCGTCAAGACCAACGACACCGTCGACTCCACCCCGAACTGGGTCGGGCCGCTCGTGCTGTCGACACGCGTGCCGCAGCCCCAGATCACCTCGCACCTCGCGGGCAACCCCGACGGTCAGCACGGTCGCGGCCTGGATCCCAACATCGGCAACTACTCCACCGTCGTCACCGACGCGTCCGTCGGCACGGCCGGCCCCGACCTGACGATCACGCGCACCTACAACAGCCTGGACCCGCGGCGCGACACCGCGTTCGGCATCGGCTGGGCGTCCAGGCTCGACATGCGGATCACGAAGGACGACGACCGGTCCGGCAACGTGGTCGTCACCTATCCGACCGGCAGGCAGGTCCGCTTCGGCCAGAACCCCGACGGCACCTTCGGGTCGCCGCTCGGTGACAGCACCGACCTCGTGTACGCCGCGTCGACCGGGGTCTACACCTTGCGCGACAACTCCGGCGGCAAGTGGGAGTTCGACGCGCTCGGCCGACTCGTGACGATCACCGACTCGTACGGCCTCACCGAGCAGCTGACGTACGAAGGCGATCACGTCCGTGAGATCACCAACGGCACGAGTGGGCGCAAACTCCTGCTCACCTGGGAAGGTGTTCGCGTCGCGACCGTGTCGACCGAAGCCCCCGAACCGGGCGCCCAGCCGTTGGTGTGGACCTACACCTACACCGGCGAAAACCTCACCCGAGCCTGTGTTCCTGGATCCGCGACGAACTGCACCGACTACAGCTACGCCAACGGGTCGCACTACCTCAGTACGGTGCTCGACGATCGTCCGAGCGCGTATTGGCGGCTCGGTGAGTCCACAGGTGACTCGTTCGTCAACGTCGTGGCACGTCAGCCAGGTGAGAACGCGGCGACTCCACGCAGTGTGGTGCTCGGCGGCGCGGGTGCGCTCGCAGGAACGTCCGACAAGGCCGCGGTCTTCGACGGCAACAGCAGCTTCGCGACGCTGCCCGACGACCTGACCAAGGGCACGATGTCGCTGGCCGTGGAGCTGTGGTTCAAGACCACGTCGCACGGCACGTTGATCAGCTACGCCGACCAGCCGTTCCCCACCGGCACGCCGACACGGTCGACCCCTGCGTTGTACGTCGGCACGGACGGGTTGCTGTACAGCGGTTTGTCGTTGCGCGCCAATGGTGGACCACGGCAGATCGTGAGCACCACGACGGTCGCGAACGGCCAGTGGCACCACGCCGTGCTTTCGGCTGCGATCGACACCCAGACGCTCTACCTGGACGGCAACAAGGTCGGCGAGTTGGCGGGGTTCGTTGACGCACGGCAGCAGGGCAAGCTCAGCCTCGGTGCCGGCGTTGCGAAGGACTGGCCGGCCACCAACGGTGGAAACTTCCACTTCAACGGGTCCATCGACGAGGTCGCGATCTACCAGCACCCGCTGGGGTCGCTCGCCGCGCGTCAGCACCATGAGGCTCGCAAGGCCATCGATCAGCTGACGACGATCACCCTGCCGCAGGACGACCGGCAGTTCGCCAAGCTGACCTACGACGACCTGAACGACAGGGTGAAAACCCTTGTCGACCACGAAGGTCGCACCTGGTCAACGGACACGCCGAAGATCGAGGGTGCCAAGCGGACCGCCGTGCTGCGCGGCCCGAGCAACCACGGTGAGTGGACGCACGAGTTCGACAACGACAACGGCGGCAGGCAGACCTCAGTCAGCCACGACGGTGCGAAGCGCTCCTTTTACTACAACACCGAGGGTTTCCGATCGGCCACTGTGGACGAAGTGGACCGTCGGATCGAGGAGACGACCGACAACCGTGGCAACGTCCTGAGCCGCAAGACCTGTCGCGTCAAGAACTCCTGCAACACCTCGTACTTCTCGTACATCCAGTCCACGAACCCGCTTGACCCGCGCAGAGACAAGATGGCGTCGTCGTCTGACGCACGATCCGCCAACGAAGACGACAGTCGGTACCGCACCAGGTTCGAGTACGACATCGCCGGTCGTCTCACCACGACCACGTACCCGGTTCCCGACGGTCAGGCCGTGGCGCCGCGTGAGGTCAACACGTACTCGACCGGCAACGAGGACTCGGTCTACGGAGGCAAGGTCCCAGCCGGGCTGTTGATCAAGACCACCGGGCGTCGTGACCAGGAGACCCTGCGGTCCTACCGCGCCAACGGTGATCTCGGCGAGGTCAGGGATCCGGTCGGCCTCCGCGTCCAGTACTCGTACGACGCCATCGGCAGGCGCAAGTCCATCACCACGGCGAACGCCGGCGGCGCGGTGTTCGGTTCGGTGGCACTCGAGTACACACCGCGATCGCAGCTCGCGAAGGTGACCGAGTCGGCCGTGAAGAACGAGGTCACTGCGGTGTCCCACCGCAAGGTCACCTCCTACACCTACGACGACAACGGCAACATGCTCACGACGACCTCGTCCGACGGACTCGGCGTGGATGCGACGCGCACCACAGTGATGACCTATGACGCACACGACCGGTTGGCCACCACCAGGTTCCCCGACGGTGGGCTGGAATCCCGTTCCTACCGGAACGAATCCCTCGTTCAGATCGTCACCGACGTCAACGGCACGGTGTGGAACTCGGTGTTCGACGAGAACGGCCTGTTGCTGTCCCGCGGTGCGACCGGTGCGAACGTCGACCCCGAGGACCCATCCGCCACCGGTTTGCTGGTGGAGTCGCACATCTATGACGTATCAGGTGTGCTTCGCGCGTCCGACGACGCGATCGGCAGGCGCACCGAGTTCACCTACTACGACGACGGTCTGCTCGCCACGAAGGTGCGCAAGAACTACGTCCGGCCGGACGGTGGCGTCCAGGACGTCACGCTGGAGGACCGGACGTACGACCCCGCGGGGAACCTCACGCAGGTCGTCACGCCAGGTGGTCGCAAGACCGTGGAGACCTACGACGCAGCCAACTACCTGACCAGCAGCACGTTCGACCCCGATGGCCTGAAGCGTGCCACCACCTATTTCCGCGACTTGGACGGCAATCCCGTCCGAATCGAGATGAGAGGTGCGGCGGACCCGAACCGGGTCGAGACCAAGGCATTCGAATACGACGGTGCCAACCGCGTGATCCGGGAGAACGCTTCCCTCAACGCGACGACCGCATTTTCCACCAGGTACGACAGAGACGAGCGCGGCCTGGTCGAGTCGTTCACGGATCGCCGGCAACTGACGACCACCTACCGCTACGACGCGATCGGCAGGGTGGTCAGCACCACCAAACCTCCGACAGAGGTCTGGGTCGCCGGCGCCATGACCACCGGATTCGCCGCGACGGAGACGTTGGGCTACAACGCGTTCGGCGAGTTGACGCACTCCAGGGACGCGAGTGGCGCTGTCACGACGACCGAGCGTGATTCGATGGGACGGGCGACTGTAGTGGCAGCGCCCGACTACACCCCGCCTGGCGGCACGGTCATCAAGTCGACCGTCCGCACCGAGCACGACCACGGTGGCCGGGCGAGGAAGGTCACCGATCCGCTCAACCGCGTCACGACTTACGACTACGACCCGTACGGTCGTGTCATCACGACCACGCTGCCTCAGGTCGGGAACACGCCGAGCGTGATCCGCAAGGCCTACAACAGGGTCGGTGAACTGGTCGGGACGACAGATCCGTCTGGCGCCCAGGTTCTGCACACCTACGACGAGCTGGGCAGGCAGCTCACCGTCACGGAGACCGACCGGTCGTCCGGTACGAAGCTCTTCTACGCCACCAGGACCGCGTTCGACCTGGCGGGTAATGCCGTGGCGATCACGAACCCGATGAATGCCACCGAGACTCGCACGTTCGACCTCTCGGGTGCCGAGCTCACCAGAACCGACCCGACCAACCGACGTCTGAGCTACACGTACGACAACGCCGGTCGCGTGGCCACCTCCACGGACCCGGCCGGTGTTGTCACGGCGCTCACCTACGACCTGCTCGGCCGCAACACCCGCAGTGCCCAACTGGTGGGTGGTGTGGAGAAGCGCGCCACGACGTTCGGGTACGACCCGGCCGGCAACCGGGTGTCGGAAGTGAGCCCGGAGGGCCGGCCGAGAACATACGTCTTTGACGGGATCGGCCGAATCGTGCGGCAGGTCGAGAAGGTCGACAGCTCGAAGTCGATCACTACTTCGTTCGGTTACGACAAGGCGGGCAACCGCAGTCGTCTCGTCGACGGCAGGGGCAAGGCGACCGATTACGCCTTCAACTCCCTGCGTCTGATCGAGTCGGTGGTCGAGCCCGCCACGGCGGCGAACCAGAGCCTGGCGGACCGCACCTGGACGTCGTCCTACAACGCGGCGGGCGAGCTGGTGAAGCTGGTCAAGCCCGGCGGTGTCACCGTGACCCGCGAGTACGACGCGCAGGGCAGGGTCAGCGTCGAGCGCGGCACGGGAGCCGAGGCGGCCAGCGACGACCGCACGTTCTCCTACGACCTCGCCGGACGCGTGATCGGCGTCGGATCGGCGCGCGGTGACAGCGGCTTCGGCTACGACGACCGCGGTCAACTGCTCCGGTCGTACGGCGCGGGCGGTACGGCGACGTACACCTACAACGGCGACCGCACGCTGGCGACGCGTGACGACGCCACCGGCAAGGCCACGTTCGGCTACGACAAGACCGGCAGGCTCACCAGCGTCGCCGATCCGCTGTCCGGGCGCACGGTGGACTACGGCTATGACCGCGCCGGACGGCTGTCGCTCATCTCCGACCGGTCGGTGAGCGGGTGGGCGAACCGCCAGCTGAGCTACGACGAGCTCGGCAGGCTCGCATCCGACCAGTTGCGCCAGATCATCGACAGCGGGCTGCCACCATCGATCCTGTTGGGTACCGACTACACCTACGATCTCGACGACAAGGTAAGGGCGAAGAAGTCCACCACCAACACCAGCGTCTCCACGAACTCGTACGAGTACGACGGCGTGGGCCGGCTGACGTCGTGGACGGACAACGCCGGCACGAAGACCGACTACCGGTGGGACGACTCCGGCAACCGAGTCGGTGTCGGCGCCACGACCTACACCTACGACGAACGCAACCGTCTGACGTCGGGCGGCGGTGCCACGTACACCTACACCGCCCGCGGCACCGTCTCGTCGGTGGTGGAGAACGGTCAGACGAAGAACTCGGCGTTCGACGCGTTCGACCGCATGGTCACCAGCGGTGCGGTGCAGTACTCCTACGACGGCCTCGACCGGGTGATCACCCGCAACGGCAAGGCCTTCCAGTACGCGGGTCTGTCCAACGAGGCCGTTTCGGACGGCACCAGGCTGATCAGCCGGTCACCGTCGGGCAAGCCGATCTCCGACAAGGCCGTCGGCAGCACGGCGAAGGGCAAGATGCTCTTCGCCGACCAGCGCGGCGACGTGGTGGGCCGCTACCTCGGGGCGGCCGTCGACGGGCTGAAGACCTTCGACCCGTTCGGCAAGCTCACCGGGTCGTCCGGCGACGTCTCACCGCTGGGCTACCAGGGCGACTGGACCGACGGCGACACCGGCACGGTGAACATGACCGCCCGCTGGTACTCGCCGACCTCGGGCCAGTTCGCGAGCCGCGACGACTGGACGCTGAACCCGGTGCCGTCGGTCGCGGCCAACCGCTACACCTACGGCAACGCCGACCCGGTCAACGGCGCCGACCCGAGCGGCCACTGCTTCTGGGACGCGTGCATCGTCGAGGGCTGGGCGATCGGCACGGCCGTCGTCGGCCTGGCCGCTCTCACTGCCGGTCTGTTCATTGTCGAGGACGCGACGACGCGTGACTGGGACTTCGACACGACAACGGACACGGTCGCGGTACCCGACGTCGCCCGGCTGCCGAATCCGTGCAGCGGCCGGTGCAAGCAGGAGCGGCCCGAGCCCTGGAAACCGCGCGGTGACCAGCCCAAGCCTCCCTCAGGGTGCACGTCCTGTCCGCCGCCACTTCCACCAGCACCGCCGCCGCCTCCGCCGTGGCTCGTCAACGCGCTGAAGGCTCTGCCGAAGCTGGCCGAGGGTGCGATCACCACTCTCGAACGTGTCAACACGATCAAAAAGCTATTGCGCGGCCGAGACTTGATCGACAATGGTCAACGGATCGTCGACGAGGTCACTTTCGTGACCAAGGACGGTTACCAACACGAAGTCAACTCGCCGCGTCCAACGAACAGTGACACTGCTTCGGAAGACCGCAACCGCTGTCTTACCAGTAGTATGCCAACGACCATTTGGTACGCGCCCTTGGAATCCGTCGACACCGGGCAGAAGCGCGCTCAAGGTGCGGCGGCCTGCTTCAAGGACGGATATCGTGGCAAGGATCGCAATCCGCTGGAAGATCCGGACGGCTATTCGTGCGATAACACACTCGCGAACGCGCGTGGGCACCTGATCGCCAACTGTCTCGGCGGTGCAGACATCCTTGAGAACCTTGTGCCACTGAACCAGAACGCCACGAACAACTCGATGATGTACCACCGCGTCGAAGCTAGAGTGGCTGAGCGACTCAAGGCTGGTGAGTCCATCTACTACCAGGTCATACCCGTCTACAGCGGACAAAGTGTCGTGCCCGACACCGTGCAAATTTTTGCGAGGGGCGACATGGGCTTCAAGTGTGTTGTCGACATTCCGAATGTGACCGCCAGGCCAGCGACCTTCAAGGGGTGTTAGTGATGGTTGATATCAATCCCAAGTACTGGGTCCACGCGCACATGGCCTTCTTCATGGAAGATCATCCGCTGGACTCTGTCGACCGGCTCACGGAGATCGTCGGCGCGCCTGCGGCCTCACCGCCTGGACAGGACTGGGAGGCGGTCGAAGAACGGCTCGGCGCCACGCTGCCCGCCGACTACAAGCGGCTCGTGGACCGATTCGGCGCGGGGCAGTTCGGCTCGATCCGCGTGTGTGCACCCGACGCGTCCGTGCCCGAGTACGACCTGTTCGCGCTCGTCGACAGGATCCAGGCACAGGCGGAGGAGTTCCGGCCGACGACGGAACCGCCGTTCAACGCTCCATTCCACCCGCAGGAGGGTGGTCTAGTGCCCTGGGGGGAAATGGACGGCGGCTTCACGTTCTTCTGGAAGCCGACGAGCGATACGGATGCAAGGCCGGTAGTGGTCTCCGACCCGAGCTGGCTCGCCTGGTACCAGCCGTGCAGATCGGCCAGCACATTCATTGCCGACTACCTCAACTCGCCAACGGGAGAGTTGGACGGCATCGAGCTGGAGGCGCCGGCCGCCGGAGTGGGGGTGCGGTTCGTGCCCGCGATCAGCAGATGAGTTTCAGTTCGTGCGACAGAATAATGGGATGAAATGAGAAGATTGCGACGTGCGGCCGCCATGGCCGTGTGTTTCACGCTGGGGGCGGCTGTCGTCGCATCGCCGAGCGTGGCGGCCGCTCAGCCGTCCACCGGCGCCAGACCCGACGTGGTGAACTCGGCGAGCGACGCGAGACCTCGCCAGTACGTCCCGAAGGACGACAAGGGCCGCACACTGGTCTATGTCGAGGGCGCGCAGGAACAGGAGTTACGGGCCGCTGTTGCCAAGGCGGACGGTGTGGTCTCAGTGACCACGACGGGCCGGGTCAAGGCTGCGGTGCCCGGTGACAAGCTCGACGTTGTGGCGCGCCAGCCCGGTGTCACCGAGGTGCGGCTGCCCGACCGAGCGGTGCCGATGGGCGTGACGTCGGAGGGCGTCGAATTGTCCAAGGCCAGGGTGTGGCACCAAGACGGAAAGAAGGGCGCCGGAGTCAAGGTCGGAATCATCGACGTCGGATTCGGCAAGCTGCAGGACGCTCAAAACAACGGTGACTTGCCGACAGGCAACCGGTTGGTCATCAACGACGACAACTGCATCTCGGCCGAGACCAGGACGCCTCACGGCACGGGCGTCGCCGAGATCGTATACGACATGGCGCCGGAAGCAGCGCTTTACCTCGCGTGTATCGAGGACGCCGCAGGTTTCTCGGCTGCCGAGGCGTGGTTGCGAGCGCAGGGTGTGCAGATCATCACGGCGGCGGTCGGTTTCCTCAGTCCGACAGGCGGCCGTGGTGATGGCACAGGGCCTGCGGACAGCCCGGCCGATGTCGTCAAGCGGAGCCGTGCGGCCGGCATCCTCTGGTCTGTCGCGGCAGGCAATCTCGCGCGGCTGCACTTCGCAGGGAAGGCAGTGGACTCCAACGGTGACAGCTGGGTCGAGTTCGAGTCTTCGTTGCAGAACAACGGTTTCACGCTCGACCCAGGTAGAACGGCGACCGTCGGTCTGCGCTGGGACGCGTGGCCGACGACGAAGGCGGACCTCGACATTTACGTCATGGCACAGCCACACGCGCCCAGCGGTCCCAACGATCCCGACATCGTCGCTGTCGGCAGCAGATCGCAGAAGGACTCCGGCGCTGGTCTGAGCCCGACTGAAGAGCTGTCGTTCAGGAACACCGACTCGGTGTTGCAGCAGTACTACCTCTACGTCAAGAACAACAACGCACACTTCACGACGCCCTTCGAGCTGTTCGTGAGCGGCCCGAGCTCCAACGGTCAGCTCCAGACCCGGACCGCCGCGGGCAGTGTCACCGAGCCCGCGACGTCGCCGTACGTGATCGCGGTCGGTGCGACGGCGCCCGCATCGGGGCGGATCCAGGACTACAGCGGTCGCGGACCGACGATCGACGGCAGGCTCAAGCCTGACATCACGGGCTTCGACCAGGTGTCGACCTCTTCCATCGGCCAGCTGCAGGGCACGTCGGCCTCGGCCGCGCACGTGGCGGGTGCGCTGGCGCTGTTGAAGTCGGCTGCTCCGGGGATCGACCCGGCCCAGCTGCAGTCGGCGCTGCTCAGCAGGACGAGTCCGAAGACGTACGACAACAACTGGGGCAACGGCACCCTGAATCTCGGCCCGACGAGCGCACCGGTGGTCACGAGCTCGGGCATCACCGTCGACCCGACGCCGTCACGGGTGCACAACACCGCCTACAACGTCAACGATCCCAACAGCCGCACGCAGACGTTGACGTTCGCGGGCGTGCCTGCGGACACCACGGCTGTCGCGATCACCGTAAGCGCGCGGTCCGCACTGGGCACCACGATCGACGTCGCTCCGACGGTCGCAGCGTTGGATTCGGGGAAGACGACCTCGTTGCACGTGCGCGGCGGCGACGCGTGGGTGTCGCAGACGCTGTTCGCGCCCCTGGGGCCTGACCGCTCGATTCGCTTGAGGACGAAGAGCAACGACGCGTGGGTCGTGGTGGATTCACTCGGCTACTTCAGCCCTACCCAGAGCACGGACCTGTACTTCGCCAAGCCCCAGCCGCAGCGGATCTTCGACACCCGCGGGTTTGCGGGCAGCGCGCGCAACACGCCGCTCGGTCGCGAGATCCAGGAGATACCGCTGCGCGGTGTTGCCGGGGTACCTGCGAACGCGAGGTCGGCCGTGGTGAACGTTACTGCCTTCGAGGCGACGGAACAGACGTACGTCAGCGCGTACGGAGGTGGTACGCCGGGCCTGACGACCTTGGTGGTCATGCCGGGTGAGCGCAAGTCCAATCTCGCGGTCGTACCGATCGACGAGGCGGGCAAGATCCGCCTCGGCGTCCAGCAGTCCAACGGCAAGGTCGGCGTCGCGGTCGACGTCGTCGGCTGGTTTGCTCCGGACAGCGCCGGTGCCAGGTACGTGGCTCTACCGGAGGCCGCACGCATTGCCGACACCGCGACCGGCAACGGCTTGCCCAAGGCGCTGATCGGACACGGGCAGTCGGCGTCGTTTCAGGTGGGTGGGGTCGCGGGGGTGAGCGCGGCGGCGACCACCGCGGCGCTGGTCATGACAGGGTTGGACAACAACCTCGGCACCGAGCTTTCCGTCTCGGCCAGCGAGGTCGGATGGTCCCCGGTCACTGCCAGCAGCACACGCAAGACCGAGGCGCAGGCGAACCTGGTCCTCACGCCGCTCGGTGACAGCGGCAAGGTCGACGTGCGCAACGAGCGCGGCCAGACCCGGCTTTCCGCTGATGTCACCGGCTACTTCGTCGGCGGCTCAAAGGTGACCTCGGGAGCGGCGGGCAACTGCAGGCCCCCGAAGGACGAGCCCGGTTTCTACAGCGCGTTCGACGGCAGGCTGGAGTCCGATCTGGAGGGCTGGCAGAGCACCGGTACGAAGATCAGAGCGGACGGCTGCGAGCTGGTCACTGGCCACACCAACGATGTCAGCTGGTACAGCGCTCACACATATGGCAACGACTACACGCTTAAGGTGGACTGGAAGACCACCTCGAACAGCTCTGACTCCGGTGTGTTCGTGTTGATGGTCAACCCCGGCACAGACACTGGTTCGCCCACGAGGAGTGGGTACGAGATCCAGATCGGTGCGACGTCGGAGACAGGTAACCGTCAGACCGGCAGCATCGCTGGTGTGCAGGCGCCGACGGCAACGCCCCCGGTCAAACCTGTAGGTGAGTGGAACACCTACGAGATCCGGGTCCGGTGGAACACGGCGACCGTCTTCCTGAACGGTCGGCAGATCAACGAATACACGTCGGGGGACGCGACGGCCCTCGGCCGCAACACCTACATCGGCCTGCAGAACGATCTGAACACGAGCGAGGTCAGGTTCCGCAACGTCCGGATCAAGCGGGACAGCCCGGTTCGGTCTGGGACGTTGAAGAACGCCAACGGTCGTTGCCTGGACATGAAGTTCAGCGACCCGACGCAGTCAGTCGTGTGGATGTGGGGATGCAACAACGGTTTCTCGCAGACCTGGACCACGAATGACGGCGCTGTGCTCGCGGGTGGCCGGTGTCTCACGGCCAGCGACATCACCGATGGCAGTGCTGTTGTGCTGAACGAATGCACGGGTGCGGACAACCAGCAGTGGGTGCTGCGCACAGACGGCCGGTTGATCAACAGGACTTCCGGGCGCTGTGTCACACCGAACGGCGTGGGGGAAGGCGATCAACTCGCCGTGCGCGCATGCGACAGGTCGCGTTCGGATCAGGTGTGGACGGTACCGAACCAGAGCGGCAGGAGCGGCAAGGTCGTGGGTCCTGGAGACAGGTGCCTCGACGTAGCAGGCCACGACCCGACGCAGAACAAAGCGATTCTCTGGACGTGCAACGGGCTCACGGCACAAAGCTGGGCGGCGCCTGGAGATGGCACGCTGCGCGGCGAGGGCAAGTGTCTCGATGTGTCTGGTGCCAACACCGCCAATGACAGTCCAGTGGCGCTGTGGGAATGCAACGGTCACCCGGCACAGCAGTGGCTCGCCCAGCAGGACGGCACACTGGTGAACCCCGTGTCCGGTCGCTGCCTCACCACGGCGTCTGCCGAGGACGGCGCGACGCTGAAGATCAGCAATTGCGCTGCGTCCGAGCTGCAGATGTGGCGGCAGACGGCGGAGTGGCTGATGCACGGCCCAATCGTGGGTGTCTCGAACAAGTGTGTGGATGTGTGGACGAACGCGCCGACCAGCGACACGATTCTGTACTGGGACTGCAACGGCGGCATCGGCCAGAACTGGTCGTCGACGGGCACCGGAGCGATTCGTGCGTGGGGCAGGTGTCTCGACATCGCCGACACGTACGACTCAGCGCCGGTGATGTTGCAGAACTGCCGGACCGCGACCGGTCAGCTGTGGACACAGCGGCATGACGGCACGCTTGTCAACTCGTGGGCTGCCAAGTGCCTCGACGACCGCGACAGTTCAGCGGCCAACGGTGCTGTGTTGCAGGTCTTCGCCTGCCACCGCGGCGCCAACCAGCGGTGGGCGACTCCGGTGAACCCGAGTTGATCCGCCCAGGTGTTGGGCTCCCTCTCAACGCACACGCCACGAGGCGTTACTAAGGGATCCATGTAGCGGGCACGCCGACGAAGACGCGCCCTGTCGATGTGCGGCTCCCCCCCATCAACGCGGCCGGAACAGACCGTTCCGGCCGCGTTGTGTTCTCGGAACAGCTGGCTGCGAGGTGACCAGGTAGCCGGAGATGACCATGAAGACGTTGGACGATTTCCGTCACTTTGACCCGAAGTGGCGAGTCTGGGATCAGCGCCAGCTGGGCAGCCACAGCTGCTGCTGCCACATCTCCGGCGTGATCGGGTTGCCGTTCAGGATCGGCCACAGCCAGACGAAGTTCGCCACCACGATGCCGACGTACAGCGCCACGACGAGCAGACCGGTGCCCCTGCGCTCCGACCCCGCGGCCCTGCGCCCGAGGATCTCGCCGAGCGCCAGCACGATCAGCAGCACCAGGAACGGCGCCATCGGCGTGACGTAGAAGAAGTACATCTGGCGGTCGAGGTTGAGGAACCACGGCAGCAGGCCCGCCGCGTACGCGACCAGGACGCCGGCGTAGCGCCAGTCCATCCTGCCGACGGTGCGGAAGACCGCCCAGCCGATCACCGGGAACGCGAGCCACCACATCGCGGGCGTGCCGATCAGCATGATCGCGCCGAGGCACGACGCCGCACCGCAGCCCGTGACGCCGTTGTCGTAGTAGTAGAGCATCGGACGCAGGCCCATGGGCCACGTCCACGGCTTCGACTCCCACGGGTGCCGGTTGGTCTCCGAGGTGACCAGCTCGACGTGGAACTTGTAGACGTTCTTCGCGTTGTACCAAAGCGACTGCAGGACGTCGGGGATGTACGCGACGTCCTTGACCTTGCCGCCGACGACGTGCCGGTCGATGCCGGTCTCGCTCGCCATCCACGGGAACCACGTCGCGACGTACACGAGCACCGGGATCGCGACCAGGCCACCCAGAGACGGCAGCACGTCCTTCGCGAGTGCGCCGAGCCACGGCTCCTCGACGCCGGCCGCGCGCCGGGCCAGCGCGCTCCAGATGACTGTGAGCAGGCCGAACGCGATGATGTACCAGAGGCCGGACCACTTCACGCCGCACGCCAGACCGAGGCACACGCCCGCACCGAAGCGCCACCAGCGGAAGCCCAGCCACGGGCCGAACGCGGAGTTGTTGATGAAACCGTCGCGCACGGCCACTGCGAGTCGTTCTCGCACTTGTTCGCGGTCGACGACGAGACAGCCGAACGCGCCGACGACGAACAACGCCAGGAAGATGTCGAGCATGCCCATCCGCGACTGGACGTGCGAGACGCCGTCCGCGATGAGCAGCACGCCGGCCAGCGCGCCCAGCAGGTCCGAGCGGGTCAGGCGCCGGGCGATGCGGATGATCAGCAGGATCGTGATCGTGCCCGCGAGAGCCGAGGCGAACCGCCAGCCGATGCCGTCGTAGCCGAACAGGTCCTGGCCGATCGCCATGAGCTGCTTGGCGAGCGGCGGGTGGACGATCAGCTCGTAGCCGGGGTTGTCCTCGTAGCCGCCGTTGCGCAGCACCTGCGCCGACTGCGGCACGTAGTGCTTCTCGTCGAAGATCGGTGTGCCCTTGTCGGTCGGATACCCGAGGTTCCAGAACCGGACGAAGGCGCCGACCAGCGTCACGACGATCGTGACGAGCCACCCGCGCAGGCGGTCTCCGGACGGAGGCGGGTCGAGCGCGGCCGCACGATCGGTGCGCGGTTCCTCGACGACGACGGGCGCCTCTCCTGGCTGCACGAGGACTGTCACGTCGCCGATCGTAGGGTGAACCTTGTGAGTCCTGTATCCGGTTCAGGCCGTCTTGTCCTGGCAGCCACCCCGCTCGGTGACATCCGCGACGCCTCGGCGCGCCTGGTCGAGGCCCTCGAGACCGCCGACGTGATCGCCGCGGAGGACACCCGCAGACTGCACAGTCTGGCGGCCGCGTTGCAGGTCAAGCCGTCGGGACGGGTGATCAGCTTCTACGACCAGGTGGAGACCGCGCGCCTGCCGGGACTGCTGGAATCGCTCCGGGGCGGCGAGACCGTGCTGCTCGTGACGGACGCCGGAATGCCGAGCGTGTCCGACCCCGGTTACCGGCTCGTCGCCGCGTGTGTCGAGCAGGACCTGAAGGTCACCTGCCTGCCCGGCCCGTCCGCCGTGACGACCGCGCTCGCCGTGTCGGGCCTGCCGAGCGACAGGTTCGCGTTCGACGGCTTCCCGCCCCGCAAGTCCGGCGAGCGCAAGCGTTGGTTCGCGCCGCTCGCCTCGGAACAACGCACGGTCGTCTTCTTCGAGGCACCTCATCGGCTCGCGGACACTCTCGCGGACGCCGTGGAGGTGCTCGGGCCGGACCGCCGCGCCGCCGTGTGTCGTGAACTGACGAAGAAGTACGAAGAGGTCGTGCGCGGCTCATTGGCAGAACTCGCCGAGTGGGCCGTGGAGGGCGCACGCGGCGAGATCACCGTTGTGCTCGGCCCTGCTCCTGCCGAGGAGAAGCCCGACCTGGACACGCTCGTCGCCGAGGTGAAGCAGCGCGTCGCCGACGGGGAACGGCTGAAGTCCGCCGCCGCCGAGGTCGCGGAGGCAGCGGGGATCAGCAAGAAGACCCTCTACGACGCCGCGATCAAGTCGAGCTGAAGTGCACGCGGGGAGCTTTCGTTCGCTTGGAGCGCACGTTAGGGCCCCGCGTGCGGTCAAGCAGACTCGCGGTGGAAGGTGCGGACGCCGTAGTAGACGCCGACCAGCACCAGTGCGGACGCCGAGATGAGGCCGAGCAGCACCGAGCCCGTGTTGAAGATCGACCGTTCTGCGTCGACGACGTGCGCGAGAGGGTTGACCCGAGACAGCCAGTAGAGCCACTTCGGGCCGTTGGACATCGGCAGCAGCACGCCGGAGAGCAGCATCAACGGCACGATGGTCGACGACAGCACGGACGCGAAGACGTACTCCAGCTTCACCTTCAACGCGATTGCGTACGACGCCGACCCGATGGCGATGCCCAACAACGCCACCAGCCCGAGCCCGAGCAGGATCTCGCCCGATGACGCGCGGAACCCGAACAGCATCGCGGCGAGCATGATCAGCAGGCCCTGCACGACCAGCAGCACCACGTCCTTGCCGACCCTGCCGACGAGCAGCGCGACCCGGCTCACCGGGGTGACCCGCAGCCGTTCCATCACGCCCGTGCGCACCTCGGGCAGCAGCGAGAACCCCGCGTAGGCCGTGCCGAACAACGCCATCTGCACCAGCAGACCGGGCACGAACCACTGCCAGCCGGTGTCGCCGAGCAACGGCCCGAACAACCCCAGGTACAGCAACGGCTGGGCGAGCCCGAACACGATCGCCACCGGGTTGCGCAGCACCGGCAGCATCACGCGGCAGAAGACGAGCCAGGTGTCACGCAGCATCAGCTTCCTCCCTCAGGGAACGGCCGGTCATGGTCAGGAACACGTCGTCGAGCGTCGGCCGGTGGACCTGCACGGAATGCAGCTCGACGCCGAGGTCGCCGAGGTCGCGCAGCAGTCCCGGCAGGGCGCGGTCGCCGTTCGGGACGCGGAAGCTGACCAACTCGGCGTCCACGACCGCGTTGTCGAACTTCGTGGCGACGACCGAGGCCTGGGGTGTGCCGAGCACGACCAGGTCGCCGGACACGCTGTTCTTCAGCTCGTCGGGGGAGCCCTCGCCCACGATCGAGCCGTGGTCGATCACCAGCAGCCGGTCGCTGAGGAAGTCGGCCTCGTCGAGGTAGTGCGTGGTCAGGAAGACCGTGGTGCCGTCGGCCTTCAGCTGCCTGATGTGGTCCCAGAGGTTGCGGCGGCTCTGCGGGTCGAGCGCGGTCGACGGTTCGTCGAGGAACAGCAGCCGCGGGTCGTGCAGCATGCCCATCGCGATGTCGAGCCTGCGCTGCTGGCCGCCCGACAACGTGATGACCGGCCGCTTCTCCATGCCCTGGAGCTCGAACCGTTCGAGCAGGTCGGCGACCTTCCTGCGGGCGTCGTGCTTGGACAGGCCGTAGAAGCGGGCCTGGAAGTCCAGCTCGTCACCGACCCGCTGGTCGAGGCCGGCACCGTTCTTCTGCCCGACGTACCCGATGTTGCGCCGCACCCCGGCCGGGTCGGTGAGCAGGTCGTGCCCGGCGATGATCGCTTCGCCCGCGGTCGGCTGCAGCAGCGTCGTGAGCATGCGCAACGTCGTGGACTTGCCCGCGCCGTTCGGGCCGAGGAACCCGACGAGCTCCCCCTCGGCGACGTCGATGTCGACCCCGCGCACCGCGTCCACCGGGCCTGACTTCGTGGTGAAACGGCGCGCGAGGCCGCGTGCCTTGATCATGACTGAATCCCCTCTAGTCAAGTTTGACTAGAGGCTAGCGGGAACTAATCAAGTTTGACTAGTCGGTCAGGTCGTACGCACCGGCCTCCAGCCGTTCGATCAGTTTTTGAGTCCAGCGCACCTGGCCTTCGAGATGGACGAGCCACAGTCGAAAGAGCTCACTGACGTGCGCGGGTTTGCCCATCTCCGGCATGGAGTCGATGCCGTGCCTGGTCGGCGCGAGCTGCCCTTCGAGACCCGCGAGCCGGTTCTTCAACAGCACGACGGCCTGCTTGCGGGGGACGAGGTTGATCATCGCCACGGCCGCGGAGACCTCGTCGTTGCCGGCGGCCGGGTCGGCCAGCGCGTGCCCGAGCAGGTTCCGCAGCTCGCGTTCGCCGGCCGCCGTGATCTTGTAGATGACGCGGGCGGGGCCCTCGCCGGGCTCGACCCCGACCGGCTCCAGCAGTCCGTCCCTGGCCAGCGACTTCAGCGCGTGGTAGATCGAGCCCGGCTGCACGTTCGCCCACTTGTCCGCCGCCCAGGACTTCAGCTCGCGACGCACCACGTAACCGTGTGCTTCACCGACGAGCTCGACGACGCCGAGGACGAGCATCCGGGTCGCGGACAACAGACCTCCCATGCAGTGAAAAGCGGCTGGCACCGCCTCCGTAGGCTATGCGCATGAGTGCCTCCGTACTGACCGCGGTGGCCTGGCCTTACGCCAATGGCCCCCGGCACATCGGTCATGTCTCCGGTTTCGGTGTCCCGTCCGACGTCTTCTCCCGCTACATGCGAATGTCCGGACACCGGGTGCTCATGGTCAGCGGCACGGACGAGCACGGCACACCCATCCAGGTGCAGGCCGAGAAGGAAGGGCTCACCGCGCGTGAGCTCGCCGACAAGTACAACCGTGTGATCGCGTCTGACCTCCAGGGCCTCGGCCTCTCCTACGACCTCTTCACCCGCACGACCACCGGCAACCACTACCAGGTCGTGCAGGACCTGTTCTCCGCGCTGTGGAAGAACGGCTACGTCGTCCCCAAGGTCGAGATGGGCGCCATCAGCCCGTCGACCGGCAGGACGCTGCCCGACCGCTTCATCGAGGGCACCTGCCCGATCTGCGGGTACGACGGTGCGCGCGGTGACCAGTGCGACAACTGCGGCAACCAGCTCGACCCCATCGACCTGAAGAACCCGCGCTCGCGGATCAACGGGGAGACGCCGAAGTTCGTCGAGACCGAGCACCTGTTCCTCGACCTGCCGTCGTTCATCGAGTCGCTGGGTTCGTGGATGGGCACGCGGACCGAGTGGCGTCCGAACGTGCTCAAGTTCTCGCAGAACCTGATCAAGGACCTGCGGCCGCGCGCGATCACCCGTGACCTCGACTGGGGTGTGCCGATCCCGCTCGACGGGTGGAGCGACCAGCCGATGAAGCGGTTCTACGTGTGGTTCGACGCCGTGATCGGGTACTTGAGCGCGTCTGTCGAGTGGGCGCGGCGATCCGGCGACCCCGACGCCTGGAAGGAGTTCTGGACGGGTGACGCCCAGGGCTACTACTTCATGGGCAAGGACAACATCGTCTTCCACTCGCTGATCTGGCCGTCGCTGCTGCTCGGGCAGAACGGCGCGGGCGACAAGGGCGGTGAGCCCGGCCGGTTCGGCACGCTGAACCTGCCGACCGAGGTCGTGTCGTCGGAGTACCTGACGATGAGCGGCTCGAAGTTCTCCACCTCGCGCGGCACCGTGATCTACGTCGGCGACTTCCTCAAGGAGTTCGGGCCGGACGCGCTGCGGTACTTCATCTCCGTCGCGGGTCCCGAGAACCAGGACACCGACTTCACCTGGGAGGAGTTCGTCCGCCGGACGAACTTCGAGCTGGCGAACGAGTGGGGCAACCTGGTCAACCGCTCGGTCTCGATGGCGCACAAGAACGTCGGCGCGATCCCGAAGGCCACGGCGCTGACCCCAGCCGACCACGAGCTGCTCGCGCAGTCCAAGGCGGCGTTCGAGACGGTCGGCGCGCACCTGCGCCGCTCGCGGTTCAAGCAGGCCTCCGGCGAGGCCATGCGCGTGATCTCCGCGGCGAACAAGTACCTGTCCGACCAGGAGCCGTGGAAGCTCAAGGACGACCCGGACCGCCGCGACTCGGTGCTGCACACCGCGTTGCAGGTCGTGCAGGACGCGAACACGCTCATGACGCCGTTCCTGCCGCACTCGGCGCAGAAGGTGCACGAGGCGTTGGGCGGCACGGGCGTGTGGGCCGCACAGCCGTCGATGGACGAGGTCACCGACCTGGACGTGCCGGACCGCTCGTACCCGGTGCTGACCGGTGACTACGCCGGTGAGCAGGCTCGCTGGGAGTCGACGCCGATCGAGGTCGGTCGTCCGCTGCAGAAGCCGTCGCCGCTGTTCGCGAAGCTGGACCCGGAACTGGGCGACGTCGGTCCCGAGTGGGCTCCGATCGTCAAGTGACGTCCGAGAAGCGTGAACGACCGCCGGTGCCGGAAGCTCTTCCGGCACCGGTGATCGACGCTCACACGCACCTCGACGCGTGTGGGGCCGTCGACGCCGCTGACGTGGCGGTGCTGCTGGACCGCGCTAACGCGGCCGGGGTCTCGCACGTGATCACCGTCGCGGACGACCTCGCCGCCGCGCAGTGGGCCGCCGAGGCGTCCACCTGGGACCCGCGGGTCTACGCGGCGGTGGCCGTGCACCCGACGCGCACCGCCTCGTTCGGCGACGTCGAGAAGGCGGAGCTGGAGCGGTTGGCGGTCCTGCCTCGGGTCGTCGCGATCGGCGAGACCGGTCTCGACTACTACTGGGACTACTCGCCGCCGGCCGCGCAGCACGAGGCTTTCCGTTGGCACATCGACCTTTCCAAGCGCCTCGGGAAGCCGTTGATGATCCACGACCGGGACGCGCACGAGGACATCCTCAAGGTCCTGGATTCCGAGGGCGCACCGTCCACTGTGGTCTTCCACTGCTTCTCGGGCGACGCGGACTTCGCCCGGCGGTGTGTCGACGCGGGGTACGTGCTGTCGTTCGCGGGCCCGGTGACGTTCAAGAACGCCCGCGCGCTGCGGGAGGCGGCCCAGCTGGTGCCGCAGGATCAGCTCCTGGTGGAGACGGACGCGCCGTTCCTGACGCCCCATCCGTACCGTGGACGCCCAAACGAACCCTATTGTGTGAATTACACAGTTCGGGATTTGGCCACGCTCCGTGGCGAAGATCTTTCTGAACTCTGTGCCGCCGTCACCCGTACTGCTCAACGAGTGTTCGGACTTGGCTACTGAAATGCGACGTAGAGCGAACGGAGCAAAGGGTTCCTACCCCCATGGGGTGACTGAGGTCACAACATTGGCGGGGGTGTTTGCGCAACGTGCGCGACCCCGTTACTGTCCCGTGACCGTGCCACCTGGACCGACCCAGTCGGTTCGGAGCACGCCCGCAGTCGGGGCGGGACCGAAGCCAGAAGCGCGAAGAAGCGAGACCACGTAGGAGGAGTTGCCGGGAACCTTCGAGCTCAACCCTCGAATGATCTTTGCAGCGCCAACTGTGCGGTGGCCTCGAGCTTCCGCAATGGAGGTATCGACCCTTGTCTGGAAGCGACAGAACTGCCGCTCCGTACGACTTCAACGACGACACCGACTGGTTCACGCCGGTCGGGGGCACCGCAGTCGGAGTCGTTGACCCCCACCCGAGCTTTCCCGCCGGTGCGCTGACCATCTCGCCCGCGGACGTGCTCGAGGTGCTCGGTCCGGACGCCGACGAGCTGCTCGCCACCGCGAACGTCGACGTCGACGAGCTGATCCGGCTCATCAACGCCGAGACGACGATCATGCCGCCCCTCGTCCTCCCGTCGGAGGAAGAGGAGAAGAACGACCCGCAGCTGCTCGTCACGGCCGTCTCGTCCTGGAAGCGCCGCTTCCTCAAGGGCGCGGTCGCCGCGGTGCTCGTCTCGATCTCCGGCGGCGGCGTGACCGCGATGGCGATGGACAAGTCGCTGACCGTCGAGGTCGACGGCGCGCTGCAGACCGTCCACTCGTACGAGGGCACGGTCGGCGAGGTCCTCGAAGAAGAGGGCATCAAGGTCGGCGAGCACGACGCGCTGTCCCCGTCGCTCAACACCCCGATCTCCGACGGCGGCAAGATCAGCCTCGACCGCGGCCGCCTGCTCAAGATGAGCGTCGACGGCCAGGCCCGCGAGGACTGGGTCCGCTCGGTCACGGTCGAAGAGGCCGCGAAGCAGATGGGCGTGCCGACCGAGGGCGCGTGGTTCTCCGCCCCCGGCACCCAGGACATCCCGCTCGAGGGCATGAACCTCGAGGTCAAGACCCGCAAGAACATCAAGCTGTTCGACGGCGCGAACCCGGTCCGCGAGGTCCAGACGACCGCAGTCACCGTCGACGAGCTCCTGAAGAACGAGAACCTCTCCCTCGGCCCCGAGGACGCAGTCGCCTCTGGTACCGACGTGAAGCTCGCCACCGGCGCCGAGGTCTACATCTCGCGCACCGGCGTCACGGTCATCAACGTGAACGAGCCCGTCGCCCCGCCGGTCGAGAAGACCAACGACCCGAACATGAACGCGGGCGAGCAGAAGGTCACCGACCCGGGCGAGGCGGGCGAGCAGATCTCGACCTACCGCGTGACGGTGAAGAACGGCAAGGAGATCAGCCGCGAGAAGATCGGCGGCAAGGTCACCAAGGAGCCGAAGCCCAAGAAGATCACCGTGGGCACCAAGCCCCTCCCCGACGGCGAGGTCTGGGACCGCCTGGCCAAGTGCGAGGCGGGCGGCAACTGGGCCATCAACACGGGCAACGGCTACTACGGCGGCCTGCAGTTCGACGCGAGCACCTGGCGCGCCTATGGTGGCCAGGCCTACGCCCCCCTCCCGCACCAGGCAACGCGCGAACAGCAGATCGCGGTGGCCACCAAGCTGCGCGACGGCCGAGGCGGCACGTACTCGGCGTGGCCGGGCTGCCGCGCGAAGCTGGGCCTGCCGTAAGCCCGCACCTGACTCGACCGATGGCCGCTCCTGGTTCGCCAGGGCGGCCATCGCCGTTTCCGGGGCAGGGGAGGGAGCACCCGCCACAGCAACACGGAACCTGGCGTGCCGGGGGACCGAGCCACCCAACCCGAGCCGACCCGCGCAACACCCACCCTGCGACAATGCCCGAGTGAGCCTGCTGGGACCCGCCGAAGTCCGCCGTCTAGCCGAAGAGCTGGACATCCGCCCAACCAAGAAACTGGGCCAGAACTTCGTCCACGACCCCAACACGGTCCGCAAAATCGTCACGGCAGCCGAGCTCACCAACGACGACGTCGTCCTGGAAGTGGGCCCAGGCCTGGGATCCCTGACCCTGGCCCTCCTCCCACCAGCCAAACAGGTCATCGCCGTCGAGATCGACCCCAAACTCGCGCAACGCCTCCCCCAGACCGCATCCGAGATGGACCCGGAGAACGCCGACAAACTCCACGTGGTCCTGAAAGACGCGATGAAGGTCACCCAACAGGACCTGCCAGAACAACCCACGGCGATCGTCGCCAACCTCCCGTACAACGTCGCGGTCCCGGTAGTCCTCCACCTGCTGGCCGAACTCCCGACCCTCCAAAAGGGTCTGGTCATGGTCCAAGCAGAGGTAGCCGACCGAATGGCGGCAAAACCGGGCAACAAGATCTACGGCGTCCCGAGCGTCAAGCTCGCCTGGTACGCCAACGCCAAGAAGGCCGGCAGCATCGGCAAGAACGTCTTCTGGCCCGCCCCGAACGTCGACTCGGGCCTGGTCTGGTTCCAGCGCCACGAAACCCTGCTGTCCACAGTGGACAAGAAAAGGCTGTTCGAGATCATCGACGCCGCCTTCGCCCAGCGCCGCAAGACGCTGCGGGCCGCCCTCAAGGGCTGGGCCGGCGGTGCCGAGCAGGCCGACGAACTGCTCCAGAAGGCTGGCATCGACCCCCAGCAAAGGGGCGAACAGCTCAGCGTGATCGACTTTGTCCGGATCGCCGAGGTCTGACCCGGCGATCTTTCGGCCATCAGTGTGATCTGTCGAACGAATCCGAATCTGGCTTGCGCAACCGAACGTCTGTCCGGTTGACTGCTAAGTGCCATCCGGAGCGACCGAGAGACCTGGCTCTACGACGTCGCAGCAACCACCCGCTGGATGCGGGCAGGTGCTAACGCCAGGACCGATGGAGGATCACATGTGCACTTCGCGAATGCTGACGCGCCGTCGAGTCGTCGACCAGTGCCGTCGCACCGCTTCTGCATGTCGTCGCCACCTCGTCTAAGGCGCCTTCTCAAAGTCCTTTGACGCGCACTCAGTCAACGAGTGGCGCACACACCTGAGCAGAACTTCGATCGCGCACAGCCCGCACAAGGGCGTGTGTGCCGTCGCGCGCAGCCGTGGAGCAGAAGTGATCACTGTCGAAAACCTCACCAAGTCCTTCCAGGGTGTCAACGCCCTGAACGGCGTGACCCTCGACGTCGAGGCGGGCACCGTGCTCGGCGTGGTCGGCCCGAGCGGGGCCGGCAAGTCGACGCTCGCGCGCTGCGTTGCGCTGCTCGAGCGTCCCGACTCCGGTGCGATCCGGGTCGATGGCACCGACATCACGAGCCTTGACGGGAGTGCCCTCCGGGCCGCCCGCCGGCAGATCGGCGTTGTGCCGCAGGGGGATTCGCTCCTCCGCCAGCGCACGGCGGCCGGCAACATCGCCCTTCCCCTCGAGAGCGCGGGCGTTCCGGGGCCGCAGCGCCGCACCCGCGTGGGTGAGCTGCTGGACCTCGTCGGCCTCACCGACAAGGCCACCGCGTACCCCGACCAGCTGTCCGGCGGCCAGCGTCAGCGCATCGCCGTGGCGCGTGCGCTCGCCGCGAACCCGTCCGTGCTCCTCGCCGACGAGCCCACCAGTGCGCTCGACCCGGAGACCACCGGTTCCGTGCTGACCGTGCTCGACCGTGCGCGCGCTGAGCTCGGTGTGACCGTGCTCGTCGTCACGCACGACATGGGCGTGGTCCGCAAGATCTGCGATGACGTCGCCGTGCTGGAGCAGGGCCGTGTCGTCGAGCACGGCAAGGTCCTCGACCTGGTCGGTGACGCCGCCAGCCGCACGAGTTCCGCGTTGCTGCCCGCCGTCGACCTGAACCCGATCAACGAGAACACTTACGACCGCGTCGCGGACGTCGTGCTCGTCGGGTTCGCCGCGGTCGGCGCGCTGCTGCCCGAGGCCTCGCACCGGTTCGGCGTCGAGCTGAACATCGTCGGTGGCGGCCTCACGCGGCTGGGCGAGACGCCGGTCGCGCGGTTCCGCCTCGGCCTGAACGGCGAGCGCTCCGACTCCGCGCTCGAGTGGATCGGCGAGGCCGGCGGTGCGGTGCAGAGGTCCCTGAAGGGACCGCAGGGAGTAGCTGCGTGAGGTCTGCTACACCCTGGCCCGACGTCGTCAGCTACCTCGTCGAGGCCACCGGTGAAACGCTGTACATGGTCGGCGTTTCCACCGTCATCGCCACCGCACTAGGAGTTCCCGTAGGGGTTTGGCTGCAGCTCACCGCCAAGGGCGGGCTGCGGCCGAACGCCGCGGTGCACCGAATTCTCAGCTTCGTCACCGACCTGGGCCGCTCGATGCCGTTCATCGTGCTGCTCGTCGCGCTCACGTCGGTCACCCGCCTGATCGTCGGCGGCTCCATCGGCAGCACCGCGGTCATCGTGCCGCTGGCCGTGGGCGCCATCCCGTTCGTCGGGCGGCTCGTGCAGAACATCCTGTCCGAGGTGCACGTGACCGTGGTCGAGGCCGCGATCACCACCGGCGCCTCGACGTTGAGGATCGTCAGGAGCGTGCTGATCCGCGAGTCGCTGCCCGCGCTGATCAACGCCATCGGCGTCACCGTGATCGCCCTGATCGGGTACTCCGCGATGGCGGGCGTGATCGGCGGTGGCGGCCTCGGCGACCTCGCGATCCGCGAGGGCTACCAGCGCTTCAACGACCGGATCCTGTGGAGCACCGTGGCGTGGCTCGCCGTGCTCACGACCGTGATCCAGCTCGGTTTCACCCGTGCCGCCCGTGCGTCCGACCGGCGCCGGCACGCCTCCGTCTGACTTTTCGGCACGCGGGGCCCTCTCGTGCGGCCAGAGCGAACGAAAGCTCCCCGCGTGCACTGAAACTTTCCGCCGCTGAAACTCTCAAAAGGAACGAAATGCGTATTAAGGCTGCCCTGATCGCGGTCGCTTTGACTGTTTTGTCCGCTTGCTCGTCCGGCACGAACACGTCCGACACCCTCAAGGTCGGCGTCTCCCCGGTCCCGCACGCCCAGATCCTCAAGTACGTGGCCGACAACCTCGCGTCGCAGAAGGGTCTGAAGATCGAGGTCGTCGAGTTCACCGACTACGTGCAGCCGAACACGGCGCTGGTCGACGGCTCGCTCGACGCCAACTACTTCCAGACCGTGCCGTACCTGGCGACCTTCACGAAGGAGAGCGGCGCCCAGGTCGAGTGGGTCGAGCCCGTCCACGTCGAGCCGCTGGGTCTCTACTCGAAGAAGGTCCGCAAGCTCCACGAGCTGCCGCAGAACGCCAAGGTCGCCGTGGCCAACGACGCCACGAACGAGGCCCGCGGGCTCAAGCTCCTCGAAGCCAACGGCCTGATCAAGCTCAAGGCCGTGGACCAGCCGACCACGCGCGACGTGGCGGAGAACCCCAAGAACCTGCAGTTCGTGCCCCTGGAGGCCGCTCAGCTGCCGCGTTCGCTGGAGGACACCGACGCGTCGGTGATCAACGGCAACTACGCCATCGACGCGGGCCTCAAGCCGGCGACGGACTCGCTCGCGCTGGAGGAGGCCGAGGGCAACCCGAACGCGAACGGCCTGGTCACGCGCACCGAGCTCAAGGACGACAAGCGGATCCGCGACCTGGCGGAGCTGCTCGGATCGCAGCAGGTCAAGGACTACATCAAGCAGACCTTCAACGGTTCGGTCATCCCGGTGTGAGATCCACTGCGACCGGGGGAGGAGTCCACAACTCCAGAACGCCCGTAGGCTGACATGGTGCTCGCAGTCGTTCCACCCCCGGTCACGGTCCGCGTCCCGGCCAAGGTCAACCTGCACCTGGCCGTCGGTGACGTGCGCCCGGACGGCTACCACGACCTGGTGACGATCTTCCAGGCGCTCTCGCTGGTCGACGAGGTCACGGTCGCGGTCGCGGACGAACCCGGCGTCGAGGTGCACGGCGAGGGCGCCGACCAGGTGCCGACCGGAGCGTCCAACCTCGCCTGGCGCGCGGTGCGCCTGCTCGCGGCGCACGTGGGCAAGGACCCCGACGACCCGAAGGTCCGCGTCGTCATCCGCAAGGCCATCCCGGTCGCGGGAGGCATGGCGGGCGGCAGTGCGGACGCGGCGGCGACGCTCGTGGGCCTGTCCTCGTTGTGGCGGTTGGAGATCAGCCGCGACGAACTGGCCGAGTTGGCCGGCAAGCTCGGCGCCGACGTTCCCTTCGCCCTGTACGGAGCCACTGCGCTCGGCACGGGCCGCGGCGAGCGGATCGTGCCGGTGCTGGGGCGTCACCAGTTCCACTGGGTGCTGGCGTTCGACCGGCGCGGACTGTCCACTCCGGACGTGTTCGACGAGCTGGACCGCCTGCGCGCAGAGGGTGACCCGCCGCGCGTGGGTGCGGTCGAGGCGGTGTTGGAGGGTCTGTCCTCAGGGGACCCGCGCCAGCTGGCCTTGTTGCTGGGCAACGACCTCCAGGCCGCCGCCGTGTCGCTGCGGCCGAACCTGCGCCGCACGCTCCGGGCGGGTGTGGACGCGGGCGCGCTGGCGGGAATCGTGTCCGGTTCTGGCCCCACGACGGCGTTCCTGTGCGAGGACGGCGACACCGCGGTCCGCGTGGCCGCTGAGCTCGCCGGCGCGGGTGTGTGCCGCACGGTTCGCGTGGCGCACGGACCGGTGCCCGGTGCTCGCGTGGTCACGACCGAGGAGCCGAAGCCCATTCCGCCGGAAGTCCACGCCTGACACGTGGTGAGCAGGGCCTTTGGTGCTTCCAGGTAGCCTCTGCGGGGGTATTTCTTCTCGGGGCGTGAGGTTTTGATGGCCAACCTGGTCAACCTGGAGTCCGTGTCGAAGTCGTTCGGCGTCCGGCCGCTGCTCGACGGCGTGTCGCTCGGCGTCAACGAGGGCGACCGGATCGGTGTCGTCGGCCTGAACGGCGGCGGCAAGACGACGCTGCTCGAGGTGCTGGCCGGAGTGGAGCCCGCCGACGACGGCCGGGTGTCGCGGTCGCGTGATCTGCGGATGGCCGTCGTGACGCAGCGGACCGAGCTGCCGGAGGGCTCGACCGTGCGCAACGCGGTGATCGACCCGCTCGGCTTCGACGCGGAGCACGAGTGGGCGGCCGACGCCCGCGTGCGGTCCATTTTGGACGGACTCGGGATCACGGCGCTGGGCCTGGACTCCGTGGTCTCCACGATGTCCGGTGGCGAGCGCCGCCGGGTCGCGCTGGCGGCCGCGTTGATCCAGGACCTCGAACTGCTCGTGCTGGACGAGCCGACGAACCACCTGGACGTCGAGGGCGTGCGGTGGCTCGCGGAACACCTGCTGTCCCGCAAGTGCGCGCTCGTCGTCGTCACCCACGACCGGTGGTTCCTCGACACCGTCTGCAACCGCACGTGGGAAGTGGTGCAGGGCAAGGTCGAGCAGTACGAGGGCGGCTACGCCGACTGGATCTTCGCGCGCGCCGAGCGGCAGCGGCTCGCGGACGCGGCGGAGGAGAAGCGGCAGAACCTGGCGCGCAAGGAGCTCGCGTGGCTGCGCCGCGGCGCACCCGCGCGGACCTCGAAGCCGCGCTACCGGATCGAGGCCGCCGAAGCGCTGATCGCGGACGTGCCGGCGCCGCGGGACAACGTGGAGCTGCTCGCGTTCGCGAAGAAGCGCCTGGGCCGCACGGTGATCGAGCTCGAGGACACCACACTGTCCATTCCGGATCGCGTGCTCGTGCGCGACCTGACGTGGCGCATCGGCCCCGGTGAGCGGATCGGTCTGGTCGGCGTCAACGGTTCCGGCAAGACGACGTTGCTGCGGTTGCTGGCGGGGGAGCGCGAACCCGAGACGGGCAAGCGGATCCAGGGCCAGACCGTGAAGATCGCGCACCTCTCGCAGGAGCTGCTCGACCTCGACGGGTCGATGCGCGTGCTGGAGGCGATCGAGGAGGTCGCCCGGCGCGTCGTCCTGGGCAAGTACGAGATGTCGGCGTCGCAGCTGGGCGAGCGGTTCGGGTTCTCGTCGCAGAAGCAGTGGACGCCTGTCTCGGACCTCTCCGGTGGCGAGCGGCGGCGGTTGCAGCTGTGCCGGTTGCTGATGGCGGAGCCGAACGTGCTGCTGCTCGACGAGCCGACGAACGACCTGGACATCGACACGTTGCAGCAGCTGGAAGATCTGCTCGACTCGTGGCCGGGCACGCTCGTCGTGATCTCGCACGACCGGTACCTCGTCGAGCGTGTGTGCGACAAGGTCGTGGCGTTGTTCGGTGACGGCGGGCTGACCGACCTGCCCGGCGGGATCGACGAGTACCTCAAGCGCCGCGACTCGTTGCGCGACAGGGAGACCGCCGCTGCCTCCCCGGCCGTGGACAAGGCTCCCTCGAACGCCGCGGACCAGCGTGCCGCCCGCAAGGAGCTGGCACGGCTGGAGCGGCGCCTCGAGGTGCTGCACAAGAAGGAGGCCGAGCTGCACGCCGCGCTGGCCGAAGCCGCGACCGATCCCGACCGGCTGCTGAAGCTCGACGCCGAGCTCCGCGCCGTGCTGGCGGAGGAGTCCGACGTCGAGGCTGCCTGGATGGCCGCGGCCGAGGTGGTCGAGGGCTAACTCGATGAACGGCGCATTCGTCCACCTGAGGTGAACAAATGCGCCGTTCATCGAGTTATTTGCCCCGGCGGCGCAGTTCGTTGGCGAGCTGGGGCAGCAGTTCGTCGATGAACGACGTGTCGTAACCCTGGCCGGAGAGCAGGGCGTAGCTGAAGCGCGCCTTCATGACCTCTTCCGAGGTGGCGCCCAGCATGCCGTCGAGCGCGACGCCGATCTCCTCCAGCATCCGGTCGACCTGCGCGGTGCGGTAGCCGCGCTGGCCGGCCGCTGCCTGCGGGATGCGCAGCTGGCGCAGGTCCTTCCACGACTTGACCGTCGGCATGCTGCGCACCGGTCCGGAGAGCTGCTGCTCGATCTGGCCGAGGAACGCGTCCACCTCGGTCTCGTCGTAACCGCGCCGTCCGATGAGCGGACGGGAGAACCTGACGTCGCGGATGTCCTTGCCGGTGAGGTTGTCCTGGCCGAGCAGCGTCGCCTCGATGCGGTCGAGGAACGCGTCCACCTGGGACTCCTGGTAGCCGCGGCGGCCGCGGGGAGGACGGTGGAACGCGACGTTGCGGATGTCCGCGGCGGTCAGCTTCGGTGACTCGACGGACCTCGGGGTCGCGGGCTGCTGCACCGGCGGCTGCTGCTGGGGGCGTGGCGGCGGCTGTGGACGGCGCTGCTGGGGCCGTTGCTGTTGCTGCGGCAGCTGCGTCGTCGGCGGCGCCTGGCGCGGCGGTGGTGCGGTTTCGAACATCAGCACGACGAGGTCGAGGAACGTGTCGACGTCTTCTTCGTCGTAGCCGAACGTGCCGGGCGCGGTCTCGCCGAACACCGCGTCCTGGATCTGCTGGGCGGTCAGGTTGTCCTTGCCGCGCAGCGTGTTCTCGATGCGGTCGAGGAACGCGTCGATCTGGCCTTCGTGGTAGCCGCGGGTCCCCGGTCTGGGCTTGTGGAAGCGCACGGCGGCGACGTCGTCGGGCGACAGCCGCACCGCGGGTCTCAGCGCCTGCGACGTGGCGTGCGCGCCCTGGGCGGGCGCCGTGGCCTGCTGACGTTGCGGAGTGGACCGCAGCGTGTCGGCCACGAGCTCCATGAAGACGTTGACCTCGTTCACGTCGTAGCCAGGATCACGGGTCGCCGTGCTGAACTTGACGTTGAGCACGTCCTCGCGCGTGAGGATGTCCCTGCTGCGCATGGTTGCCTCGACACGGTCGAGAAATGCGTCCACCTCAGCCGCGTCGTACCCGCGTTGTCCCCTCGGGGGACGGTGGAACGCGACCACGGCCACGTCCTGCGCGGAGAGCAGAGGTGCCGGATGCGCGGGCAGACGATGCTGCGCTCCGGGGCCGCCCCGATCCACCAATGACCTCCTCCTGCGTACCTGTACTGGGGAGTATCGCGTTTCGCGTGGCATAACGTTTCGTCCTGATGGACCAAAGGCCGCCACTACGATCGCGAACATGAGTCAGTTCGTGGATGTGATGCTGGCGACGGCCGCCAACGGCCGGGACAGGGGCATGACGACGGGGGAACCCGCCGCACCCGTCCGCCGGACCTGGGCCGAGGTGCACGAACGCGCCCGGCGGATGGCCGGTGCGCTCGACGTGGCGCCGGGTACCGCGATCGCAGTGCTCGCCGCCGAACCAGCCGTGATCGCCCCAGCCGTGCAGGCCGCGTGGCTGTGCGGCGGCAGCGTCACGATGTTGCATCAACCCACACCACGCACCGACCTGGCCGAGTGGGCCGAGGACACGCTGCGGGTGCTCGCCATGATCGACTCTCGTCTGGTCCTGCTCGGCAGCCCCTTCGACGCGTTGGCTCCCGTGCTGGACCAGCACGGAATCCCCTATCGCAAGCTGTCCGAGCTCGACGCGGAGCCGATCGCTCACCCTGTTCCCACCCCCGAGGATGCCACGGCACTGCTGCAGTTGACGAGTGGATCGACGGCCGATCCGAAAGCCGTTCGCATCACCCACCGCAACCTGATGGCGAACGCCGAAGGAATGCGGATCGCGGCCGCGCTGGATCCGTCCTCTGACGTGATGGTTTCCTGGCTGCCCTTGTTCCACGACATGGGGATGGTGGGCTTCCTCACCGTTCCGATGCTGTTCGGCCTGGAATTGGTGAAGGTCACCCCGGTCGACTTCCTGTCGCGCCCGACGCTGTGGGCGGACCTGATCACCCGGTACCGCGGGACGATCACCGCCGCGCCGAACTTCGCCTACGCGATCGTGGCCCGGCGCCTGGCCTCCTCTTCGGACACTTTCGATCTTTCCTCGATGCGGCTGGCGCTGAACGGGGCCGAGCCGATCGACCCGGCAGCGGTGGAGGCCTTCGTGTCCGCCGGAGCACGGTTCGGGCTGCGTCCCGAGTCGATCCTGGCGGCGTACGGGATGGCCGAGACCACCCTGGGTGTGGCTTTCGCGCCCCTGTTCACGGGTCTGTCCGTGGACGTCGTGGACGCGGACGCCGTGGAGGCCGATCGACGTGCCGTGCCTTCTGCCGAGGGACGTGCGTTCCCGTTGCTGGGGCCGCCGTTGCCCGGCCTGGAGCTGCGGGTGGTCTCGGACTCCGGTGCCGTGCTGGGCGTCAGGGACGTCGGTGAGCTCCAGATCCGCGGTGAGGCCGTGACGCCCGGCTACCTGACTGTTTCCGGTCCTCTGGCCACTCAGGACGCTGAGGGGTGGCTGTCCACAGGCGACATCGGGTACCTGGTGGAGGACGGGCAGGTCGTCGTCTGCGGGCGGCGCAAGGACGTCATCATCATGGGCGGCAGGAACATCTATCCGACCGATGTGGAGCGTGCCGCCTGCTCGGTGGACGGCGTGCGGGCGGGCAACGCCGTGGCCGTGCGGTTGGACGCGGGGACGCAGCGCGAGCGGTTCGCCGTGGTGCTGGAGTCGAAGCTGGCCGGAGACTCCGAGGCGGAGAAGTCACTGGTGAAGGAAGTGACCGCGCGGGTGGTGGACGCCGTTGGGCTGCGGCCGTTCGCGGTGGTGGTGCAGCCGCCGGGGACGTTGCCGAAGACGCCGTCCGGGAAGCTGCGGCGGTCGGCGGCGGCAGGGCTGGTCTAGTCGAGACGTCGGCGCGGCTCCCTCGCGTTCGGTGGAGGAGCCGCGCTGGTCGGGCCGTCGGACCTAGTGGAAGGCGTTTTGCGCGGCTTCCAGGCCCTTGGTCACGAGGGCCTCGGTCGCGTCCGCCGCCCTGTCGATCTCCAGGGCGAGCTGCTTGCGCTCCACCGTCGAGAAGTCCTTCAGGACGTAGTCCGCGGGGTCCTGGCGGCCCGGCGGACGGTCCACGCCGAAGCGGACGCGGTGGTAGTCCTTGGTGCCCAGGGACTTCGTGATGGAGCGGAGTCCGTTGTGGCCGTTGTCGCCGCCGCCGAGCTTCATGCGGATGGCGGCGAACGGGAGGTCCAGCTCGTCGTGGATCACGACGATGGTGGTGGGCTTGAAGAACTTCACGGCGCTCGCCACCGGGCCGCCGGAGAGGTTCATGAAGCTGCGGGGCTTGGCCAGGACCACTCGGTGGCCGCTCAGGCGGCCCTCGACGATCTCGGCGCCGGACTTGTGGGCCTTGAACTTGCCGCTCATGCGGGCGGCCAGTTCGTCGAGGACCAGGAAGCCGATGTTGTGGCGGTTGCCCTCGTACTTGGGGCCCGGGTTGCCCAGGCCGACGATCAGGGCGAGGTCATCGTCCACGGAACCGCAACTCCTGCTCGAGGTCGTCCAGCAACGCGTCCACGGCCTGCACCTGGTATCCCTTGCCCAGCAGGCCGGACGTGGTGCTGAACCGGGTGTTGCGGACCTCGGTGGAGGTCATCGCACCCCGGCCGTCCAGGTTGGCCGCGGCGCGGGCGATGAAGGCGTCGACTTCGGCCCGATCGTATCCGGTGCCGGCCTTCGGCAGCTTGCGCGCGTGCAGGTCCTCGCCGGTGTTCAGACCGGTGGGCAGGATGATGCCGTTGCGGACCTGGAGCTCCAGGACGTGCAGGACGCCGTCGACGCTCAACGGGTCGTAGCCGTTCGGGACCGTGGCGAACCTGACGGTGCGCACGTGGTCCGGGTTCAGGCGGATGCGACCGGCCAGGGCGTCGGCGATGATCAGCAGGAACTCGTTGACCTGGTCCGGGTCGTAGCCCTGCTTCTTGCGACGGAACGTCTTGGAGCGGATCTCGTTCGGACGCAGGTACTGCAACGGCGCGCCGCCCCCCTCGTGAGGAGGTGGCGCGCCGTCTGTCCGGCCCGACGTGATGGGGCTCAGCTTTCCTCGGTGGCCTCAGCCGGAGCGGCCTCGTCGCCACCCTCGAGCTGCGCCGCGGACGGCGCCTCGTTCACGGCGACGATCAGAGCCTCGGCATCGGTGGCCAGGGTGACACCCGACGGCAGCGACAGGTCGCCGGCGTGGATCTGGGTGCCGGCCTCCTTGCCCTCGATCGAGACCTCGACCTGCTCGGGGATGTGCAGGGCCTCGGCCTCCACGGTGATCGTGGTGGCGTCCTGCGTCACGAGCGTGCCCGACTGGGCCTCACCGGTCACGACGACCGGGATGTCGACGGTGACCTTCTCGCCCCGCTGGACGAGGAGGAGGTCGACGTGCTCGATGTAGTTCTTGATGGGGTGCGTGGTCACGGTCTTCGTGAGCGCCAGCTCGCTCCCGCCGTCGAGGGCGAGGGTGAGGACGGCGTTCTGACCGTGCTCGCGGACGACACGGGCGAACTCGAGCGCCGGCAGGGCCAGGTGCTTCGGGTCGGAACCGTGGCCGTAGAGCACCGCGGGGATCTTGCCGGCGCGACGGGTACGGCGGGCTGCGCCCTTGCCGAATTCGGTGCGCTGCTCAGCGGCGAGACGGACCTCGGACACGGTGGGGTACTCCTTACAGATCTGGCCTTGTACGTCGGGGCGGTGCACAAGTTTTCAGGCGGTTTCAGCGTTGGGTGGTGGCCTGCGGCGGCGAGCAACACGCGGATAGAGGTCAACACGCGCGGCATCAAGCCACCGCGTCGATCACGCCGGACCGTGGAAGGTCCGCCCTCGCCGAGGCAACCCGACCAGTGTAGGTGAGCCTTCGGCTGGTTGCTAATCGGGGGTCTGCTGAGTGCACGCGGGGAGCTTTCGTTCGCTCTGACCGCACGGAGGCGCCCCGCGTGCGCACGCGGCAGAAGGGGGCGGGGCGCGGTGGGTGAGCAGTACGCGGGGAGCTTTCGTACTGCAGGAGCGCACGCGGGGGCCCCGCGTGCAGGCAGGAAACGCGTGCGGCGGCCATGCTGGCAAAGGGAACGCGGGGGCCCCGCGTTCCCCATGAGGAAACGAAAGGCCCCCGCGTTCCGTCGGAAAGCTGAGCTGAGCGTCAGGCGTTGCCGTCGAACAGTGAGGTGACGGAGCCGTCCTCGAACACTTCCTGGATCACTCGGGCCAGAAGCGGTGCGATGGAGAGGACCGTCATCTGGGGGAAGCGCTTCTCCGCCGGGATGGGGAGCGTGTCGGTGAACACGACCTCGCGGGCGCCGGAGTCCTGCAGGCGCTGGGTGGCCGGGCCCGAGAGGATGCCGTGCGTGGCGGCGATCACCACGTCGGCGGCGCCTTCGTTGAGGAGCTGCTTCACGGCGCCTGCGATGGTGCCGCCGGTGTCGACCATGTCGTCGATGACGATGCAGAGGCGGCCCTCGACCTTGCCGACGACCCTGTTGGAGACGACCTCGTTGGGGCGGAGGGGGTCACGGGTCTTGTGGATGAAGGCGATGGGGGCGCCGCCCAGGGTGTCTGCCCACTTCTCTGCCAGCTTGGTGCGGCCGGAGTCGGGAGAGACGACGGTGATGTCGTGGCCCGCGTACTTGCCGCGGATGTGGTCTGCCAGGAGGGGCATGGCCCACAGGTGGTCGACCGGGCCGTCGAAGAAGCCCTGGATCTGGGCCGTGTGCAGGTCGACCGAGACGAGGCGGTCGGCGCCTGCGGTCTTGAAGAGGTCTGCCACCAGGCGGGCCGAGATCGGTTCGCGGCCGCGGTGCTTCTTGTCCTGGCGGCTGTAGGGGTAGAACGGCATGATCACGGTGATGCGCTTGGCCGAGGCTCGCTTCAGAGCGTCGACCATGATCAGCTGTTCCATCAGCCACTGGTTGATGGGGGCGGTGTGTGACTGGATGACGAAGGCGTCACAGCCTCGGACGGATTCCTCGAAGCGGACGAAGATCTCGCCGTTGGCGAAGTCGTAGGCCTGCTGCGGGGTCACCGTGACGTTGAGGTGCTTGGCGACCTCTTCCGTCAGCTCCGGGTAGGCACGCCCGCCGAAGAGCATCAGGTTCTTCTTCGGTGTGCCGGGCATCTGCGGGTTCACGGTCAGCGACCCTCCTCTGTCTCGTTCGCATTCTGCTGCGCGAGGGCGGCTGCCGCTGCCTGAGCCGCGGCGGTTCCTTCACGGCGGCTGAGGACCCAGCCTTCGAGGTTGCGCTGTGGGCCGCCGGACACCGCCAGTGCGCCGGGCGGGACGTTGCGGCGCAGGACGGTGCCCGCGCCGGTGTACGCGCCGTCGCCGACGGTCACCGGGGCCACGAACATGTTGTCCGAGCCGGTGCGGCAGTGGGAACCGACGATCGTGCGGTGCTTGTTGACGCCGTCGTAGTTGACGGTCACCGAGGCCGCGCCGATGTTGCTGTGGTCGCCGATCGTGGCGTCGCCGATGTAGGAGAGGTGGGGGATCTTCGAACCCTCGCCGATCGTCGAGTTCTTGGTCTCGACGAACGTGCCGATCTTGCCCTTCACACCCAGGGAGGTGCCGGGGCGCAGGTAGGCGAACGGGCCGACGGTGGCGTTGTCGCCGATCACCGAGTCGCTGCCGTGGGTGCGGACGACCGAGGCGCCTTCACCGACGGTCACGCCGGACAGGGTCGTGTCCGGGCCGACGGTCGCACGAGCGCCGACGACGGTGCCCGCGCGGAGCTGCACGTTCGGCTCGATCAGGGCGTCCTGGCCGATCTGCACGTCGGCGTCCACCCAGACCGAGGCCGGGTCGACGACCGTCACGCCGGAGCGCATGTGGCCCTCGACGAGGCGGCGGTTCATCTCGGCGCCGACCGCGGCCAGCTGCACGCGGTCGTTGATGCCCTCGACGAGCCACGGGTCGGCCGCGATCAGCGCGCCGACGCGGAGGCCGTCGCCGCGGGCGATGCCCAGGACGTCGGTGAGGTAGAGCTCGCCCTGCGCGTTGTCGGTGGACAACCGCGACAGGCCGTCGCGCAGCACCGCCGCGTCGAACGCGTAGACGCCCGAGTTGATCTCGGTGATCAGCTGCTCGGTGGCGGAGGCGTCCTTCTGCTCGACGATCCGCTGCACGGAACCGTCGGAGTCACGCACGATCCGGCCGTACCCGGTGGGGTTCTCCACCACGGCCGTCAGCACGGTGACCGCGTTGCCCGCGGAGGCGTGCTCCGCCAGCAGGGCCTGGAAGGTCTGGGTGTCGAGCAGCGGCACGTCGCCGTAGCTCACGATCACCGTGCCGCCCAGGTCGTGGGGCAGCTCGGCCAGGCCGCACGAGACCGCGTGGCCCGTGCCCTTCTGCTCGGACTGCACCGCGACGGTGACCTTGCGGCCCAGCGTCTCAGCCAGTGACTCGAGATGCCCGGTGACTGCTTCGCGGCCGTGACCGACGACGACGGCCAGGTGGTCGGGGTCTGTGCCGGCCGCCGCGCGCACCGCGTGTTCGACGAGTGAACGTCCGGCGATCCGGTGCAGCACCTTGGGCGTGGACGACCGCATGCGGGTGCCTTCCCCGGCGGCGAGCACGACCGTGCTGACAGGGCCCTCGAGCATCAATGCTCTCCCTAACAGGCTGGGTGGTTCGAAGTCCGCGGACCAGCCTAAGCCTCCGCGGAGGGCTCCCCCGCCACGGCCGCGACCTGGCAGCCACCTTGACGCTTCGCCACGTACATCGCGGAGTCGGCCCGCGACAGGGCCTGGTTCGCGGATTCGCGGGGGCGCAGGGAGATGACGCCGACCGACAGCGTCACCCCTCGGGAGAGGTCGATTGGCAAGCCTGCCACCGCATCCACGGCCCGGCCGAGTGCGGCTTCCGCGGCGTGCAGAGGGGCTCCCGGCAGCAGGACGACGAACTCGTCACCGCCGTAGCGGGCCACCATGTCGTCACCCCGCAGGGCCTGGCGGAGTGTGCTGGCAATCACCCGAAGAACATCATCACCCTCGGCATGTGAATGCCGGTCGTTGACGCCCTTGAACCCGTCGAGGTCGACGAGTGCGATCGAGAACGGATCGACCTGACCGGCGATGAGCTCGGCCATCTTGTCGTCGAGAGCGCGGCGGTTCGGCAGGCCGGTCAACGGGTCCTGCAACGCCTGCTGTGCGATCGCGCCGTGCGCGCGCGTCAGCCGTTCGTGCTCACGGCGCGTCTGCAACGTGGCCACGCGGGACTCGCGCATCTGCCACAGCTCCAGCTCCAGCGCCGAGTTGTACGCCTGCAACGCCGACGTCGTGTGCGGGCCGCACAGGTGCGCGTACTCGCGCTCCAGCGACAGCAACAGCGACGGCTCCGACGTGTCGTGCTCCATCTGCGTGCGCGTGTCGTCGAGCACCTTGAGCGCGTCGTCCAGCCGGTTCGCCTCGACCAGGCACCTGGCCAGCGCGATCGCGACGATGATCAGCTCTCGCGCGTACATCGACAGGCCGCGCAACGACCACAGCCGGTCGAGGTGGTCCTGGCTGGGGTTCGTCAACGCGTGGGCCGCACCGAGGATCGGCACCTGCTCGGCGGCGTCCATGTCGCGCCTGCCGGGGTGCAGCGACTGCCGGAACGGCACCTCGGCGGCCTCGGCGAGCCCGGACGCCACCCGGAACTGCTCGTGCGCGGCGTCGTGCAGGTTCACCCGTTCGAGCCGCAGACCCCACCCGATCCGCAGCCGGGCCCTGTTCACGAGGTGCACGTAGATCTGGTGCGGCTGGCCGCTCTCGCGCAACGCGTTGTTCGCGCCCGCCAGCACGTCGTCCGCCATCTCGTAGACGCCGAGCTGGGTCAGCACCAGCGCGATGTCCTGCAACGTCGTGGCGAGCAGCTGGTCCCAGATCCGCTTGTCGAAGACCGGGTCGGTCTCCGGTTCCTCGTCGAGCATCATGGCGAGCGCCGCCGCGATCTCGGTCAGCGCCTTGTCCTCGGCGTTGCCCAGGAGGAACCGGCGTCCGCGCAACGCCCGCGCGTCCGCCTCCAGCACGATCAGGCCGTGGCGGCGGCAGTGGCTGAGCATCTCGTCGAGCTGCGGGTCGGACATGTCGACCAGCCCCGGAGTCACCAGCCGGACCACGGCCGCGGCTCTGAGCAGCTGCGCGACGATGCGGGGCTCACCACGGCCCTGTGCCTCGGCGAGGATGTGGTCGATCTCGGAAGCCGCGTCCAGCTGTGCGGCGAGGTGGCTGCTCTGGGCCACGGCGACAAGCTCGCTCGCGCGGCCCACCAGCCACGCGTCGGACATCTCGTGGTGGCGGTGGCCCACGTTGCCCTGCTCGTCGACCGTTTCCTCGGGCAGCTTCGCACCTCCCAAAGACCACTTGCCCAGTGCCCTGCTCCGCCACCAGGATTCGAACCTGGACCATCGGAACCAAAATCCGAGGTGCTGCCTTTACACCATGGCGGAACGGACGCGCTCGCGCGCGTCCTGCGCACATGTTGTCACGAGACGTCCTCCTCTTGTCCAACCACCACTCATCCGGCTCAGTTCAAGATCACGGCTTGGCGCCGATTGACCTGGTCAGGAAGTCCGCGAGCGCGTCCCGGTACGTGTCGGTCGCCACATTCCACCCCGACGTGTGGTCCGCGCCGGGGATCTCGACGTACTGCAGCGGCCACCCGAGACCCTTCGCCGCGGTCGCGAGGTCGCGCGACGACTGGGCCGGCACGGTGCCGTCCACGGTGCCGTGGAAGAGCAGCGTCGGGGGCTTGAGCGCGGGCGGGTTGCGGACCAGGTCGAACCGGCCGAAGTCGATGTCGGCGCGCCAGCCGGACACCAGCTCTGCTATCGGCGTGAGCCACGTCGGCACGCCCCGGTTCTCCGCCTGGAGGTTCAGCGTCTGCGTCCAGTTGGTGACGGGGGAGTCGAGCACGACACCGCTGACGGCGGCCGCGACGCCCGACCGCGCCAGGGTCTGACCGACGATCGCGCCGCCCATCGACCAGCCGTAGAGCACGACCTTGCGGGCGCCCTGCGACTGCGCGTACTTGATCGCGGCCTCGACGTCGCGCCACTCGGTGTCGCCGAGGTGGTACAGACCGTCGGGCGACTTGGGCGCGCCGGCGTCGTTCCGGTAGGTGATCAGCAGAACGGGCAGTCCCGCACTGTGGAGCTGAGGAACCACGCGCAGGGCCTCTTCGCGCGACGCGCCCCGCCCGTGCACGGTGACGACCCAGGTGTCCTGGCCGGCCGCCGGCACGAGCCACGCGGGCATCTCGCCGAGCTCGGAAGGCACCCGGACCTCGCTGTAGACCAGGCCCAGCGTGGTCTTGGGGTTGCCCTCGTAGACGTCGGTCTCGATGCGGACCTTGGTGCCCTCCGGCGGTGCGGTGCCGTCCAGCAGCGGTCGTTCGACGCGACCGTCCTTCGTGGCGGCGATGTCGCCGACCTTCGCGGCGCCCCCGGGCCAGACGATGCCGAACGTGCCGCGTTGCAGGGTCAGCTTGGACTCGGCGAGCACGACGTTCTTGTCGTCCACGCCGAGGGAGGTCTCCGGGTAGCGCTGCGGCACTTCCTCCGGTTCGAGCAGCTCGCCGCTGTAGTACCAGCCGATGCCGCCCAGAGCCGCGGTGACCAGCACGAGCAGGACGAGCAACGAGGTCACGGAGATCCGGATGATCTTGCGTCTGGCCATCTCCTGATGATGCCTGTCCGAGGTCTCGATTCCAGGCGACACAGCGCGGTGATCTCGAGAACTCTCCGCGAGTTTCCACGCGGGTCTGGCGAAGTAGGCAGCCCTAACCTACGCTTCCGTAAGTTACGGTTGCGTAGGTACGTCATCCCCCAATACGTCCCTCGACTCCCCAAGAGGAATCCGTATGACCTCGACGATGGACCGGTCCACCGACCAGGGCCCCAAGCCGTTGATCGACGGGCAACGCGGACATGCCGAACAGCTCGGCGTCTACGTGTTCGTCATCGTTCCCTTCCTCGCGTTGCTGGCCGCCGTCCCCTTCGCGTGGGGCTGGGGTCTCGGCTGGGTCGACGTGGCCCTGTTCGTCGCCTTCTACTACGTCGCCGGCCTCGGCGTGACGATCGGCTACCACCGGTACTTCACGCACGGCTCGTTCAAGGCCAAGCGCCCGCTGAAGATCGCGCTGGCGATCGCGGGCTCGATGGCGTTGCAGGGCCCGGTCATCGACTGGGTGGCAGACCACCGGCGCCACCACGCGTTCTCGGACCGCGAGGGCGACCCGCACTCGCCGTGGCTGTTCGGCACCGGCCCGGCCGCGCTGGCGAAGGGCTTCTGGCACGCCCACACGGGGTGGCTCTTCGACCGCGACAAGACCAACCACAAGCGGTTCGCGCCCGACCTCATGGCCGACGAGGACCTGGTCAGGATCGACAAGCTCTTCTGGCTGTGGACCGTGATCTCACTGCTCGCGCCGGCCGTTCTCGGTGGCCTCATCACGTGGTCGCTCTGGGGTGGCGTCACGGCGTTCTTCTGGGCAGGCCTGGTCCGCGTCGCGTTCCTGCACCACGTCACGTGGTCGGTGAACTCGATCTGCCACATGGTCGGCGACCGCCCGTTCGCCGCGCGCGACCGTTCCGCCAACGTCTGGGCGCTGGCGATCCTGTCGTTCGGCGAGTCGTGGCACAACCTGCACCACGCCGACCCGACCTCCGCGCGGCACGGCGTGAAGCGCGGGCAGATCGACATCTCGGCCCGGCTGATCTGGATGTTCGAGAAGTTCGGCTGGGCGTGGAACGTCCGCTGGCCGAGTGAACAGCGGCTGGCCAGGATCAGCGTGAAGAATTGACGTGCGTAGGCTGACTCGGTGACCAGGGTCAGGATGACGGGCAAGGAACGCCGAGAGCAGCTCCTGGACGTCTCCCGCGCCCTGTTCGCCGAGAAGGGCTTCGAGGCCACCTCGATCGAGGAGATCGCCCACCGCGCGAGCGTGTCGAAGCCCGTCGTCTACGAGCACTTCGGCGGCAAGGAAGGCATCTACGCCGTCGTCGTGGACCGCGAGATGCAGCGCCTGATGGACCAGATCGTCACGGCTCTGGACGGCGGCTCGCACCCGCGTGAACTGCTCGAACAGGCCGCCTGCGCGCTGCTCGACTACATCGACGACTCGACGGACGGGTTCCGCATCCTGGTGCGCGACTCGCCCGTCGCGTCGTCTTCGGGCACGTTCTCCTCTTTGCTGAACGACATCGCGTCGCAGGTCGAGCACATCCTGGGCCTGCACTTCGCCAAGCAGGGCTACGACCGCAAGCTCGCCGCGCTGTACGCGCAGGCCCTGGTCGGGATGGTCGCGCTGACCGGGCAGTGGTGGCTCGAGGTGCGCAAGCCGAAGAAGGACGAGGTCGCGGCGCACCTGGTGAACCTGGCCTGGAACGGCCTCTCGGCGATGGAGCACAAGCCCAAGCTGCGCAGCCGTTCGTGAGCTGCCTGTTGTCCTTTAGTAAGCGCGCATATAGTATGCGCGCATGGCAACTTTTTCCTTTGAGCACAGCGTCGAAGGTCCGGCGAGCGTGGAAACGGTGTGGGAGCTCTGGAGCGACGTCTCCAGGTGGACGGAGTGGGACGAGAGCCTGGAGTCCGTGACGCTGTCCGGGCCGTTCGCCGAGGGGTCGGGCGGCACGATGGTGATCAAGGGCCAGGGGCCGATCTCGTTCACCCTGACCTCGGTGGAGCCGAACGCCTGCTTCGTCGACGAGACGTCCGTGCCCGGTGCGTTGCTGCGCTTCACGCACCGGGTCGAGCGCGTTGGTGACGGCGTCCGCGTCACGCACTCGGTGGTGATCGAGGGGCCGGCCGCGGAGTTCCTCGGCCCCGTCGTGACGGCCGACTTGCCGGACGCGGTGGAGGCGCTGGTGAAATTGGCGTCGTGACGCGCTTCTCCGGCCCCGACGAGTCTCCGGGCTTCCTCCTGTGGCGGGTGACGCTGGCGTGGCAGCGGGCCATGCGGGCGGCGCTGGCCCCGCACGACCTGACCCACGTGCAGTTCGTGCTGCTCGCGTCGTTGTGGTGGCTGGAGAACCACAGCGGCGCGCCCTCGCAGCAACGCCTGGCCGAGCACGCGGGCACCGATCCGATGATGACCTCGCAGGTGCTGCGCAAGCTGGCCGACCGTTCGTTGGTGTCGCGTTCGGTGGATCCGGCGGACTCGCGGGCGCGGTTGCTGTCGTTGACCTCCGGCGGCAAAGCGCTGGTGGCGAAGGCCATGAAGGACGTCGAGGACGCGGATCAGGCCTACTTCGCCGGACTCGGGGGCGAGCGACGGGAGTTTCTGCGGAGCCTCACGCGGCTCCTCTGAGCCTGTGGTGCGGCGTCGGTAGAACTGCCTTCAGCGATGCCTCGGCGCAGCTCGATCTGCGGATGCAGGGCCTTCGCGATGTCGGGGAGATCTTCGGGTTCGGCACGGTCGACGTACCGCTTCTCCGTCAGATAGCGGAAGAACGGCCTGGCAACTGCACCAAGTCCGGCGAGAACAGCGCCGCTCGACATCAGGATGCTCGCGAACTCCGGTCCCATCGACATCCGTGATCACCTTCCGCCTCGACGGTCGAGGGGCGAAAGGCGTGCCTCAGCTCGACCAGTTGATTCACTGGGCCGAACTAAGGTCACCTCGGCAAACCTTGTGCATCCGTTGTCAGCAGATGTGAAGGCAAGCTGATCTTAGTCTTATGAGTATCAGGGTTTGCGTCGCCAGCGCCTGAGGGGCTTCTCAGTCTCCATCCGAACAAGTCGTTGTGCTTTAACCCGACCCGGGTATCGGCGATTGCCGCTCGTCGACCCCGAAACTCAAGCCTCAGCTCCCGCCTGCGGCGGGCGACCTGAGCGGTTGAGCCGACAGCAGAATATCAGCTCAGCCGGTCCTGGCGCCCTGTTGTACTCAGGCGCTGTTATAGGGGTAACGTATACATGCGGATCAGCGGATTTGGCGGGCCGTGCAATTCCTGATCCCGGTGAATAATCCGAGTGAAAAAGGCTCACGCGACTCTTGTGAGCCGCAGCAGCTTGTCGTCCGTCCCGTTCGACGTCGTGATGTACAGCGACCCGTCCGGCGCGGTGCGGGCTGCACGGAGACGCCCGTACTTGTCGTCGAGCTCGTTCGGAATGCTGACGTTCTGCACCTTCCCGGCCTCGTCGAGCGTGAAGAGCAGCAGCTTCGAGCCCTTGAGCGCGGTGACCGCCAGCTTGCCGTTCCAGAACGCCGCCTGGCAGATCGCCTCGGTCGGCGAGCCGGACGACCACACGGCCGGGACCGCGTCCGGGAACCGTTGCAGGTCGGTCATCGGCACGTCCTCGTCGTACCTGTTCTGCGTGCCGCCCTTGGACGGGTCCCACCCGTAGTTGGCGCCCGCCTTGAGCAGGTTGACCTCGTCGTCGACGTCCGGGCCGTGCTCGCTCGAGAAGATCTGCTCGGTGCCGGGCCGGAACACCACGCCCTGCACGTTGCGGTGGCCGTAGGTGTAGATCCGGCGTTCGTTGGCGTTGGCTGAGGTGGCGAACGGGTTGCCGGCGGCGCCCTCGCCGGTCTCCGGGTCGATGCGCAGCACCTTGCCGCCGAGGCTGGTGCGGTCCTGCGGGTTGCGGGGCTGCGCGATGTCGCCGGTGGCCACGAACATCGTCCCGTCCGGCGCGAGGGTCGGGCGGCAGCCGGAGTGGCGTCCGCTCGGGTTCGACGGCATGCCGGTGACCAGGTCCTTCGTCTTGGTCGCCTTGGTGCCGTCGAGGCGGAACGTCACCAACCGGACGTCCTTGGCGGTGTTGTAGCAGAGGGTGAAGCGCTGGTTGTCCGGGTGGATCACGAGCCCCATCAGGCCGCCCTCACCGCGCACCTGCACGTCGCCGAGGTCGATGTCGACCGGGGTGGCCTTGCCGTTCTTCACGAGTTTCACGCGCCCCGGCCGTTCGGTGACGAGCATCGACCCGTCCGGTAGGAAGCCGATGTCCCAGGCGTGCTGGAACCCTCCCGCGACCTCCTCGATCTTGAGACCGGTGGGTGCGGGGGCCGTCGACGGCGCGTTGCCGCCTGGTTCGGGCGAGGAGCAGGCCGCGACCACCAGCACCAGACCAGCAACGAGTGCGCGCATGTCCTAACTATGCGTTTGGCGTCGTGGAGGTTCCGTGAGTTCGGCCGTCGCCGAACCTCCACTACCGAGGCTGAACCGTCAGAATGTCACCACGATCAGTGGAGCCCCCGGTGCCGCGTTTGGCGCGAAAAGCACGTCCGGGCCATCTATCGGCCCGAACGTGCTTTTCGCGCCGAACAACAGGGGGCGACACGCCGAGACGAACCTGACCGTTCAACCTCGGTAGCGTCGGCCTGGGTCCTGGGCAGGTCGCCAATGTCCCTGGGCAGCTACGGCTCCGAAACGGCATAAGGACGCTCAACGGGCAGCAGTGCGCGCGCCGCGTCGTCATCACCGGCACGCACCGCCGCATGCACCTCGCGCGCAAGAGGCGTCACGTCGGTGATGCTGACCGTCCACTCGTTGACGTACTTCTGCACGGCCTCGCGCGTCAGGCCGATCTGGATGGACCGGTGCTGGAACGCCTCGTGCCGCAGACCGCGTTCGGGATCCCACTGCACACGCACCGCGGGCTTGCCCTTGATGCTGCTCTCGACCGCGTTGGAGACCGCCCAATCGAACCCCGCACGGGTGATTCGCACGGCCAGCACGCGTTCCTGGCCTTCCTTCCGGGCGTAGCCGCAGCGGTACATCATCCAGAGGAACGACGGCTTGATCCACGTCATCCGTTCCATCTTGAACGGCGGCACGAACCGTTGGGCGGCTACGGCCGGATCGGCGATGTGCGGCGAATAGGCCTGGTAAACCACGATGGACTGATCGTCGTAGTCAGCCCTGATCTCTCTCATGGACACGTGCACAGGGTGACTGCTCGAACCCCGCTGGAGCCACCCGATAAGGGGTCGCGGAACGAGCTAAGGTGGGAAGTGAGACCCCTCGTCCCAGGCAGGGGTCTGTCTGGCGTCTCCCACTCGACCGGGGTTTCTCACATGCCGCTGCTCGGCCTGCTCGATGGTGTCCTGCCCGACAAAGCCCTCCGCACGTTGATCGACTCCGCCGGTGTCCCCGAGCTGGAGCTGGACGGTCCGCTGGCCGCCCGCCCGCTCGTGGTCGCCGCGCTGTCCACCGCGAGGCCGGTCCTGGCCGTCACGGCCACGGGCAGGGAAGCCGAAGAGCTGACCAACGTGGTCAAGGACCTGATCGGCGCGGACAAGGTCGCGTTCTTCCCCAGCTGGGAGACGCTGCCGCACGAACGGCTGAGCCCGCGCGCGGACACCGTCGGTGCGCGACTGCAGGTGCTCCGCCGGCTCAAGCACCCCGAGGGCAACCCGATCCGGGTCCTCGTCACGACGGTCCGCAGCCTCATCCAGCCGATGGCGCCCGGCCTGGGCGATCTCCGGCCCGTGCACCTCAAGGTCGACGAGGAGCAGGACTTCGCCGAGCTCGTCACGCGGCTCGCCGAGAACGCCTACACGCGCGTCGACATGGTCGAGAAGCGCGGTGAGTACGCCACGCGCGGTGGCATCCTCGACATCTTCCCGCCGACCGCCGAGCACCCGTTCCGCGTCGAGTTCTGGGGCGACGAGGTCAGCGAGATCCGGCCGTTCTCCGTGCAGGACCAGCGGTCGCTGCCGGAGCAGATCACCGAGTTCGTCGCGCCACCGTGCCGCGAGCTGCTGCTGACCGACGACGTGAAGCAGCGCGCGCAGGACCTCGCGGAAGAGCACCAGTCGGACGCGCACCTCGCGGAGATGCTGGAGAAGATCTCCGGCGGCATCGCGGTCGAGGGCATGGAGGCGCTGATCCCCGCGCTGTGCCCCGGTGAGCTGCAGCTGCTCACCGACGTGGTCGAGCCGGGCACGCACGTGCTGCTCAACGACCCCGAGAAGATCCGGGCGCGTGCGGCCGACCTCGTGCGGACCGGCCAGGAGTTCCTCGAGGCCTCCTGGATGGCGGCCGCGGCGGGTGGCAAGGCGCCGATCGACCTCGGGCGCAGCGCGTACCAGAGCATCGGTGAGATCGCGGACCACGCCAAGGCGGGCGACCGTCCGTGGTGGACGCTCAGCCAGCTGACGACCGACGCGCCGGACGTGGTGCACCTCGACGTCAAGCCGGTCGAGGCGTACCAGGGCGACGTCGAGCGGGCGTTCGCGGACCTCAAGGCGCACACCGCTACGGGTGGTGCCGCCGTGCTCGTCGTGCCCGGTGCCGGTACCGCGCAACGGGCCGTGGAGCGGATGCTGGAGGCCGAGATCACGGCCGTCCACGTCGAATCCCTCGACGCCGCACCGAAAGCCGGTGCCGTCACGGTCGTGCGCGGTGCGCTCGAGGACGGCTTCGTGCTGCCCGACCTCGCGCTCGTGGTGCTCACCGAGACCGACCTGACCGGCGGTCGCGGTGGAACGTCCACGAAGGACATGCGCAAGATGCCGTCCAAGCGGCGCAACGCGGTGGACCCGCTGGCGCTCAAGGCCGGCGACTTCGTGGTGCACGAGCAGCACGGCATCGGCAAGTACGTCGAGATGGTCCAGCGCACGGTCGCCGGGGCCACCCGCGAGTACCTGGTGCTGGAGTACGCGAGCAGCAAACGCGGTCAGCCCGGCGACCGGCTGTTCGTCCCGACCGACCAGCTCGACGAGGTCAGCAGGTACGTCGGTGGCGAGCTGCCCACGCTGAACAAGCTGGGCGGCAGCGACTGGAAGAACACGAAGTCCAAGGCGCGCAAGGCGGTCAAGCAGATCGCGGCCGAGCTCGTACAGCTCTACGCGGCACGGCAGAGCGCCCCAGGCCACGCGTTCGCGAGCGACACGCCGTGGCAGCGCGAGCTGGAGGACGCGTTCGCGTTCACCGAGACGCAGGACCAGATGGCCGCGATCGACGAGGTCAAGGCCGACATGGAACGCGGCGTCCCGATGGACCGCGTCATCTGCGGTGACGTCGGCTACGGCAAGACGGAGATCGCGGTCCGCGCGGCGTTCAAGGCCGTGCAGGACGGCAAGCAGGTCGCCGTGCTCGTGCCGACGACGCTGCTCGCCCAGCAGCACCTCAACACGTTCTCCGAGCGCATGCGGCAGTTCCCGGTGAACATCAAGGGACTCAGCCGGTTCACCGACGCGCAGGAGTCGGAGCAGACCATCGCGGGTCTGGCCGACGGTGAGGTCGACATCGTGATCGGCACGCACCGGCTGCTGCAGAAGACCGTGCGGTACAAGGACCTCGGCCTCGTGATCGTCGACGAGGAGCAGCGGTTCGGTGTGGAGCACAAGGAGCACATCAAGGCCCTGCGGACCCACGTCGACGTGCTGACGATGTCCGCGACGCCGATCCCGCGCACCCTGGAGATGTCGCTCGCGGGCATCCGTGAGATGTCGACGATCCTGACCCCGCCGGAGGAACGGCATCCGATCCTCACCTACGTCGGCGCGTACGACGACAAGCAGGTCGGCGCCGCGATCCGCCGCGAGCTGCTGCGCGACGGCCAGGTGTTCTACGTGCACAACCGGGTCTCGACGATCGAGAAAGCCGCGAAGCGCATCCGCGAGCTGGTGCCGGAGGCCCGCGTGGTCACCGGGCACGGCCAGATGAACGAGGACAAGCTCGAACACCTCATCCAGGGGTTCTGGGAACGCGAGTACGACGTGCTCGTCTGCACCACGATCGTCGAGACCGGCCTCGACATCTCCAACGCCAACACGTTGATCGTCGAGCGCGGCGACCTGCTCGGCCTGGCCCAGCTGCACCAGCTGCGCGGACGAGTGGGCCGCGGTCGCGAACGGGGCTACGCGTACTTCCTGTACCCGGCTGAGACCCCGCTGACCGAGACCGCGCACGACCGGCTCGCCACGATCGCGCAGAACACCGAGCTCGGCGCCGGCATGGCCGTCGCGATGAAGGACCTGGAGATCCGCGGCGCCGGCAACATCCTCGGCGCCGAGCAGTCCGGTCACATCGCGGGCGTCGGCTTCGACCTGTACGTGCGGCTCGTCGGCGAGGCCGTCGAGGCGTTCCGCAAGCACGCGGGCGCCGACGGCGGTGTCGAGGAGGAGGAGCTCGCCGAGGTCCGGGTCGACCTCCCCGTCGACGCGCACATCCCGCACGACTACGTGCCCGGCGAACGGCTCCGGCTGGAGGCCTACCGCAAGATCGCGGCCGCCGCGGACGAGCCGGCGCTCAAGGCCGTGTGGGACGAGCTCAAGGACCGCTACGGCACGCCGCCGGAGCCCGTCGAGCGCCTGCTCGGCGTGGCCAGGCTGCGGCACACCTGCCGCCGCCACGGCGTCACGGAGGTGATCGCGATGGGCCAGAACGTGCGGTTCGCGAAGCTGGAGCTGCTCGACTCGCAGCTGGTCAGGCTGCGCAGGCTCTTCCCGAAGGCCGTCTACAAGCAGGCCGTCGGGACCGTCACCGTGCCTAGGCCGACTGAAGGAGCGGCAGGCGGCCGGATGGGTGCACCGCAGCTTCGTGACCAGGAGCTGCTGGACTGGTGCGGTGCGTTCCTCGACTCACTCGCGGGGACTCCCGTGACCCCGGTCACCACGGCGTGAGAAGGTAGATCCTCGTGAGCACTGTTCTGAAGCGTTTCTCGCTGGTCGGTGTTGCCGTGGCGCTCCTCGCCACCGGATGTGGCACCGGGCCCGCCAAGGCCAGTTCGGCCGCGATCGTCGGGGGCCAGTCGATCGGTCTGGGGACCGTCCAGGACCGCACGGTGAAGGTGCTCAAGAAGGAGCCCGCCGCCCAGCAGATGCAGGACCAGGGCAAGCTCGACCAGGTCTCGCGGCTGGTGCTGGCCGACGAGATCACGCACAAGATCGCCGAGCACGCGGCGCAGCGCGAGAACATCACGGTCGACGAGACCAAGGTGTACGACGCGGTGCAGGAGAAGGGCGGCCCCGAGGCCGCCGCCAAGCAGAGCGAGCAGGACGAGACCACGATCTACCGTCGCCAGCGCGACGTGCTGGTCATGGGCGAGCTCGCGCGCCGCAACCTCTCCACGCTCGAGGTCGTGATCGACTTCTTCCAGGTCAAGGACCCGAAGGAAGCCAAGGAGAAGGCCGCCGAGGTCGTGGCCGACTCCTCGAAGATGGCGAAGTTCGTGCAGGAGGCCCCGCGCACCACTGGCGGCCAGCAGGCGTCGGCGACGAACCAGAAGGTCCGCGTCACCGAGAACCCGTCGCTGGTCCACACGATGCTGTGGGGCGTGAAGCCCGGCACCGTCGTCGCCTTCCCTGCCGACGAGCAGCAGTCCAGCTGGATGGTCGCACTGGTCAAGGAGCGCAACAAGCTCTCGGCGACGCCGGGCGAGGAGGACCTGGCCGAGCGCATCGACCCGCGCCTGCTCGCCGCGTTCGGCCTGCGGATCGCCCAGTACCTCGCCGCGGACCTGAACATCGAGGTCAACCCGCGCTACGGCGTGTGGGACCCGACGGATGCGACCGTGGTGGGTTCCGCGGGTGAGCGGGCCGGTTTCGTCGGCGTGGCCTCGACCAAGAACAAGTCTTGATCACCGTCGTAGTCCTCAGCGAGCGGCTCGACGCCGTGCTGCCCGCCGCCGCCCTGCCCGCGTTGCGCTCGGCGAAGGCCGTCTACGCGGGCGAGGGCGTGCCGCTCGAGTTCTGGTCGTCGCTCGGCGTCGACGGGCCCGCTCCCGCCGTCGTCGAGGACGGCGCCGTCGTGATCACGACCGAGGCCTCCGCGTATCCGGACGCCCGGGTGATCACCACTCCGGAGCCGATGGGCGCCGCGCTGCTCGACGCCGCCGCCGTGATGCACCGGCTGCGTTCGCCCGGCGGATGCCCGTGGGACGCGGAGCAGGACCACCTGTCGTTGCGCCAGTACCTGCTCGAGGAGACCTTCGAGCTGCTGGAGGCGATCGAGGACGGCGACCGCGCGGCGATGCGCGAGGAGCTGGGCGACGTCCTGCTCCAGGTGCTGTTCCACGCTCGGGTCGCCGCCGAGGATCCCGCTGATCCGTTCGACATCGACGCGGTCGCGTCCGAACTGGTGGCGAAGCTCGTCGGACGCCACCCGCACGTCTTCGAGGGCAACGACCCGGCGGTGCACGACGCGACCTCGCAGGCGCACCGGTGGGAGGAGCTCAAGCAGGTCGAGAAGCAGCGCGAGTCCAGTGTGGACGGTGTTGCGCTCGGTCAGCCCGCGGTCGCGCTGGCGTCGAAACTGGTGCAGCGCACCAAACGCGCCGGCTTCCCCGTCGACCTGCTGCCGGAGGGCGACGACACGGGCACCACGTTGTTCGCCGTGACGGCGCTGGCGAAGCTCGCGGGGGAGGACCCGGAGACGGAGCTGCGCCAGGTCTGCCGCCGTTTCGCCGCGAACGTTCGCGAGGCGGAGGCCAAGGCCAGGGCTGAAGGTGTGGATTCTCTTGCAGCTGAAGACTGGCGACGCTTTTGGCCCTCCTGAAACGATGAACGTGGGCTAACGTCGATCTCGTGACTTACCTGCGGTATCCGCACTTGCGCGGTGACTTGGTGACGTTCGTGGCCGAGGACGACGTGTGGCTCGCCCCCGTCGACGGAGGAAGGGCCTGGCGCGCATCAGCCGACCAGGTACCGGCCCGCTCGCCGCGATTCTCCCCTGACGGCACACATCTGGCGTGGGCCAGCACGATCGACGGTGCCCCCGAGGTGCGGGTGGCGCCTGTGGACGGTGGTCCCGCGCGCCGGTTGACGCACTGGGGTGTGAGCCGCACGGCCGTGTCCGGGTGGACGCCGGACGGGCGAGTGCTCGCCGTGTCGAGCACAGGGCAGATGTCGCGCGACCGCAAGCAGGCGCACGCGGTTCCGCTGGACGGCGGACCGTCGGAGGTGCTGCCGTTCGGCTGGGTCAACGACGCCTCGTTCGGACCGGACGGCCAGGTCGTCACGTCGTCGAGCTACATGCAGGAACCCTCGTACTGGAAGCGTTACCGCGGCGGCACCGCGGGCAAGCTGTGGGTGGATCTCGACGGGGACGGTGAGTTCTCGCGGATTCTCGGCGACCTGAAGTCGTCGCTGGTGAACCCGATGTGGGTGGACGGCCGGATCGCGTTCCTGTCCGACCACGAGGGCGTCGGCAGCGTGTACTCGGTGCTGCCGGACGGCACCGACCTGCGCCGCCACACCGCGGGGGAGTTCTACGCGCGCAACGCTTCCAGTGACGGCTCGCGGGTGATCTTCCACCAGGCCGGCGAGCTGTGGCTGCTGGAAGGCCTGTCGGACCTGCGCAAGCTCGACATCAGGCTCGGCGGTCCGCGCACCGGCCTGCAACCGCGGCACATCAAGGCTTCCGGCAACGTCGAGTCGTTCAGCGTCGACCACACCGGCCGTGCGTCGGCGGTCGAGGTGCGCGGTTCCGTGCACTGGGTGACGCACCGCAACGGCCCCGTGCGGGTGCTGACCGACCGCTCGGACGTGCGCGCGAGGCTGCCGAAGGTGCTCGGCGAGACCGATCACGTGGTGTGGGTGACCGACGTCGAGGGCGAGGAGGCGCTGGAGATCGCGCCCGTCGGTGGTGTCGAGCCGGGCAACACCGCGCGTCGCATCGCGTCTGGTCAGTTGGGCCGCGTCATGTCGTTGGCGGCTTCTCCGGATGGCGCTCGCGTTGCCGTGGCCACGCACGACGGCCGGTTGTTGTTGGTGGACATCGCTTCCGGTGAAGTCCGTCAGGTCGTCTCCGGGGCGAACGCACACGTCACGAACCTCGCGTTCTCGCCGGACTCGTCGTGGCTCGCGTGGTCGCACCCCGGGCCGAACCCGTTGCGGCACATCAAGATGGTGAACACCGCAGATCTGTCCGTTGTGGACGTGACGCCGCTGCGGTTCGCCGACTTCGCGCCGTCGTTCACCGAGGACGGCAAGTACCTGGCGTTCCTGTCGATCCGCGCGTTCGACCCGGTGTACGACGCGCATGTGTTCGACCTGTCGTTCCCCACGGGTTGCCGTCCGCACCTCGTGCCGCTGGCGGCCACCACGCCGTCACCGTTCGACCCGATGCGCGGTGGTCGTCCGGTCGGTGACGAGGACAAGGACTCCGACGACGAGGACGAGAAGCCATCGACCACGAAGGTCGACATCGAGGGCCTGTCCGACCGCGTCGTGCCGGTGCCGGTCGCGGTGGCCGAGTACGTGTCGCTGAAGGCCGCTCGCGGCGGGCTGCTGTGGTTGCGCCGGCCGTTGCTCGGCGTGCTGGGCGACAACCTGGCCTCGCCGGAAGCCCGGCCGCCGCGCACGGTGCTGGAGCGCTTCGACTTCTCCAAGCAGAAGACCGAGGTGCTGGCGGACAGCGCGGAAGCGTTTGCGGTGTCCGGCGACGGCAAGCGGATGGTCGTCGAGGACCGCGGTGACCTGCGGGTGGTGCCGACCGACAGCAAGGCGGACGAGGACTCGGCCGACTGCGTGGAGATCGACCTGGCGCGGGTGCGGGTCGTGGTCGACCCCGCCGCCGAGTGGGCGCAGATGTACGCCGAGAACGGGCGGCTCATGCGCGACAACTTCTGGCGCACCGACATGGGTGGCGTCGACTGGCAGGGCGAGCTGGACCGCTACCGGCCGCTCGTGGACAAGGTGGGCAGCCACGACGAGCTGGTCGACCTGCTGTGGGAGGTCCAGGGAGAGCTCGGTACCTCGCACGCCTACGTCTGGGGCGAGTCGACGCGCGTGCCCGCCTCGCGTCGCCAGGGCCTGCTCGGCGCCGACCTGGTCCGCTCCGGTTCCGACTGGGTCGTCGAGCGGGTGATCCCCGGCGAGACGTCGGATCCGCGCGCCCGTTCGCCGCTGGCCGCTCCTGGCGTGGCCGTGCGCGCTGGTGACGCCATCGTGGCCGTGGACGGTCGACCGGTCGGCCTGGCCGGACCGGGGGCGTTGCTGGTCGGGACCGCGGGCAAGCCCGTGGAGCTGACCGTGCGGCCTTCTGGTGGTGGGGAGCTGCGTCGGGTCGTGGTGGTGCCTCTGGCTGATGAGGAGCCTCTGCGCTACCACGACTGGGTCGCGAACCGTCGCGCGTACACACACAACCTGTCCGGTGGCCGTGTGGGCTATCTGCATGTGCCGGACATGATGGGTGCCGGCTGGGCTCAGCTGCACCGCGACCTGCGCGTGGAACTCGCCCGTGAGGCGCTGGTCCTGGACGTCCGCGAGAACAACGGCGGCCACACCTCTCAGCTGGTGATCGAGAAGCTCGCCCGCAAGGTGATCGGCTGGTCGGTCGCGCGGGGCTTCACGACGTCGGAGTCGTACCCGTCGGACGCGCCCCGCGGCCCGGTCGTGGCGGTGGCCGACGAGTTCGCCGGGTCCGACGGCGACATCGTCAACGTGGCCGTCAAGGAACTCGGCATCGGGCCCGTCGTCGGCGTCCGGACGTGGGGCGGTGTCATCGGCATCGACATGATGTACACGCTGGTCGACGGCACCATGGTCACCCAACCGAGGTACGCGTCGTGGTTCAAGGGCCACGGATGGGCCGTGGAGAACTACGGTGTCGACCCGGACATCGAGGTGGTCATGACGCCGTCCGACCGCGTTTCCGGTCGCGACCCGCAGCTGGAGAAGGCCGTTTCGTTGGCTCTGGAAAGCCTTTCATCTTCACCGGCTGCTCACGCTCCGGAGTTGCCGCCGCTGGCCTGAACACCCCATCGTGTGACTAAAGAACTGTGACGCACTGTTCCATGTGGACGATCAACCAAGTGGAACAGTCGTCACCGTTCGGGGGTGTCCTGAGATGAGTCACCGTGAAGAGCCGCGCAGCGGTCGCGGGTGCTTCGGAGCCGTGGTCGTGGTGCCGTTTCTGGCGCTGGGCGGGATGTTCGCGTTGATCGCGCTGACAGGGTCGCCGGATGAGGCGCCGTTGGCTGCGCCGCCGCCGGCTCGGCCCACGTCGCAGTGGTGGACTGAGCCGTTCGAGACTGGGACCACCTTGTCCACCGTCACTGAGACTGTGGTGGTGGAGGGGCAGGCGCGGGAGGTTCGGGCGGCTCGGATGGCTACTCAGACTCGGGTCTCCACGGTTACTGAGACTGTTCGGGTTTCTTCGACCAAGCCTGCGGCTACTGGGCGGAACGAGCCTTTGGCGGAGGAGGAGCCTGAGGAGATTCCGTCTACTTCGGACAGTGCTACCTCGGTGGTGACCACTTCGGTTTCCACTGTTCCTCCGGCGCCTCCTGCCAGCTCTGCGCCTGCGGATCCTGTCGAGCCGCCGGTTACCTCTACGCCTCGGTCTGAGGAGCCGACTTCGCCGTCGGTGCCTACTACGCCTTCTGTGCCTCGGGCTGAAGAGCCGGCTCCGCCGTCGAGCACTGTGCCGCCTTGTGACCGGTCCGCGCCTGAGGAGTCCTCGGAGTCTGGGGAGTCCGGTGGGGTTTCGGTTGAGATCACGGTGGTTGCGGCTTCCCCTGCTGAGGAATCGTCCACGTCCTCCGCGCCCTTGGCAGGGGTCTGATAGAGGGGGGCTGGGACCCTGTTCCGTCGGGTCCCAGCTTCCTTCAGGGCTTGTGCAGTGCGGGGTTGGGTGTTGTGCCCTTGGCCGGTCGGCCCCGACCGATGACTGGCCTGTGTTTGGGTCACCTGGCCTGCGGGGCAGTAGCTGTTGCTGCTGCTCCAGGCCCGCAGGCTGGCGATGAACGGCGCTTTTGTCCACCTGAGGTGGACAAAAGCGCCGTTCATCCACCCGGCATCGGCTACTGCTGGGCGCTTGCCCTTGCGTAGGCGTCTGCTCCGCTGAACACGCTTTGGCCGTACTCCACCGAGTTGTTGTATGCCAGCACTGCTGCCCACCAACCCTGGCCTGTGCCGAGGTCTCTTGCTCCTCCTGCGCAGAGGTAACGGGCTGCTGTCAGTGCTGCGTCGTCGATGTTCTGCGGGTCTGCTGGTTGGCCGTCTCCTGCTGCCCGTTTGGCCCACCTGTTCCAGGTGCCTGGGATGAACTGCATCGGGCCCACTGCCCGATCCCACGTCGTGTCACCGTCCAGGCGGCCGCCGTCTGTGTCTCGGATTGCCTTGACGCCGGGGGAGCCGTTCAGGGGGATGCCGATGATCGGGCGGCTGGGGAGGCCGTTGTCTTGCAGGCGGGAGCCGTTGATGCTGCCGTGGCGGGACTCGATTCGGCCGATGCCCGCGAGGGTTGCCCAGGAGATGCGGCAGGCCGGGGCCTCTCGTTGCATGGTCAGGTCTGCGCTGGCGTAGGCGTGCAGGGCGCGGAGCGGGATGTCGGTCTTCGAGGCCACTCTTGTTGCCCACTCGCCCAGTGGGTTGGTTTCCGCGCTTGTGGTGTTGCCGGGGGCTGCGGCGTTGCCTGGGGCGGCGGCGCCTGGTTCTACCTCTTGGATCGGTACCAGGAACGGGGGTGGGCCCAGGGGGGCTGCTTCTCTGCGGTTCAGGGCGCCCAGGCCCCAGGCGCCGGCCGCCACCACGACCATCAGCAGCAGCACCAGGACGATGCGGCCGAAGATGTTGCCTGAGCGGTTGCGGCGGACGGGGGGCTCCTTCAGCGGCGGCTGGACCACGGACCCAGGCTACGTGCTCTGGACGGGTGGCGAGCGGGTGAAGAGTGATGAAAGCGGCACTGTTGGCGGCTGGACAATCAGGTGAGGCTTACCTTAAATAAGGCCGACCTAATTGTGGAGGCGTCGGGATGCTGTTTGCCAATGGCTTGATCGGGCTGCGGGAAGGGCTTGAGGCCGCGCTCGTGGTGAGCATCTTGATCGCATTCCTCGTCAAGACGGACCGGCGGTACGCGCTCAAGTGGGTCTGGGTCGGTGTTGCCACGGCTGTTGCGCTGTCCGTGGCGGCTGGGGCGGTCATCACCTTCAGTGCTGCTGGCATGTCGTTTGAGCAGCAGGAAGCGTTCGGCGGGATGATGTCGATCATTGCGGTCGCGTTCGTCACGGGAATGATCTTCTGGATGCGCAAGGCGGCTAAGACGATTGCCGCCGAGTTGCGCGGCAAAATGGACGAAGCGCTCAAAATCGGGCCGTTCGCTATTGTCGTTGTGTCCCTTTTGTCCGTTGGGCGGGAAGGGCTGGAGACGGCCGTCTTCTTCTATTCCAGCGTGCAGGCCGCCGGCGGGGGTACTACCGAGCCGCTGATCGGGTTCCTCGGCGGGATCGCGGTGGCTGTGGTGATCGCTGCGCTGTTGTACCAGGGGGCGATCCGGTTCGATCTTGGCAAGTTCTTCACCGTCACGGGTGTGCTGCTCGTGTTCGTGGCGGCGGGCGTGCTCAGCTACGGGATTCACGACCTGCAGGAGGCCGCGATCCTGCCGGGGTTGAACACGCTGGCGTTCGACATCAGTGACGTCCTGCCCGAGGACTCCTGGTACGGGGCGCTGCTCAAGGGCTTCTTCAACTACTCGCAGCGGACCTCTGTGCTGCAGGCCATCGCGTGGGTCGCCTACGTGGGGGTCGTTCTGTCCCTGTTCCTCGTCCGGCCGCGCCGCCGCGCCGCCGTGTCCAACTGATCGATGGAGTAGCAACCGTGCGCAAAGCAGTAGTCATCCTCGGCTCGCTCGCGGTGTTGGCGGCGTGTGGCAACAGCAACACGAACAGCAACGCGAGCGGCAACATCGCCGTCGAGGCCAGCGACGACGCGTGCAAGGTCGCTCGGACCGAGGCGGCTACCGGGCCCGTCACGTTCGAGGTGACCAACAAGGGCACCAAGGTCACCGAGTTCTACCTCTACGCGGAGGGTGACCGGATTCTCGGCGAGGTCGAGAACATCGGGCCCGGGCTCAGCCGCAAGCTGATCGTCGAGGTGACCGAGGCCGGGAAGTTCCAGACCGCGTGCAAGCCCGGCATGAAGGGCGACGGCATCCGCGGCGACTTCACGGTCACCGGTGACAGCAGGAAGTCGACCGACGGCGACGCGATGCTGGCCGAGGCGACCAGGAGCTACCAGCGCTACGTCAACTCGCAGGCCGACCAGCTGCTGGTGAAGACCGAGGAGTTCGTGGGCGCCGTCAAGGCCAAGAAGGTCGACGACGCCAAGGCGCTGTTCCCCGTGTCGCGCACGTACTGGGAGCGCATCGAGCCCGTCGCGGAGAGCTTCGGCGACCTCGACCCCAAGATCGACGGCCGTGAGGACGTCATCGCCGAGGGCATGGCGTTCACCGGCTACCACCGCCTGGAGAAGGACCTGTGGCAGTCCGGGTTGCAGGCCGACTCCGAGAAGATCGCGGACCAGCTCCTGGTCGACGTCAAGGAGATCGTCTCCAAGGCGAAGAGCGTGGAGCTGACGCCCGTGCAGCTGGCCAACGGTGCCAAGGAGCTGCTCGACGAGGTCGCCACCGGCAAGATCACCGGTGAGGAGGACCGCTACTCGCACACGGACCTGTGGGACTTCCGGGCGAACGTCGACGGTTCGCAGGCCGCGATCGCCGCGCTCCGGCCCGTGGTGGAGCAGAAGGACAAGGCGCTCGTGTCCACTTTGGATGCCAAGTTCAAGGCGCTCGACGAGGCGCTGGAGAAGCACCGCAAGGGTGACGGCTTCAAGTCGTACGAGGAGCTGTCGCAGGACGAGATCAAGTCGCTGGCCGAGGCCGTCGACGCGCTGGGGGAGCCGGTCAGCAAGGTCGCGGAAGTGGTGTCGGCCAAGTGACCGGGGTGTCGCGGCGCAGGCTGCTCGGATACGCGGGCGCCGGTGTGGCGCTCGCGGGGGCGGGCGCCACGGCCGGTGTGCTCGCGAGCAGGGAGTCGCCTGAGGTCGAGAACGTCGCCGCGGCGAAGGTGCCGTTCCGCGGTGAGATCCAGGCGGGCATCACCACGCCCGCGCAGGACCACATGCACTTCGTCGCGCTGGACGTGAAGACGGCCAGCCGCGACGAGCTGATCGACCTGCTCAAGCAGTGGACCGTCGCCGCGGAACGGATGACGGCCGGTCAGGAGGCCGCGGAGAACGGTGCGGTCGGCGGCAACGCCGAGGCGCCGCCGAAGGACACCGGTGAGGCGCTCGACCTGCCCGCGTCCGCGCTGACGATCACGATCGGTTTCGGCCCGTCGCTGTTCGACGACCGGTTCGGGCTGAAGGACAAGCGGCCGGAGCGGCTCATCGACCTGCCGCGCTTCCCGCAGGACGACCTGGATCCCGCGCGCAGCAACGGTGACATCTGCATCCAGGCCTGCGCGAACGACCCGCAGGTCGCCGTGCACGCCGTGCGCAACCTGGTCCGCATCGGCTTCGGCCGGGTCGCGGTCCGCTGGTCGCAGCTCGGGTTCGGCCGCACGTCGTCGACCACGCGCGGCCAGGCGACGCCGCGCAACATGTTCGGGTTCAAGGACGGCACGCGCAACATCAAGGCCGAGGACACCGAACTGCTCAAGGAGCACGTCTGGGTCTCGAAGGAAGACGGGCCCGACTGGCTCGTCGGCGGCACGTACCTGGTCACGCGCCGGATCCGCATGCACATCGAGATCTGGGACCGCACCTCGCTCACCGAGCAGGAGCAGATCATCGGCCGCAACAAGGGCGAGGGTGCGCCGCTGGGACAGCAGAAGGAGCACGACGAACCCGACCTGCACGTCAAGGGTGCCGGTGGGGTGCCGTTGATCAACGACATCGCGCACATCCGGCTCGCGTCGCCGGAGTCGTTGAACGGCGCGAGGATCCTGCGCCGCGGCTACAACTTCACCGACGGCTCCGACGGGCTCGGGCACCTCGACGCGGGCCTGTTCTTCGTGGCGTTCAACCGGGACTCGCGCAAGCAGTTCGTGCCGATGCAGCAGGCACTGTCCACTAAGGACGACATGATGGAGTACATCGAGCACACCGGCTCGGGGCACTTCGCGGTGCCGCCGGGTGTGAAGGAGGGCGGGTTCTGGGGCGAGGGCCTGTTCCGGTGATCAGTTCCCCAGAGCCAGCCGGGCTTTGACCTCGCCGAGCGCTTCCTGGTACTCGGGTGACGGGTTCATCGCGACCGCCATCCGCAACTGGGCGAGCGCCTCGGTGAGGCGCCCCTGGCGTTGCAGGGTCTTGCCGAGCGCGAACCGCGCGTAGTGGTCGCTCGGGTCGAGGTCGAGCACCTTGCGGAACGCTTCCTCAGCCCTGTTGAGCTGCGCGGACCCGAGGTAGGCCCGGCCGGCCAGCAGCTGCACGGACGGTGCCTCGCCGGCTTCGTCCAGCACCTGCTTCAGCTCACGCAGCGCGTCGAGAGGCCTGCGCTGCGCCATCAACGCCTCGGCCTTCCTGAACGCCTCGAAGGTGCCGTCCGTCATTCGATCAACGTTACCCACCACCTGCCGGTTCTTCGACTGCCGTCCGGGCGACAGAACTCGATGGGGTGGCCGTCCCCAGCCAGCACGCTCCGAATCCGAGCACCAGTCCGGCCACCACACCGGCCGTCGGAGCCTGTCCCAGCAACGGCCACGCGATCACCGCCGTGACCGAAGGGACCACTGAGGACAGCGTGGTCATCGCCGCCGCACCGCCGTTGCGCACGCCGACCAGGAACAACGACGCCCCGCCCATCGAGTTCACCAGCACCAGGAACACCATCGTCAACCAGAACTGCCGCCAGTTCGTCACTCCCGCGCTCTCGGTGAGCGCCAGCAGCCCCACCACCGGCACGGACGCGGCGTGCTGCACCGCGTTGGCGCTGCGGAAGTCCGTGTCGCGGCAGAACCTCTGCTGGTAGACGCCACCCGCGACGAACCCCAGCATGCCCAGCACCGTGAACACCGCGCCGGACCCGAACGATCCCAGCCGGTCGTGCAGTGCCGCCAGCACGGCCGCGACACCGAGCACCAGCCCGGCGACCTGCCGCAGTCCAATTCGGACACGAAACACCCAGGCGGCCACCACGGCCGTGAGCACCGGCGTGCACGAGATGACCAGGGCCGTGACGGACGCCGGAACGCCCATCCGCAGCCCGAGGTACACGCCGGAGAACTGGCACGCCTGCACCAGCAGCCCAGCCACGCACGTGTGCACGAGCTGCCATCCGCGCGGCCAGCGCGCGCTCGTCACCAACGCCACGAGCGCCATCAGCGTGGCGGCGAGGGCGAACCGGATCACGGTCATCAGGAACGGCGGCGCCACGGCCACTGCGAGCGCGCCGACCGGGTAACCGGACGCCCAGACCAGCACCGTCAACGCCGCGAAACCCGGTTTGATCCGCACGGTCTCCAGGACTACCAGTCAGTCCCGCTCAGGACGAGGTTTCGTTCCACCCCGCGGCCATCCGTCTGACCGCCTCGGTGAGCACCTCCGGCGACGTCGCCAGGTTCATCCGCACGAACCCCGCCCCGCCGGTGCCGAACGGGATCCCGGAGTTGAGAGCGACCTTGCCCTGCTTGAGGAACGTCCTCGCGGGATCGTCGCCGAGGCCGAGCTCGCGGCAGTCCAGCCAGGCGAGGTAGGTGCCCGGCGCCGGCGTGTAGCGGACGGCGGGGAGGTGCTCGGCCAGCAACTCGGTGAGCAGCCGCCGGTTGTCGTCCAGGCCGTCCAGCAACGCGTCCAGCCACCCGACACCGTCCCGGAACGCCGCGGTGTGCGCGAGGACACCGACGTGGCTCGCGCCGTGGCCGACCTCCTCCGGCAGCCGCGCGAGGTCGTCGGCCGCGGCGGGTCCGGCGATGGCCAGCGCGGCCTTGAGCCCGGCGAGGTTCCACGCCTTCGACGCCGACATCAGCGACAGGCCGTCGTCCGCGACGCTGAGGTACGGCACGAAGTCCGAGGTGGTGACCGGCGCGTGGATCTCGTCCGCCACGACCCGGATCCCGTGCCGGCGCGCCAGTTCCGCGACCTGGGAGAGCTCGGCGGCGGTGTGCACGGTGCCGGTGGGGTTCTGCGGGTTGCACAGCAGGTACACCGCACCCCGGCCCGCCCGTACGAACGCCTCTTCCAGCGCGGCGAAGTCGATGCGCCAGGTCGCGTCCAGCGGGGCCTCGACCACGGACCGTCCCAGCGACTCGACGAACTGGTAGAAGGGCGGGTAGACCGGGCAGTTGACGACCACCGGCGCGTCGCGGTGGGAGACGAGCCGGAACATCTCGACGACACCCAGCATCACGTCGGGCACGATCGCCATCCGTTCCACGGCCGGCTCCCAGTCCCAGCGCTTCTTCGCGAACCCGGCGAGTGCCTCGGCGTAGGCGGTTCCGGCGGGATAGCCGGTGTCGCCGCGCGTCACGGCGTCGGTGATCGCCCGCGCGACAGGTTCGGCGAGCGGGACGTCCATCTCGGCGACCCACACCGGCAGCACGTCCTCGGGGTAGTACCGCCACTTCATGCTCGTGCGTTGCCTCAGCTGGTCCAGGGTGAGCTGACGTAACGGGTTCATGCGGCAAAGCTAGGGGAACCAGGGCGCAAGGTGTTTGCGTTCTTTGCTCATGGACGCCGTGGATCGCAAATTCTTGCGGAGTTGCAGCGTGACGGGCGGATCACCGTCACCGATCTGGCGCAACGCGTGCAACTTAGCATCTCGCGCTGCCAACGCCGGTTGCGCGAGCTGGAACGCGACGGGGTGATCCGCGGCTACCGGGCCGTGGTGGACGCCGCCGCCGTCGGGTTCGGCTTCGAGGCGTTGGTCTTCGCCAAGCTGCGGCTGGACACCATGGCCGACTTCGACCGCGCGCTCGCCGACGTGCCGAACGTCGTGGAGGCCCAGCGACTGTTCGGCAGCCCCGACTACCTGCTGCGCGTCGTCACCGCGGATCTCGCGTCCTACCAGCGCCTCTACGAGGAAACGCTGGCCAAGCTGCCCGGCGTGCGCGGGCTGACCTCGACCATCGTCATGAAGCAGGTCATCGAGCCGAGGCCGTTGCCGACGAGTCCGTGACGTTCGGGAAGCGGGGAATGACCGGGCGCGTTGTGCTGTTGCATGAGCCTGCGCTTCTCACTGATGGGTCCGGTACGAGCCTGGCGTGACGACGAGGAGATCGAGCTGGGGCCGCGCCAGCAGCGGGCGGTGCTGGCGGCGTTGCTGCTGAACAACGGCATCCGGCTGAGCAACGAGCAGTTGATCGGCATGGTCTGGGACGACCCGACGCCGAGCGCGGTCATGGCGTTGCGGACGTACATGTACAAGATCCGCAAGACCCTGCCCGAGCTGAACCTGAAGTCCAAGGACGGCGGCTACACCCTCCGCGCGGAGATCGTCGACGACTGCCGCGGCGAACCCTTGGAGGGCCTCCAAGGCACCTACTTCGAGGCTCAACGGCTGCGGCTCGGCCAGCACCGGCTCAAGGCGCGGGAGGACTGGCTCGAACGTGAGCTGAACGTGCTCGAACTGCAGAAGCACGTCGCCGCCAACCCGTTGCGCGAACGTCCGCGCGCACTGCTGATGTACGCCCTCTTCCAGGAGGGCAGGCAGGCCGAGGCGTTGGACCACTTTCACCAGGCGCGCGCTCTGCTGAACGAGGAGCTCGGCATCGAACCGGGCCCGGAGCTGCGAAAGATCCACGCGCAGATCCTCAAGGGCGACCTGAACCTGCCTCGCAGACCCGAGCAGCTGCCGCCGGATCTGGCCGACTTCACCGGCCGCGCCGCGGAGATCGCGCAAGCCCTGCAGACGTTGCCGGGCACGGTCGGCATCACCGGCATGCACGGCAGCGGCAAGACCGCGCTGGCCGTCCGAATCGGGCATCTCGTCAGGCACCGCTTCAAGGACGGGCAGATCTTCGTGCGCGGCAAGGACGTCGCGAACGATCTGCTGCGCGCGGTCGGGGTGGAGAACCCGACCGGCGACAAAGCCGCGCTGTGGCGGGAGAAGGCGCGCGGCAAGCGGTTCCTGGTCATCGTGGACGACGTGCCGGACGCGGCCTCCATCTCCGACCTCGCGTCGCCCGGCTCCGCGATGATCGTCACGAGCGTCCGGCGGCTCAACGAGCTGCCCGGCGTGACCTGGTTGAAGATCGCCGGGCTCACCGGTGCGGAGGCGCACGAGTTCTTCCGCAAGGTCCTCGACCCCGCACGGATCGCCGCCGAGCCGCAGCAGGCGGAAGAGATCCTCAACCGCATGTCGTACCTGCCGCACGCCGTCCGGGTGGTCGGCGGCAAGCTCTCCGCCCGGCCGAACTGGACCGTCGCGATGGTCCTCGCCCAGATGGAACGGGACACCAAGCGAGGCGGCGCCGCCTCCTCCGACTGCCGGGCCGTGCTGGCGCCCATGATCAAAGTCGAGGGGCAGCTCAACGACGAGGCGCGGCACCTCCTGCTGTGCTTCGCCCAACAGGACGCCGAGGTGATCGACGTGAGCGCGGCGGCGGAGATGTCCAGCCTTCCGGTCGGTGCGATCGAGTACCTGCTGGAGTCGCTCGCCGACGTGCACCTGATCGAGCCGCTGGTGCTCGGCCGATACCGGCTGCCTCGGTTCGTGCGGACCTACTTCGGCTGGCGCACACCTGCGCTGACCAGCTGATTCACTCGGCGTTTACGGCCTGACGACGGCCGGGCGGAACCGTCTGGAGCCATGGAACTCCAGGGACAACGAGCACTCGTCACCGGCGCGACCTCCGGCATCGGCCGCGCGGTGGCGGCGAAACTGGCCGAGGCCGGCGCGACCGTCATCACCACGGGACGCCGCGCTCTCGGCGGCACGCGGCACGTCGTCGCCGACCTCGGGAACCTCGACGACGTGCGCAGGCTCGCCGACGAGGTGGGCGAGGTCGACGTGCTGGTCAACAACGCGGGCATCTTCCCGTTCGGGCCGACGCTCGAGCAGGACGTCGAGACCTACGAGCAGGTCTTCAACGTCAACGTGCGCGGGCCGTACTTCCTCACCGCCGCGCTGCTGCCGAAGATGATCGCGAAGGGCGGCGGCAGCATCATCAACATCTCCTCGGTCACCGCCCGCACGGGTACGCCGATCATGTCGGTCTACGGCGCGTCGAAGGCCGCGCTGGACTCGTTGACGCTGAGCTGGGCGGTGGAGTTCGGTGGCCACGGCATCCGGGTCAACTCCGTCGCGCCCGGCCTCACCCGCACCGAGAAGGTCGAGGAGAATCTCGGCGACGCCATCGAGCACGTCGTGGCGTCGACACCGCTCGGCCGTGCGGGCGAGCCGGAGGAGATCGCGGAGGCCGTGCTGTTCCTGGCCTCGCCGCGGTCGAGCTTCCTCACCGGCTCGGTCGTCACCGCGGACGGCGGCGCGCTCGCGACCTGACCTGGCCGTATATCCGGAATTTATGTTCTGACGATGCCGTGCGGGCAAGTTCGTGAACATGCGAACTTTGGAGAACCAGAAGGCACTCGTCACCGGTGCCACGTCCGGAATCGGCCGCGCGATCGCGGTGAAGCTCGCCGAGCAGGGCGCGACGGTCTACGTGACCGGCCGTCGCGCCGAGCTCGGCAAGGAGACCGTCGAGCTCATCGAGAAGGCCGGCGGAACGGGCCACTACATCGTCGCGGACGTCGCGAACATCGACGACGTCCGCAAGCTCGCCGAGGAGGTCGGCGAGGTGGACGTGCTGGTCAACAACGCGGGCATCTTCCCGATGTCGTCGACCCCCGAGCAGTCGCTCGACGACTACGAGCAGGTGTTCGACGTCAACGTCCGTGCGACCTACTTCCTGACGGCCGCCCTCGTGCCGGCCATGGTGGCGAAGAAGAAGGGTGCGATCGTCAACGTCTCGTCGGTCGCCGGGCAGATCGGCACCCCTGCCGGTTCCGTCTACAACGCCTCCAAGGCCGCGATGGACGCGCTGACCCGGTCGTGGGCCATCGAGTTCGGCGCGGCGGGAGTGCGGGTGAACTCCGTGGCACCTGGGCCGATCGCGACCGAGGCGGTGGCGTCGATCGACCTGTTCCACGAGATCAGCGCCGCCACGCCGCTCACCCGTGCGGGGCAGCCCGAGGAGATCGCGGAGGCCGTGCTGTTCCTGGCCTCGGACAAGGCCAGCTACATCACCGGCGCGGTGCTCGCGGCCGACGGCGGGTTCGTCGCGACCTGAGCCAGCAGTCCGGTGACGGACGAGGGCGACTCGACGTGCACGTTGTGGCCCGCGCCGGGAAGGATCACCGGCTCGGGCACCAGCTCCTCCAGGTGCTCCCGGGGGCTCATCGGGTCGTTCTCGCCTGCTGCCAACGTGATCTGGGCCTTCGACGCCATGATCAGGCCGGGCATGTCCGGCCTGCCGACGCCGAAGGCCCTCATGTCGAGGGCCGGCGACCATCCACCGTCCACTTCGGACACGCCGTGTGCGAGTTTCACGCCCGCCATCTTGTTCGCGCGCTCTTCGGCCTCTTCCTTCGTTTCGAAGACCTTGGCCGGTTTGTTCGCGAGTGACGCGGCCTTCTCCAGCTCCTCGTCGGTCCACCGCACCTTGATCCCGACGCCGACGCACGTGGTGACATCGGCCCCGAACCAGCCGCTCGCGAGCGTCAGGGCGACAACCCCGCCCAGCGAGTGGCCGATGACCGCAACGGGTTCTCGGGGGATCACGTCGGCCACGGCTGCCGCGATCGAGCCGAACGTGTAGCGGTCGAGGCGTCCGGAGCGTCCGTGGCCAGGCAGGTCGGGCACGAGCCAGCTGCCGTGCCAGTCCTCCACGACGTCGTTCCACACCTCACCGGTCGCTCCCAGGCCGTGCAGGAGCACCAGCAACGGCCCGTTTCCACCACGTTCGACATGAAGCACGTCAGCATCCGTCCTGTTCCGCGGGCAGAACCCAGGACAGCCTAGTTCTTCCGCGTGTAGATGAAGCCGATCTTGTCGACCTCGTCGCCGGTGCGGCCCGTGAAGCCCGCGATGCCCCAGCCGGCGGGCGCGGTGCGGGTGACGCAGTTCGAGGTGGTGCTGCCGCCGGCGAGCGTGCGCCCCAGGTTGGTGGTGAACTTCGCGTAGAACACCCGTGTGTGGTTGTTCTTCTGGGCCTGGCAGAGGTACGCGCTGTTCACGTACTCGTTGCTGCCCAAGGTGAGCGACGAGTACGTGCCGCCCTGCCCGCCGTGGGTCAGCTTCGTGCCGTCGCCCAGCGTCACGCCCACCTGGTCGACACGGGAACCACTCCGCAGGGAGATCTCGGTGGCCTGAGCGCCCCACGCCACCCGGTCGACGTCGTTGAAGTAGTTGCCGTGCGGGCCGCCGAACTGCTCGCTGAACTGGTACGCCGGGTTGGTCGACCAGCTGAACCCGACGGCCAGCGGGTAGTGGTCGGACAGCATCTTGCCGGTGCCGTCCTGCAGGAAATCGGTGTGCTTGTTGGCGTACGAGGTCGCGTTGAGCGTGACGGCCCGGCTGCCGCGGTACCAGAACTTGTCGACGACCTCGCAGTCGTTGGTGGGGTTGGCGCTGTCGCACACCAGGGCGTCGCTGCCCTCTGCCGGGGCGTTGCCGCCACGGACGAGCTGCACCCACGGGTCGGTCAAACCGTTGGCAGCGGCGAAGTTGCGGATCGTCGTGCCGTCGGTGTTGCGCGTGTAGCGGGTGTTGGTGTCACCCATGACCACCACCGCGTTGCCGGCCGAGTGGCTCTGGATGAACGAGCTGAGCTGGTTGAAGTTGGAGGCCCGTGCCGCCAGGTCGCCGCTGTTGCTGCCCGCGTCGGCGTGCATGTTGTAGAAGTCGACGTACACGCCTTCGGCCAACCGCGTCCGCATGAACGTGAAGCCCTTGGGCGTCAGGCAGTCGCCGCTGTTGAGGTCGCAGTCGTTCCACTTGACCCGCTCGAAGTCGTCCCAGTCGAACGGCTTGTGGGACAGCGAGTTGAGCCCGCTGCCGAACGGCACGCCGCCGGTCGTCGCGGTGCGGTGCGGGTGGTTGTTCGCCGCGTACAGCTGAGCGTGGTAGTTGAAGTCCTCCTGCACGTGGACGATGTCGTACGGCGCCAGCCGCTGTCCGATCGCCGTGGTCGCGGGCACGCGGGGAGTGGGCGCGCTCGACAGCGACTCCGGCAGTCCCGCGATGTTGTACGTCATCGCGGTGAACGTGCCCGACTCCGCAGCTGAGGCTGTGGCGGTTGTCGGCAGAACCACGATCGCGGCCGAGGCGAGTGTTGCCGCCACGGCGCCTGCCAGTGCTCGTCGCATGAGGGGGCCCTTCTTCGCGCCCGGACGCCCTTCCGGGCGGAGTTGACGAGAATGTAGGACTTGCCGTGCGCCACCGGAACTGGATGGTGAATGAATTTCGCGTTCATGGTGATGAACCAGCCTGGTGGTGTGGGCTGAACGGCTGCCGGTCATCCGCCATGCAGCTCGCGGTGGTTCGTCCGGCACGTGAAACTGGCCGTCGTGAAGGGCTCCCGCGAAGCGGTGGTGAGCGAGTTCGGGCTGGCGAGTTCGGACATCGGCTGGGCCGCCACACCGACGTCTGGCACGATTCAGTAGACCGGACCCGGCGCTCCACTGTGATCCGCAGGTGTCGAGCCCCAGCCGGTCACCTGGCCCAAGTAGGCTCGTCGCGAGACGAGACGCAGGAGAAACAGGGAGCGCAAGTGGCGGTCATCGAGCAGGTCGGAGCACGCGAGATCCTGGACTCGCGCGGCAACCCCACCGTCGAGGTCGAGGTGGCGCTGGACGACGGCACGCTGGAGCGTGCGGCCGTTCCGTCGGGCGCGTCGACCGGTGAGCACGAGGCGGTGGAGCTGCGGGACGGCGACGCCAAGCGGTACCTGGGCAAGGGCGTCGAGCGGGCGGTCACCGCTGTGCTCGACGAGATCGGGCCCGAGCTCGTCGGCATCGAGGCCGTCGAGCAGCGTGTGGTCGACCAGAAGCTCGTCGACCTGGACGGCACGCCGGACAAGTCGCGCCTGGGCGCCAACGCGATCCTCGGTGTCAGCCTCGCGGTGGCCAAGGCGGCCGCGACCAGCAGCGGCCTCGAGCTGTTCCGCTACGTCGGTGGCCCCAACGCGCACGTGCTGCCGGTGCCGATGCTGAACATCCTCAACGGTGGCGCGCACGCCGACACCGACGTGGACATCCAGGAGTTCATGATCGCGCCGATCGGCGCGGAGACGTTCCGCGAGGGTCTGCGCTGGGGCGCGGAGGTCTACCACGCGCTCAAGTCCGTGCTGAAGAGCAAGGGCCTCGCGACCGGCCTGGGCGACGAGGGCGGGTTCGCCCCCAGCCTGTCCAGCAACCGCGACGCGCTCGACCTGATCCTCGAGGCCATCGAGAAGGCGGGCTACCGCGCCGGCCGTGACGTGGCCCTCGCGCTCGACGTGGCCGCCACCGAGTTCTTCTCGGACGGTGCCTACACGTTCGAGAAGTCGAAGCGCAGCGCCGAGCAGATGATCGGCTACTACTCCGAGCTGGTCCGCGACTACCCGCTGGTGTCCATCGAGGACCCGCTGTCCGAGGACGACTGGGACGGCTGGGTGCAGATGACCGCCGAGCTGGGCGAGAAGGTCCAGATCGTCGGCGACGACCTGTTCGTCACGAACCCGGAACGCCTGGAGGAGGGCATCTCCCGCCGCGCCGCCAACGCGCTGCTGGTGAAGGTCAACCAGATCGGCACGCTCTCCGAGACGCTCGACGCGGTCTCGCTGGCCACCTCGTACGGCTACAAGTCGATGATGTCGCACCGTTCCGGCGAGACCGAGGACACGACCATCGCCGACCTCGCCGTCGCGACCGGTGCCGGCCAGATCAAGACCGGCGCCCCGGCCCGTGGTGAGCGCACCGCGAAGTACAACCAGCTGCTGCGCATCGAGGAGTCGCTCGGCGACGCGGCGCGCTACGCCGGTGAGCTCGCGTTCCCGCGTTACACGCCGGAGAGCTGAGAAGCTTCAGGTATGGCCGAGCGCGCGCGTCGTCCCCGCCGCCCCCGCGAAGAGCGGGAGGCGCGGCCTGCGCGCGCTCGGAAGCCACCGCGCCCCAAGGCGCCCACGCGCCGCAGCGACGGCACGGGTGGCGCGTTCGGCATGACCGGTACGCGGCGGGCCGCGATGTTCGCGATGGTGCTGTGCGCACTGGCGTTGAGCATCGCGGTCCCGCTGAGGACCTACCTCTCGCAGCGCGACGAGCTGCGTGACGTGGGTGCCGAACAGCAGAAGCTGCGCGAGACGGTCGCTGCCCTGGAGCAGCGCAAGGCACAGCTGCAGGACCCGGCGTACGTCGAGATCGAGGCGCGCAAGCGGCTGCACTGGGTGCGGCCGGGCGAGGTGCCCTACATCGTGCAACTGCCGGGTGACGAGAGTCGCAACACTGAATCGGAGAGGCCGTCGGGCAAGCCCGCGGCGCAAAGGTCTTGGTACGAGGAACTGTGGGAATCGGTGACGCACAAGTAAGTGCTGCTGACCTGGAAACGGTCGCCAAGCAGCTCGGCCGCACGCCGCGCGGGACACGTGCGATCGCCTCGCGGTGCCCCAGCGGGCACCCGAACGTCGTGCAGACGGCCCCGCGGCTGCCCGACGGGACGCCGTTCCCGACGCTGTACTACCTGACCTGCCCGAAGCTGAACTCCCTGGTCAGCACGCTGGAGGGCGGCGGGCTGATGAAGGAGCAGCAGGAGCGCCTGGCGACGGACGAGGAGCTCGCCGCCGCCTACCAGCGCGCGCACGAGTCGTACCTCGCGGAGCGTGACGCCATCGAGTCGCTCGGCACCCAGGTCACCGCGGGTGGCATGCCGACTCGCGTCAAGTGCCTGCACGTGCACGTCGCCCACGCCCTCGCGAAGGGCCCGGGCGTGAATCCCATGGGTGACGAAGCCCTGGCAATCTTGAAGGAGCAGGAGCTCTGGCCCGCCGGCGACTGCGCCGGTTAACAGTCAACGGAACCGAACACACGCTTCACTCCGTCTTGGGTACACCTGGCCTCACGAGTGGGGCAGGGTGGGACAGGTCACCGATGGGGGCGTCTGCCGTAACGTTGGACGGCGCGCCGCGATGACGCACGAGAGGTGAGTATTCGTGGCAATGGCCAAACTGCGCGGACCCGCGGCGCTGACCCCCAGGCAAAAGGGGTTCGCCGTTGCTGCGCTGGCTGCGATGCTCGCCCCCGCGTTGATCGTCGGCACGAAGCTCGTCGACTGGGTCAACCTCTCGAAGCACAACGACATCGCTGTCGCTCTCGGTCCCGCCGACGTCTACGGAGCGTTGCGCCGTGACCCCTCCGAGCTGGGCGCGTCCGGCCGCCTGCCCATGTCCGAGGAGCTGAGCGCCGCACTGCTCGCCGACCTCCAGGACGGCGACATCGACGACCTCGACAACGACCCCGGCCTGGTCGACAACTTCCCGGGCACCTACGACATCCCCGGCGTCGTCTTCGAGGCCTACCTCCGCGCCGAGGACAAGATGGCGCAGCTCGTCCCCGGCTGCAACCTCGACTGGGCCCTGCTCGCCGGCATCGGCAAGGTCGAGTCGAACCACGCCAACAACGGCCGCGTGAACGCCGTCGGCGACGCCACCCCCAAGATCCTCGGCCCGGTCCTCAACGGCGCCCCCGGCATGGCCGCCATCCGCGACACCGACGGCGGCCGCCTCGACGGCGACACCGCCTGGGACCGCGCGGTCGGCCCGATGCAGTTCATCCCGAGCACCTGGGCGAGCTTCGGCGGCGACGGCAACGAGGACGGCACCACCAACCCGAACAACGTCTACGACGCGGCCCTCGGCGCCGGCCGCTACCTGTGCGCGGGCGGTGGCGACATGACCAAGCAGGAAGACCGCGCCAAGGCCATCTGGCGCTACAACAACTCCACGACGTACGTCCAGACCGTCCTCAAGTGGGCCAAGCAGTACAGCGAGAACGTCAACGCGCTGCCCGGCCTGCCCGCCACGGGCAACAACCAGCAGAACCCGGCACCGAACAACCCGACGCCGAACCCGAACCCCGGCACGACGAACCCGCCGGCGACCTCGGTGACGCCGTCGATCCCCCCGAAGCCGACCTGCCCGACGCCGACCTCGTCTTCGAGCGCGACGTCCAGCTCCTCCACGTCGTCGTCCACGCCTTCGTCGACCACGTCGTCGTCTTGCCCGCCGTCGTCGTCCTCTTCCTCGACGCCGTCGTCGGCTTCGTCTTCGTCCAGCTCGTCGTCCTCTTCTTCTTCGTCGTCTTCGAACCCGCCCGCGCAGTCGTCGTCGGATCCGCCCGCCCAGTCCTCCTCCGGGACCACCCAGTCGACGACGAACAACACCACCACCGGTGGTACGAGCAGCACCGCCGGCAGCAGCTCGGTGCAGTCGGCGTCGACCAGTTTGGTCACGAGCACGCCCAGCTAGTCCGGCGTGTCGCGTTGGAACGATTCCAAGTCGTACTTCGTTCGGGGCGATTCGGGCAGAAACGTTGGAGCGGAAGGGATCCCGTCTCCTAGCTTCGTTTCCATGCCGAAGCGCAACTCAAGCGTGGTGGGCCGGGAGTTCGGCACCGGGGTCCGCGACGCGATCGAGCAAAGCGGCCTCACGCAACGAAAGCTGGCCGAGCTGCTCGACTGGCAGGAGGCCAAGGTCTCCGATCTGGTGCAGGGCAAGGGCGGCGTGGACGAGGTCGACCTCGTGCGACTGCTGTCCTACTGCCGTGCACCCGCCGCCGACGTCGAACACCTGCTCGCGTTGTTCAGGGAGTCGCGCGAAAAGGGCTGGCTGCTGTTCCCCGAGGACGGCGTTCCAGAGCGGCTGCGCAGCCTGATCGAACAGGAGCGCATCGCCAGCAAGATCATCGCGTGGTCGATGAACCTCGTCCCCGGTTTGCTTCAGATCGCCGCTTACATGCGCGCGGTGGCGGAGAAGTCGACGCGGCTCAAGTCTGCGGAGATCGATGCGTTCATCAGGGCGAAGCTCGAACGGCAGGCGATTCTGAGGCCTGGCCGCGAGTTCGTGTTTTTCGTGCACGAGCAGGCACTTCGGCTGCCTGTCGGTGGCCCGGACGTGATGCGGTCGCAGCTGAACCACATACACACGATGTTGGTGCGCCAGTACATCAGCTTCCGGGTAGTCCCAACCGCGATCGGCGCGCACGCCGGGTTGGCCAGTTCCTTCGTCCAATTGAGGTACGAGAAGTTCGAGCCAGTCGTCTACATCGAGAACCACAACACCGGCCTCTTCCTGGAGGACAAGGGGTCTCTCGACACGTACGGGGATGCCTTGAAAGGGCTGGATCGTGACGCCTTGGACGCGGTTCAATCGAGGGGGCTGATCACCAGCATGCTGTCCTGAGGAGGCGTTCCGCATGTCGAACTGGCGCAAGAGCAGCTACAGCGCTGACGGAAGTGACTGCGTCGAGGTCGGCCACGGCATCGGCATCCGCGACAGCAAGGCGCCCGCCGCACACGTGCAGGTCTCCCGCGAGGCGTGGGACGCCTTCCTCCGGTATTCCCTGTCGGTCCCGACTCGTCCATAGTGCTTCAGCACGGGTCGGGGACCGTCTTTCCGGGGGAAGTACAACGTTGATCAACGCCAGAGGGCGGAGCCTTGCTCTGCCCGTCTTCACCGCTGCGCTCATGCTCATCGGCTCAGCCACCGCGAACGCGGCAGCATGTCCGAACCCGCCGGTCGACCTCGGGATCGAGGGGTGGGGGCCGAACGGCGCAGATGCGTTGCCCTGCCGCACTGGTGACGACCGCGCTGCTGTGGCCACTCGCACTCCGAGGTTGCGCGCCAGGTTGTCCCATCCCGACCGCGGAGTGCTGAGCGCGGACTTCGTGGTGCGTCAGGGGGAGAACCGCGTCACGGAGCTCACGACGACCAGCGTGCCGTCCGGCTCGTTCGCCGAAGTGACGGTCCCGCAGAACGTTCTCGCCGAGAACGGCGTCTACAGCTGGTCGGTCCGCGCGAACGACGGCAAGCACCGCTCGAAGTGGGTTGGCGACTGCGAATTCCAGGTCGATTCCATCGCGCCGAACCAGCCTGTCGTGTCGTCGACGGACTACCCGGCCACCGGCTTCCACGGCAGCCCTGGCCGCACCGGCGTCTTCACGTTCTCGCCCAACGGTTCCACGGACGTCGTCCGGTACGGCTGGTCGTTGAACTCCGACACCTTCGACAACCGGGTCGACGCGACCGGCGCGGTGGACGTGCCGATCACGCCGACGCAGAGCGGCCTCCAATCGCTCTACGTGCGGTCGTACGACAAGGCCGGACACCCGTCGCCGGCCCAGATCTACGTCTTCAGGGTCGCGGACGCGCCCAGGCCGTCCACACCGGTGGCGACGTGGAAGCTCGACGAGACCGACGGAACGACCGGGGCCGATGCCACTGACAACGGTCACTCGCTGACGCTGTCCGGTGCGACCTTCGGGACCGGGTACGAGAACAACGGTCAGGTCAACACCACGGGCTCGTTCTCGGCGACCTCGTCCGCGCTCGTCGACACCGCGCGGGCGTTCTCGGTGTCGGCCTGGGTGAAGCTCGACGACAAGAACTCCAGCTACACCATCGCGAGCCAGGACGGGGATCGCGAGAGCGGTTTCTCCCTCAGGTACGCAGGCGATCGTTGGTCGTTCGGCGCGGCGACCTCCACCACGCCTGCGCAGGCCGGTGAGTGGACTCATCTGGTCGGCACCTACGAGCCGCACAGGGTTTCCTTGTACGTCAACGGAAAGCTCGACGGAACGGCGGACACGACGTTCGCGAACGCGTCTGGGCCGTTCGTGCTCGGTGCCGGCCAGAAGGACGGCACGCGGGTCGAGCAGCTGCCGGGCACGATCGACCAGGTCCAGGTGTGGGACCGCGTCGTGACCTCGGCCGAGGCGGCCAAGCACAGCAACCTGGTGGGGCTGCGCGCCCGCTACAGCATGGACGAGCTCAGCGGCACCACGACCAAGGACGAGGTCAGCGGCCAGAACGGCTCGTTGTCCGGCAGTGCCGGGTGGGGGAGCACGCCTCTGGATCCCGACGACCCGAACCAGATCCTGACCAGCAAGGACAAGTGGTTGCGCTTCGCCGAGCCCGGCACCGGTGAGATGACCGGGCCGCGGCCGGCGAACCTGCGCACCGACCGGTCGTACACCGTGTCCGCCTGGGTGCGGCACCGGGACTTCGGTGACACCGCGGGGACCGTCGTCAGCACGGGCGACTCGGCGTTCGTGCTGGGCTACCGGCCGGACACGGGCAGGTGGGGCTTCCAGCTGGCGGACGGCACAGTCGCGCTCTCCTACTCGCCTGCGAGGGCGAACACGTGGGAACTGCTCGTGGGGACCTACGACGCGGCGACGGGCATAATCGCGTTGTACGTCAACGGCTACCCACCGGGCAGCGCCCCGGCCGGATCTCAGCCGATCAACGGGACCGGCGACCTCCAGGTCGGACGCGGCGTCACCGGTGACGTCGACGACGTCCGCGTGCACTCGGGGGTGATGCTCGAGCAGGACGTCCGTGACCTGTTCTCGGCGTCCAACCACTACAACTGAAAATCGCGAGGCGCGAGGCGGCCGTCCTTGGCATGGTGCAGGTGTGCGACCTGACTACCCGCTGAAAACGGACCGCCTCGTCCTCCGCCCGTTCGAGGAGCACGACCTCGACGACCTGCACGCCTACCGCTCCGATCCCGAGGTCTGCCGCTACCTCTACGGCGAACCTGCCACCCTCGAGGACTCCGCCGACCGGCTCACCAAGTGCCTGACGATGAGCGAGCTGACCGAGGAAGGGCAGTGGCTCGTGCTCGCCGCCTACTGGCCGGAAGCCGGGAGGGTCGTCGGTGACGTCGTCCTCAAGTGGATCAGCGAGAAGGATCGTCAGGGCGAGATCGGGTACGTGTTCAACCCGGAGTTCCAGGGACGCGGGCTCGCGCGGGAGGCCGCCGCGGAGATGCTGCGGATCGGGTTCGAGGACATGGGGCTCCACCGGATCGTCGCCCAGTGCGACCCGCGCAACGAGCCGTCGTGGGGGTTGATGGAACGCCTCGGCATGCGCAGGGAGGCGCACTTCCGGCAGAACGAGGTCTTCAAGGGCGAGTGGGGCGACCTCTACATCTACGCGATGCTCGACGAGGAGTACGCGCGTGCGTCCTGACTACCCGATCAAGACCGCCCGTCTGGTCCTCCGGCCGTTCGAGACGGGCGACCTCGACGACGTCTTCGCGTACCGGCGGCTCGAAGAGGTCAACCGCTACCTCTACAGCGAGCCGTACACGCGTGCCGAGGCCGCCGAGAACCTCGCCAAGTGGACCGCGCAGGACGAGATCATCGAGGACGGGCAGTCGCTGGCGCTCGCGGTGACCCTCGAAGGGCAGGTCATCGGCGAGGCCGACCTCAAGCTGCTGAGCGCCGAACACCGGCAGGGCGAAGTCGGCTACATCTTCAACCCCGCGTTTCACGGCCAGGGCTATGCGAGCGAGGCCGCACGAGCAATCCTGAAGATCGGCTTCGACGAACTCCACCTCCACCGGATCCAGGCCGAGTGCGACGTGCGCAACGAGCCGTCGTGGCGGGTCATGGAACGCCTGGGCATGCGTCGGGAGGCCCACTTCAGGCACAAGGAGATCTTCAAGGGCGGGTGGGGCGACAGTTTCGTCTACGCCGTGCTCGCCGAGGAGTACCGGTCGCGGGGGG
>NZ_JBHRZI010000046.1:0-175417 GCF_042649515.1 Lentzea rhizosphaerae | reverse complement strand
CGCGCTCTGGTGTTCGCGCACGCACGAACACCAGAGCGCCGGCGTCACAGCGAACCGAGCTCGAGACCGCTGACTGACGTCGGCTGCGCGTCATCGTCGAAGTCGAACTCGAACCGCAGCCGCGACGACACCTCCTGCAGCAGCTCCGTCAGCTCCCGGTGGTTGCCGACGTCGCCCGTCACCATGTCCAGTTCGGTCGCCTGAACGCCGCCGGGTACACGTTCTCCTGGCTTGACCAGTGCCCGGTAGGTGGTGACACCGGTGCGGCCGCGGACCGCATCGGTGCTGCTGACGCTCACGAGCCGGCAGGCGCGGCGTGGTGCCAGGTGGAAGAGCTGGTAGAAGACGCGGTCCTCGGGCGGGCGGGGCGGTTGCACGGGTTGTCCGAGTGCGACCCTGCCCGCGAGCTCCACCAGGCTCACCCCGGTGGCGCGCAACGACAGTTCGTTGACGTCGCCGCCGAGCCTGCCGTTCACCTCGATGATCCTGGGGCCGTCCGGCGTCAGTTTGATCTCGGTGTGGACGAAGCCCGACTCGATGCCGAGTGCTTTGACGGCTCTGGCGGCCATGTCGAGGACGAGCTCTTCGTCCACTCCTCCGATCGGTGCCGGCCAGAACTGGCCGGTCTCCCGAAAGGGTTCGGACAGCGGGAACTTGCCCGTCACCGCGATGCTGTCCACGCGGCCGGACTGGACCAGGTGCTCCACCGAGACGTAGTCGCCGAACGGGTGCGAAGGACGGCCCACGAGGAGCTTTTCCAGCACGAAGGCGTCGTCGAAGTCGATTCCCGCGTTGTCGAGTCCGACCCGTCCGTTCGCGAACAGCTCGTCCACGACGGCGCGACCGGACTCGGCCGTGGTGATCAGGAACGTGTTGTGGCTGCCTCCGCCGCGCACCGGTTTGAGGACTGCCGGGAGACCCACCTCGTCGACGACGTCCGGCCACTCGCCTGCGGTGGTGAAGCGGCGGAACGCCGGGGTCTCGACGCCGGCCGCCGCGAGGGCGGAGCGCTGCGCCGACTTGTCAGTCAGCAGCCGTGTGGTCCGCTGGTCGTGGTACGGGAGCCCGAGGCGCTCGGCCAGCCAACTGGTCAGCGGGACCGCTCGTTCGCTGAAGGTGACGATGCCTGCCGGTGCCATCGCGCGCAGCTGCTCCAGCGCGAGCTCCGGAGGGTCGGCGCGGACGGCCGGTGCGACACTCGCGAAGATCGGTTCCCGGCTCCGGGCGTGCTCGCTCGGCGAGATGACGAACACGAGCGGTGCCACCGCCGACAGCTGAGCGATGATCTCGCTGGGCTGGGCGGCACCGCGGTCGTACACGACCACGAGCGGCCCTTCGTTGACCGCGGTCATCGGCGCCTCCGTTCTGCCAGGAACCGCTCGGAGGCGCGTTCCAGCTCGTTCCTGTCGACCTTTCCGTTGGTGGTCAAGGGAATTCGGTCCACGAAGGCCCACAGCGCGGGCACTGCGTAGCTCGACAGGTGTTGACTCAGGTGTGCCCGCAGCGTGATGTCCAGCCGTGGTGCGGCGTCGGCGACGACTCCGGCCAGCAGACGCCGGGACGACGCGTCCGCGCCCACGGCGACCACCACGGCATCCCGCACCAGCGGGTGCTCCAGGAGGCGCGCGACGATCTCGTCGGTTTCGATCCGGAAGCCGCGGATCTTGACCTGGTGATCGGCCCTGCCCAGGAAGCGGACGCGGTCGTGGGCGTCGAGGCGCACGATGTCGCCGGTCCGGTAGGTGCGCTCACCGTTGTCCGGGGCAGGCAGCCCGAACGCGGCACGCGTCTGGTCCGGCGCGCCCAGGTAGTCGATGGCAAGGCCGGCTCCGGTCACGTAGAGCTCGCCGACACCTCCCGGCGGCACCTGCCTGCCCGCGCTGTCGAGGACCAGGAGCCCGGTCTCGGCGAGCGGCGTCCCGATCGGCAGGGGCGCCTCCACGTCGCAGGGATCGTCGAGGTGGTGCACCGTGCTGAACGTCGTGTTCTCGGTCGGCCCGTAGCAGTTGCTGACGCGGAGGCCGGGGAAGTGCTCGAGCAGTCGCCTGGCCTGTTCCGGCGGCACCACGTCGCCGCCGGTCAGCACCTGCCGCACGCCAGTGAACGCGTGCGGGGCCAGGTCGGCCACCAACCGGAACAGTCCGGCGGTGAGCCAGAGCACGGTCACGCCGCGCTCCTTGACGAAGGTCGCCAACTCCTCCGGCGACGGCAGTTCGTGGGGAAGGACCTCCACGGACCCGCCGTTGGCGAGAGGCGCGAACAGTTCGAGCGTCGAGGCGTCGAACGCCAGCGGCGCGAACCTGAGCATCCGCTCGCCAGGCCCTGAGCGGATGTGCGCCGGGTCCCGCACGAGCCGGACCACCCCGCGGTGGGGGATCCGCACGGCCTTCGGCACACCGGTGGAGCCGGACGTGAACGTGATGTAAGCCGCCCGGTCCGGGTCCACCGGTGGCGCAGGCGCGGGCGTGCCGCCGCCACCTCCGGCGTCGAGCGGATCCGGCGCGATCACCGTGGCGCACCTGGTCGGACTCAGCCTCCGGACCCGGTCCACCAGGTCCGGATCACCCACGATCGCTCCGGGGACCGTCGCGGCGAACATCCGCTGGAGGCGTTCGTCGGGAGCCGAGGCGTCGAAGGCCACGTAGGTGCCGCCGCAGCGCAGCACGGCCAGGACGGACACGACCTCCTTGGCCGAACGCGCGTGGGCGATGGGGACGTTGACGCCGGGGCCGACGCCGACCTCGGCCAGCAGGGCCGCCAACCGCTCGACGGCCGGCACGAGATCCCGATAGCGCAACGGCCTCGCGAGGTCCGGGCCGTTCACGGCCTCGGACTCGGGGTGCTCCCGTGCGATCGCCTCCACCATCTGCCAGACATCACCGGAGGAGTCGCGAACAGGCCCGGTGCGGACGGACCTCAGCCGCGCGTGCTGCGCGTCCGAGATGGTCCGCACCGACTCGAGCGGCTCGTCCAGCGCGGCGTGCAGCTCGACGAGCGCGGTGTCGAGGGAGTCCGCCAGCGCGGTGGCCTCCGACGGCAGGAGCACGGACGTCGCGTAGTCCAGCGCCAGCTCTGCCTTCGGGGTCCACCGCAGCAGGACGAGGGAGGCGTCGAACGACGTCGTCCCGCAAAACCCCTCGTGGAGCACGAACTCGACGTCACCGGCGGGCATCCGCGCGGGCAGGCCGTCCTCCGGCAGGTCGACGGCGAACTGGACCAGCGACGACCGGCTGGGATCGTCGGCAACGCGCGGCGCCCGCCGCACGTCCAGGCCCTCGGCGTCGGCCCGCGCCGCCGAGAGCTGTCGCACGTACTCGCGCCCGGACGTCTCCACCAGCCGGCACCGGACGGGCACCACGCCCGAGCCGGCGGCGGTGTCGCCGAGGACGAGGTCGTCGACCCCGGCACGCCTGGCCAGCACCAGGCTCCACGCCGCCAACAGCACCTCCGCACGGCGCACCGAACACTCCGCCGCCACCTGTTCACAGGCGGCCGCGGCACGGTCGGAGAGCCCGAACGCGAGCCGCGCCGCCGCGGTGTCCCAGGTCGCGGGACGGGCCAGGTCGGACGGCAGCTCGAGCACCGTTGGAGCGCCCTGCGGCCAGGAGGTGTCGCCGGCCGCCACCTCCGCCCGCACGTGACGGCGCGGTTCGAGCTGCGCCGCTCCTGCCGGGCCGAGCTCGCGGTAGCTCTCGGCCAGCACCTGCCAGAACGTGGTGAGCCCCTGGCGGCCCACGAGCGCCTCGTGCGCGAGCACGGTGAGCAGCTGCTCGGCGCGATCGTCCCGGACCACCGTGGTGAGCGTGAACTCCACCGCAGGCCGGAGAGCGGGATCGAGCACCCGCTGCACCAGCCTGTGGACGGTGGTCACGGCGGTCTCGTCCGACGACGCGGGCACCGTCTGCCGCACGATCCGCGGCGTCCACCCCTTCAGCACCCGCGGCGTCCACCCGGAGGCCGCGGGTTCGAAGACCGTCCTCAGTGGAGCGAGCCGGGCGGTCGTCAGTTCCAGCGCCTCGACCAGCCGGGGCTCGTCGAGGCGCCCGAGCAGTTCGGCCGTGGACAGCAGGTGTCGCGCGCCCCACGCCGGCGCCTGCTGTGCCGTCGGCGGGGTCTCGACGGTCATCAAGACGCTCCCGCGGTCGAGCCGGGCGCGGACTCGGTGTCGGCGAGCAGGTCCGCGAGCTGCCGAGCGAGGACGGGCACCTGCGGCGGAACCATCATCGTGTGGTGGTCGCCGGGAACGAGCTCGACGCGGACCCCGGATCCGTAGATCTCCTCCCAGCCCAGCGCCTCGCCGAGGTCCTCGCCCGGCGACTCGTCCTTCGCCCGGAAGAGGGTGACGGGGTACTCCGCCGGTGTGGTGATCCGCGGCCGGTCCTGCTGGATGTACCGCATCGCCGCGCTGACGTTCCCGCGGTAGACGGTGAGCAGCTGCCGCAGTTCGGCCAGACCGGCGTCGGCAGGCAGCAGGTCCTTGGCCTGCACCAGCCGGACCAGGTGCTCCAGCCGGGCTTCCGCGTCGCGCGACTCGAGCTCGCTCGCGGGGATCTCCAGCTGGTAGTGCCAGGCGAAGCGCTGGATCAGCTCGACGTCCGAGACGTCGGACTGGAGGTCCGCGGGCTCGTCTCCGACGCGTTCGTCGGACGGCAGGTCGACGGGCGCGTCGCTGTCGAACAGGACGAGGTGCGCCACCTCGTCGCCGGCACCGACCAGCTGCCGCGCCACCTCGTGCGCGATGATCCCGCCGAGGCACCACCCGCCGATCCAGTACGGTCCCTGCGGCTGGTGGGACTTGATCTCCTCCACGTACCGCGCGGCCATCTCGACGAGCGTGCCGGGGTTGCTCCCGCCGGGGTAGAGCCCCGGCGACTGGAGACCGATGAACGGCCGCTCATCGCCGACGGCACGTGCCAGCGGCAGGTAGCCGAGCACACCACCGCCGCCCGCGTGCACGCAGAAGAACGGGGACAGTGCGCCGGAACGCTGCAGCGGCACGGCGGACCGGAACTGGTCACCCGGCTGCTCCGAGCGCAGGAGCGTCGCCATCGCCTCGATCGTGCTCGCGTTGACCATCGCCGACACGGGCAGGCTGATGCCGGTCGCCTTCCGGATGTCCGCGATGAGGCGGATCGCCTTCAGCGAGTTGCCGCCCACCTCGAAGAAGTCGTCGGTGACGCCGACGGCCTTCCCGAGCGCCTGCGTCCACAGCCCGGCGAGCAACAGCTCGAAGGTGTCCCTGGGCGGAACCTGACGCTGACGGTGTGACTGGCGGACGCCGGTCGCCGAGCGGAGCAGAGCGGCTCGGTCCAGCTTTCCGTTGGCGGTCAACGGGAACGCGTCTAGCGCGACGATCGCCTCCGGTCGCATGTACTGCGGCAGACGCGCGGCGGCGAACTCGTGCAGCTCGGCCTCGTGCCGGTCGCTCGAGCCCACCACGAACGCGACCAGCCTCTGGTGTCCGGTCTCGTCGGTGCTGACGAGGGTGACGCAGTCCTGCACGTCCGGGTGCGCCCGCAGGGTCGACTCGATCTCGCCGAGCTCGACCCGGTAACCAGAAATCTTCACCTGGTCGTCGTTGCGGCCGAGGAACTCGAGTTCTCCGCCGGGCAACCTGCGCACCAGGTCGCCCGTCCGGTAGCGACGGCCGTCCGGCAGGGACGACAGCGGGTCCGGAACGAAGCGCTCGGCCGTGAGCTCCGGCCGGCCGAGGTAACCCCGGGCGACTCCCGGCCCGCCGATCAACAGCTCGCCCGGCACCCAGAGCGGCACCTCGTGCAGCGCCCCGTCCACGACCTGAACGGTCGCCGCGCCCAGCGGGCTGCCGATCGGCACCGAGGCCGTCCGTGCGTCGAGATCGGCCAGGCGCAGCCGGTGCGCGGTCGTGCCCACGGTCGCCTCGGTCGGGCCGTAGTGGTTGACGATCTCGCAGCCGTTCGCCAGCTCCGCCAGTTGGACCGCGAGCTCGCTGCGCAGCGGCTCGCCGCCGGTGACGAGCACCCGCCGGGGGATCAGGCCCGCGGGGTTCGCGGTGGTCTGCAGGAGTGCCGACAGGTGCGAGGGGGTGATCTTGAGGACGTCGACGGCTTCGCGCGTGAGGTAGTCCCCGAGCTCGTCGCCGTTCCTGAGCACGTCGTCACCCACCAGGTGGAGCGTCCCACCCGTGCACAGTGACGCGTACAGCACCGTGTAACCGAGGTCCGCCGCCAAGGTCGAGACGTGCGCGTAGCCGAGGCCGGGTTCCAGGCCCAGCCGCTCGACGATCGCGTCGACGTACGAGGCGATCTGCTGGTGTCCGACCAGCACGCCCTTGGGGCGACCCGTCGTACCCGACGTGTAGAGGACGTAGGCCAGGTCGGCCGGCCTCGCCAGGGCGGGCCGGATCTCCTGCCGGCGCTGGTCGCCGAGGACGACCGGGTCCGGCCGCAGCAACGCCGTCAGGTCCGCGTGGGCGGGTTCCGTGACGATGACCTCGACACCGCTGTCCTCCACCATCAACCGCAGGCGTTCGGACGGCAGCGCCGGGTCGAGCGGGACGTAGGCGGCACCGGTTTCGAGCACCGCCGTCATGGCGGCCAGCACTCCGGCACTCCGTCCGAAGAGGACACCGACGAGACTGCCCGGCCCGACTCCGCGCGCGACGAGCTGGTCGGCGAGAGCCTGTGCGGACGCGTGCAGGGAGCCGTAGGTGTGGCTGCCCGCGGCGTCCACCACCGCGACGGCCGACGGAGTCTCGAGAGCGTGCCTCGCGAACCGCTCGTGCACCGGCTCGGGCTCGTCACCGACCGGCGCCGGCGCGGAGGCGGGGCGTCGGAGATCAGCCGGCAGGAGCAACACCTCGTCGACGGGCGTCGCGGGGTCGGCGATCCAGGTTTCCAGGACCGAGCGGAGACCGACCGCGAGATCGGCCACGTCGGAGCGGGCGAAGGCGTTCGCGCGGTACCTCAGCACCGCTCGCACGGACTCGCCGTTCTCCTCGCAGGTCAGCTCGAGGTCGGCGTGCGGCGCGGCGTCGATCCGGCTGAGCTCGAACTCGACCTCGTTCGTGCGCAGGACCGGCAGCACGCGGTGGGCGAAGCCGATGGACGCTCGCGCGGCCAAGTCGGCGGAACCGCCGGTGGACCAGTTCTCCGGTGAGAACGCGCCCTGCAGTTCGGCCGCGGTTTCGTCCCTCGCGACGACCTCGCGGAGCAGGGATCGCAGCGAGGCGTCCGGTTCGCCGTCGAACAGCACCGGTACGAGCCGCGCCAGCGGTCCGATCGCGTCCGCCAGGTCGGCGTCGTGGCGACCCGACTGCGACGTCATCACCACCAGGGGGCGGCCGGGCGCGTAGCGACCGAGCAACGCGGCCCAGGCGGAGAGCACGACCCCGCGCACCGTGCCGCCGTCGCGGTCGGCGGCCTCGCGCAGTCCGCCGGGCAGCTGCACCTCCACCGCGTCAGCTCCGGCCGGCGCCGACCCGCGGCGTCGCTTGAACGGCAGCTCCGCCAGGTCGCCGAGGTTGCGGGCGAGCGAGTCCCAGTGCTCCTTCGCTTCGGCGTCCGGGTCGTCGATCTGCTGGGTGAACCACTCCGCGAGGTCGGCGTACTGCAGCGGCTCCTCGGCCGAACCGTCCGGCTCGGCCCCGCCGTACAGACCAGCGAGGCTCTCCACCAGGAGTCCGACGCTCTCGGCATCGGCACTCAGCGCCGACAGACGCAGGAACAGGGTGTGCACCCCGTCCTCCCGTCGCGCCAGCCCGGCCCGCAGCGGCGGGCCCGCCGGATCCATCGGCTCGGCGAGGCGAGACCGCCAGTCCTCTTCGGTGACGTCTTCCAGGACGACGTCGGCCGGCGCCCCGATCCGCTGCAGCGGCACGTCGATCCCGGCGACCTGCTGGTAGGTGGTGCGCATGATCTCGTAGCGCTCGACCAGGCCGTTCAGCGCCTCGCGCAGACGGCCGGTGTCGAGCGGACCCCGGATCGTCAGCTCACCGGAGACGGCGGAGCACCCGCTGCCCGTCTCCGCGGTGATCCAGGTGTACCGCTGCTGCGGCGACAGCGGGAACATCTCCGCGGCCGAGTCGGTGCTGCTCATCGGCCCGCCTCCTGGAGGGCGCTCCACGCACCGGACATGGCGACGAGCACCTTGCGCGGGCCCTGGTAGGGGTTGCGCCCGTGGCTCATCAGGATGTTGTCCACCAGCATCACGTCACCCGTCTGCCAGGGCGTCGCGACCGTCTCCGCCTCGAACGCGGCCCGGATCTCGGTGAACGCCTCGTCCTCGATCACGGTGCCGTCGCCGTAGAGGGCGTTGCGCGGCAGCTGCTCCGGGCTGAACGTGGCCAGCAGATCCTCGCGGACGGCGGCGGGCAGGCTGGAGGTGTGGAAGAGGTGGGCCTGGTTGAACCACGCCACCTCGTGGGTGCGCGGGTGCTCCACGACGGCCTGGCAGATCTGCCTCGTGCGCAGACCGCCGTCCGGGAGCCACTCCAGCTCGATCTCGTTGGCCGCGCAGAACCGTTCCACGGTCTCGCGGTCGTCGGTCTCGAACACCTGCTGCCACGGCAGGTCGACACCGCCGCCGTAGTTGCGCACGTACATGATCCCGTCGCGTTCGAACCGCTCGCGCACCGCGGCGGGGATCCGCTCCAGGACGCGCCGGCTGTCCGCCAGCGGCGTCTCTCCGCCGCCCTGGGCGTTGAGCTGGCAGAAGAACCACAACCGCAGCGGCCAGTCCCGTGCATAGGCCATTTCGTTGTGCTGCGGGATCGTCTCCTCCGGCGGGTACTCGGTGGACGTGTAGACGCCCTTCGACTCCTTGGTGCGCGGAGTGGACCCGTACACGTAGTCGAGCAGCTTCTCGTCACCGCCGTCGCCGGCCACGGCCGCGAAGTCGGCGGCCGTGGCGACCTTGAAGTTCCGGAAGACCACCGCGCCGGCGGTGTACAGGTGGCGGTCGACCGTCTCCTGGTTCCCCCGCAGCCAGACGCTCAGGTCCAGGCCGGCTGTCCGCGCCTCGACGACGGCTGGTGCTCCCGGCCGGTCCGACTCGGTGATGTGTGCGAAACCGTCGATTCCAGGCTCGACGCTTCGGCGGCGGATGGCCCTCACCGAGCGTGCCGGAGTAGACGCCCCCATGTGTCCGTCTCCTTCTTTTCAGTTCGCAGTGCAGATGTGGTTCAGGTTTGGTTCTCGGCTACTCGCAGGCCGCGGATCGGGGACAGTGCGAGCAGCACGGTCGGGATCAGCAGCGCGACGCCGGACAGGAGCACGACGGTCCGCGAACCCGTCGCCTCGGCGGCGACTCCGCCGAGCAGCGATCCGAGCGGGATCGTGCCCCAGATGAGGAAGCGCATCGTGGCGTTCGTGCGACCGAGGAGTGCGGCGGGCGTGACGGCCTGCCGGATGGTCACCGCCGCGACGTTGAAGATCGGAATGCCGCACACGAACAGCAGGTAGCCGCCACCGGCCAGGACGAGGCCGGGGCCCATTCCCGCCGGTGCGATCCCGACCAGGACGACACCGACCGCCATGACGGCACTGCCGATGAGGAAGCCGCCACCGATGCCGACGCGGTTCGAGATCCACCCGGCGGCGAACGATCCGAGCACGCCGCCGACGCCGCCGAGGCTCAGGATCACGCCGACGAACGCCGCCCCCAGCTGGAGGTCGTCGACGATGTAGAGGTACTGGATCGCCAGGAAGGCGTAGACGAACAGGTTCGTGATGGCGGCGACCACCGCGTTCCACCGCAGCACGGCCGACTGCCAGACGAACGCGATGCCGGCCTTGATCTCCTGCCAGGCGGACCGCGTGCCGGTCTCGGTGGTCTCCTGCTGGACGTCGTCCTTGGGAAGCGCCAGCAGCATGGCTCCGGACGCGAGGAACAGCACCGCGTCCGCGATCAGGGCGTAGGGCGCCGTGATGAGCTTGACCAGGGCGCCGCCCAGGCCAGGCCCCACCACCTCGCTGCCGGAACGAGCGGCCTCGAGCTTGGCGTTCGCATCGGTCAGCTGCTCACGGGGAACCAGTGAAGGCATGATCGACAGCGAGGCCACGTCCGACAGCACGGTGAGCGTGCCGAGCAGGAACGCCACCAGGTACAGCTGCGACACGCTCATCCACCCCAGCGCCGCGGCGAGGGGAACGGACAGCACGAGTGGCGCCCGCAGCAGAGAGGTGACGATCAGCAGCGTCCGGCGGGACCACCGGTCGACGAGCACGCCCGCCATCAGAGCGAAGATCAGGAACGGCACCCGCTCGGCCGCGACGAGCAGGCCGAGCTGCACGGGCGAGGCGTCGAGCACCAGCACCGCTGTGAGCGGGATCGCCACCACACTGACCTGAAAACCGGTCTGGGCCATCGCCTGCGAGGCGAGGTACACCAGGTAGCCGCGACGCCGCCAGAGCGACGGAGTCGCCACCGCGGCCGTGTGCTGCTCGGTCATGACGTGAGATCTCCTAGGGCCGGTACTGCGTCCACCCGCTCGTCGGGGTGGTGGATCAGCTTGTCGAACACGGCGAGCATCGTGTTGGCCATCTCCGCGGCCAGCTGCTCCGGATGCCGCACGGTGTCGACCGTCACGTCGAGCTGGAGACCGTAGGCCTGGGGGTCGTAGATCCCCTCGACGCGGATGGGCACGCTGGTGCTGTCGAGCCAGTCCTCGTCCACGGCGATGAGGCCCTGGCTGATGAGCTCGTCCCTGTTGTGGAAGTGCACGAAGTTCAGCGCCACGTCGAAGGGCCGCCTGCCGAGGATCTCGATGACCTCGGAGTACGGGAAACGGCGCTGCGGCAACAGTTCGCGCTCAGCCTCGAACGCCTGCCTCGCCAGTTCCCGCCAGGTGGTTCCGCTCGACGAGAGGCGCACCGGCAGGTGGTTGAGGAACAGCCCGAGCGTGAGGTCGCCTCCTGGTTGCTCCGGGCGGCCGCTCATCGACAGCCCGGCGACCTGGCCGCGACCGAAGGCGGCCTCGACGGCGGTGTAATAGGCGGCGACCACCAGGCTCTTGATCGGCAGGCTCCACGCCGTCGACAGCGCGGCGAGCGACTCGACCGTCGGCAGCGGCGTCAGCACCGAGACCTTGTGGGGGACGGGCGTTGCCGAGCGCCGGGCCGGCTTCACGCCGGTGTCCTCCACCTTGAAACGGTCGAAGAAGCGTCGTTGCCCCTCGTCGGCGAGCGCCTCCCGCTCCAGCCGGACGAACTCGGCGAACGGTGCGGGCGTCGCGAACGAGGGCTGCTCGCCGCGCAGCAGGGCGTGGTAGGTCTTGATCAGCTCCAGGGTGAAGACCGACTCGCTCCAGCCGTCGAAGATGGCGTGGTGGAAGGCGAACGAGAGGCGGAAGCTGTCCTGCCCGGTCGGTGCGGCGTGGGCACGGATCAGCGGGACGCCCTCGGTGTCGAACGGGCGGTCGAGCTTCTCCATCGTCGCGCTGCGGCGGGCCACGACCTCCTCGTCGGTCAGCTCGCGGAGGTCGTCGAGCTCCAGGTCGATGGTCGCCTGCTTCTCGACGAGCTGCAGCGGCTCGGAGTAGCCGCCCAGGTCGAACCGCGTGCGGAGGATCGGGTGCCTGCGCACCACGAGGTCGAGCGTCTGGTGCAGCACCTCGACGTCCAACGGCAGAAGGATCTCCCGGGACACCACGTCGATGTAGAGAGAGCCTTCGCTGGCCGCGCTCTCGAAGAGCAGGCCGAGCTGGAGCCGCGTCATCGGGTAGGCGGCCTCGACACCGGCCGGCAGCTGGTCCCGGTCCTCCTGCGTGAGCAGATCCGCGGCGGGTGCGGTGCCGCCACCGGCCGCCGCGCTCAGGGTCTCGCAGGACCCGCGGAGATCCGGTCGCTTGAACAGGTCCACCAGCTTCAGCGGCAGTCCGCGCTGCTCGGCCGCCGAGATGATCTGGATGGCCAGCAGCGAGTCACCGCCGAGCGCGAAGAAGTCGTCGTCCGGACCGACGTTGTCGACGTGCAGCACCGACTCCCAGATCTCGGCCATGACGGACTCGACGTCGTTGAGCGGCGTTTCGGCACCCCTCGGCGTGCTCATCAGAACTCCTTCTTCGCGGCCGCGGCCGCGAATCGCACGGGCAGGCTGTGAAAGCCGCTCAGGAAATTGGAATAGAGACGCTTGGGCTCGCCGATCAGCTCCATGCCGTCGGCGGCTTCCACCAGCGCGGTGACCAGCGCGGTCAGCTCGATCCTGGCCAGCTGGGCACCGAGGCAGAAATGAGGCCCTTGTGCGAACGTCAGGTGGCGGTTCGGGGAACGCGAAAGTCGCAATCGTCCGGGATCGTCGAACTGTGCCGGATCGAAGTTGGCCGACGAGTTCCAGATCGTGACGATGTCGCCCTGCGCGATCTCACGGCCGTCGAGCGTCGTGTCCGTGGTCGCTACCCGGCCCGCGTGCAAAGTCGGTGTGGTCCACCTGAGGAATTCCTCCACGGCGGTGGCGATCGGCACCTCACCGGTTTTGAGCCGCGCCCACTCGTCGGGCCGGTGAATCAGCGCGTGCACTGTTCCGATCATGGACAGCCGGGTCGTCTCGTCCCCGCCGAGCAGAAGGCTGTACGCGTTGTACAGCAGTTCCTGGTCGGTGAGCGCCACGGACGACCGGGTCATCTGGATCAACAGACCGAGAATGTCGTCGCCGGGCGCGTCCTGCCGCGAACGCGCCAGCCTGGAGAAGTAGAGGAGAATCTCGTTGCGTGCCAGGCGCGCTTCCATCTCGGTGCCGTCCGGCGTTTCCGAGGCGAGTGCCAGCTTGCTCTGACTGAGCAGCAGCTCGCGGTCCTCTTCCGGCACCATGAGCAGATCGCAGATCGCCGCGAGAGGGACGTACGGCGCCACGTCGCGACCGAGATCGCAGTCCTCGCGTGCCACCGCCTCGACCACCAGACGGCGGGTCGCGTCGTGAATGCGCTCACCCAGTCCTGCCAACGCACGAGGAGTCAGCGCCCGCAACAGCTCACGCCTGATCTGCATGTGCCGAGGACCGTCGGAGACCGGAAGCATCTTGCCGCCGGCTGGATCTCCGCCGTTCAGAAGCGTGGCGAGGACGTTGCCGCGGCTCGACGTGTACGTCTCGGTGTCGCGGTAGACCCGCACCGCGGTCTCGTAGCGGCTGACGACCCAGAACCCGCCGTCGGCCGTCGGGTGCCAGGCCACCGGCTCCTGTTCGCGGAGCAGGCTCCACACTTCGCTCAGGTCGCGCTCGGCGTGCACCGCGGGCAGCGTCAGGTCGACATCCGCGAGTGGGCCTGTCCCGAATTCCAGAAAGGAACGCTGCGCGCGCACCCCAATAACCGAGTCTTTCACTCTTCCCCCATTTAGCCACTGCCCCCGCAGCGCCATCCGCTGCCCCCGCAGCGATCCCCAACCACACTACATGGACGCGGTCGCCTTGCGTCAAGCGATGGTTGCCGGCGGTAGGATCAAGAGGCGAGATGTCCAGTTCGCGGTAGATCTTTTCCGGTTCGCGCCGTGCGCATGGAATACTCCGATGGTGACCGGCACACGTGTTCCGCCTGATCAATGCGCCTCTTCGGCCGGTCCGCAAAGCTGTCGCCGCCCAGGTGAACAACTGCTTGATCGTGGACGAATCAACGATTGCTCGCACGTATCCTTCGCGGTGCATTGACGAACCGCTCGCCGTGCATCATTGTGCTCACCGGCGTGGAATTACCTGTCCCGCTTGACTGCGTGGAACCCGTCCGCGCACAGCACTCGGACAGGCGACTCGCACCAGGCGGCCACCGCCTCCGCCGGCGTCTCCACGATCGGTTCTCCGCGCAGGCTGAACGCCGTGTTGGTGACGAGCGGAACCCCGGTGCGCCGCAGGAACTCCCGCAGCATCAGGTGCACGACCGGGTTGTCGGCGGCCGAGAGCGTCTGCACCCGTGCCGTGCCGTCGACGTGGACGACCGCGGGCGCCAGCTCCGCCGTCCGGGGTCGTGCGGACGGGGCGAAGAGCATGTGCGGCGAGCGACCGCAGTCGAACCACTCGGCCGCGTCCTCCTCCAGCACGATCGGGGTCAGCGAGCCGACCGGCTCCTCCGACCGCACCGCTTCCTTGATGCGCTCCAGGGTGTCCGCGGTGCGCGGGTCGCCGAACACGCTGCGGTGGCCGAGCGCCCGCCGACCGATCTCCGAGCCCTCCTGGAACCACATGACCGGCTCGCCGTCCGCCAGGTGCGCGGCGGCACGCCTCGCGCATTCGGCAGGGCCGACATCGCTGATCTCCAGCCTGACGTCGGCTTCCGCCAGCGCCTGCGCCGTCTCCGAACGGGTGTAGGCCTGACCGAGGCACGGAGTGGCGAGTCCGTCGGTGCGCTCCAGGCCGAAGACCACGTGCGCCCCGTAGTAGGCAGCGCCCAGGGAGATCCCGTTGGCGGCCGCGGGGGACACGAAGACGTCGTCGAACCCGCCTTCGACGAGAACGCGTTGGTTGACCGCGGCGTTGAGCGCCGGCCCGCCCGCCAGGCAGAGCACGTCGCAACCGGTGAGCTGCCGCGCGCGCCGGGCGTAGAAGAGCACCGCCCGCTCCAGTGCGGCCTGGAAGCTCGCGGCCAGGTCCGCTCGCTCCTCGAACGTGGTCGCCGGCAGTTCCCGCATCGTCTTCCAGATGCCGTGGTTGTCGATGTCCACGGTGGTGTCGCCGAACCGCATCCTGGCGAGCAGCTGGTCGAGGTGCCGGGGCGTTCCGCACGCGGCCAGCGTCATCGCCTTGTCCTCGTCGACCGCGGCGAAGCCGGACAGCACGGTCCCGATGCGTTGCAGGACACCGGCAGAGTTGGTCAGGTGCGTCTCGTCACGCCGTCCGGAAACGTGCTGCAGCAGCGTCAGTCCTCGCTCGTCACCGCGGTAGACGGACACCGTTTCGCGGCTGCCGGAGCCGGCCTCGTCGCCGGAGCCGTCGAGCACCAGCACGGCTGCCTGCTTCGCCGGCGAGCCGTAGAACGCGGACGCAGCGTGAGCGAGGTCGTGGTTGACGTGCACCGCGCGGTCGAGCAGCGGGGACACGGGGTGCCGCGAGGTGCCGATCCAGAGCCGCACGTCGGACTCGGACACCCCCGCCGCGGACAGGCAGTAGTCGGCCATGCGGCGCATCCGCGCGGTGTGTTCGGCAGGCGAGCCGCAGTCGAGGTCCAGCTGGTCGGACTCGGCGGGGTCCCGGAGGTCCAGGCCGTGCCGCAGTCGCGTCAACCGCTCCTCCTCGATGGCCACGACGGGCTCGGCACCGTGGAACAGGCACAGCGCACGATCGCGCGCCGAATCGGAGAACCCGATGATGTACGGGGTGGTCACGGCCGCACCTGGCCTTCCGTGATCAGCGCGTGCGGCAGTTCTTCGCCATCCGTCACATTTCCTGCCTGCTCGTACCTGGTGGGCGGAGCGGTGGAACCTCGGTGTGTGTTCGCGGTGTTCACCAGGTGATTCCGTTCCTCGATGATCGGTGCTCGGCTCGAATATTGCGGGTGGGTCAATCAGGTGTCAACGGTGTTGCGGCGCAACGGATGCAGCGAGTTTCGGCGATTTTCGGGGAAGAGTTTTTCCGCCACGCCTGCGCCGGTTATGCATTTCTGGTACGCAGAGCTGAAAAAGATCGCGAAACGAATTCTGCGGACCTGGGACGGGGTGAACGGCAGAAAAGACCCCGGCCCCGCGTCGGCGGGTACCGGGGTCCGGTGGAGCAGCGCTGCTACCTGGTCACGGCGACGGTGTCCGAGGCGGAGTGGCCGACGACGCTGATGATCCCGGTCGCACCGTTGGCGAAGAACCGCGCGTACACACCGCCGGGACGGCGGCCGAACAGCAGCGGGCTGAGCACCGGCGCCACCTCGGCGACCTCGGGAACGTCCATCGCGTCGCTCACGACGGCGAGCCGGCAGGTCTGGGCGGGCACGAACCGTTGCACGACACTGTCTTCCGCCTCGGCGGCCGCCTCGACCGCTGCGCGCCAGGCGGCGGCGTCGACCTCACGGCCGATCACCACCTGCCTGCCGTTGCTGCCGATGCCGCGCTTGAGCACCAGGTCTTCCTGCTCGGCGAGCACGTGCTCGAGCAGGTCCACCTCACGGCCGCGCGCGGTGGTGCGCCGGTCGCCGAGGATCCTGGTCCACGGCAGGTACTTCTCCACCACCGCGTGCTCGGCCGCGCTCATCCACGGCCTGCCCTCCGAGAGCAGGCCCATGGCCTTCTTGTTGCCCAGGAAACCCGAGGTCTGCGTGGCGAGCAGCAGACAGCCGTTGTCCAACGCCCGTCGCGCGGCGTCGATCCGAACACCGAGACGCTCGAGGTCGGCGACGTTGAAGTGCCTCAGCCCCAAGGGGTACCGCCGCGCGGGCGCGCAGTCCCACAGCTCGTCGGCGTCCTCCACCTCCACGTAACGCGCGTCGAAGCCGCGGCTGAGCAGGTAGTCGGTCTCGACGTCGAAGTAGCGCGTCTCGGTCGTGGGAGTGACGTTCTCCAGCAACGTGCCGACCCAGGCGAGCTTGCGCGGCAGATCCAGGTCCTGGCAGACGTCCTCGAAGAAGTCGGCTCTCGCCGCGAACGGGTCGTGGTGGCGGAACGGCAGTCCTCCGTCGCCATCGCCGTAGAGCACGCGCCAGGCCTCGTAGCGGCACCACCCCTCGACGACCCCGGCGAACCCGCCGCTGATGTTGAACTCGAGGAACTTCGGCCCGTCCGGCCCGATCACGACGTCCGGCCGCACCATGCAGGCGGCGTACCGCTCCTCGAGGACGTGATCCTTGATGAACAACGGATAATCGCGCTTCGTGGCGCCGTAGGCGGCCATCCGCGCCGCGGCGTCGGGTCCGGCCTCCAGCGCTGTGCGGTGCAGCAGCCCGACCAGCAAGTCGGTGGCGCGGAAGAGTTCGGCGTAGGACGACGACGGCAGCAGGAACGGTGCCGCCGGCAGGAACTCCTGGTACGGGTAACCGATTCCGCGGATCTCGTGCCGGACGACCGTCCGGATCTCGTCGGCCGATGCCGGAGGCGGAGCCAGGTGCCCGCCGAACCAGTCACGGGCGTACTCGGTGGCGGCCATCCGCACCTCGCTTGTCCTTCAGACGGAGAAACTGTTGTGGGCCCAAGGCATCGTTCGGACTCCCGGGTCGACGGTCAAGTCGAGAGGGGAAGCGGTGCGGCGGATCCACGCCGTGTCCCGCCGGCGGGACACGGCGGCGACATCCCCGTCGCCGGATGACTTCACGCGCTCGACACCGTTCGCGGGCCCGTGCCAGCATCGCTGGAGGAAGTGGCGGGCGGACAAGGGATTCCGCGCCCGCCCGTCCCCGTCGACCTTCCCCGCACACAGCCCGAACGGAGCGCGCATGGCTGCACCCAACGGCGAGATCACCTCGGTGACGGCGGCCTGGGCGCCGCTGGGCCGCTCGCGGCTGCGCGAGGACGGGTTCACCCGCTTCCAGGGGGCCGGATACGGCGGAATCGATTGCGCCCCAAGGGATTTCGCCGATCTCCGCGCGGCGTTCGACGATCTTCCCCGCGACCCCCACGCGCCGGGGAGCAACCGCCACCGCCGGTACTCCCAGGCCGTCTACCTGCCGTGGTCCGACACGCTCAGCTGGATTCCCGAAGCGACCGATCCGGTCCTCGGTCCGGTGGCCGAGTACTGGCAGGACACCTTCAACCCCGACTTTCCGGGCCTGCGCAGGAAGTTTCCGGCCCTGCGCGCCGGACTGAAGGAGAACGGCCTGCTGTGCGAGCTGATCCGGGCCAACGTCGGTCACGTGCTGTGGCACGACGAACTGGCCAGGTCGCCCGTCTACGTCGGTGTGCACCTGATCAAGCTGGCGGTCGGCGGACCGGACGAGGTCGCCGTGTCCTCGCCCGACTGTCTCCACCAGGACGGCGGCAGGTCCATGTTCACCTTCGCCCACCTGGTGACCAACGACAACGTCGATGGTGGCGAGAACGTCATCGCCGCCCCGGGGTGTGCCGGCATGCTCCCGGACGCCGTGGCGTTCGAGGACGTCCTCGCCCGGTTCCGGTTGACCGCGCCGCTCGACGGTTACGCCGTGCACGACGCGCGCGTCAGCCACTACGTGAGCCCTGTCCGCGGTGCGGGAGGGGCCGCCGGCAGCCGCGGAGTGGTGATCATGGGCATCGCGCCGATGTCCGCGCAGTTCTAGTGGCGTGGCTCGCAACGTTGCCGGGGGAATTCGCGGTCAGACGGGCGTCCTGCTGAGGGTGAATCACCTCGCCGACGTTGCGTGACACGCCTAGGGCCTGCCCAGGTCCGATCCGCGACAGCCGGGCCTGCGGCGGCCCCTGGCGGCACGGCCCACGTGCAGCGCCGGTGGTGCGGACCGTCCGGCCGCACCACCGGGAACCACCTCGAGCGCGACTCTCATGGAACCGGACTTCGACACAGGCACCAGTTCTGCTCGTGTCAGCCCTTCGACCGAACACGGGAGTGTGAAATGCCCGCGGACCTGACCATCTTCGACTCGTGGCACGACAGGGCGGGTGTGCGCAAGGACGCCCGGCTCGTCGTGGGTGACGAGGACCTGGCGACCAAGAAGTTCTTCCCCGACCACGTGGTTCCGCACCTGCGCCACCCCCTGGTGGTCGCCAGGGAGGACACCGCCCGGCGTTACCTCGCCGCCCAGCACCTGTACCAGTGGCTGCGCTTCACCGAACGGTTCGAGGTGGAGGTCGTGCTGCGCACGGTGCAGCGGATCGCCGACGGGGCCAGCGGTGTCGACCTGTCGAAGAAGATGCGCCGGTACGCGATGAAGATCAACGTCGACGAGCAGTTCCACGCGTTGTACAGCATCGACGTGGCCGACCAGATCGAGGAGGCGTCGGGGATCCGCGCGCTGCCGTTCGACTTCGCTCCCTACCTGCGTCACCTCGACGGGATCGGGTCGGAGAACCCGAGCTACGCCAAACTCGTCCAGCTGCTGCAGGTCATCGTGTTCGAGACCCTGATCACCTCGCTGTTGCAGGACGTGCCGCGGGACGACGACCTCATCACGGTCGTGCGGGAAACCGTGCGCGACCACGCAGCCGACGAGGTGTACCACCACGCCTACTTCGCGCAGGTCTTCAAGGAGTTGTGGACCCAGCTCGATCCCGCCGACCGCAGGGCGGTGGCGCACTTCCTGCCCGCGGTGATCGTGCGGTCCCTGCAGCCGGCCACGCGGTCCGCGCGGCTCGCCCTGGCCGGAGTCGGGTTCAGCCCGGCGGACGTCGACACGATCGTCGCCGAGTCCTACGACCAGGACTCGGTGATGAGCGGCATCCGCTTCGCCGCGCGGCGCACTGTCGGGCTGTTCCGCAAATGCGGTGTCTTCGACGTCCCGGGGGCGAGGGAAGCGTTCGTCAGCGCGGGCTTCGCCGACCCCGGTGAGGGCGGAACCGCCGCCCTGGACGGCATCGACGACATCCGCGCCGCCATCGGTGGCCTGGACGTCCCCTGATCGCAGCCCGTCGCTTTGCGGATCGCCGGGCGACATTTGCTGTTCGGGGGAAAGAAATTGCAGTGTGAAGTATCTGGTGGGCGGGACCTCGGACCTCGTCAGCCCTGGAGAACGATTCACGACCACCCGTGCCGTTGGGTGGCAGGTTTTCCGGAAAGTCCCATTTGAAGGCCGGGCCGGTCGTGGTGACCGCGCTTCGCGGGCCGGTCCGCCTCGGCCTGCTCGTCGTTCGCTTGTTCGTCTTCCTGGTGGTCTGTAAGGTCGGTGACGTAGCGTGAGAGTTGGGGCACAGGGGGTTTGCTGGCACAGGTTCTCGTTTCCGGATGAACGACCACGTTCACCCGGCGATCACGGCTGTGTTCATGTGTGTGTACCCGAAGAACAGTCCGCGCTCACTTGATCATATTGAATGTTCGTGTACCTGGGGGGTACGAATGAATGCGGGAAGCGTTTCGCGGAAAGTCGGGCAAATCGCGCCGCTGTACGAGTCCGGAAGCGGCCGGTCCGTCCCGAAGCCGCGGATGGCCAACGCGAACTCATGGGCAGAGCTGGTGCTCCCCGACTTGCCCGCGGTCGACGGTGTCGAGATCCGATCGAACGGACTTCTGCTCCCGCAGGGGATGCCGTTCGGCGCCTGGGAGTGCATCGGCCAGTTCGTGCTGAACGCGGCCGAGTCCGTCACCTGGTGGATCGGTGACCTGCTCGTGTACGGCCAGGACGCTTTCGGCGACCGGTACGAACAAGCCATCGCGCGCACGTCGCTCGACTACCAGACCCTGCGCAACTACGCGTGGATCGCGAAGAAGTTCCCGGTGTCCCGCCGGCGGGACAAGCTCAGCTTCGGACACCACTCGGAGGTCGCGGCGCTCGTCGAGAGCGAGCAGGACGTCTGGCTGGAGCGCGCGGAACGGCTCGGCTGGTCGCGCAACGAGTTGCGGCGCAGGCTGCGGGCGGCGCGCAACGCCCGCCTGATGGGCGGCACCGAGCAGCGGCAGCCGCTCACCCAGGCCGTCAACCTGCAGGTTTCGGTCCGGCAGCACGAGCGTTGGCGCGAGGCGGCCGAGCAGATGAACTGCTCGATCGACCACTGGATCGTCGAGACGCTGGACGAGGCCGCGGGCATCCGCTCCGAGTGACGTGCGGCTGGCAGGACGATCGGGCCGATCCGTTCGCGGACCAGCCCGATCGTTCCGGACGCCCCGCGCGAAGGCACTAACCCGGCAGATCCGCCAGCACCTTCCGGCCGCACGGGCACCCGCGGCGCGGTCCGCTCTCCACCAGGCCCATCCAGCCGGTGAAGATCCGCTCGGCCAGTCTGAGCATCCGCGTCTCGGCGATCCGCAGGTCCGCGGTCAGGGCGCGAGCGGCACCGGGCCCGAGTTCCTCTGCCACTTCCCCGGCACACGACGGCACGGCCAGCCAGTCGGCGAGCAGCCCGGTGGACACCTCCGCGTGGAACTGCAGCCCGTAGGCCTTCGTCCCGATCCGCATCGCCTGGTGGGGCACGTCGTCGCCCTCGGCCAGCAGCACCGCACCCACCGGCAGGTCAAAGGTCTCGCCGTGCCACTGGAACACCTGCAATGTGCGCGGCAGACCGCCGAAGAGCGGATCGTCGAATGACGGAGCTGCCATTCGGACGGCGTGGATGCCGAATTCCCGCTGACGAGCCGGATACACCTGTGCGCCGAAGGCCGAGGCGAGGATCTGGGCTCCGAGGCAAACACCGAAGAACGGCGTTCCGGCCGTCACCGCGGCAGCCACCACCTGTTTCTCGGTGGACAGCCAGGGGAATTCCCGCTCGTCGTTGACGCTCATCGGGCCGCCCATTGCGAGAACGCCGTCGAACGGGCGGTGGTCCGGGAACTCCTGTCCCAGGTCCGGGCGGCAGGTCACCACCCGCCACCCGGCCTCCAGCAGGAGGTCGCGGTAGATCGCGGGGACCTCCCAGTCGGCGTGCTGAAGCACCAGAATCTGCGGCGAGTGCCGGCTCTCACCTGGCTCGTCCCGTTGCTTGCGACAACCGCGGCAAGGCAGATCACGAGGTTTCATGGAAAAAAGGTAGCAGCCACATAGTTTGAAAAGCCTTGCCCTGATCTCGATTTTCCCAGCAAGATGAGAAGGTCAGAAGGACTGGCGTGCCGAATGCGATTGCTCGGTGCGACGGAGATCGGATTCTGGATGGCCTACATCATTACTGAGCCCTGTCTGGACATAAAGGACAGGGCATGCGTTGAGGTGTGCCCGGTCGATTGCATTTATGAGGGTGAGCGGTTCCTCTACATCCACCCCGACGAATGTGTCGACTGCTCGGCCTGCGAGCCGGTCTGCCCGGTCGAGGCGATCTACCCGGACGACCAGCTGCCGGCCGAGCTGGCCGAGTACGCCGGGATCAACGCGGACTTCTTCACGGCGGTGACGCAGCTCGGCTCACCGGGCGGAGCCACGATCGTCGGGCCGGTCGAGACCGATCATCCCGCGATCTCCCGGCAACTCGGCCGCGAGCACGCCTCCTGACCGGCTGAACGACGCAGGCCACCCACCACGACGGTTTGAGGAGTCCACACATGACCCTGAGCGCGGTCCCCAAGAAGTGGCAGGAGGTCGGCTACCCGGCGCGGCTGGAGGAACGGCTCGACGACGACGTGGTCCGATGTCACCTGAGCCCCCGCAACTGCAAGATCCGGCCAGGACAGCACGGGTTCTGCATCGTGCGGGCCAACAGGGACGGCCGGCTGGTCAGCCTGAACTACGGCAGGTCCGTGCACGCCACCGAGGAGACCATCGAGACGGAGGCCGTGTTCCACTACGAGCCGGGCGCCCGGATCCTCTCGATGGGCAACATCGGCTGCATGCTGAACTGCGACTACTGCCACAACTGGAAGACGTCGCAGGCGCGGTACGTCGAGGACAAGGACGTGTACTACTACACGCCCGAAGAAGTGGTCGACATCGCCGTGCGGCACGGCATCAAGGTGCTGTCCTGGACGTACAACGACCCGGTGGTCTGGCACGAGTTCGTGGTGGAGACCGCGCGACTGGCGCAGCAGGCGGGGATCGTCAACCTCTACAAGTCCGCGTTCTTCATCTCGAGCGAGGCGATCGAGGAGCTCATCCCGGTCATCGACATCTTCTCGATCTCCATCAAGTCCATGGACCCCAAGTACTACCGCAAGATCACCAAGGGCTGGATCGAGCCGGTGCTCGAGGGAACCGAGCAGGTGTTCCGCGCGGGCAAGCACGTCGAGGTGTCGACGTTGATGGTCACCAACCTCAGCGACGACGAGAAGACAGCACGCGCGATGGCGTCGTTCGTGCTGGACAAGCTCGGCCCGCAGGTGCCGACGCACTTCGTGCGCTTCCACCCCGACTACAAGATGACCGACACCATCCGCACGCCGGTCGAGAGGCTGGAACACGCGCGCCGAGTCGCGCTCGACATGGGCCTTCAGAACGTCTACCTCGGCAACGTCTACGACACCGAGTCGACGAACACGTGGTGCCACAACTGCGGTGAGCTCCTCGTCACGCGGTACGGGCTCAACGCGAAGGCGTTCGGCATCGACGCGGGCGGCCACTGCACCAAGTGCGGGACGGACGCGAACTTCCGGCGCATCGCCGGTGTTCCCGCTCCGAAGGTGGTGCCGGAGCTGCCCGACGCGGACCAGCTCGACATCGCGACGTTCGACTGGTACGGCGACGTGAAGGCGCTGCACGTCCAGGTGCGCAACGACTCCAGCGCGCCGGACCGGGTCTACTGCCGCCGCAACCGCCGCGGCCACGAGCGCGGCGAGTGGGGCGTCATCGAGCTGCAGCCGGGCGAGAGCTACCGGTTCATCGCGGCGAAGTCCACAACGGACGAACACGGTGTCGCCGTGGCCGTGCCGAAGACCTGCACCTCGAGTCTGCACCAGGTCTTCGACCGCGCTCACTTCCCGACGCTGGACGCCGACGCGGGCACGTTGAACGCCGACGTGACGCCACTTCCACTGTTCGTCAGTCCGGTTCGAGGCAAGGAGCAGGCATGAGCGAGCCGCAGTTTCCCGACGTGGTCGTGGTCGAGGGGGAGAAGGTCCTCCCGCAGGAGGCATTCCCGAACCTCACCAGGCGGGTGCTCGCCCACAACGACAAGTTGATGATCGTCGAGCACGTGATGGAGGCGGGTTCGGTCTTCCCGCGCCACAACCACCCGCACGAGCAGCTCGCCTACCTGATCTCGGGACACATCCGGGTGCAGTTCGGTGACGACGAGCCGATCGAGGCGAGGGCAGGCGACAGCTTCGTCGTGCGCGGCGGTGTCGACCACCAGGTCTGGGCCATCGAGAAGTCGGTCGCGCTCGACGTGTTCACCCCCTACCGCGAGGACTACGTGGAGTCGGCCTGACTCCTGTCGGCGGCGGGCGGTCCGTGCCGGTCCGCCCGCCGTTCCCGCAGCCGAAAGACCCTGCTACGCAACAGGAGTTGTGGTGACGACCCGTGACCGGTTTCCGGCGATGCGACTGAGCACGCCCGGCGGAGCGCTCGAGCTGCACCCGCTCGAGCCGGCGCGACCCGAGTCGGACGACGACGTCCTCGTCCGCATGGCTTATGCCGGGGTCAACCCCGTGGACTCGTACGTCCGCGCGGGCACCGTGGGTGACCCGAACCTGCTGCCCCGCACACTCGGGGTGGAGGGCGTCGGTGAGTCCGGCGGCCAGTGGTACGTCGTCCACGGCGGCGGGATCGGAGTTGCCCGCGACGGCACGTGGGCGGAGTACGTCGTGGCGCCGCGGGACGCGCTGGTGCCGGTGCCGGCCGGGCTCGACCTGGAGCTGGCGGCCTGCGCCGGTGTCGTCGGAGCGACAGCCGTCCGCGTCACGTGCGACCTCGCCGACGTGACGAAGGACGATCGGGTGCTGGTGCTCGGCGCGGCCGGCGGTGTGGGCACCGCCGTCACCAGCGTCGCGCTCAGCCGCGGCGCCGACGTGTGGGGCCAGGTCGGTGACCCCGCCAAGGCGGACGTCGTCGTCGACGGGTGGGCGGAGCCGGTCGTCGCGGCCACGCCCGACGAGCTGCGGGAGCTGGTCGCCGGCCTCGGCATCACGGTGGCGTTCGACGCGCTCGGCGGCGGCTACACCGGTGTGCTGGTCGAGTCGCTGGCTCCGCACGGGCGGCTGATCAGTTACGGCGTGGCGGCCGGGCCGCGGTCGGAATTGCCGATGCAGGCCTTGTACCGCAAGAACATCACCGTCCGCGGGTACGGCGGCGTGGCAGAGCCGGAGGAGCGGGTGCGTTCAGCCATCGGCCGGGCGCTGGACCAGCTCGCCGCGGCCGACATGAAGATCCCGGTTGACCGGGTGGTGCCGCTGGATCGCGCAGAGGAGGCGCTCGAGGACCTCAAGGCACGGCGAGTGCGCGGAAAGGTGCTGCTGGACACCCGCACCGTCGAGGAGTGGGCGTGATCAGGAGGCGGATGCTCGGCAAGTACCTCGTCGGGTGCGTCCTGTTCGCACTGGGCGCCTACCTGTTCGTCCACTCCGGACTGGGAACGGACCCGTTGGACACGTTCGCGCTGGGCGTGTTGAAACACCTGCCGCTCACGGTGGGGTTGGTGCAGCTCGGTGTCGCGGTCATCTGCCTCGCGGCGGTCGCGCTGTGGACGCGGCGCAGGCCCCTGCTGGCGCCGCTGTTCACGTTCTTCTTCTGCGGCAGCATGATCGACCTCCTGCTCGCGGTGGACGTCCTGCACGGTGCCGGCGTCTCGGCGGTGGTCGTGCTCGCCGCGGGAACCCTTCTGTGTGCGTACGGTTCCGCGTTCATCATCATGAGCGGCTTCGGCATCAGGGCCGTCGACCTGCTGGCGATCACGACGGTGCAGATGTGGCGCTGGCCGTTCTGGCTCGGCAAGCTGCTCGTCGAGCTCACCCTGCTGGGAACCGGTTACCTGCTCGGCGGGCCGGCCGGGGTGGGCACCGTGGTGTTCCTGGTCGGCGTCGGACTGCTGGTGCAGCCGTTGGTGCGGACCAACGAGGCGCTGTTCGGCATCGTCAACCTCGGTCTGCCGAGAACGGGTGAACCGCTGCCGGGCACCTAGTCCACGAGGCCCAGCCGGGCGAAGCTGTCGTAGGTCCGCGAATCCTCGAACACGCCGTTTCGTTCGAACAGGCGCAGCGTCGCGGCTCCCGCCGCACGGATCGACCGGCCCACGGAGATCGGGTCGTTCACCTCTTCCAGCACGCCGTGCACCGTCTCCCGGTCCAGCCCGGCCAGCGTGAGCAGATGCGCGTCGGCGGCCTGGTCGGGCCCCAGGAACGCGGTGACGAACTCCGGCAGCAGTGGGCCGATCGCGGACCGCTGCCGTCGGCCGAGCTGGTGCCACGCGTGCTGGAAGAACTGTGCGAAATAGGCGTGGTGGCGACGTTCGTCCTCCGCGTGGTCCGCCACTGTTTCGCGGACCGAGGTGATGATCCGCTGGTCGCGCGGAATTTCGTTGAGAATCGCGGAGATCAACGTCTCGGACACGACGGTGAAGAAGATCCTCGTCAAGCCTCGAATGTCGCTGTCCTCGTCGGATTCGATCCGTTCGAGGTCGAGCAGAAAGCGGGGGAAAAGCTCTGGCGAGTGTTCTCCTGTGGCGACCACGAGCTGTTCTTGGAGGTCGTCGGAGAACAGTGCGTGCCAGGATTCGTCGGTGCAGATCATGTACGCGTCGCGGAGCATGTGGCGCGGTAGTTCGAAACCGCAGCGGCGACGACTGATCAGCTGGGTGGCGGGGTTGACCACGAGCTGTTCGAGATCGCTGGTGAAGTCGAGGTAGATGTGCAGCCGGTGTAGAAGAAGGCGTCTGACCAGCGCTTCATCGGTTACTCGTGCCACCTCTGGGTGTCCGAGGAGGCCGACGAGCTCCGGTGGGAAGAACAGCTTGCCGTCGAGTTGCTCGTCGAGAATCCGCCGCGGTTTGGTTCGCACGCTCGCCCGGTCGTCCCAATTGCCGAACCCGGAACGGTAGGCAGTCTGCTCAGATGTGTTGGTCACCGCACATCCTTTCTTGATCGGCGTTCCGGGCTCATCGTGAGACGGCCCGGAGTGCGCGGTCAAGGAAGTCGCAACCAACTCGCGAACTCTTTTCCTGGCCTTGACGACCTGGCCGGCACTCGGTGATGATCGGAGCGCGGAAGCCTCAGGACCGTCCTATTTTTCTGCGGGTGAAGAACGGGTGTTGAAGCTATGACTGCCACTGTTCAGGATCATGTCGTCGCAGCGCTGGGGAGCGTTTACACGGGCGCGCTGACGGACATTCTCGACGGGCTCGGACTCGTCAACCAGAGCCTTTCACCGGATTTCCTGCCGCTCGCACCGGGGATGCGGTTCGTCGGGCCCGCGTATCCGGTCGAGGTCCGGCCCAACCCGCTGGCGGTGTCGCACGGCAAGAGCGCGAGCGGTCTGTTCGAGATGCTCGGGTCGGTTCCCAGCGGCCACGTCGTGGCGGTCCAGATGAACGGCATCGAGGCGTCGATCTTCGGTGACCTGTCCGTCACCGCGCTGCAGGCGCAGGGGGCGGCCGGTGCGGTGATCGACGGCGGTGCTCGCGACATCCACTCGCTGCGGCAGATCGGTTTCCCGATCGTGCCGAGGTTCGTCCGGCCGCAGGGGTTCATCCAGCGCGGCGACTGGGTCGGCTGGGGGCGTGACCCGATCCAGATCGAGGGCATCCGGATCGCACCCGGCGACTACATCGCCGCCGACGAGTCCGGTGTCGTCGTCGTGCCCGCCGGGGTGGCGAACCAGGTCGCCGAGGCCGTCACCAAGCTGGCGGACAAGGAGGATGTGCTCCGCGCCGAGATCGCCAGGGGCATGAACCCGTCGGAGGCGTTCCAGCGTTACTACGTCAACGAGGAGAAGCCCGCCGGCACCGTCTCCGCGTCCCGGCCGGCGCCGTCGCCGAACGGCCACACGCACGCGCCGGCACCGGCGAAGGCACGGGGAAACCCGAGTCCGGCTCCGCACCTGGCGGTTGGGCACGGCTCTTCCGCCGCGTCCGGAAACGGATATCGCGGCCCGATCGAACCGGGTGACCTCACCAGGCGGGCGAGCATCGAGGAGCTGGAGGCCCGCGGCCTCGACGTCGTCGCGTTGCGCGAGAAGCTCATCGACAACGCAGCGGCCGAGTTCACGACGTACTACTACTACACGATCTTGCGGAACTTCCTCGCCGGCAACGAGGACTACAAGGCGATCACCGAGGACGCACGGCTCGAGGACCGCTCTCACTTCGAGCTGATCTTCCCGCGGATCTACGAGCTGGGCGGCACCCTGCCCTTCGACATCAGGGACCTCGCCGACCGCGCCGGTTGCGCCGACGCCTACCTGCCGAACACGAACAACGGCAGGCTCACGTGGGGATCGGCCACCGGTGAGTCGACCAGCCCGGCGAACGCCACGGAGATCCTGACCGTGCTGCTCGAAGCCGAACGCTGCGCGGTGCGGTCGTGGTGGGAGATCTGCGACATGACCTTCGGCAAGGACCCGCGCACCTACGAACTGGCCATGCGGATCCTCAACGAGGAGGTCGAGCACGAGGCCTGGTTCATCGAGCTGCTGAGCATGGAACGGGACGGCGTCGCACGGCCGTCGGGTCACTTCAGCCGAGGCGAGGTGGGAGATGCGCCGTGGAGCCGGAACCGGCCCTTCGGCCACGCCTGATCCCGTTCCGCCGCAACGGTTCGAGGTCGAGATCGAGATCGACGGCGTGACCGCCCGCTTCGAGGTTCACGCGGACGAGTTCGTGCTCGAGGCGGCGAGCCGGCAGGGCCTGCGCCTGCGCGCCCTCTGCCGGCAGGGCTGGTGCACGCGGTGCGCGGTGCGGGTGACCTCCGGCGAGATCGACCAGTCCGCGTCGCTGCGGTTCTACGACGAGGACCGGAGCGCTGGGTTCGCACTGGTGTGCACCGGGCGGCCCTGCTCACCGCTGCGGCTCGTCGCCGATCAGCACGAAGCCATGCGGGCACACCGCATTTCGTCCGGGCTGCCGGTGCCGAGGGGATGAGCGGAGGACACACACGTGCTGAAGGAACGCATCTCCCGGCTGCGTCCGGCGGCCAGGCTGCCGATCCTGTTCGGGCCCGGTTTCGTCGCCGCTGTCGCCTACATCGACCCCGGCAACTTCGCGACCGACTTCCAGGCGGGTGCGAAGTTCGGCTACGGGCTCCTCTGGGTGGTCGTCGCGGCCAACCTGATCGGCATGTTCGTGCAGTACCTGTCGCTGAAGTCCGGTGTGGCCACGGGAAAGGACCTGCCCGAGCTGTGTCGCGACCGGTACCCGCGGCCGGTGGTGTGGGGCCTGTGGGCGCAGGCGGAGGTCGTCACGATGGCCACAGATCTGGCCGAGTTCGTCGGGGCGGCGGTCGCGTTGAACCTGTTGTTCGGGGTGCCGCTGCTCCCGGCGGCCTTGATCAACGCGGTGGTGAGCCTCGCCGTGCTCGCCTTGCAGCGCAAGGGACATCGGCCGTTCGAGCTGGTGATCACCGCGATGCTCGGGCTGGTGGCAGGCGGGTTCGCGTACGACCTGTTCGTGCTCGCCGACCGGTTGCCTGGCGGGGTGGCGAGCGGGCTCGTGCCGATGTTCCACGGCGGTGACTCGGTGGTGCTCGCGGTGGGAATCCTCGGTGCGACGGTGATGCCACACGTGGTGTACCTCCACGGCGCGCTGGTCGTGGCCAGAGGCGATCGCGGATCGAAGCAGCGGTTGCTGCGGTCGTTGCGGTTCGACTGCGTGCTCGGCATGGGCCTGGCCGGACTGGTCAACGCGGCGATGCTGGGCACGGCGGTGGCGTTGTTCTACGGGCGGGAAGGCGGGTTCGACGGATCGCTCGCCGGTGCCCACCAGAGCCTGGGGCAGTTCGCGGGAGGTCTCGCGGCGCTCGCGTTCGCGGTGGCGCTGTTGAGTTCCGGTGTCGCGGCGACCGGGGTGGGGACGTACGCCGGGCAGGTGGTCATGCAGGGCTTCCTGCGGTTCCGCGTGCCCCTGCTCCTCCGGCGCGTGATCACCATGGCACCCGCGGTCGTGATCCTCGCACTCGGCGTCAGCCCGGACTCCGCGCTCGTCGTGTCCCAGGTCGTGTTGTCGTTCGGCATCCCGTTCGTGCTCGTACCGCTGGTGCTGGTCACCAGGGACCGTTCCGTCATGGGTGAGCTGGTCAACCGGCGCACGACGACGGTCGCGGCGGCAGTGATCGCCACATTGATCATCTTGTTGAACGGCTACCTGCTGACGCAGGTGTAGCCACACGGAGGGGGACAAGCCGGTGACAGGAGTCGTGGACAGCGGTGTGCGCCAGGAGACCCGCACGCCACCGCTCGCCATGGTGGTCGGTCCGACCAGGCAGGCGCCGTCGGTGCTGGAGAAGCTGAGCGAGCCGGCGCCACCGCTCACCGATCCCGGGTTCATCGCCGAGTTCGGGCGCTGCCTGCGCAGGCTGCGCGAGGTCGTCGGAACGACCACCGGAGCCGTCGCGGTGGTACCGGGCAGCGGCACGATCGGCATGGAGAGCATCGCGCTCAGCCTCCTGCAGCCAGGAGAGCCCGTGCTGGTCGTGTCGACCGGGATGTGGGCTGACCGGTGGCGGGACATCTGCCTGCGCAACCACATCCCGGCCGTGGCGCTGGAGGTCGCGCCCGGCCAGGCGCCTGATCTCGGCCGGGTGGACGAGGCGCTGCGCGAGACGCGCTTCCAGGCGGTGCTGGTCGCGCACGCCGACTCCAGCACAGGCGTGCGAGCCGACCTCGCCGAGATCGCGAAGCGAGCGCGTCAGCACGACGCGCTGTGCTTCGTGGACGGTGTGTCGGCGATCGGCGCGGAGGAGGTCGAGTTCGACGACTGGGGACTGGACGTCTACCTCGGCGGCCCCTCCAAGGCGCTGGCGTCCGCGCCCGGCCTGGGGATCTACGCACTCAGCGAGCGCGCGGTGCGCCGGATGCGCGACCGGACCTGGATACCCAGCACGTTCGCTCTGGACCTGGCGCCGTGGCTGCCGGTGATGGCCGCGACCGAACGCGGTGAGTTCGCGTACTTCCAGTCACCCGCCAGCAACAGCGTCGTCGCGCTCTCCGAGTCGTTGCGGCTGGTGCTGGCGGAAGGAAGGCAGGCGCGGGTCGACCGGCACGCGCGGTTGCGCGACAGACTGCACGCGGGGCTGGCCGCTCTCGACGTCCAGGTGCTCGTCGCAGACGTGCGAGACCGGGCGAACGGCGTCACAGTCTGCGTTGTGCCGGAAGGGATCGAGGAACACGACCTGCTGCGCGCGGTGGCGGACGAGGGCGTCGTCGTGCAGGCGGGCACGCTGGTGACGGCTGGTGGCGAACGGACGTTCCGGTTCGGGCACATGGGCGTCGTGGACGCCGCGGACGTCGACAGGGCGCTCGCGGCCGTCTCGGCCGGCCTGAGCCGGTGCCGAGCCGGTCGCTGAGGCCCGGTCAACACGAAATCGAATGCGGTCGAAACATCGACCGCATTCGATTTCGCATGGCTTTTCCCGGGGTGGTTTTCGCTTTTGTGGATTCGTTGACATCCCAACTCGGGCTCTGCTTCCATTGAAGTCATGCGAATCTATCTCGCTGGAAGACTGTGCGTTTCGGTCGAAGACACCGACTTTCTCAACCCGAACCGGCTGCAGGACGGCAGGGAATGCGGGGTGCGGCTCGAACTGCGACTGGCGGAAGCGGACACCCTGCCCGGTTCGATTTACGCCTCGCGTGGCTTCGCCATCACGCGCGGCGTGTGCCGGTTCGACCTGCTGGAGTCCGCGCCGAGCGCTCAGGACCGGTTCCACTGGCACCCGGAGATGCCGAACGGAGAGGGCCGCAAGCGGCTCTACGACGACGAGCTGAGCAGCGATCCGCTGGGGTGGCTCGACAAGCGGCTGCGATCCGCGGTCGACCTGCTGAAGATCGGCGGGATCGAGGACGCGGCGAGCTACACCGGCGACGCGGAGCAGCTCGCACGGATGGCGGGTGTGATCGTGGCCGACGCTGCCGCGACGTTGCAGCGGTGGCGCAGCGCACCGTGGCCGCCGGTCGAGGCACGTGACGAACGCGGAATGGCGGTCGTGGCTTGAGAATTCTGGTGGTCGGTGCGGGCGCCACCGGCGGCTACTTCGGTGGCAGGCTCGCCGGGGCCGGGCGCGATGTCACCTTTCTCGTGCGGCCGCGCAGGGCCGAGCAGCTGCGGACGGGCGGCCTGACCATCCACGGCCGGGACGATGACGTGACGCTGTTCCCGGAGCTCGTCACCGCGGCCGAGCTCCGCGGAGCCCACGACCTGGTGCTGCTCGCGGTGAAGGCGTACGGGCTGGAGCAGGCGATCAGGGAACTCGCCCCGGCCGTCGGGCCCGAGACGGTGATCCTGCCGCTGCTCAACGGCATGCGGCACATCGATCTGCTGACCGAACGGTTCGGCTCCGCGGTGCTGGGAGGTGTGTGCCAGGTGACGACGACGCTCGACGCGAACGGCGCCGTCCACCAGCTCAACGACCGCCACGAGATCGCGCACGGAGTCCTGGACACGGCTCCGTCCCGGCTCGACGACGTCGGATCGGCGCTGGCCGGCGCGGGCTTCACGTCCAGGAGGTCGTCCAGGATCCACGCCGAGATGTGGGAGAAGTGGGTGCACGTGGCGGCGCTCGGCGCGGTCACCTGCCTGATGCGCGGGCTCGTCGGTCAGGTCGTGGCCGCTCCGGGCGGCCGGCACTTCGCCGAGAGCACCCTCGCCGAGTGCGCGGCGGTCGCGGCGGCCTCCGGCCACCCGATCCGCGCCGAGGTGCTCGTGCGATCGCGGGAGGTCCTCACCGAGCCGGGCTCGACCGCGACGTCCTCGCTCTACCGCGACCTGTGCGCCGGAAAACCGGTGGAAGGGGAACACGTGATCGGGGATCTCGTCCGCAGGGCCGGAGAACTCGGCCTTTCCACTCCGTTGCTCGCACTGGCGCGCACTCACCTCGGTATTCACCGAAGTGTGGTCGCCTGAATTCGAGGAATGAATGACCCACCCCTGGTACAGCGCGCTTCCCCGGGGAGCTGTCGCGCCCGCCGAACGAATCAGTGAAGTGATGCGCGCGTCGATGCGCGACCTCGGATTCCCCTACAAGGTGGCGCAGGCCGCGACACCACTGGTGCTGCCGCACTCCTCCTACGCCGAGCTCTTCCGCGTGACCGATGTTCTGGTCGGCCTGCTGCGCCGCACCGTGCTTGAGGTCGCTCCCAGTCAGCAGGGGAGGGTCGAGGCGTTCAGCGCCACTGCCCGCGACTACCCGCTCTTCATCGAGGACCAGGTTCTGGAGGAGCGTTACGCGCACGTCATGGCTCGGCCTGACGTGATCGTCGGGCCCACCGGACCGCGGTTCGTGGGGTTCAACATCAGCGGCGGGTTCGGTGGCACCGTCGAGGCGCACTGCCGGTACCAGGCGTGGCGCAAGATCTACCGCCAGGAGAACGGAAAGCTGCCGTTCTCCTATCACGACCCGATCGCCAGCCGGGCCAACCTGTTCGTCGACGTCGTCGAGGAGCTCGCCGTGCCTCCGCGTCTGGCCTGGGTCGGCGCGTTGCGCGAACACGTCGAGTACCCGGACTCGGCCCGGTACTTCGACCTCGACGTCGACCACCTGACCAGGCGGGGTTTCAGCGCGCGCTACTTCGAGCCGGAGGAGCTGGAGGAGGCCTGGAACTGCCCGCCGCACCTGCGGTACCACGTGGGTCTGCGGCACATCAACGTGCCTGACTGGGAGGTGCTCGGCATCGACATCGAGCCCGTCCGCAAGGCGCTGGACCACGGCCTCCTGCTGCTGTCGACCCAGCTGTCCGGCCTGCTCTCGAACAAGCTGACCCTGGGGCTGCTCTCCGAGGGCCGTTCCTGGATGAGCTCGGCGGAACGCGACCTCGTGGACCGCTACGTGCCGTGGACGCGGATCTTCACCGAACGGCACACGTCCTGGCGCTGCGAGCAGGTCGACCTGGTGCCGCACGTGCTCGCGCACCGCGAGCGCATGGTCCTGAAGAGGGGCATCCCCAGCAACGGCAGGCACGTCTTCATCGGCAAGGACATCGACGCGAGAACATGGCAGGCACTGGTGGAGGACGCCGCGATCGCGGGGACGAGTGTGGTGCAGGAGCACGTGCCGACGGAGAAGGTGCCGTTGGCGGTCCTGCCGGGTCCGGCGGACGAGCCCGAGTTCGTCGAGGTCGCGCCGGTGCTCGGCCCCTTCCTGTTCGGTGGCCGCCCTGGCGGGGTGTGGGCGCGGTTCCTCCCCGACGGTGGCACCGGGAACCTGGCAACGGCGCCCACGGCGACGGACACGGTGGTCGTCGTCGCCTGACGGTCACATCCGCTCCGGCGCCTCGATCCCGAGCAACGAGAGCCCGAGTGCCAGGACCGAGGCGGCGAGCCCGGTGAGCACGAGCCGGGACGAACGCACCTCCGGCGGCGCGCCGGCGGCCAGTACCGGACAGGTGTCGTAGAAACCGTTGAACGCGGCGGCGGTCTCGTGCAGGTAAGCGCAGAGCTTGTGCGGTGCATGTGTGCGCAGCGTCGCGTCGACGGCGTCGGGGAAACGGACCAGGTGCAGCGCGAGAGCGTGTTCCGCGGGGGTGCGGAGGTCCGGCCGGCCGACCACCGAACCACCCGCGGCCCGCAGGATCGAGGCCGCGCGGGCGTGCGCGTACTGCACGTACATCGCCGTGTTGCGGCCGGGCGCCAGCATCCGGTCCCACGTGAACACGTAGTCCCGCAAGCGATCGACCGACAGCTCCGCGTACTTCACCGCGCCGATCCCGACCGCCCGCGCGACCTCTGCCCGTTCGGCGGTGCCGAGCGACGATCGGGCGGCGAGCACCTCGTCCGCCCGGTCGACGGCTGCCGCCAGGAGGTCGGCCAGCTTCACCGACTCGCCGGCCCGGGAGCGGACGGGACGGCCGTCCTCGTCGAGCACCGTGCCGAAACCGATGTGCTCGGCGTGGACTTCGCCGGTGAGGTAACCGGCCTGCCTTCCGGCCGCGAACAACTGCCTGAAGTGCAGGCTCTGCGGAGCGCCGACCACGAACAGCAGGTCGGTGGCGCCGCGGGGGCCGGTCCAGTAGCGGATCGTCGCCAGATCGGTGGCGTGGTAGCCGTAGGCGCCGTCGCTCTTGCGCACGATCAGCGGCAACGGGGAACCGTCGCGGCCGCGGAAACCGGGCGGGAACAAGCAGACCGCGCCGTCGCTGAGCTCGGTCAGTCCCTTGTGCCGCAAGTCTTCCAGCGTCTCGTCGAGCATCGGCTGGTAGAAGCTCTCACCGTACGTGTCGGCCGACGTCAGCGAGACGCCCAGCAGCGCGTAGATCTCGTCGAGATGGCGAGCCGACTCGGCGATCAGCAGCCGCCACAGCTCGCGAGTGCGGTCGTCTCCTCTTTGCAGTGCGACGACGCGTGACCGCGCCCGGTCCGCGAAGGCCGGGTCGGAGTCGAACTTGCGACGGGCGTCCTGGTAGCAGGTGTTCAGGTCCGCGATCCCGGCCGTGCCGTCCCACCCGACGTCCACCAGGTGCTCGACGAGCATGCCGAACGGCGTGCCCCAGTCACCGACGTGGTTGTGCGGCACGACGTCGTGGCCCGCGAAGCGGAGCAGGCGCACCAGGGCGTCGCCGATGATCGTCGACCGCAGGTGGCCGACGTGCATTTCCTTGGCGGCGTTGGGACTGGAGTAGTCGAGGGCGATCCGGCGCGGGGAGGACGTGACGGGCACGCCGAGCCGTGCGTCGCCCGCCGCCCTGGCGACCGCGGCGGAGAGCCACGACCTGCGCACCACGACGTTGAGGAATCCCGGCCCGCTCACCTCTGGGAGTTCGACGACCTCACGGTCCACGGCGTTCGCGATGGCGGCCGCCACTTCGCGCGGTGGGACGCCCGTCACCTGAGCCAGCTGCAGGGCGATGTCGCTCTGGAAGTCGACGCCGGGCCTGCGGGACGACTGGAGCAGCGCGACGTCCGGATCGAGTTCGACGCCGACCGCGCTGCGCACCGCCCGCGCCAGCTGTGCGGTGATCTCCACGGGACTCCTCACCAGTGGTGCGACAGGTCGCTGGCCGGCCGCTCGACCAGCCCCTGCGGTGGCGCCGTCCAGATCGTGCGCTGGGCGACGGTCAGACTGAGCTCACTGCTGAAGTAGGCCCGCAGGAACTCGGCGTCGGTCGGGACGGATTCGGTGGTGGACAACGAGAACTCGACGACCTCGCGTTCACCGGGGGCGAGCACGACTTCGGCCACCGACGGTTCGGTGACGTAGCCGAACTGCCGGGCGCGCCGCACCGTCAGACCGGCCCAGCCGCGGATCCGGCGGTCCAGCGGGTTGCGCAGTTCCAGGCCGACGGCCTGAGCCACCGCCGGACGCAGCACCGGATCGGTCAGCAGCAGCGGGGCGGGCAGGTGCTGTGGCCGGTCCCAGATGGTGCCGCAGGTCCGGCAGATCCCGACCACACGTCGCGCTTCGGCGACGACGCTCGACTCGACCGTGCGGTGCATGACCTCGTCACCGCAGTAGGGACACGCGTCCGCGACTGCGTGCCGCGTGACGGTGAAGGTGCCGTCCTCGAACAGGCACTGCTCGTGGAACGTGAACGCGCGTGCCGACGCGGTGCGCTCGACGTAGTGCTGACAGAGCGCGCGGTCCACCGCGTGGATCTCGGCCGCGGTCGCCACCGCCCTGCGGTCGGTCTCCGAGCAGGCCGACACGTCGTAGCCCGCCTGGGACGCTTGCCGGATCAGGTAGGTCTGGGTCGAGCGCCACTCCGGTTCCCTACTCTTGATCTTCGGGTGGTAGCCGCGCAGCAACTTGCCGTACGCCTGCAACGTGGTCGTTGCCGCCTGCACCGCGGCGATGGCGTCGGTGCCCGCTCTGCTCGTGCTGACCGACACCGTGAAGGTCGCGTCCGCCAACCGGCTCGGCCCGATCAGGTGGACGGTGGCCGACCCGTCGACGTTCGGCACGACACCGAAGTACAGCTGTGGCCGTTGCGGCGAGTCGTCGGTGAACCTGACCTGCAGGCCGGGATCGAAGTGCGGCACCTCGACGGTCACGTACTCGGCGCAGACCCCGCGGAACTCGGCGCGCGTGTGGTCCTCCAACACCTGCGTGCTGCTGGTGCCGGTCTCGGGCGCAGGGGTGAACAGTGTCCGTTCGCCCTCCCCGAGCACCTGGTAGCTCGGGGAGTCCGGGCCCAGGAACGGCAGCATCGCGTTGAGCAGCCGCGTGGACTCGCCCACGGAGTTGCCGCCGCGCAGCAGCCGGTGCAGCAGCACGAACTCCGCTGGAGAGCCGATCACCACCCCGGAGGCCGTGACCACGACGCTCGCACTGTCCTCCAACGCGCTGAACGCCAGCGAGAACTCGGGCGCGAACAACCCCGTGCCGCCCAGCCGCAGCACGTTGCAGCCACCGAGCACGACCGCGCCCGCACCAAGCCGGTTGATCGGGACGACCTCGCCCTGCTTCACGCACGACCCGGCGCTGGCGCAGGTCGGCACCCTCGCGTCCGCCCGAGCGTCGAGGAACTCGAAGGACCGCCCGCACACCCCGTCACGGCCGAGGTTGAACAGGTCCTCCCGGCTGTGTCCCCACATCATGAGCAGATCCGGTTCGGGTGCCTGGCGCACCGCAGCCGCGGTCAGGTCGTCCCCTGTGATGAAGGTGAGCGAGTCGTCCTCGGCCACGCCGATCATCTTGTCGGGGAACAGTCCCAGCGCGGACCGGTCGCGATCCGGTGACCGGCGGTGGTGCGCGGCGACGACTCTGGTCAGGATCGGCAGCGTTCGCGCGGTGAGGTAGCTCAGCGGCCGGGCGGGGAAGGCGATCGCCGCCATCGCCTCGTGCGGCACCGTGAACGAGACCGCGGCGGTGAGTGCGTCCTGGACGTTCCGGCTCAGCAGCCCGGGCGCGGCGCACACGGTGACCGGTCCCGTGCTGTGGCGGGTCGCCTCGACGAGCGAGGCCTCGTCGTCGAACCACGCGAACGGGCGACCGCTCGCGTGGGCGTGCAGCACCGCGGGCAACGCCCAGTCGGCTGGCCCGAAACCGAGCACAGGTCCGTCCGCCGTCGGGGCCGGACTCCTTGCAGCGCACCAGTTCTCGACGCCCGCCGCGCCGGTTGGGCACCACTGGACAGGTGGCGGCGGCTCCGGCTCCCGCACGGCACCCGCGGGTGCGGGGAGCGCGGAGTTGCCGGGGTGCAACACCGGAAGCACGTCGGCCGAGGCTGAGCCGAGTGTTCGCGCGACTGAAGATGCGTACTCCGCAACGGTTTCGACCATGACGATGCGCACTGGCTGGGCGGCCTTTCCACGTCGTGAACGGGAGCCTGACCGCCACGATAGGGCAGTGATCGTCCGGGCCGGCGGGCTCGGCGCAAGACCGCGCCACGACTTTCTCGCGGGCGTCAGCTCGTGAGGTGCACGTCCAGCGCTGCCAGGCGCCGCTGCTCACCGAGGCTCTGCAGTTCGCCCACGCGGTGGAGGACATCGCCTTCCGGTCCGTCGAACCGGAGGTAGCCGTACAGCGGCAGCAGCCGGCACCCTCGCGCCCGCTTGGCCTCGTAGGTCGACAGGCCGAAGAACGCCCGGCGCACACCGTTTTCCGCGCCCCAGCTCGGCACCTCGTGGTACAACAGGACAAAATAGCCCGAGTTGTGCAGTGCCTCGTCGTCGAACCCGGTCGAGCGCGTGTGCAGTTCGCCGCGAGCCCGGTCGTGGAGGCACAGCGCGAACCCGAGCGTCTCGCCGTCGCGTTCGGTGGTGAACACGACGACCGAATCCCCTGCGGAATCACGGATGTTCTCGAACTCGCGGCGCACCGGCTCCACGTCGCCGGACATGCCGTGCTTGGCGCGCAGCCGCGCCTGCAACAGGACCAGGTCGTCGGTGATCGCGTCCGGGCCGGTGCGCACGACCGTGTGCAGACCGCGGGATTCGTACTGGCTGATCTCCTTGCGCGTGCGAACCCTCCTGCGGCTGCGGAGGGCCGCGAAGTACTCCTCACGGGTGTGCACGGCGGGAATCTCCAGGACGCTCTCCGCGCCCAGCACGACCCTGCCGTAGTTCGCCGCCTTGGCCGCCGCTCGCAGACCCTGGGTGTCGTCGTCCTCGCCCACGTGGAGGACACCGGAACTCCGGCAGTCGAGCGAGGCCGCGGCGTCCGCCAGCAGCTCGGGCAGCGCCTCGAAGATCTCGGCGGGGGAGACCGGTGAGGCCGGTGCCACGGCGACGCCGTGGTCCGAGCCGCGGGTGCTGATCGCGACTGACGGGTACTGCCCGGCACGAAGCGAGGACAGGCGAGTGCGCAGTGCGTCGTAGTCCGCGCGTTCCTCCGCGGTCAGCCTGTTCTGGTCGCCGAATGCGCGCTCGTCACCGGTGATTCCCGGCGGCTTCAGGTAGAACGCGCCGGTCTCCTCGGTCGACAACATCAGCGGAGCTGTCGCGCACAACTCGCCATTCGTGCTCTCGATCACCAGGAACCGCAGGTCGTCGTGGTGCGCCCTGGCGGTGAAACGCCGCCACGGTTCGTCGCCCCACCAGCTCCGCGCCACCGTCGGCCCGGCAGGCAGGTCGGCGAACGACACGACCCGGCCGTGCAAAGAACTGAACGAACTCATGATTTCCCCAGCTGACACACCCAGAACGACCCCATGGCGAATACGGCAGCGCGTGATCACGTGCGACATCAGTCGCGCACAAATGCGAGCCCCCAGCGCCCCTGTTGCCAGGCTACGCCGATGACGCACCGCCCGTGTGCGTCCTGCGTTACCGCGATCGCCACTACCATCGGTGGCGCCGGGGTGGCGGAAGTGGAAGACGCACCCGCGTACTGAGCGGGCGGACCGAGGTCCATTGGGGGTTCGAATCCCTCACCCGGCGTTCATTCCCCGGCGGCGACCAGTGCGTCCCCGAGTGCGGTTCGCCGGTAGAGCACGTACTTCCCGGAACGGGTGCCCTGCGTCAGACCTCCGCGGGTGAGCACACCGAGCTGCTGGCTGATCGCGGACGGCGTCACGGAACACAGGTCGCTGAGCTCGGCGGTGGTCCGCGGTTCCGACAGCAGCAGCAACAACTGGCTCTTGCCCGCACCGATCAACCGACGCAACGCCGTGCCCGCCTGCTTGGCCTCGCTGGCCCTCACGTTCCCGCGCCCGCGGGCCGGATAGACGATCTGCGGCGACGCGTGCTCAGTGTTCGGCACGGCGATCCGGTCGGTGAACACCGAAGGCGTCAGCACCAGCTCGTCCTGACCCAGCGACTTGCGATAGGTCAGCGCACCCTCCCGGTTCAGCCGGATGACCAGCTTCCTGCCCTTCAGCAACACCTGGTCGCCCAGCTCGGCCAACGCGGCCGGCAGACCGCGAGAGGCGATGCGCTCGCCCCGGTGCAGCAGGTCGCTGTTGAGAACGCGGCGGATCCCCGGCCAGGCCGGTTCGAAGCACGTGGTCCAGAAGCTGCGCAAGGCGTGCACGATGCGCTCCCGCACCTCGCCGGAATCACCGCGCAGCGCTTCCGGCACGTCGCCGCCGACGTGCAGGGACGTGTAGTCGGCCATCAGTTCTCGGCCTGCCTGGATGGCGTCGAGCTCGGCGGCGAACCCCGTGGTCGTGCCTGTCGAGGGCGGGTGCAGGAAGTCCGGAGTCCACAGCTGCGGCGACACCAACGCGTCGAGGACGGCGGCGTCCGGGTCGTCCAGCCGGGCGTACCCCGCGCGGATCCACGAGGCGTGGAACGGCGCCCGCTCGGGTGCGCGCAACAGCTTGAGCGACTGGCCCACCTCGGACAGGGCCGAGATGCCGAATCGCACCGGAGGAATGGCGTCCGCGTCCAGCACGTACTCGATCATTTAGTCATACGCTACATCGTTTCGCACGCTCCGGTGACGGCCGATAGCTTTCGGTGATGTCCAACCGGGGGGAAGAGACAGGCGCGATCCGTGCTGCCGCGACGGCGACGTGGTCGGAGATCCGCGAAACCGTCCACTCGACCGACCGGGCGACCAGGGCTCTGATCCTCGCCACCGCGACCACGAGCCTCGGCACCGGTCTGTTCTACGCGGTGAGCGCGATCTTCTTCTCGACCGTGGTCGGGCTGACCGCCGCCCAGATCGGCATCGGGCTCGCGTGTGCGGGCGTGGCCGGGGTGCTCGGCGCGCTCGCCGGCGGTTACGTCGCCGCCTGGATCGGTCTGCGGACCACGGTGGTCTGCGCGCTGGTGGTGCTCGGCATCCTGATCTGCAGCTACCTGCTCGCGCACGACGTCGTCACGTTCACGCTGCTGGCGTCGGCCATCTCGGCGGTGCGGTTCGCGGGCATCACCGCGCGGGCAGCGCTCATCGCATCCGTCTTCACCGGACCGGACCGAGTGCGCGTGCGGGCGCGAATCAGGGTCGTGACGAACGTGATGGTCGGCATCGGCGCTCTGCTCGCCGGGATCTCGCTCGCCGTCGGCACACCGCTCGCGTTCGGCGTCGCGGTGGTGCTGGTGGGGGTGCTGACGTCGCTGAGCGCACTGCCGCTGCTGTCACGGGAGATCGACTTCAGTGCGGCGGAAGCGGCCGCGAAGGCCCCGGTCGCCGGGAAGGCGAGCGAACCGGGGGAACGGCCGCAGTCACCGTTCACGGACCTGCGCTACCTCGCGGTCTCGTTCCTGGTCGGTGTCAACGCGACCTACTTCGCCCTGCTCGAGATCGGCATGCCGCTGTGGGTCACTCAGCACACGAGCGCGCCGGACGTGCTGGTCGCGGTGTTGCTCGCGACGAACACAGCGGTCATCGTCCTCACCCAGGTGGTCGCCTCGAAGGGCTGCCACGAGGTGCGCACGGCCGGCCGCGCGGCGTTGCGCGGGGCGCTGCTCATCGCGGCCGCGTGCCTGGTGTTCGCGATCTCCGGCTCGGTCGGGGTGCTGATCGCGTCGGCGTTGCTCCTGCTCGCCCTGTTGCTGATGTCCGGTGGTGAGGCGTTCGGCGAGGCCGGCGCCTGGGGGCTCACGATGGAGTTGGCCCACCCGCGCAACCAGGCCCGGTACCAGGGCGTCGCCGAGATGGCCTACGCGGCGGGCCAGACGGTGGGGCCGCTGTTGATCTCCGTCACCGCGCTCGAGTCCGGTGCGCGGGGGTGGCTCGTGCTGGCCGTGATGTTCGTGGCGTCCGGTGCCGGCCTGCACCTGTTGTCCCGTACCGGAGGACGCCCGCAGTGGCGACCCGCCGAACCGGTCGCACCCGTCGCGGTCCAGTGACGTGGGTGCGCGTTGGCGGCTCCCGAACGAAACCGGCATCGTCCACATCGAACAGAACGGTCCTCCGCGGTCATGACCTCTGTGCCTGCTCTGGGCCACCGGCTTCAGGAGCTGGTCGCCGACGCGATCGCCACAGCGCTTCCCGGTGTCGCTGACGCCGACCCCGAGCTGCAGCGGTCCGATCGCGCCGACTGGCAGGCGAACGGCGTGCTCGGTCTCGCGAAGAAGGCCGGCTCGAACCCTCGGGACCTGGCCTGCGACGTCGTGGCCGCACTGCGCGGTGAAGGCGTGCTGGCTGCGAGTGAGGTGTCCGGTCCGGGGTTCGTCAACCTGACGGTCGACGACTCCACGATCCTCCGCCAGGTGCAGGCACGGGTCAGAGACCCTCGTCCGGGTGTTCCCCTGGCGGAGGTGTCGCCGGGCAGCGTGACCGTGGTCGCCTACTCCCAGCCGGACATCGCGAAGGAGAGGCACGTCGGCCACCTCCGTTCGACGATCATCGGCGACGGGCCTGCTGCTCGACGACCTCTCGGACGTGCTCACCCGGGTCGCCGAACTGGGCGGGCCGCACAGGCTGTGCCAGTACCTGTTCTCGGTCGCGTCCGCCTTCACCGCGTTCTACGAGCGCTGCCCGGTCCTGAAGGCCCCGTCGCCGGCCGTGATGGCGAACCGGTTGCTGCTGTGCCGGTTGACCGCCAGGACCCTGCAGGTCGGTGTGGGACTGCTCGGCATCGCCACTCCTGACAGGCTTTGACCGGCGGGCCGAGTGGGCGCGGCGTCCTCGTGCGCAATGCTTGCCGCGGAGCTGTAGGACCTTACTTGTAGGAGTGCACATGGCGCGTGTTGCCGCCATCGACTGCGGGACCAACTCGATCCGGCTGCTGGTCGCGGACGTGACCAAGCGCGACGACGGCACCGCGTGGCTGCGCGACGTGCACCGGGAGATGAAGATCGTCCGGCTGGGGCAGGGCGTGGACGCGACGGGGCGGCTCGCACCGGAGGCGATCCAGCGCACCAGGGAGGCGCTCGCCGAGTACGCGACGGTCTGCCGGCGCAAGGGCGTCGAGCGCGTGCGGATGGTCGCGACGAGCGCCACGCGGGACGCGAGCAACCGCGACGACTTCTTCGGCATGACCGCGGAGATCCTCGGCGCGCCCGCCGAGGTGATCACCGGGGACGAGGAGGCGGGGCTGTCGTACCTCGGCGCGGTGGCCGATCTTGACCCGGAAGAGGGACCCTTCCTCGTCACCGATCTGGGTGGAGGTTCGACGGAGTTCGTCCTCGGCACCGGCACGGAGGTCGAGGCCGCGAGGTCGATGGACATCGGTTGTGTGCGGCTCACCGAGCGGTTCATCCACTCCGATCCGCCGAAGGAGGACGAAATCGCCGAGGCGGAAGCGTTTGCGCGCGAAGCGATCAAAGAAGCGTTCTCCGTGGTGCCTGTGGAGAAGGCGAAGACGTGGATTGGTGTCGCCGGCACCGTCACGACATTGTCAGCCCTGGTCCAAGGGCTGGAGGTGTACAACAGCGACGTTATTCACCTCAGCAGGATCACACTTGACAATGTTCGTGAAATCACGGACCGTATCCTCTCCATGACGCATGATGAACGTGCCTCGCTCGGGCCCATGCACCCCGGTCGAGTGGACGTGATCTGCGGTGGAGCGCTGGTACTGCGTGCGATTGCCGACGAACTGGAGAATCGCGCGGGTATTCGCACGCTCGTGTGCAGCGAGCACGACATCCTCGACGGCATCGCGTTTTCCCTGGTCTAGAGCCGAATTAAGGTCGACTTGAGGCGATCGTGACAAGTTTGTGACCGCTTTCGGTGCGCGTACTCCTGGACACCCCGGTTAACGTCCTCTCACGTTTTGGGAGGTGGACGAGACCTCCCGGGGAGGCGTGCGTGCGCAATAACTGCGCCGACGCCGGGGAAAGGCGGGAGAGACTGATGTCGCGATCACTGGTTGCGTGGGTGGCTCTGCCAGCCGCGCTGGCCATGACGCTCAGCGCATGCGGCGGCGGTGGGGGCGGATCCACCTCCGAGGGCAAGGAAGACGCGGAAGGCACGGTGTCGATCTACGGCACCGAGCCGAAGAGCACGCTCTTCCCGGCCAACACGACCGAGGCGGGCGGTGGCAAGGTCACCGACGCGCTGTTCTCGCGGCTGGTGGGCTACAAGGCCGAGGACGGCGCCACCTACAACCTGGTGGCCGACTCGATCACCACGACCGACGCCAAGGTCTACAACATCAAGTTGAAGTCGGGCTGGACCTTCCACGACGGCACCCCGGTGAAGGCGAAGAACTTCGTCGACGCCTGGAACTACGCCGCCTACTCGCCCAACGCGCAGCAGGCCGGCTCGTTCTTCGCCCCCATCCAGGGCTACAAGGACGTGCACTCGGAGGACGAGGGCGCGAAGCCGGCCGCGGACAAGATGTCCGGTCTCGAGGTCGTCTCCGACACCGAGTTCAAGGTCACGCTGGCCGCTCCGAACTCGGTCTTCACGACGATGCTCGGCTACCAGCCGTTCTCGCCGCTGCCCGACGCGTTCTTCGCCGACCCGAAGGCGTACGAGGCCAAGCCGATCGGCAACGGCCCGCTGAAGTTCGTCTCCCGCACGCCGAACGCGCTGATCAAGCTCGAGCGCTTCGACGACTACAAGGGCGAGGACAAGGTCCACTTCAAGACCTTGGACATCAAGATCTACTCCAGCCAGGAGACCGCGTACCAGGACCTGGTCGCGGGCAAGCTGGACTTCATGGAGGCCCTGCCGCCGTCGGCCAAGGTCGGCGAGAAGTACAAGGCGGACCTCGGTGACCAGGTGCTGAACGCGAACCTGCTGAGCCAGAGCGCGATCGCCCTGCCGTACTACATCCCGGCGTACAAGGACAACGTCAAGCTGCGCCAGGCCATCTCGATGGCCATCAACCGCGAGCAGATCACCAAGACCGTGCTCGCCGGCTCGTACGTGCCGTCCGACGGCTGGGTCTCGCCCGGCATCAAGGGCTACGAGAAGGGCATCTGCGGCGAGTACTGCACGTACAACCCGGAGAAGGCCAAGCAGCTGCTCCAGGAGTCCGGCTTCACCGGCAAGCTCACCATCCAGTCCAACCAGGACGGTGGCCGCAAGGAGCCGCTCGAGGCCGCGTGCAACAGCATCAAGCAGGCTCTGGGTGTCGAGTGCGAGTTCGTCGGCGCCACCAACTTCGGTGCGTTCCGCCAGATCGTCGACGGTGGCCAGCTCACCGGCATGAGCCGTTCCGACTGGTCGGCCGACTACCCGTCGATCGAGAACTTCCTCAACCCGCTGTACCGCACGGGTGGTTCGTCCAACGACTCGCGTTACTCGAACCCGGCCGTGGACAAGCTGCTGGAGGAGGCGGACGGCACCGCCGACCCCGAGGCCGCGATCAAGAAGTACCAGGAAGCCCACAAGCTGATCGCCAAGGACATGCCGTCCATCCCGGTGTGGAACGAGAAGGGCATCGGCGCGCGTTCGAAGAACCTGCTCGCCGCCAAGCTGACCTTCACCCGTGACGCCGAGCTCTCGGCGTTCCGCGTCAAGGCGAAGAGCTGACCGGTCTGACAGCACACGACGTCTGATCACTGAGCAGTACCGTCCGGCCTCGCGTCCACCCAAGCGTTACGGACGCGGGGCCGGAGCGGTGTTCGGGATCGGGCGCCCCCCACCACGCAAGGAGCCGACCTCATGGGTCGCTATGTGCTGCGCCGACTGCTGCAGCTGATACCGGTCTTCCTGGGGACCACTTTTCTGATCTACGCCCTGGTCTGGGCGATTCCGCAGGACCCGTTCGCCGGCAAGTGCGGCCAGCGGCCGTGCGACCCGACTTACGTGGCCGAGGTGAGCGAGAAGCTCAACCTCAACGACCCGCTGCTGATCCAGTACTTCAAGTACCTCGGCAACCTGCTGGTCGGCGACTTCGGCACCACGTTCAACGGAGTCTCCGTCGGCGAGCAGATCGCCACGTCGTGGCCCATCACGCTGAAGATGGGCATCATCGCGCTGATCATCGAGGCGCTCATCGGCATCACCGCCGGCGTGCTGACGGGTCTGCGCAAGCAGGGCTTCCTGGACAACCTGGTCCTGGTCTCGACCCTGTTCCTGATCTCGCTGCCGGTGTTCGTCACCGGTTTCGTGCTGCGGCTCTACCTCGGCCCGCAGGGCTTCGACTGGATCGACACCTCGGTCAGCTCGGACCCGACGATCGGTGAGCTGATCCTCCCGGGCTTCGTGCTCGGCAGCCTTTCCATGGCCTACGTCGCCCGCCTGACCCGCACGAGCATCGTGGAGAACCGTCGCGCGGACTACGTGCGCACCGCGATCGCCAAGGGCCAGCCCGGCACCCGTGTCGTCGGCATCCACCTGCTGCGCAACTCGCTGATCCCGGTCATCACGTTCCTCGGCACCGACCTGGGTAGCCTCATGGGTGGCGCGATCGTCACCGAGGGCGTGTTCAACATCAACGGCATCGGTGGCCTGATCTTCCGCGGCATCCAGGAGAAGGAAGGCGTCATGGTCACGGGCATCGTGACCCTGCTGGTGCTCGTGTACCTGCTGATGAGCCTGATCGTCGACCTCCTGTACGCCGTTCTCGACCCGAGGATTCGCTATGAGTGACCCAGGATCCGTGTCCGGTGGAACCGGACTCGAGGCGTCCGCGGCGGCCGGCGTCGACCAGCTCAGCCACGTCGACGACTCGTCGCAGAAGCAGCGCAAGCCCCGCTCCCTGTGGAGCGACGCGTGGGGCGAGCTGCGCACCAAGCCCACGTTCATCATCTCGCTGGTGATCATCGCGATCATCGTGCTGATGGCGATCTGGCCGACGCTGTTCACCTCCGTCGACCCGCGCCACGCCAACCTCGACAAGTCGCTCGCGCCGCCCTCGGGTGACGCGTGGTTCGGCTACGACCTGCAGGGCTACGACGTCTACGCCCGCGCCATGCACGGTGCTCGCGCGTCGCTGCTGGTCGGGTTGTTCTCGACGATCCTGACCGTGCTGATCGGCTCGATCATCGGCATCGTCGCGGGCTACGCGAAGACGTGGATCGACAGCCTGCTCTCGCGGTTCAGCGACATCTTCGCCGGTGTGCCGTTCGTGCTGGGTGCGATCGTCATCCTGACGACGCTCAACGCGCCGACGGAGAACCCCGGCGTCGTCCGGATCATCACGCAGGTGGTGCTCTCGATCGCCGTGCTGTCGTGGCCGGTGGCCATGCGCATCATGCGGTCGGCGACCCTGGTGGCGAAGCAGCAGGACTACGTGCGTGCCGCACGTGGCCTCGGTGCCTCGCCGCTGCGGATCGTGTTCCGGCACCTGCTGCCCAACACCGTGGCGCCCGTGCTCGTGTACGCGACGATCGCCCTGGGTGCCTTCATCGGCGCCGAGGCGACGCTCGCGTTCCTCGGCATCGGCCTGCGTCCGCCGGTCGTGTCGTGGGGCGTGATGATCTCGGAGTCCCGCGACTACTTCCAGTCGGCACCGCACATGCTGCTGTTCCCGGCGGGCTTCGTCACGGTCACCGTGCTCGCCTTCGTCATGCTCGGCGACGCCGTGCGCGACGCCCTCGACCCCAAGTCCCGATAGGAAGATCCCGTGACTCAGCCATTGCTGGAGGTCGAGGATCTCCACGTGGAATTCCGCACCCGCGACGGTGTCGCGAAGGTGCTCAACGGCGTTTCGTACCACGTCTCGGCGGGCGAAACCCTTGCGGTGCTGGGCGAATCCGGCTCCGGCAAGTCCGTGACCGCACAGACGATCATGGGCATCCTGGACATGCCGCCGGCGTTCATCACCAACGGCACGATCAAGTTCCGCGGTGAGGACCTGCTGACCAAGTCGGCCGACGAGCGTCGCGAGGTCCGTGGCGAGGGCATCGCCATGATCTTTCAGGACGCCCTGTCCGCCCTGAACCCCGTGTTCACGGTCGGGTTCCAGATCGAGGAGCAGCTGCGCGTCCGCCGCGGGATGTCCAAAGCGGACGCTCGCAGGCGCGCGGTCGAGCTGCTCGACCAGGTCAAGATCCCGAACGCCAAGGGCCGGGTCTCGGACTACCCGCACCAGTTCTCCGGCGGCATGCGGCAGCGCGCGATGATCGCGATGTCGCTGGCTCTCGACCCGGAGCTGCTGATCGCGGACGAGCCCACCACCGCGCTGGACGTCACCGTGCAGGCCCAGATCATGGACCTGCTGGCGGAGATCCAGAAGGAACGCGACATGGGCATGATCCTGATCACCCACGACCTCGGCGTGGTCGCCGACGTCGCGGACCGGATCTCGGTCATGTACGCGGGCCGCATCGTCGAGCACGCCGACGTCTACGAGCTGTTCCGCGCGCCGGGCCACCCGTACACGGAGTCGCTGCTCGAGTCGTTGCCGCGCCTGGACCTCAAGGGCCAGGAGCTCAAGACGATCAAGGGTCTGCCGCCGTCGCTGACCAACATCCCGCCCGGCTGCCCGTTCAACCCGCGCTGCCCGCGCGCGTTCGACCGGTGCGTCACCGAGGTCCCCGCCGTGCACAACCTCGGCATGGGCCGCACCAGCCGGTGCCACATCGCGGAGGAGGTCGTCGCTCGTGGCTGAGCCGATCCTCGAGGTGGAGAACCTCGTCAAGCACTTCCCGGTCCGCGTCGGCGTGCTGTTCAAGCGCACCGTGGGCCACGTCAAGGCCGTCGACGGCGTCTCGTTCTCGCTGAACAAGGGCGAGACCCTCGGCGTCGTGGGCGAGTCGGGCTGCGGCAAATCCACCCTGGCCCAGGTGCTGATGCGCCTGGAACCGCCGACCGCGGGCGTGGCCAGGTTCGAGGGCCGCGACATCTTCGCCATGAAGGGCGCGGAGCTGCGCAAGCTGCGCCGCGACATCCAGATCGTGCTGCAGGACCCGTACACGTCGCTGAACCCGCGCATGACGGTCGGCGACATCGTCGGCGAGCCCTACGAGATCCACACCGAGGTGGCGCCGAAGGGCTCGCGCCAGCAGAAGGTCCAGGAACTGCTGGAGATCGTCGGCCTGAACCCGGAGCACATCAACCGGTACCCGCACCAGTTCTCCGGCGGCCAGCGCCAGCGCATCGGCATCGCGCGTGCGTTGGCGTTGAAGCCCAAGGTGATCGTGTGCGACGAGCCGGTGTCCGCTCTGGACGTCTCGATCCAGGCGCAGGTGATGAACCTGCTGGGCGAGCTGCAGAAGGAGATGGGCCTCTCCTACCTGTTCATCGCCCACGACCTGTCGGTGGTGCGCCACCTGTCCAACCGGGTCGCGGTGATGTACCTCGGCAAGATCGTGGAGATCGGCACCGAGGACGAGATCTACGAGCGCCCGATGCACCCGTACACCCAGGCACTGCTCTCCGCCGTGCCGGTGCCGGACCCGACCCAGCGCGGCCAGCGCGACGTCATCCGCCTGACCGGCGACGTGCCGTCACCGATCGACCCGCCGTCGGGCTGCCGGTTCCGCACCCGGTGCTGGAAGGCGCAGGACATCTGCGCCACCGAGGTGCCGGAGCTGGTCGTGCGCAACGACGGCCACCCCGCCGCGTGCCACTTCGCTGAGGAGCGCGCGGTCGTCTGACCGGTTCTACGGGGTTGAGGGGTCGTGCCTGCGGGTGCGGCCCCTCAACTCGTCGAAGGCCTGTGTTCCTGACCGTCGTCGACGAACCGTGTTCCTGACTGTGTGCGGCTCGGTCCACCACCATCGGCACCATCCAGCCAACCTCGTCTCGCTCCGTCGCCCAGCCGGCCTCGTTTCGGTCGCCCTGCCGCCCAGCCGATCTCCTCTCAGTCGCCACACCGTCCGTCCCGCGATCCCCCAGCCGCCCCTTCCCGCGTTTCCTGTTTGCGGGGGCGAAGATGACCATGATTCCCGGACATCTACAAGACGCTGCCAGGCGCAGATCGGGACCAGCTTCACCTGATCGGGTGGCCCGGAGCGCTACGGCCTGCTGAGGCTCGTGATCGTGACGCCCGGCGCCACCTCGAACTCGCCGGTCTCGACGAACCCGCGCTTCCGGTACAGCCGCAGCGCGGGTTCGTTCTTCGTGCCGGTGCTGACGATCTGCGGCCCGGCCGGCAGCGAGTCGAGGAGCTTGGAAGCGATGCCGCGACGATGGGCCCGCGGGTGCACGACCAACCGGCAGATGTCCACAGTGGACCCGTCGAGCTGGTACGACACCGCCCCCACGAGACCTTCCTCGTCGTACAGCCCGAGAAACGTCTCGCCGGACGACCGCAGTTCTTCGAGCGACTCGTGCAACGGCGGAATGCCGTCGAAGCCGATCAGCTCGGCCTCGACGGCATAAGCCAGCCGCTGCACCGTCCACAGCTCGTGCAGGACGGTGTCGTCGGTCAGGTCCAGGATCATGTGTTGGACGAGTTCCGCACGAAGGCCGCGAGGTCCTCGGACTGCTGCACGCGCGACGGCTCGTGCACGTACATCATGTGGCCGGCCGGGTAGTAGGCCGACTCGATGTTCGCCGTGAGTTCCTTCGGGATCTGCAGGTGCGCGAGGAGGTGCTCGGCCGCGAAGTACGGCGTGGCGCCGTCGTACCAGCCGAACGCGACGTGGACCTTGAGGTGCGGGTTCGCGCGCATCGCCGCCGAGAGCTTGCCCGCCGTCGTGACGTGGCGGCCCTCGAACTCCTTGTACGACCACTGTTCGATGGCCCGCGAGAGGATCTCGTACGGCAGGTCGTTGGAGTAGCCGAGCTCGGCGTGCAGGTAGTGGTTGAGCGTCGAGGAGTAGGGGCCGACGATCGCGTCGATGGACGGGTCCGCGGAGATGCCCTCACGGCCGTAGTCCGTGTCCCAGCCGGTGAAGCGGGCGTCGATGCGGCCGACGGTCTTGCGGTCGCGGCGCAGCAGTTCGGTGAAGAACCGGATGTGCTCGATGCGCAGGTCGACCGCGTCCACGTACTCCTCGGACAGACCCGTGAGCCTGGCGAGCTTCTCGATGGTCGCGGCGCGTTCGACGTCGGAGAGCCGGTTGCCGCGCGCGAGGGCGTACGGGTAGTCGCGGCTCGCGAACTCCTCGGCCTCCGCGAGCACCTCCTTGAGCGGCCGGTCGCCGTGCAGGCCGTGGTAGTGCGCGATGGCCGCGTACGTCGGGAGGAAGAGCGTGTAGCCGAGGTCGTGGCCCTCGTTGAACTCGAGCGTCGCGAAGTCCAGCACCGAGGAGATCAGCATGAGTCCGTTGAGGTACATGCCGTACTTCTTCTGCAGCTGCTCGGCCAGGCCCGCGGCCCGCAGCGTGCCGTACGACTCGCCGCAGATGAACTTCGGCGACATCCACCGGCCGTTGCGCGAGGTCCAGAGCCGGATGATCTCGGCGATGGAGTCGACATCCGGCTGGTAGCCGTGGTAGCTGCCGGGCTTCTCGCCCTGCGCGGCCCGTGAGTACCCGGTCGACACCGGGTCGATGAACACGAGGTCGCTCTCGGCGAGCAACGACTCCTCGTTGTCCGCGATCCCGTACGGCGGAGCAGTCAGGTTGCCGACGTCACCGCTCAGCACCCGGCGTGGCCCGAGGAGCCCCATGTGCAGCCAGACGCTCGCGGACCCCGGTCCACCGTTGAAGGCGAACGTCACGGGCCTCTTCAGCGGGTCGGCGCCGTCGAGCGTGTACGCGGTCAGGAACACCTCGGCCTTGGGCTTGTGGCCCTCGAACACGCCGTCCTTGAGCACTTCTTCCCTGAGCACGACACGCCCGGCGGTCGCGGTGTAGTTCAGCTCGCGGCCCTTGACGGTGATGCTGTGCTGGGTGGTGACCAGATCATCGGACGGAGACGCGGGCTTTTCTTCGGTCTTCTCCTCGGACATGGGAGCAACACTACGGAACTCGACGATCGAATAACGGCCTGTCGAGCGTGCCCGCGCCTGGTCGCGTGGCGCGAGTCGGTCGCCGCGGTGAAACGAGCCGCGTTCCGCGACCAGGAGTACTGGGGCAAACCCGTGCCGGGCTTCGGTCCCGTGGACGCCTCCCTGCTCCTCGTCGGCCTCGCCCCGGCCGCGCACGGCGGCAACCGGACCGGGCGGATGTTCACCGGCGACGCTTCCGGTGATTTTCTGTTTCGGGCGCTGTACGAGGTGGGCCTCGCCTCCCAGCCGTCCGCGTGGGCGCGGGACGACGGGATGGAGCTGTACGGCGTTCGGATGGCCTCGCCCGTGCGGTGCGCGCCGCCGGAGAACAAGCCGACCACCGAGGAGCGGGACCGGTGCTCGCACTTCCTGCGCGAGGAGATCGCGTTGATGCCGAACCTGCGGTCCGCGGTGGTGCTGGGCGGGTTCGGGTGGAAGGCGTTCCTGCCGTTGCTGGGGGTGTCGCGGCCTCCGAAGTTCGGGCACGGGGTGGAGGTCGAGGCGGGTGGGCTGCGGGTGATCGGGTGCTACCACGTGTCGCCGCACAACACGTACACCGGACGGCTGACGCAGGAGATGCTGCAGGACGTGCTCAGGCGAGCGGTGAACCCACCGACTGTGTGACGTCGGCAGTCCGCTTGGAGCTGTTCCGTGAAGTTACATGTTCCTGTCGCGGAACGCCGGAAAAGGTGGAACGGTCGAGCTGCTGGGCTCGTTCGAGCAGCTGCTCAGGTCTCTGCTGCCGGTCACGTGGTCTGTTCGTCTCGACCTGCGGCCGCGCGTTTCCGGCGGTCACCGGGTGGTCGAGCACGATGCCCAGGTCGTCATCGGTGCGCCGGATGGCACGGTCACGACCGTCCTGCTCGAATGCAAAGGCGTGATTGTTCCGAGGGATGTCGCGCGAGCTGCCCAGCAGCTCGTGGCGTATGCGGCCGAGATCTCAGGTGGTGATGCGCCTGTCGGGGGCATGGTGCTGGTTGCTCCGTTCGTGTCTCCGACGACCCGTGCACAGCTGGAACAGCACGGCATGGGTTGGTTCGACCTGACCGGAAACCTGCGTCTCAAGCTGGACGAGCCCGCGGTGTTCCTCGATCGCACGGGTGCGGAGCGCAGCGCGTTCCGGGACCCCGCGGACCGCCTGCTCAAGTCTCTCCGCGGCTCCGCTGCCGCCAAGGTCGTGCTGGAACTCGCCGAGACCTCGTTGCCGGTGGGGGTTCGTGAGCTCGCTGAGCGCGCACAAGTCGGAGTGGCGACAAGCGCGAGGGCCCTCGAACTGCTGGATCGGGAAGCGGCGATCACGAGAAGCGATGACGGAGCTGTCACCGCCGTCCGCAAGCGGCTGTTGCTGAGACGCTGGGTGCAGGACTACAAGGTCATGGCTTCGAACGAGGTCGTTGCGCTCTCGTCTCCCTGAGCTTGTACGCCGAGGACCCGATCGGGCTGATGAAGCAGCTCGGACTGAAGACTGCCGACCGCGGAACCAATGTTCTGGTCATGCGGCCGCACGACGATGTCGTCCACGCGGAGGCCCGACTCGTCGGTGGCATCGAGTACGCGTCGCCGGCACAGGTCGTCGCGGATCTCCTGACCGGACCGGGGAGGTCGACCGAGGAAGCCGAGCAGCTGATGACAGTGCTCGAATCGAGAGAGTCAGGTTGGGAAAGTTGATCTCCTAGGAGTACGTCAGGGCGCGGGCGGTCCTCCTCGACGCTCTGGACGGACTGGGGCCGCACCGAGACGCGCTCGTTCTCGTTGGCGCACAGGCTGGGTACCTGCATGCAGGCGCCGCGGACTTCGCCACGGGGCTTCAGCGATCCCAACGAGATCAAGTTGTCGATGGTGGTGGTTGACGACCTCTTGCAGGAGTTCGTTCGCTTGACGAGCTGATGACGTCGGCTGTCACGACGCGTAGAGGTGCCGGTGCACGGTTGGGTCGTTGTCCAGCACGAAGTCGACGACCTCCCAGAACTCCGGCAGCCGCGGATGGGCCAGGCCAACCTCGCGGGACAGCACCGCGCCGTGCACAGGCCCACTCGATCCGTCCAGGCACGCCTGCACCAGCGTCGCCGCGGGCGCGGGGCTGCCGACGACGGGCCCGACGCGGCAGCCGAACGTCACGTGGTCGTCGACCACGCCCCCGCTCCAGGTGCCCAGGATGACGTCGATCCACGTCTCGTGGGGCTGGTCCCGGTGGTGGTACGAGTTGGCGAAGTACACCGCATGAGGGACGTCATCGCGGTAAACGTAGTTCCACACGCGTTCGATGGGCGCTTGGCAGCAGTCGCAGGTGTAGTGCCGGGTCTCGCGCTCTTCGAGGTTCGCAGTCAGTGCCACCACCGCAAGTTAGCCAAAAGATCATCACAGCGACGGGGGAACGGTGAGCTGATGGGGAAGCGGAGTCCGGCGCACGTGCTGTGGACCGAGGGTCCGGCAGCGTTCGCGTTCCTGGTCGAGAAGTACGGGTTCACCGGCCCGCACACCGTCGAGCCCGAGGGTTTCCACGATCACGGCGGTCTGCGGTACGAGCGCGGGAAGCTGAGCGTCGAGATCGGCGTGTGGAGCTGGTACGGAGGAGAGCGAGGCGTCAGCACCACGGTGTGGGTGCGCGAGCTGAGTGCCAGCGTCAGCCTCCCCGACCTCTACGTCGATCTCGGGCTGGGGCCCGAACGGGACGTGCCCACCGGCGGTGGAAGCGGACACGTCGTCCGCAAGCGCATCACCGAACAGTCAGCGGCGCTGCGCAAGGTGGCACCTCACCTCGTCGACGTCGAACCGCGGCGACCGCTCTGGAGCTTCTACCCCTTCCCCGTCTGACGGCGCCGAGTTCGGCGAAGGATCATCCGAACCGCGCCGGTCCGTGTCACGCTGACCCGCATGAGGTGGTGGCGGGCAGGAGTGGCGGTGGCGGCGTTGCTGATCGTCGTCGTCGCGGCCAGCGGCACGTCGCCGGTCACCTTCGTCAACCGGCTCGACGACCGTCCGCCGCCGGAGAACCGCGAGCCGTCGCTGGACGTGGAGCTACCGCAGGACCTGCCGGACCTGGTGGCGTTGCCGTTCACGTTGTACCTGCTGGTGCTCGCCGGGCTCGTCCTGTTCGGACTGGTCGGGATCCTCCTCGCGCTCGAGCTGCCTCGGTGGCGCCGGCGTCGTGGTGTCAGAGGCGTGGAGATCGAGGGCTTCGAGGTCGGGCAGGTGGCCGTCGTCCAGCGCGTCGAGAAGGCGCTGCAGGAGTTCACCGAGCACCCGAACCGGCCGCCGCGCGACGCCGTGATCGCCGCCTGGCTCGCGCTCGAGGCTGCTGAGCCCCGTCAACCGCACCAGACGCCCACGGAGTTCACCGCGAAGCTCGGCGTCGACGCCGCCGTGCTGAAAGATCTCTACCAACGGGCGCGCTTCGGGCACGAGGACGTCACGGCCGAGCAAGCGGAAGAGGCGCAACGGGAGTTGGGTCGCATCGTCAGGGAGCTCGCATGAGAACCGTGCTGGCGCTCGTCGTAGGGGTGGTCCTCGGCGTCGCGATCTGGTGGCTCGGTGCCTCGCCGGCGTGGGCCGCGGCGCTGGCCGTGCCGCCCACCGCGTTCGGCGTGCTCGTCACGAGGCTGCCCAAAGCCACCGACATCGTGTGGAGCGCGGACCCGCCTGCGCCCGGCTCGATCAGCACCGCGCACGCCAGCACTCTCGCCAGCAGGCTCGCGGAGGCGGCCGGGAACCCGCGGCGCTACGAGGAACGGTTCCAGGCCCGGCTCGCACGACTGGGGATCGACGCGTCCGAGATGCCGGACCCGAAGGAACTCGCAGAACGGCTCAGGAGGGTCGAGTGAGCATCAGTCCAGAATCCGTGTCCGTGGAGGCCAAAGCCGTCCTCGACGAGGTCGGCAAGGTCGTCGTCGGACGGACGCGGACCGTGCGGCTCGCGCTCGCGGCCGTGCTGGCCGGCGGGCACGTGCTGCTGGAGGACGTGCCGGGGCTCGGCAAGACGCTGATCGCGCGGTCGCTCGCGCAGGCGCTCAGCCTCGACTTCCGCCGCCTGCAGTGCACGCCGGACCTGCTGCCCGCGGACGTCACCGGGTCGTTCCTCTACGACCCCGGCAGCCGCGAGTTCGAGTTCCACCACGGGCCCGTCTTCACCGGGCTGCTGCTCGCCGACGAGATCAACCGCACGCCGCCCAAGACCCAGTCGGCGCTGCTGGAAGCCATGCAGGAGCGGCAGGTCACGGTCGAGGGCCGCACGTTCCCGCTGCCGAAGCCGTTCCACGTGCTCGCGACCTCGAACCCCGTCGAGTACGAGGGCACCTACCCGTTGCCGGAGGCGCAGCTCGACAGGTTCCTCGTGCGGCTCGACATCGGGTACCCGCCCGCGGAGGAGGAAGTCGAGGTGCTGCGCCGGCGAATCGCGCGGCAGAAGGAAGAAGCCGAGGTTCCGCCGGTCCTGGCCCCTGGGCGCCTCGCCGAGCTCCAGGCCGAGCTCGAGAAGACCACAGTGGACGACGATCTCCTGCGGTACTGCGTCGATCTGGCCGTCGCGACGCGGCGGCACCCGTCGGTCGAGGTCGGCGCCTCACCGCGAGGCGCGCAGGCGCTCGTGCTCGTCGCCCGCGCTCTGGCCACATTGGACGGACGCGGTTACGTGACGCCGGAGGACGTCAAGGAGTGCGCGGTGGCCGTCCTGGCACACCGGCTCGTGATGAAGCCGGAGACGTGGACGTCCGGAGTCAGCGGGGTGCAGGTCGTCACCGACCTGCTCGGCAGGGTTCCCGGCCCGCCCAGCTCATGAGCAGAGCGGACAAGATCAGGGAAGCCATCGCCGGGTCGCACGGCGCGCACTGGCACCCCACGGACGCGTACTCGCGCGCTGTCTGGCTCGGTGCCGGACTGGTCGCCGCCGGAATGTTCCTGCACCAGGTCGAGCTGGTGCTGTTCGGCGTGCCGCTGGTTCTCTCCGTGCTGATCACGAACAAACCGAAGGGCACGCCGACGGTCAGCGTGCGCCCGGTGCCGCGCGGCGAGGGTGCCGGCGTCGTGCACACCGTCGCGCACGTCGACGGCGCGGACGCGGAGCTGGCGGTCGTCAAGCTGCCGGGCGGCCCGAAGGTGGTTCCCGTGCGCTCGCCCGACCTGCCCGTGGAGATCAGGCGGGACGCGTGGGGACCGGGCGTCGACGTCCGGCTCGACCACCTCTTCGCCGGACCCGACGGCATGCACGTCTACGGCCCGATCGTCGGCACCGAGCACGTCCGCACGATCCTGCCGCCGGTCGAGCACCACCCGGCAGGCCCGTTGCCGCCGCGGCCCGCCGGCCTGGTCGGCATCCACCGCTCGCCGCGCGCCGGCGACTCCACCGAGCTGCGCGACATCCGGGCGTTCCAGCCGGGGGACCGGCTCAAGCGCATCGACTGGCGCGTCACCACCCGCACCGGCACGGTCCACGTCCGCGAGCGGCACGCCGAGGCCGACGCGGAGATCGTGCTGGCGCTCGACACGCGCACGGACCTCAGCGCGAAGGTGGCGGAGTGGTCGTCGCCCCACCACGGCGCCACGACGCGGCCGGGCGGCAGCCTGGACCGCGCGGTGCGCAGGGCGGCGTCGATGGCCGCGGGCTACCTCAGGCAGGGCGACCGGGTGGCGTTGATGGACCTGAGCAGGCCGCAGCTCAACGTTCGTTCCGGTGTCGGGCGGCGGCACCTGATGCGCATCCGCACGCAGCTGGTCGTGTGTGTGCAGGCCGCCGGGTGGGCGTCGCGCGTGGCGTTGCGGAAGCTCCCGCACGGAAGCGTTGTCGTGCTGCTGTCGCCGTTCCTCGACGACGAGATCGCGGAGCTGGCCGTGCAGACGCGCAAACACGGTCACGTCGTGCTGGCGATCAACACCCTGCCGTTGCCGCTCGAGCCCGACGCGGAGACGCCGTGGGGCGAGGTCGCGGCGGAGCTGATCGCCGCGGAGCACCGGCTGCGGCTGCGGCGCATGGCCGAGCACGGGGTGGCGGTGACGACCGAGTGCTGATGCGACTGGCGATCGTGCTCGCCGCGCTGCCCGTGGCGCTGATCCTTCACCGGGAGGCCGACTCCATCGGACCGCTCGTGATCGTCGCGGCGCTGACGGCGGTCACCGCGGTGATGCCGGGGAGCGCGGGTCCGGCGTTGCTGATCGGGTACGCGGCGTTCGCGATGGCGTTCGGCGACGGGCACCCGCTGCGGCTGGGCGTGCTGATCATGATTCCGGCGTTGCACCTCGTTCACCTCACGTCCGCGCTCGCGGCGGTCGTTCCGGTGAAAACGAAAATCGAGGCTGCCTCACTCAAAGCGCCGGCACGCCGGTTCGCCATTGTCCAGGCGATCTCATTCGCTGTCGCGGGCTTCGCGGCGTTCGTCCCATCAGGCCCTGATATCGGTCTCGTCGAGCTGCTCGGACTGGGCGCTCTGACGGCCGTGATCATGGTCTTCGCGCTGAGGATCTGAATCGACACTCTCAGCGAGAACCGGTCAATCTCACTCAAGGTGCAGGTCAGCCGTGAGGGTGTTCGGCATCACCCGGCGACGGTAGTCACAACGGCCCCTCCGGACGCGCGAAAAAGCGGGTCGTGGTGCGACCATATGTGTATGGCTGCTGTGAAGTCGCAACCCACGCGAATCGTCATTGTCGGCGGTGGGTACGTCGGGATGTACACGGCTCTCGGACTGCAGAAGAAGCTGCGCTCCGGTGAGGCGTCGGTCACCGTCATCGACCCGCAGCCGCACATGACCTACCAGCCCTTCCTGCCCGAGGCGGCGGCCGGCTCCATCGAGCCGCGCCACGTCGTCGCCCCCCTGCGCAAGGTGCTCAAGCGCTGCCACGTCGTCACGGGCCGCGTCACCAAGATCGAGCACGCGCGCAAGATCGTGACCGCCGAGCTGTCGGACGGCCACGTCGAGGAGATCGAGTACGACGTGCTCGTCTCCGCGCTGGGTGCGATCTCCCGCACGCTTCCGATCCCCGGCCTGGCCGAGGTCGGCATCGGCATGAAGACGATCGGCGAGGCGATCTACGTCCGCAACCACGTGCTGTCGCGCCTCGACCAGGCCGCGAGCACGAACAACGCGGAACTGCGCAAGAAGCTCCTGAGCTTCGTCGTGATCGGTGGCGGCTTCGCGGGCATCGAGACGCTCGCCGAGCTCGAGGACATGACGCGGTATGCGCTTCGGTACTACGAGGGTGTCAAGCCCGAGGAGATGAACTGGGTCCTCGTCGAGGCGATGGGCCGGATCATGCCCGAGGTGTCCGCCAAGCTCGGCGCGTGGACCGTCGAGGCGCTGGAGAAGCGCGGCATCAAGATCTACCTCGACACCCGTGTGAAGTCGCTCGAGGGCGGCCACGTCATCCTCGACGACGGCACCGAGTTCGACTCCGACACGATCATCTGGACCGCCGGCATGAAGGCGAACCCGGTGCTGCGCAACACGGACCTCCCGCTCGACGAGCGCGGCCGCGTCCGGTGCACCGCCGCCATGCAGGTCCAGGGCCTCGACGGCGTGTGGGCCGCCGGTGACTGCTCCGCGGTGCCGGACCTCTCGCGCATCGAGGAGGACCCGACGGCGACGTGCGTGCCGAACGCGCAGCACGCCATCCGTCAGTCGAAGCTGCTCTCCAAGAACATCGTCGCGTCGCTGCGCGGCCAGAAGCCGAAGGACTACTTCCACAAGTACCTCGGCTCGGTCGCGGGCCTCGGCCTCTACAAGGGCGTGGCGGACGTGTTCGGCCTGCGCTTCAAGGGCCTGCCGGCGTGGTTCATGCACCGCAGCTACCACGTGGCGTTCATGCCGACCGTGAACCGCAAGCTGCGCGTGCTGATGGACTGGACGCAGGCGCTGTTCTACGGCCGTGAGATCGTCGCTCTCGGCCAGATCAACGACCCGAAGTCGGACTTCGACCGCGCGGTCCAGAGCTGACCCTCACTCTCCGTGTTTAGCGAGATGCCCCGAGCGTTATCACGTTCGGGGCATTTCGCTGGTCCATAGGCCGAACTTGAGCGCCCAATCGGAGTAAAGCTTCGAGGGCTGCCTTGACATTGCGTTACGTGAACCAGAGACTACGGCTGGTGCATCACCTGAATGCGTGATTCGCCTGTGTGGGGAGAGAGGTGATCCCGATGTCTCTCGAGGAGCTGGCCGCACAGCTTCGTCGTGGCGAGATCGAGGACCCCGCGTTGGCGCAGTACGCCGCAGAGTACGCGCAGGCGGGGCAGAGTTTCCGCAGCAAGAAGGACGATTGAGCAGGTCGGCTGACGGGCGGGTGCCGGGTGCCCCGTCCGAGGCTGCCAGACCTCTGCTGCTCCAGGGTCAGGACTACCTCTTCCGCTCTCCGCCCAAGTGCCTGGACTTCCAGGAACAGGTGCACCGCCTCGGCATGGTCGACGAGGGCGACGGCAATCCTCAACCCTGTGTGCTGGTGCTGGCGCGCGCCGCCGACATGGAGATGAACGAGCTCTCCATCGCACTGGCCGAACGCGGCATCCGCATGGCCCGCATCGACGCCGACCGCTGCGTCGACCTGCCGCTCTCCGTCTACACCGACCAGCCCCTGATCGAGCTGGACCGCTGGCTGCTGCGCCCCCTGCTCGTCTGGCGCCGCCACTTCGAACTCTCCGCCGTGCCGGTGGAGCCGGGAACCCTGGCCGGCGCCTACGCGGTCGACCAGTGGGCCTCAGTGGCCAACTGGCTGTCCTCACGCTCCGACTGGGCTCATGTGAACCCGTCGCGCTTCTCGACGCATCTGGACCGCCTGACGCAGCTTTCCGACGCAGCGGCGTTCGGCCTCCGTGTCCCCCGCACGGCCGTGACGACGCGTCCGGGCCGTACGCGCCCCGGCGGAGCCCATTGCATCGTCAAAACCGCTGGCCGCCACCTGCTGGAACCACGTCCAGGCGTGCAACACGGCCTCTTCCCGCGGCCCCTGGAGACCTCGCGCGCCTCCGACGCCCCCGAACCCGCGCCGGTGATCGTCCAGGAGTACGTCCCGTCCGACACGGAACTGCGCGTGTTCGTGGTGGGGGAGCGCTGCATCGCGTTCCAGGTGGACAAACTCGACCCGGCCCAACTCTGGGTGGACCCCGACGCCGTGCGCGTGACGCCGACCTCGGTGCCTTCTTCCCTGTCGGACCGCCTGCTGGCCCTGGCGCGCCACTGGCGAGTGCAGGTGGCGGCGTTCGACCTGCTCGTGACCGGCCGTGACCACGTGTTCCTGGAGATCAACGTGAACTGCGACTGGCGCTGGTTCGAGCACCGGGCAGGGGACAACTCGGTCTCCGCGGCCGTGCACGACTGGGTGGCACTGCGGTTCAAGGAGCTGCTCGGGGCGGGGAGGGCACGCTGATGTTCGGGTCCGTTCGAACCTTAGCCGGATGCTCGCTCTAGTCCAACCTGATGGGCCGTGCGGGCGAGAAATCACCATCCGCTCACACAAGCGGACGATCAAGGCCTAGGCTCCCCACGCCCCCGTAGCCCAATCGGTAGAGGCAGGTCCCTTAAAAGGATCACAGTACGGGTTCGAATCCCGTCGGGGGCACCATCTGCATCCGCACAAGGATCTGGTGCCTGAACAGGCGTTTCGCTCGACCTAGGCATCGCTTCGACGATCCTTTCGGCGGTACCCGCTACCTCCGAAAGGGCTTCGGAGGGAAGCCGGAGAGTAACCAGAAGTTGATCATGGCCGTCGTTCAGGTGGACGCTCAGCTGGGTGATCTTGAACAGGCGTCGTAGCAGCAGGTCAGGGGCCTCGCTGAGGTTCATGACGAGGCATGGGAGCGCATCCAGGAGCGCGGCGTCCTCGGCAGTGGGCTTATTTGGCTCCGGCGTGTCGACCGGTGTGGCCTTCGTCACGAGATCCCGCTTCTGCTCCTCCAGTTCGTTGTAGGTCTGCCGCAGCCCGCGGCTGAACGGGTCGTCGCCCTCCTGGGCTTGGCGGAGGATCGTGGCCTGGCGCCGCTCGATGTCGTCGAGGGTGCGTTGGACGCGCTTCAATTCGGCTTGTTGTTCTTGAGTCGCGCGGTCGTCAACTGTCGCAAGATCGGCTTCGAGGAGCGCACGGCGCTCGGGACCGAACACGCGATCTGCGAAGAAGGCCGATATGGCCTCCATGAGCGCATCCTCGCGGACGTAGACCACCTCGGCATGTCCGGAGTACCTGTCGGGCCGTCCTCGGTTGTTACTGCGCGCTGAGCACATGTAGTAGACGCGGTCGTGGCGGAAGCTTCCGTACATCCGCCGGCCGCACGCGTCGAACACCATGCCGCGGAGCAGGTACGTGCGTGTGGCGATCGGATGGACGTTCTTCTCGTCGTTGTCTCGCGAGCCCCGCTTGGCCTGTCTCGTCGCGGCCAACTCGTCGAACATCCACTTCGGAATCAGCGGCTCGTGGACCGGCTCGTTCGACCACACCCACAGCACGGGCGAGTTGACCTTGCCTCGCTTCGAGCGCGTCGCGCGACGGTTGAACACCTGGAAGCCGGTGTACTTCGGGTTCCTCAGGAGGTCGCCGACGCTGGACTTGCTCCAAGCACCCCTCGCTCTCGCCGGGCTCGGTGGCTCTGGCGGCGGGTACTTGGCTGGGTCCGCGTTGAGCCGGTCGGCGATCGTGCCGTAGCCCAGGCCCTCGTGATAGCGCCACGTTGCGATCTGGGTGACCGTCTCGGCCTTCTCGCCGTCAGGCTCCAGTCGCGTCTTGGTCTGGCCCTTGGCGGCTTTGGTGGGATTGGGGTGGCGGTAGGTCTTGGCCTTGTAGCCGTACGGCGGCTTGCCGATGTTTCAGCCTTCGCGCACGTGGGTGCACAACCCGCCCCACGACTGCTCCAAGGTGTTGAGGACCTCGTACTCGGCCACCGACTGGTTGATCCGCCGCTGCAGGATTCGCTGTGCCCTGCTGCCGGTCAGCGTGATCGGCTCGTTGGAGGCGAACAGCGGCACTTCGGCGCGTTCCAGCTCTCGCTCGATCGACAGTCCCTCGAACGTCCGGCGAGCCACGCGCGAGACGCTCTCGCAGATCACGACATCGAACCTGCGGCCCTTGTGCGTGGCCTCGTCGAGCAGGTCGGCGACGCCGCCGTCACGAGCGATCGGGATGTCGTAGCGCTCGTAGTTCTCGCCGCGCCCGCGCTGGTCCAGCTCCATGCGGCCAGACTCGACGTCGTAGAAGTGCGCGACGATCACCCACGACTCGGGGATGGCGGCCTTGCAGTTCCCCAGCTGCCGCAGCATGGATTGTCGTGGATCCTGCTGATCGTCGGTGGATGTCCGCCCCAGGAACGCCACTCGAACTTCGTTGCGCAGCAACGCAACCGGCATGCCGAGCGGCGAGACCGCGTAATCCGACAGGCCGGATGGCCCCGACGGCACGGCGTGCAGCCGCGGTTGATTCATCAGGCAGCCTCCTGATCGTCGGCCTGTTCGGCGCGCTGTGTGGCAGCCCAGTCGAGGAGGTCTCTGATCACGGCGGCCAGTTCGCCGCGCAGACGATCGCCTTCGGCACCGCTGACGTAGTGCACGTGACCGGAGAAGGCCCAGTTCTTCGTGCGGTTTCGTATCTGATTGTACTGCCGCTCGTTCAGGCGGGAACCGTTGTCGCGCAAGAATTCTGTGTCACCAATGGGTGGTTTTCGAGGCGGAGGAACGCTGTTCATTCCCATCGCCACTCATCTCCCATGGCCTGGCGAGTCATGGCGTGATCCTCGGGATCCCATGCCGCCTCACTGAACGGAATGCCGTTGAGTGGCATGTGCAGCGCGATGTTCGGGCCGCGTTGCGGTAGCTCACTCAGCCGCTGCCGTTCTTGCACCTGGTCACGTGATGACCAAGTAGCCCAGATCGGCCCGGCTGCACCGTCGGGATGGTCGTGATTACGAGACGACGTTGCGATGAGGAAGCGAGGGTTCTCGTAGCCGAGGTGCTGTCGCAGCGCTGAGCGGAGATTCAGTTCGCGTTGCGAGGAGTGGACGGAGAACAGCAGAACGCCGAACGCGTCGGTGCGAAACCCGGTGTAGTCGCTGAGCTTGGCCACGACCTTGGACAGCGGTTCGGTGCCCGTGTCGTGTTCCAGGAAGAACCGCACCCGCCGCCCTTGGTCTTCCCAGCAGCCGTACGCATCGGGCCGGAGCTTGGTGGTCTTGTTCCAGAAGAATTCCGTGCAGACCTTCTCCGGCCACCACTGTGTGAGTCGGGCATCTGGTCGCGTGCGTGCATGTGCGGCCAGGCCACAGAAGAAGTCGTTGACGCCGAGCTGGTGCGACAGCTTCGGCCACAAGCCCAATCGCTCCAAGCGTTCCGCGTACGCACCAGGCGAAGGCGGCTTCGCTGCCCGCTGCGCCGCGATCAGTCGTGCGCCGCGGTAGCCGAGCGCGTATCGCGTCTGACTTGTGCCGCCAGTGCTGTACGAGTCGCGGAACGCGAACACCACGCCGAGCTCGCGCAGCTGCCGTAGGCGGTCCTGTGCGCGCCGCACCGACGAGAACTCGATCGCCGCGATCTGGTTGGTGGTGAGGACTTTGTGCTCGTGAAGCAGAGCGAGGATCCGCCGATCCCCGCTCGACCAGCCGGAACCACAGGGACGCATCGGGCTCCCGGCCCGGCCGCCGCCGCGCCCACGAATGTGGGGAGTTCCGTTGATGTCACCCCTCAGTCGGCTTTCGGCCGAGCCTCCGCGGTACCACCGTTGACCTGCGGATCGAGGGGTTCGAGCATTGGCGGATGGGGTAGCGGATTCAGAACGCCTTGCATCCGCTTCCCCATGCGCAGGTCCATGCGCTGACCCATCCGCACTGCTGTCCATGGCTGCCTCCCTCCGGAGCTGCCGAGCCGTAGTCGCTCGTGCACCCCTTAACTCCGGATTTCGAGGCCTGATTGGACAGAGGAACTTCGATAGTTATCGGTTCGACATCAGTCGGTCGTGCGCAAGTCGTCGCACAGACGGAGAAGCAAATCCTTGGACCCTGCCTCGTCCAGGCTCTCCTGCTCAAGTGCACGTACGACAGTCTCGTAGCCTTCGACGGAGTCTTTCGCCTCAGAGAAGAGGCTGGAGTTCTCGGTCTCAACCCATACCAGGGGTTCGTACTTCGCGAAGGTCAACAGCGTGAACGGCCCGGCCAGCCCCGCGTGCGCGCCACACGCGACCGGCAGGATCCGGATCCGAATGTTCGGGTGGTTCGCCATGAACATGAGGTGCAACAGCTGTCCGAGCTGTACCTCGACACCGCCGATCCTGAGCTGCAGAGCCAGCTCGTGGATGAAGAAGCTGCACTTCGTGCCGTTCCGAATTAGCTTCTGCATCGCGAGCCGGGCCTGCATCCGGTCCTCCAGCTCGTCTGCGGGTGACGTAACGGAAGCGAGAAGCGCCTCGCGCATGTAGTCGGTCGTCTGCAGAAACAACGGCACCATGTGCGTGTGCCAGCAAGTCAGCGACTTCGCCACCTTGAGGTGTTCAACCGCCGTGCGAAGCCGGATAGGTGAACACACGCCGTGCTGCTGCCACCAGCCCAAGACTCCCGACTCGGGGTACAGCGCCAACAGGTGAGCGAGTTCGTCGGAGTTGACGCGACAAGCACCCAGCAGTGCAGCGATCTCGATCAGGGTGGCGCCACCCTTGCCGTTCACCACGTCCGAGACCTTGGCCTCGTCCCAGTCCATGATCTCGGCGGCTGCACGCGAGGTCAGGCCAGCACCCGCGATGGCTGCCCGTATGCCGCCGCCCAATTCGCGACCACGCGCTGTGGAGAACCTCTTCGGCATGCCTAGCTCCTCGCCTGATCGGTAACCAGCTGCAAGTGCCGTGCTGGAACTCGCGACGGATCTCGAAGTCGTAGCGATGTCTCGTTCAACCAGAGCGAGGACAGCTCCTCGGTCCGGACGACATCGCCGAGTGCAACTAGGGCGCGTTCGTAGGGCGCGCGGTCCGCGGCGGACTCAAGCCAGGTATCGCCGCCGTGCAGAGTTCGAAGAAGGACGACATCGTCAAAGCGCTTCTCGGCGAACCGCATCACTGTGAACGGCGTACCCATGCCGAGGTAAGGCCCTGCGTCACCGTCAACGATTCGGAGCTCGAACCCAGGCAGCTCGCTCAGCTCGTCCAGGTGCTCCAGCTGGTCCGCCATCACTCGTGAACCGCCGGCACCGCTGTTGAGCACCGACTCCGTCACGATCAGCCGGACGCTCAACAGCCGCGGGCTTCCTGGTTGGGCAGCTTCCTTCGCTTCCAATCCCAAGCGTCGCAGGGCGTCTTGTTGCAGATCGAGATCGAGATTGCTCACCGCTGCGCCGGACTCGACAAGGGCATCGTGGTACGCGCTGATGCGCACAAGCTCAGGTAGCGCGTCGGTCGCCACGATCGTCAGTTCGCTGGCTTCGGCGATGACGTCCCACGGCGTCCACGTCAGCCGTGCCCACGCATCGCCGTTGATCCGATCCCACATCTGAGGATCCAAGGCCCGCTGCGCGACACGGACACAGAGTTCGATCTCGTCGTCTGACGCACCGCACACGGCGCCGATCGTCACGACCTCACTCGGAGAAATGCGCTGAGCAGCCCTGCAGAGGTGCGACAGCTTCGCGGTCGAGAACCCGACCCGATCGCCCAACTCCGTGAGAGACCAACCGCGCTTCGTCCGCCAGCCCAGCACAGTCCGGCTCAACGCGCGGACCTCCAGGCTTGCTCTCCCGTCGACCAGTTGTAGCGCCATGTGCCATCAAGCCTGTTCTTGATCCGTGAGTCCGTATCCGACGCTCATGCCCGATGCCTCTTCGGCTGCCAGCATGCGCGTTCGCGCGTCGTTGCAGTCGCCGCCTGGGCGGCAAGATGGACGTCGAGCAACATGCGGCAGGGCGCCGACACCCTTCGCCAGACCGGCCCGCTCCGGCACTTCCTGCAACAGCCGTTCTCGTCAGGCTGGTGTTGGTCGACGAACACACGCAGCGCGGCCACCAGCCGCGGGACTTCCTGCCTCGCCATCGACAACGCGGACGCACCGTCGCCCTCGGCGGCGATCCGTGACACGAGGTCCAGGTGCTCCACGAGTCGTCGGCGCAGTTCGGAAAACAAGACCAGGTTGCCCATGGCTGCACGCCCTTCGGCTGCTAACTGGCTCGGAGGCGGGAGTGCCCAACCTGCCGCGGCTGCTCGGTTGGGTTCGACGTCCTGTCGTTGACGAAGGCGAGCGCAACCGCCTGACGGAACGAGAGAAGTCCTTGCTCCGCGGCGTTCGCTTCCCTGCAGTCCAGAGCCGAAGTGACCACCACAGCGGCTCGCGCGAGCACTGCCGTCTGCGCCCGTGTCAGGTTCACGACGACCGGAACGACATCCTCAAGATGCGCCATCACCGGAACCCTTCGTTGGGATCGACCTGGGCCGACGGGATCCTCGGGCGTGGCGCGCTAGCTGAACCGGACACGCCCGTCCGGGTCATCTCCCCGCAAGGGGCCAAGGATCCCGTCGACAGCGCCTACCGTAGGGGTTAATTAACCCCGAATGCGATACCCGGATCGTGTGAATACGTCCTGACCTGCGACGTGGCTAGGGTGATCACGCGTGCCGTAGTGCGAGGAGGCAACTGGGTGCCGAGCGACAAGACGTACAGGAAGTCCAAGCTGGGTCGCCTGCTTGATCAGCTTCGCAAGGACGCGGGCAAGGACCTCGGGTACCTCGCGAGCGAGCTCCGGAAGACCGAGGCGCACCTCTCCAAGTGCTTGAACGGCACGAACCTCCTCGGCTGGGCCGACCTCGGTCTGTTCCTCGACCTCGTCGAGGCAGACGAAGACCGCCGGCGAAAGGCGACCGAGTACTGGGAGGACGCCAAGCAGGACAGCACGCGCGTCCAACATCCAGCCGCGTACAACCAGGCGGCTCGCTCGTACGCCCGTGCTGAAGCCGATGCCTCACAGCTGAAGCAGGTGGAAGCGGTCTGGATCCCAGGCATGTTGCAGGTCCCGGAGTACACGCTCGCGCTCCGCGAAGCGGCGCACCGGTTCGTCAACCCGAAGGTTCCCGCCAACCGCACCGTCGCCGCTCGGCAGAGCCGCCAGATGCGGCTACACGGAGACGCTCCGCTGCAGGCTCATTTCCTGATCGACATCGCGGCTCTGCGCCGTGCAGTCGGCGGACCTGCTGCCATGTACGCGCAGTTGCTCCACCTGATGGCGGCCGCGGCCCTGCCGAACGTGACGATCCAGGTGATCGGTGAGGACGCCGGCGCTTACGCCATCGACGGCGTGACCATCCTGAGCTTCGACGACGAGGACTTCCCCGACGTCGTCTACCTGGAGACCAGGGGAGGTGGTCGATGGGTGGAGAATGACGTTGACGTAGACAAGTTCCGCAAGTCGTTCAACGAGATCGCGGAGGAGTTGGCCTTCACGCCCGAAGAGTCGCTCAAGATCATCCGCGAGCAGGCTGAACTCTTCAAGGAGAGACTCCAGCGACATGACGAACCCTGAGAAGACGTGGCGCAAGTCCAGCTACACCGCACCTGACAACAACTGTGTCGAGCTTGCTGTCAGCGAGACCGAGGCCGCGATGCGCGACAGCAAGGATCCAGATGGCGGGTCATTCGCCGTCGGCGCGGGCGCATGGCTCAGTTTCCTCGCGTACACCAAGGCTGATGGATTCAAGCTCTGAGCATGCGCCGCCCCCGCTGCTGCATAAGCTGTTAGAAAATGGAAAGGAGCTGAACAGGGGCGGTTCGGCGTGAGGGTTGTCAGCTTATGAGGCGGCGCACGCGGCTCAGAATCCATTTCCACGTACCGACTCGGTGTCTGTCAGAGTTGGGGAAGCTTGAGGTCGTTTCGACCGAATCGGCCCGTTCATCGGCTAGTTTTTCGTTTCCGCCGTATTGTCCTTCAAGAAGGGCGCGATCGTGCACCCTGTTTCGCTCAATCTCGCGTTCAGTGAAGCTCCGGGCCCAACGGATTCTGCCTCGGTCCACGATGTAATGGGATTGGCACGGCAGGGACCAGTTGCCAACTGAGGGCCATATTGAGATTTTCTCGCCGTCGTATGTGATTGACCACTGCGCTGGTGACAAGGGCGTAATTACCTCTCGACCGCATCCGCAGGCGCAGAGGTGTCCGCAATTGTTGTACTCGATTGACACGTACATCACTCCGTGCTCCATGGGAGTGGGAAATGATGTCACGAACTCTGGTCGAAGATGAGTTTCCTTGGTCACTGGGCAACCTCGTTAGAGAGCTCGTTGACGTAGATGGAATAGGTCATGGAGGTCTCCTTGGACCCGTCTGCGTAGAAGCTGAGCCAGCGCTTCCATCTACCCACGGCGAAGGTTGCATTCAGAGCATTTAGATCTGCGATCTGGATGTTGCGGCTGTAGTCGTCCTCGTCGACATCGCCGCGCTTCGTTGGGATTTGAGCGTCAGTGGCGGTAGAGTCGGGCAGGCCCAGGGTTACGCGAAGCAAGCCCGAGAGCTTTCCGTCAATCTCCTCAACTCCCATTCCTACATCAATGAACGGGATCTTTCGTTCCCTGAGGTGTTTGATGATGGCGGGCTTGGCTGAAGTGTTGTCCATCGACAAAAAGACAAAAGTGCGATCATTGAGCAGTGTGAGGTTGCTTTCATCGATGAAGACCGGATAGGCGGTGACGCCGGTGTGCATGTGCCCGTACACCTGCGCGAAATACTCTGCCTTATTTGGTCGAGCACGAAGAACCTCGATGTCGGCAGCGCCGGGTGCCCGAAATGCATTGTGGTTGTCGAAGGTGTCGCCGTCGTACAGTGCGATTTCGGCGACCGGTGTCTTCGCCACTAGATCAACGACATAGCCGCCCGTGCCACCCGTGCCGACCACGCCAATCTTCTGGTTGAAGAAGACCTTGTTCAGCGCAGCCAAGCCAGCGCGAGCGGTGGCGGTGTCCCGGTAGCGGAAGGGCAGGTCGTCTTCGACCTCCTGCCACGCTGCGCCTGGGGTCGGGGTAACTGAATCGTCTAGCGCGACGGCTGGGTGGGACAGGATGCGGATGTACGCGGTCACCTTCTCGTATTCGCTGGCGTACCCGTTGGGTCCCGGCTTGCTCGACAGCATGAATGTGGCGCGCATGTCGGAGGTGACGGCATGTTCTTCCGCGTTCGCGCACTTGATCGGCCGGCCGTGCTCGTCGCATGGAGTACTGCCGCCGAACCAGATGCGGTGATCGGTGCCGGACACGATGCGGTCGCCAGCAACCGTGACTGGGTACGTGAGGAAGCCGTACGCAACGGCTGCTTCGGTTGTGACGTATGGGATTTGGCGAACAACCAGGTGGCCCTCCCGGACGACGACGTCGTAGCCGTCGTCCAGAAGACGCCCGAGGTCGGTGTCACGAACGAGTGGTGAGGTAGACATCGAAGACCATCTTGTTCTTGACCTTCACGCTGTGGTTGGCAGTGAGCGAGCCCTTGGGCTTCTCGTTCGGGCCGCGTGAGTACTGGATCGTCACGGTCTCGCCGTCCGCGAGCTGGTGACCGGGGTAGGCGAGCTGGAAGACCTGCTCGAACGAGATCTCCTTCTGGTCCCACGAGTGCTCGCGGGTGTTGACCACGATGGTCACGGTCTTGTTGTCGTGACCGGGGTGCTGCGTGTCGACTTCTGCGGTCGTCATTGACTTCTCCCTGCTGATGCTCGACGGCTCACGAGCCGTGGTGATGTCGGCTACTTGGTGTCGCGTGGGGGAAACGGGTCGCGGGCGGGCGCGACGGTGTCGGAGTCACGGATCCGGCCATCGCGGCCATGAGTGACGACCTCGCCGCCGCCGGCGTTCTGGACGATCTCGCGGGCGCGGTCGACGGCCTGCTGCTGCGTGGGGTGGTGGCCACTCGAGCGCTGTCCACCGGGCTTCTTGATGTCCCAGCCGCCGTCAGGGTTCGGCACGACGTGCCGCTTGGTGTTGCTCATCTCTCGGACCTCCTTGCTCAGGACCCGCTTGGCGGATGCCGCCGGACCACCATCAGCGTATCATCGGTTTCACTGTACTCCGTGAAACCGAATCGCGGAAGGATCACTGTCGGTGTACGCGGGCCTCAGGGAGACTGGAGACATGGAGCTGAACCTCATCGGGGACAAGCCGCTGGCCACAGCAGCCATGCTGAACCTGGTAGGTCCCGAGGTTCTGGTGATCGACGCAAGGGAGATCGGTTTCGTCTGTCCGCTGGACTTGGCTGGCGTGCTTGCCATTGCACACTGGGCGTCCGCGGTAGCCATTCCCGTAATATTCCGCCTACCTAGGGAACCCAACACGGCCTCTTACTTCCAGCGGATGGACGTGCTGCGTCGAATGCCTCTGCATACCCAAATAGTGGGCCGCATCGCGCCTGAGAAACGGGTGGATCTACCGCATCGCTTGCTTGAGGTTTCGCCACTTACGCGAGCCACCGTGGACGATCTGGCTGAGAAGGTCGGCTACCTGATCACAGCGTTCTACCCACCTGATGTTGGGCCAGCTCTAACAAAAGCCTGCAACGAGCTTCTCGATAATGCTGTCGAGCACGGGGAGAGCGATGAAGGAGCCTTCATTGCGGCGCAGACCTACACAGGCGCGACCACTAAGCAGCCGCGGTTGGAGTTGGCGGTCTGCGACAACGGCATCGGAGTTTTGCAACACCTGCGGCAGAACCCGGCGCATCAACACCTTAACTCCGATGTGTACGCACTCGAGGAGGCCTTGAAAGACGGCGTTACGGGCACCTCGGACACACGAGGCCACGGTCTCGGTGATCTCATCGACGGTGGAGGGAAGTACGGCACGATCCGCTTCCATATTCGTTCCGGTACAGGTGAGATCACCGTCACTGCAGGCGATCAGCCTCGAACCGTGTCGCGTCGCCCTCGTCCAGACCAAACCCGAGGCACTTGGGCGTGGCTGTCCCACGAACTTCCGCAACACCCGTAAAGATGGTTCAATCGGTACAATGAAACCGGAGAAACCATGACACACGCAGCCGTCTTCAACGTCGTCCAGCTGGGTGAGTTCCCCGCTACGCGTAGCAAGGCCCGCGATGGTCGCAGCCTGCTTGAGGGGATCCTCGCGGGTAAGACCGGAGTCGATCTCACCATCGACTTCACCAACGTGACGGCGATGACCATCAGCTTCGCTGACGAGTTCCTCGGTAAGTTCCTGGCCTCTCTCGATGCCGCAAGTCAAGATGTGACGCTCAAGGTCACCGGCTTGAACGTTGAGAACGCCGAGGCGGTCACCATCTGTCTCGAGCGCCGGGACGTCCAAGTGGTTGTCCTTGATAGAGACGGGACGCTCAAGCTTGATGGGCCGGCACCACTCCCCGAGACTTTCGATGCAGCCTTGGAGCTAGGTGATTTTAAAGCAAATGACCTCGCTCAACGGCTCGGTATCAGCCCTCAGAATGCCAACAATCGGCTAAAGCGCCTTACAGCCGTGGGCGCCCTTCGTAAAACCAGGACTGTCGGTGCGGCGCGCGGAGGTAAAGAATTCGCTTATTCCGCCGTCAGGGCGAGTATTCCTGATATGGATAGTCTAACTCTTTGAGATGTTGATGCATTCTCCTACGGTCGACGCCATGCGGAGTTCTTTTGTTTTTCTAGCTCTGCGGCGCGGTCGGCGTCAGCGGGGACGAGGGTGCCATAAGAGTCATGATCATCATGACTTTCTTTCCAACCTTCCGGCCAGTACCTCAGTTTCGGGTTCTTAGTTGCGGCAATTCTGGTCGCGCCAAAGAAGACACCGTTTACGGAGTTACTGCGCCCGGAATCCTTCGCGTCGAAGATGACGCCTTCAAATAGTGCGCCACTGTCGAAAATTGCTCCGCTGAAGTCGGTGAATATTTCATCGCGAAACCTGGTGCTCTCGACGTAAATTCCTTCCGGCTGAAATGAAACTAGGCCCTTAAAGTGGGCTTCTTTGAAGCTTGCCGTGTCATGGAATTCCGATCCTTCAAATAAGCAGTATTGGTTGAACTTGGCTTCATCGAACTCGGCCTTCCCGTGGAAGTGCACACCGCCAAAGTATGCTTCTTTGCTGAATGATGCAGATCTGAAGTGTGCATCGCCAAAGAATAGTGCATCTTCAAAAATTGCTCCTTCTTCGAACTTTGCTCCGATGAAGTAGGCGCCTCCTGTGCCGGATGGACCGTTTTTACCCCATGGCTCGCCTTCGAAAGTTGCTCTAACGAAGAAAGACTCCCCAGTGAATATTGCAGAGTTGAAGAGTGCTTGTCGCGCTCGGCAGTTTTCGAAGTTGAAGTGATCTAATTTCGCTCCCGTCAAGTCGATGTCGATGTTCGACCAGAAGTCGACAGGGGCGAATTTGCTCCAACGCGGCCACTTGAGGTGTTTGCAAAGAAGCCTTTGTGCAGTCTTTCGAACTTCTGACTCTTGCTGAAGGCGAACCTTTTCGTCCATTTCCTCTTTGGTGGAAGTGTCTTTCTTGTTCTGTTTTGGTTCGGGGTCGTTTACTGGCATGCGCAAGTACGCGCAGATTACGTCCGCGACCGTCTGGCGGTGGTTTTGATTGGCCTGAGCGAGACGTTCCAAGGCGTATAGAGCAGCAAGTCTAACGGCTGCATTTTCGTGGCCAAGCTGATTGACGGCATTGTTGTAGAGCTCGGTGATCCTTTTTTCTGTGGCATCGTGAGTGGTGTCCGCTGCAGTGAGCTCCTGATGCCATTGACGCCGTACGGCCAGGAGCAACGCGAGCACGCCACCGGTTCCGGCGCCGATGCTTAGTCCAGTTTTGATTGCTTCAACACGGGCGGCTGCGGGATCCTTCGCTCGATTTGCCTCGGTGAGTAACCAGCTTGTTGTCAGCCATCCGACTATGACGATGATGGCACCGCACAAGGCTACAGTCCACCAATTGAGAGTGAACGTGCCAGGAGAATTTTCTTTGGGCGGGGTGATCAGGCGCCTTGCGGCAATAAAGAACAGTATTGCGGCGATTATCAAGAATGATGCTTGCGGCAGGTACGGGCGCGCGGTTCTCACCACAGCAATCCAGTCAGGCCAGCCTGACATCGCGCTCAGCGACGCGGAAACCGCGACGAGACCGCCGATGCTCGGGACAAGTGCGCGCTTTGCCCTTGATGTGTCCACCACGCTAGATACTGTCGTGCAACCGCTCGCATTCGCTACATCAAGGCGTGCGGGACGTTGTGCCAGCTTGGGACGGTGGTCCGGTGGGACAGCGCTAGTGCCCGCCGCAACGATAGTGAACAGGTGCCGAGGCCCAGCTCAGGCCTAGGCGATGTTGTCTCGCGTCCGAAGTCCTCCAGCTGTACCGAGCGTCTGTTGGGAACCTTCGAGGCTGTTTACACGTTCGAGTGGCTCTGAATCGTCAGTGTGTGGCGCAGTCTGCCCTCGTGTGGCCCTCCTCCTTCCATCGGCGGAGCAGTTTTCGGCCATAGTTGTTGGTGCCAGCGACGCGGTCGAGTTCGGCACCACTCGGCCAGCGGCCGCGGGCGCGCTGGATCTGGAAGTAGGCCCACATCTGCTCTTCAGCGGTTGGTTCGCGGACGGGATCCGTATGCGAGCCGTCTACGAGACGCACCACCCGGCCGATCTCGGCCGTCTCGTCGCTGGTCTCGGTCGAGATCTCGGCTCGGCGGCGCTTGAGCGAGTGGTTCAGCAGTTCGACTGCGAGCAGCAGGGCCAGCGGCGGGCAGGCAGCAACCGCGACTGCGAATGCCGTCAGTTCGGGAGCCGAGGCGATGTTGGCGCACAGCGACAGCACGATGCCGAACCCGAAGGCCGACCACGCCTTCCAACGGGAGCCGGCACCGCTCTTCCACAGCTCGACCGTCGCCGAGGTGAGCAGCCCGTCCACGATCAGTGGCCAGATCGCCGCGGTTGTCGCATCGGCGCCGTGCCGAAGCGCGAACTCCCGACCATGGCGATACGACGCATACGCTGCGCCGAGTGCCACCAGCCCGGTACATGCGCACTGGAGCCAGAGTGACCAGTCCTGGCGCCTCATCGGGCATCACCGCTACGGCGCCGACGGCGATGCGTGATCGGAACGGTGGCAGATATCTGCAGTTCACGGCAGGTGCGACCCCGCAAGGATTCAGTGCGTACCGCGTCGGGGGCACCATCTGCGGCAGTACCGCCACGTGGTGCTTGAGCAGGCATTTTGCGTGGCGCTGGAGCCGGTTTCGCGGTCGTTCCGGCTGGGTCTGATGCCTCCGAACGATGACCGGGAGACAGCGGAGAGTAACCGCTAGTTGATCTTGGTCAGCGGTCAGGTGGACGCTGAGCCGAGTGATCTTGGACGGTGTCGTAGCTGCAGGTCAGGGGCTTTTGGTGCGTTTAACGGCGTGATGTTGCCTGTCTGCGGCCGGACGGCTTCGGCGTGTCGGACGATGTGGTCTTCGTCACGAGATGGCGCCGCTTCGGGGCTCGCCGCCGGAGCAGCGAGCCCGTCCACCTCAGCCAGGAGTCACGCCAGCCCGAACCGCTCCGAGTGCACCTGCCGCCCAGGCACCTTCAACCGGCGCAGCGCGCTGAGCACCGCCGAGGTCATCGCGGGCGGCCCGCACACGTACACGTCGCGCTCGTCGATGTCGGGAACCAGGGTGCGGAGACTGCCCGGCTCGAACGGCGAGGGCCTGTCCGCCGTGCGGCCGGTGAGCAGGTGCAGTCGGCCGCCGCGTTCCGAGACCAGCGTGCGCACCTCGTCGGCCAGGACGGCGTCCTCGGCGTTGCGGACGCGGTAGAGCACCACGACGTCGCCTGCCGGTTCCTCCTCCAGAAGGGCTCGGATCGGCGTGATGCCCACCCCGCCGGCGATCAGCAGGGCGCCGGGGCGCGTGCGGTGCAGTGAGGTGAACGCGCCGTACGGGCCTTCGACGAACGCTCGGCTTCCCACCGGGACGTTGCGCAGGCCGGCGCTGACCTTGCCCACTGCCTTGGCCGTCAGGCGCAACGTGCGGCCGTCGGGTGCTGCCGAGAGGGAGAACGGGTTTGCGAGCCACCAGTGGTTGTGGCCGGGGAAGCGCCAGATGCAGAACTGGCCTGCCCTGGCCGGCAGCTTGTCGAGGTGGCGGCCGGTGACGTGGATCGACACCACGTCGTCGGACTCCGGGACGACTGCCGCGACCTCGAAGTGGTGGTAGGCGTTGCGCCACAGGGGCATCACGATCCGGCCGATGACGAGCGCGCCGAACGCGAACAGCCACAGGGCCCACCAGTAGATCTGGGCGAACGGCGAGGACTTGAAGGTCGTGGTCTCCCGCAGCTGGTGGACGAACGCCAGGCCCAACGCCAAGTACAGCAACAGGTGCAGACCGTGCCACGTCTCGTACCGCAGCCGCCGCCGCACGGATCGGGTGGAGACCGTGCCGATCACGACGATGATCAGCGCGGCGCACATGCCGAGCAGCGAGGCCGGTACTCCGGCCAGTGCGAGGAACGTCTTGCCCATCGACGCGTTGTCGAGCGTCGCGTAGCCCAGCACCACGATGAAGGCGTGGGTGAGGATGGTCCACAGCAGGGTGAAGCCGACCCAGCGGTGCCAGACCGTGAGCCGGTCCATGCCGATCCGGCGGTCGAGCCACGGGAGCCGCGCCACCAGCAGCAGTTGGAACAGCATCACCACGGCGGCGTGCATGCCGAAGAACTTGGCGACCGTCAGCACCTCGTTCTTGCCGGTTCCGGCGGTGAAGAAGAGGACCTCGACGATCACCAGGTTGACGACGACGAACGCCCACAGCGCCCACCGCGCCGCGACGACCGGAGGTGCGGTGCGTTGCCGCACCTGTGAAATCTTTGCCTCCACCGCTTCCCCTCTGTCCACATGAAGCACTCGTTCCCACCCGCGTTCGCCGGTAGGTTGAGTGATTAACGTCTTAACCACAAGCCGGGCGGGCCTGTTGAGATGGACCTGAAGACCACGCATGTCTGGCGGCGTCCCACGCTCGGAGCCGTGGCCGCACTGGCCGGGGTCTCCACGGCGACGGTGTCGAACGCTCTCAACGGCACCGGACGGGTGTCCGAGGCGACGAGGCAGCGCGTGATCGCCGCGGCCCGCGAGCTCGGTCACGCCCCCGCCAGCACGGCGAGGGCCGTGGCGTCCGGCAGCACCGGGGTGCTCGGCCTGACGATGACGACGTACGGCGACCTTCCCGTGTCGTACACCGAGATCCCGTACTACGGACAGCTGGCGCTGGGCGCGATGGCGGCGGCGCACGAGCGCGGCTACATGCTCATGGTGATGCCGAGTTCGTTGTCACCGTGGATGTGGCTCAGCACGCCGATGGACGGTGTCATCCACGTCGGACCGCGCGCCGACGACCCGGTGCGTTCCCTCCTGCGGGAACGCGGCATCCCGATCGTCAGCGAGGGCAGACCGTGCCGGCCGTGCCCTGGCGACGCGTGGGTGGACGCCGACCACGACGCGGGACTGCGGCTCGCGCTCGACCACCTCGCCCAGGCCGGCGCCCGGCGGATCGCGCTCACCCTGCCGGTGCACGACGACACGTACCCGCACCTGGTCGAGCAGGCCTACGTGTCCTGGTGCGCCGAACGGGACGTGCCGATCCTCGTCGAGAGGTACGCCTCGCTGCCCGACTACTTCACGACCGAGCAGACCGCGGCCGGCCTGCTGCTCGACCGCGGTCCGCGACCGGACGCCGTCGTCGGCGTCTACTCCGACTCGGGCCACAACATCCTCGCCGCCGCCCGGCACCACGGGCTCCGGGTGCCGCGGGACCTGCTGGTGGCGTGCATCAGCGAGGACCCGGACTACGCGACGACGACCCCGCCCGTGACCGCGGTGAGCCTGCGCCCGGACCGGGTCGGTGAGGAGGCGGTCGACCTGCTGATCGCGCTCATCAACGAACGGACCGGCGTGGACCGGCGCCGGCTCGTGCAGCCGGAGCTGGTCCTCCGCCGGTCCACTCACGGACTCAGTTCTTCTTCACCTGGTTCAGCCGGGTGATCACCGCGCCACCGTCCTGCGGACCGAACGAGTTGCAGGCGGAGACCCACGGGAACCGGCTGCACGCGTTGGACTGCACGACGACGTCCTGCTCGCTGTTCCAGCCGTAACCGATGATCTTGGCGTTCTTCCACGTCTTGGCGACCGGGTTGTAGCTGTACCAGAGCAGGTTGCCGTTGTTCTGGTTGACGGCGTAGAACGTCTCGCCGCCGCCCGAGCTGAGGTTCTTCAGGTTCGCCCAGCCCGTGGTGACCGCGGAGACGGGCTTGACCCACGTCGCCGTGGCGCCGGACCAGAAGTCGATGTAGTAGCGGTACATCGCACCGGCGGCGTTGCGCGCGTAGACCACACCACGGCTCGTCGCCACGATCGCGTTGTACTGGGTCAGCCCGGTGTCCAGCAGAGCGCCCTGCACGGCCCACTGCTGGGTCGCGAAGTTGTAGTAGTGCGCCTTGAGGTTGCCGAGGGTGTCGAGCGTGTAGATCACGCCGTCCTCGTCCACCGAGATCCGGTAGCGGGTGTTGGCCGCCGTGTAGGACCAGCCCTGGGCGAGCACGAGGTACTCGCTGCCGTTGAACAGGTCCCAGTTGGTTCCGTTGTAGTGCAACAGTCTCAGTTCACCGCCGGTGGTGATGCTGAACATCCACCCGCTCGGGCCCGCGAGCACGCGGCCCTGCCAGCCCGCGCCCACCTGGTAGCTCTCGCCCCAGGAGAACGTGCCGGTGGTCGGCGTCGAGTGTTCGAACAGGTAAAGGTCGCCGACGTTGTCGCACGGGTAGACCGGAGCGAGGCCGTAGCGGGCCGACAACGTGGTGCTGGGTCCTGGCATGTCTCACTCCACCCCTCAGAGGTTCAGCATGGCGGTGCAGGCGTCGAGAACCAGACGCTCGGTGGTCCCGGCCGCGGCGGCGCCGCTCGGGGTGAACTTCAGCGGTGCGGGCCAGGCGTAGAACGTCGTCCACGAGCCAGGGCCCGACATCTGGTCGTCGTCGGTCCAACCGGCCTCGTAGCCGAAGTGCTTCGCCTCGCCTGCCTGCAGGACGCCGTTGGCCGCGACGTAGCCCTCGGTCTCGTTGGCGTAGGCCATGATCCAGAGCCAGCCCGGGGTCTGGTTCTGCAACGTCACCGCGTACTGCGAGAGGACCTCGTGCGACATCGCGAGGATGTTCAGGCCGCCCAGGTTCCAGCGCTGGATGGGCATCGGGAACACCTTGGGCAGGCCGGGGCCGCTGATCTTCTCGATCATGACCTCGGCGTGGCGGTACGCGAAGTCGTCCGGCGGGAAGGTGTCGATCCGGTTGTTGTACGAGTTCCTGGCGCGGATCACCGCCGCCGGGTCGCCGAAGTCCACCGTCAGCGGGAGGTTGACCTCGTTGTAGAAGGTGCTGACCGGACCGGTGACGGCGTTCCAGCCGCCCGAGTTCACCATCGACACGACCGCGTTGCCCAGTGTCGTGCCGAGGTTGGTGACCTGGCTGGGGGAATGCGGGTCGTTGGGCTCCTGGTCGCCCGCGGCGCCCTGGAAGAACAACGCCTGCACGCCCAGCGCGTTGCTGATCACGTCGGTCGCGGCACCGGGGTAGTCGCTGCAGAAGACCCTGTCGTTGCCGCGGGACACGGCGTGGCAGGCGTATCCGAAGAGGACGGTGAACAGGCTGTTGTTGCTCGTGCGGCGGGCGATCAGCGCGGAGATCGTGGTGAGGACGTTGGGTTCCTCTGCCCGGTTGTAGCCGATCGTCGTGTCGCCTTCCTTGTACCACAAGGTGACCGGCGTGCGGCTCATTGCGAGCGTCTGCTCCACGAGGGTGATCATCTGGTCGATGAACACCGTGGTGGTGCCCTCGATCGCGCTGATGTCCGCGGGCGTCAGGTTCATCATCACGTACGGGCTCGGGCTCGTCGTGCCGATCATCGGGCCGGAGTGGGTGTGGCTGACGATGATCAGGAAGTTGCCGTTGTTGTTGCCCACCAACGGCACCACGGCGGACCTGATCGCCTGGTGGACGTAGCGCGGGATGCTGACGACGTCGACGCGCAGCATGACCTTGGGGCCGTTGCCGTCGTCGATCACGACGCACTGCGCGCGCAGCCGTCGGTCGACCGCGCCCTGGTTGCCGCGGGGCGCGCCGCAGTAGCCGCCCATCCACAGGCTCGGGTAGGTGGGCCAGGTCGGGGTGTAGTCCAGGGTCTTGACGGCCATGGAGAAAGGCATCGCGGGTTCCTCCCGGCTCAGACGGTCTCGACGAACGCGACGCAGGTCGGCGTGTTCGAGTTGGGGGTCGACAGGGAGTTGTCCGGCTTGCCGGACGCGGTGTCCGCGGACGTGACCTTGCGGTTCTTCTTGTCCAGCACGAACGCGCGGTCACCGTCCTTGCTCATCGTGAGAGGACCGTTCGCCTTGCCGTTGGGCTCCTTCGTCCTGACCTTGTTGGACGCGATGTTCACCGTGACGAGCTGCGAGTCGGCGTTGCGGCCCGCGTAGAGGCTGACCACCGCGAACGTTCCGTTCGGGTGCACCGCCAGGCCGCAGGGGACGCCCTCCAGCTCGGTCGTGCCCGACTTGCCGCCACGCAGGTCGTACGTGACCAGTTCGCGCAACGAGGCCGCGTAGAGGCTCTTGCCCTTGGGGTCGATGGCGAGTTCGAGCACCTGCTTCTCGGTCCTGAACGAACCGGCCACCGCGTTCTTCGCGGTGTCGACGATCGTGATGCCCTTCGCCCGCTCGTCGCCGACGAACAGCTGCGTGCCGTCCGGCGTCAAGGCCAGCGAGCGCGGCCACAGTCCCGCGTTGATCCGGGCACGGACGTCGCCGGTCGCCGCGTCCACCACGGCCACGTGCCCGCGGGAACCACCGGCACCGCTCGACCCGGTCGCGACGTAGATGATCTTGCCGTCGGGTGAGACCACCACCTCGTTGGCGAACCCGCCCACGGCGATCTCGCCGGTGACCTTGGCGGCGTCCACGTCCACGACGCTCAGGCCCGGCCCGAACGCCGTTGCCACGTAGGCGCGCAGGCCGTCCGGCGAGCCGGTGATCCCGTTGGGCTGGCCGTTGACGGCGACGATCGTGGACGGGCCGGTCAGACTCGGGTCGGCGAGCTGCACGATCCCGTTGCCCAGGTGGTCCACGCTGCCGATGATCAGCTTCTTGCTTCCGGGCGCCGCCGAGGCGACTCCGGCGAACACGCTGTGTCCCACGACGCTCACCGCGGCACCTCCCAGCGCGGCGGTCAGCAGTGTCCGTCGGGAAAGTCCTCGGTTCTCGGTTGTCATGTCGTCCGTCCCCCTCTGGTCCAGGTCGACTGGTTGAGGATTCGACGAAGAGGACGCGCGTGTTATCACTCCGGGTAGTCATTTTTGAGTCCGTGACCAACTTGACACATTCCATAGCCAGCTAATACGCACAGTGGTGGCCAGGTGACATATCGCGTCTGACCTGGGGTTCTTGTGCGGGTCGAGGAAAGGTCTTTGTGCTCTGTTGGTGTAACGGACGCTGATGTACGCGCGTGCGCGGGTCACGGATAGTGATGTTTGCTAACGATCGCTGCTGGGTAGGGCTACCAGGTCGGGCGAGCCGTGACGCCGCCGTCGACCACGAGGTCGTGGCCGGTGATCCACGAGGCGAGGTCCGAGGCGAGGAACACGCACGCGTTGCCGATGTCCTCCGGCGTCCCGAGCCGCCCCAACGGTGCCGCCGCCTGCCACCGGGTGACGCCCTCCGGCCACTGCTCCTCGATGCCGGGCCTGGCCACCAGGCCCGGTGACACGGTGTTGACGCGGATCCCGCGCGGGCCGTACTCCAGCGCCGCCGCACGCGCGTGCATGATCAGCGCGGCCTTCGAGGCGGCGTAGTGGGCGTGGCCGGGCGCCGGGTGGGACCCCTCGATCGACGCGATGTGGGTGATCGAACCGCCGCGGCCCAGGTGGCGCACCGCGGCCTGAGTGACGGCGAACGGGACCGTCAGGTTCGTGTCCACGACGGACCGCCACTGCTCGGTCGTCATGTCCGGCAACGGTTCCACGGGCTGCACACCGGCGTTGTTGACGACCGCGTCCAGCCTGCCGTGCCGTGCGACGGCCTCGTCGACGATCCTCGGGGCGTCCGTGCGCAGGTCGCCGTCGGCACGTCCGAGGTGGCGGACGACCGTGGCGCCCGCGTCCGCGAACCGGGCCGCGATGCCCGCGCCGATGGTGCCGCCGGCTCCGGTGACCAGCACGACCCTGCCGCCGAGATCGATCACGAGACGACACCCTCCAGTCGGTCGGCCAGCCACGACACGATCTCACCCCGGCCCGCCACGAACCCGTTGGAACCGATCTCGCGGAACTCCCCGCCCGACGAGCGGACGAGCACCGCGCCCGCCGCGACGTCCCACGGGTGGATGCCGAGGTTCGCCGTCGCGTCCGCCCGCCCGGCCGCGACCCAGGCGAGCGACAGGGCTGTGGAGTAGACGCGGCGCACGTCCGCGACCTCCATCAGCTCGCCCAGCAGGTCCATCTCGCCGCGGTACGGGCTGCCGGGCAACGGGATGTCGGTCAGCACGAGCGGCCGCGGACTGGTGCCGGGCGGGATCACCAGCCCGGTCGAGCGGACCGTGAACGGCACGTCGACGGCCGCCGTGAACAGCTCGTCGCGGAACGGGTCCAGCACGCAGCCCGCGACCAGCTCGCCGTCGACGGCCGCGGCCACCGAGATGCACGACAAGGGCAGTCCGCGCACGAAGTTGCGGGTGCCGTCGATCGGGTCGACGTACCAGGTGATCGGGGCCCGTGACGATCCGAGCTCCTCTCCGATCACCGCCGACTCCGGCACGGCTGCCACGAGCACCCGGCGCAGGAACGCCTCGACCTCCAGGTCCGCCGAGCTGACCTGGTCGAACGTGCCCTTCGCCGACACGTCGACCGGCAGCTCGTGCAGCAGTTTCGCGGCGTCCGCGCAGGACCGTGCGGCCAGAGCGAGAAGATCCCCAGGAGTCACGGCTCCATTGTGATCCGTCACAAACACGTCCGGCTGACTCTGGGCAGCGTCCCACCCGCGGCAGTGACCAGAACCACCACGATGAGCAGACCTGACAGCGACGTTGGAGGTTCGGAATGCGCATCGTGGCCGGGTTGGCGCTCGTGGCGACGTTGGTCGCCGGAACAACCGCAGCACAGGCGGACGACACCCTCGACTACGTGGCACTGGGGGACTCGGCGGCGGCCGGTCCGCTCATCCCGAACCAGGACCCGGCGCTGTGGTGCCTGCGCTCGGACCAGAACTACCCGCAGGTCGCGGCGAAGCTGCTCGGCGCGAGGCTCACCGACGTCACGTGCTCCGGCGCGAAGACCGACGACTTCGCGGGCCGCCAGTTCGGTTTCGTCGCACCGCAGTACGACGCGTTGAAGCCGAGCACCGACCTCGTGTCGCTGACGATCGGCGCCAACGACATCGGCCTGTTCCAGACCGCGTTGAGCTGCATCAACCTCCTCCCCGAACCGGCGGGGCTGTCCTGCAAGGACCGCTACACCGCCGGTGGTACCGACCAGCTCGCCGCGGCCGTGGAGAAGTGGGCGCCGGAGTTCGGCGCCGCGCTGGACGAGATCAAGCGCCGTTCGCCCAACGCGAAGCTGCTGGTGACCGGGTACGGCACGTACATCAGGCCCGGCGGCTGCTACCCGCGTCAGCCGGTCTGGGGCCGCGACGGCGACTACCTGCAGAGCGTCATGAACAGGATCAGCGCGACGGCGAAGGCCGAGGCGTCCCAGCGCGGTGCGACGTTCGTGGACTTCGCCGCGGTGACCGTCGGGCACGACATCTGCGCAGAACCCGCCGACCGGTACCTCGAAGGCCTGATCCCGACGACGATCGCGGCACCGCTGCACCCCAACGCCGCGGGCATGAAGGCGTTCGGGACTACGGTCGCGAGCGCCGTGCGGCCAGCGCAGCCGTCAGCAGCGTGACGTGCTCGATCCGGGTCGGGTCCAGCCCGGTCAGCTCGGCGACCCGACGCAGCCGGTAGTCGACGGTGTTCGGGTGCACGTGCAGCTCGGTCGCGGCAGGACGCCGTGACCCGCGCCGGAGGTAGACCTCCAGCGTCTGCACCAGTTCCTCGGTCAACGGTTCCACAATGGAAGCCAACGGCCCGAGCGCCGCGCTCGGCCGGGACAGCTGGTACTCGAGCAGCACGTCGGTGAGCCGGTACAGGCCAGGACCCGACCGCACGGCCACGGCGAGGACCTCGCGCGCGAGCCCGGCGGCGGCCGCGACCCCGGAGGGCTGGGTCGCGACCGCCGCCACCGTGATCGGCACACCCGCGGCCTTCGCGACGTCCGCGACGATCCGGTCCACGCGGTCGTCCTCGCCGGGCAGCAGCGCGATCCCACCGTCCGGGGTGAGCGAGGACAGCACCGGCTCCCGGCTGTGCCGCTCCAGCTCGGTCCGCAGCCGGCGGAGCTTCCGCCGCCCGGCGATGGCCGCGTCCACACCGGCCAGCAGCTCGTCGGGGTGCGGCGGCACGTGCAGCGCCAGCACCACGAGCGGTCCGGATGCCTCCACGGACCCGTCGAGCAACCCGGCCAGCAACGTGTGCCGCGCGGACCTCTCGTCGTCGAACATCGTCTGCCGCTCGTCGAGGTACCCGGCGCTCACGACCGGCGTCACGAGCTGGAGGTACCGCAACGCCAACGCGTTCAGCGCCAGCACCTCCCCGACCTCCTCCGGCCGCGCCTCGGGCACCAGCGACTCCCACACGACCTGGATGCCCACGTGGTACGCCGTGAGCACCACGTCGATCGGCACGCCCTCCTCGGCCCGCCGCGCCGCCGACTCGCGCAGGAACCGCAACTCGTCCTCCGACGGCAGCTCACCGCTCCCGAGCACCTGGGCGAAGGCGCGCAACGCGTGGTCGACGACCCGGAAGATGTCGCCCTGGAGCTCCTCGGCGGGCAGCTGGGCGTACGCGGGGACGCGCTCGACCAGCGCCGCGATCACCTGCCGCGCGAAGGAGGGCAGCTCCGCGACGATCCGGTCGGCCACCGGACGTCCGCCGATCACGTAGGACATCCGCCGATTCTGGCCGATCTAGAGCTCGATCACCGTGCCGTCGAGCGGAACCTCGACGCCTGCCTCCCGCAGCTTCAACGACTCCGGCGACGACGGATCCAGCACCGGGTTGGTGTTGTTGAGGTGCGTGTAGATCCGCCGCACGTCGGGAAACCGCCGCAGCTCGGGCAGACTGGCCGTGATCGGCAGGTGCCCCATCGCGGCCTGGCCGGACGAGCTGCCCGTCGCCGAACCCATCTCGGAGGCCGCGTAGAACGTGCCGTCGAGCAGCACGCAGTCGGCCTGCGCCACCACCTCGTCGAAGCCCGCGGGCCACGACGCGAGGCACGGCGCGTAGACCAGGACGCCCCCTGTGACCGGGTCGAGGAACCGGTACGCCACCACCCAGTAGCCGTCCACAGTGGACGAGCGGGCGTACTTCGGGCGCTTGCCGCTGATCGGGATCGCGGTGACGCGCAGACCGCCGAGATCGAAGTCCGCGTCCACCTCGCGCCACGCCACGGGCGCGTAGCCGTCGATCACCGTGCGCAGGTCGAACTGGTCCCGCAACGCGTGCAGGACCGTGCCGGGCGCCCACACCGTCAGGCCCGCCCCGCCGCGCAACGTCAGCAGGCCCAGCGTGTGGTCCAGCTCGGCGTCGGTGAACAACGCGCCGCGCAACGGGGTGTCGCGCGGGCCGGGGCCGGGGTTCAGGAAAGAGCACCCGGCGATCTGGGCGCGGATGTCCGGCGAGGCGTTGACGAGCCACCAGTCCGTGCCGTTGCCGCTGATCGCGAGGCAGTCCTGCGACCGCGACGGCAGTGAGCCCGACCGGGCGCGCACGCACAGGGCGCAGGCGCAGTTCCACTGGGGGAAGCCACCGCCTGCCGTGGTGCCGAGCAGAACGGCTTTCAAGTCATCTTCCTCATGGCCATGGCGGGAACCTCGGACGGTGCCATCTCTGTCTCCAGGATCAGGTCCACAGTGGACCGAGCGGGGGACAGCGAACAGACCGGGTCGGTCGCGGCGGCGTCGCCCGTGAGCTGGAAGGCCTGGCAGCGGCACCCGCCGAAGTCGATCTCCTTGCGCGGGCACGAGCGGCACGGGTCCCGCATCCACTCGAAGCCGCGGAAGGCGTTGAACGACGGCGAGTCGTGCCAGATGTCGTGCAGGGACTTCTCCCGCACGTTCTCGATCGTCAGTGACGAGATCACCGTGGCGGCGGGGCAGGGGAGGACGTCGCCGTTCGGTGCGACCGTCAGCTGCCGGGCACCCCACCCGTACATGCACGGTTTCGGGTGGGCCTCGTGGTAGTCCGCGATGACGTAGACGATCTCCATCCGCCCGCGCAGCCGTTCCTGCGCGGCGGCGACGACCGGGTCCGCGGCGGCGAGCTGGTCGCGCGTCGGCAGGAGAACGGCCCGGTTGCGCAACGCCCAGCCGTAGTACTGGGTGTTGGCGAGCTCCAGGCGCTCGGCGCCCATCTCCTCCGCCATCGCGATGATGCCGGCGACGTTGTCGAGGTTCTGCCGGTGCAGCACGGTGTTGACCGTCAGCGGCAGGTCTTCGTCACGGATGAAGGCGGCTGCCTGCACCTTGCGGTCGAACGCCTTGATGCCCGCGATCCGGTCGTTGCCCTCGCGGGTCGCGTCCTGCAACGAGAGCTGCACGTGGTCGACACCGCGCGAAGCCAGGTCCCGCAACCTTTCCCGGGACAGGCCCACGCCCGACGTGACCAGGTTGACGTAGCAGCCGAGGCTGTTCGCGTGCGTCACCAGCTCGGGCAGGTCGGGGCGCAGCAACGGTTCGCCGCCGGACAGGTGGATCTGCAACGCGCCGAGCGACCGCGCCTGGTCGAACACGCGCCGCCAGTCCTCGGTCGAGAGCTCGGCGTCGCGCCGCACCAGCTCGACGGGGTTCGAGCAGTAGCCGCACTGCAACGGGCACCGGTGCGTCAGCTCGGCCAGCAGGCCGAAGGGAGCCTCAGCCATCGACGTCCACCACCCTCCGCTCGACCAGGCGAGCGACCAGCGAGGCGATGTCCGCGGGCTCGACACCGTCGTACTCGTCACCCAGGACGAGAGCGATGTCCCCGACGGAACGCACGCCATCACAAAGCGACACGACGGAAGCAGCTGTCTCGTTCAGCACCAGCACGCCCTCGGGGAACAGCACGACGTGCGCGGAACGGATCTGGTCGTACGTGCACTTCACCCCGCGCCGGATGCGCGGCACGGCGTCCAGCGCGACGGCCGAGATCACGGCTTTCCCTTGCCCGAGTAGTAGTCGACGGCGTCCAGCACGGCGCGTAAGACATCGCACTTGAACGACAACGCGGCGACGGCCGCCAGCTGCTGCTCGCGGGTCAGCGAGTGCTCGACCACGATGTCCAGAGTGGCCCGCCCCTCCCCGGCGACCGCCTCGATGCGGTTGGTGAAGTACGCGAAGCCCTCCTCGGCGATCCACGGGTACTGCTCCCGCAGCGCCGCCAAACGCCTGCGCATCAACGCACCAGAGAACATCTCGGTGAGCCCGGAGGCGATCGCCTCGACCCACGGCTTGGTGCGCGCGAAGTTCACGTAGGCGTCGACGGCGAACCTCGTGCCGGGCAGCACGTGGCGTTCGTCGAGCACCTCTTCCCTCGTCAGCCCAACGGCTTCCGCGAGCCGGATCCAGTTCTCGGCGCCACCCTCTCCCGGTCGGGTGCCGTCGTGCCAGATGATCCGCTCGCGCCACTGCCGCCGGATTTCCGGCGACGGGCAGTTGGAGAGGATCGCGGCGTCCTTCTGCGCGATGCAGCGCTGGTAGTACCAGCGGTTCGCGGCCCACGCCTGCAGCTCGTGCTTGCTCAGCTGTCCGGCGTGCATGCGCAGGTGGAACGGGTGGCTGTCCCAGTACCGGGGCGCGAGGGCGCGCAGCTCGGCGACGAACTCCGCGGGGGCAACGGCAGTCATGGACGCAAAACTCCTCGGTTCACCAGGAGGAACCGGGGCTCCCGGCAGGAGGTGGGAACCCCGGCGCGGAGCAACGTCAGCTGCGGGCCGCGTAGGCCGTGACCTCCATCGGCGTCTCGAAGTCGCGGAAGTCGGGCTTCACCCACTCGCGCTTGACCTCGGGAAGCTTCGTCTCGGTGGTGGGGACTGCAACGTTCATGGCGCAACTCCTCGGGTCTCCGGCCAGCGAGCCCGACGTGGGCAGGCGTGGCACTTTCCGTGGGGTGCGGCGGCGAACCACACGGTATGTCCTCCGGCCCGTCGAGGTCCAGACCGTACAGAAAGTTCCCTAAAATCATCCGATGAGCACTCCGTCCCAGTGGACGTTTCAAGCGATGAACGGCGCTTTTGTCCACCTGAGGTGAACGAAAGCGCCGTTCATCCGTCTCGACACATCGGAGGACCTTTGCCTGTGTGCACGATGTGTGCTTGGGTGGGCACGCCCTGCAACGCCGCCGCAGACACTCACGAGCGGACCAAAGGAGAGCACACATGCGTGCTCGTCGCATCGCAGCCGCGGCAGCCTGCACTGCCGCAGTCGCAACCCTCTGCGTCGTGCCGGCCTCGGCTCAGGGCGATCCCTCGGCACTCGCCGAGCGGACCCTCGCCACGAAGCTGGACATCCCGTGGGACATCGAGTTCCTACCGGACGGAAGCGGCATCTTCACCGAGCGGGACACCCGCAAGATCAAGAAGATCAAGGGCACGACCGTGACCGAGCTGGACACGGTCGAGCAGGCCCAGACGACCGGTGGCGAAGGAGGCCTGCTGGGCCTCGCCGTGTCGAAGACCTTCGCCACCGACAACTCCGTCTTCATCTACTACTCGACGGCGAACGACAACCGCATCGCCAAGCTGCAGCTCGGCGGCACCCCGCAGCCGATCGTCACCGGGATCCCCAAGAACCGCTACCACAACGGCGGCGGACTCGAGTGGGGCCCGGACGGCTTCCTCTGGGCCACCACGGGTGACGGACAGAACACGTCCACCGCGCAGAACTGGAACTCGTTGGGCGGCAAGGTGTTGCGCTTCGACACCGCGGGCAAGGCCGCTGCCGGCAACCCTCGCGCCGGCAGCGTCGTCTACTCGATCGGCCACCGCAACGTCCAGGGCATCACGTGGGTCGGCAACACCGCGTACGCCACCGAGTTCGGCAACAGCAGGACCGACGAGATCAATCGCATCGAGGCCGGCAAGAACTACGGCTGGCCGACCTGTGAGGGCAACTGCAGCACCGCAGGCATGACCAACCCGGTCAAGACCTGGAGCACCAGCCAGGCCGGCCCGTCCGGCATCGCGTTCTACAAGAACGCCCTGTACGTCGGCGCGGTCACCGGCAAGCGCGTCTGGAAGATCCCGGTGAACGGCACCTCGCTCGGCACCCCGCAGTCGGTGTTCACGAGCTACGGCCGCGTGCGCGCGGTGGCTCCCGCGCCGGACGGCACGTTGTGGCTCGGCACGTCCAACCAGGACAACAACGGTTCGCCGAGCTCGAACGACGACCGGATCATCTCCACCGACGGCTGAGCGTCCCCCGTTCGAGTGCTTCCTGCACGGCACGCGGGGACCTTCCGTGCACCACAACGACACGCGGGGTCCCCGCGTGCAGTCAGCAGACACGGACGGGTGAGGGTTAGTTGCGAGCTGCGGGCATCCGGCGGAGCTGGTCCAGCACCGCCGGATCCTGCAGCTGCATCCACTGGATCACCTCGGTGTAGGTGGCGCACACCGTTTCCGGCTTGTCGCACACGTACTCGAGGAACTGCTCCATCGCGTTCGAGAACGCCGATCCGTTCCACTCGTTGAAGTGGTTGCCGACCACGATCGGCGCGCGGTTGCCGTTCAGCGCGGCCTGGTGCACCGACTTGTACGTGTCGAAGACGATCTGGCTGAACTCGGACGCGCGCTGCGGTTCGTCCTTGGCCTGGTTGAGCGAGTACCAGAGGTTGAAGTCCATCATCACGACCTGCTTGCCGAGCGCCGGAACCCGCACCTCGGGCATCGGGAACTCGTACAGTCCGTTTTGGACGGACGGCCACTGCACGCCGAGCGCCACCTTGCTGGTGTCGTAGACCAGGCCGTTCGCGGCCATCGCGGGAAAAGCCTGGTCCCAGTTGCCTTCCAGGCACGGCGTCCGTCCACCCCGGACAGCGCCGTCGGGCAGCTTGAACCCGGCCGCCCGCGCCTTGTCGACGATCTGCTTGAACTGGGCCAGTTCCTCGTTCCACGCCTTGCTGTCCCACTTGTCCACCGAAGGCTGCGTGCCGCCGGAGCAGAAGTGGCCGTTGTAGTGGGTGCCGATCTCGTGGCCTTCGTCGATCACCTGGTTCAGGTAGCCGATGCGTGCCGCGATGTCCTGCCTGCTGCCGCCGAACGAGATGTCGGAGACGCCGCGCTTGAGTCCGGCCGGCGGCTGGTACTGCATCTTGTCCTGGTCGGACAACATGTACACGCCCGACAGAAGACCGGTGACGTGGGCGTTCTTGGCCTTCGCGATCGGCAGGACCTTGTCCCAGTGCTGCTTGGACACCGCGCCGTCGAAGGAGAACAGCACGAACTGCGGCGGCTTCTCACCCGGCGCGAGCTTGTGCATCCACGGCTGCTTCTGGATCTGCTCGGGGGTGGGAGCGGGCACCGTCGGTGTCGGTCCGGCGTCCTTGGGGGCGGGCAGTCGCGGTGCCATCGGCAACGGACCGGATTCCGCCTGGGTCTCCGGCTCCTTGCGCGACCCGAGGGTCATCACCATCGCAAGAACCAGCCCCAGCGCCAGACCCGTGGTCAACCATCCCCACCGTTTCACACTTAAGGAGACGGCTGGTCACCCGAACGGGTTGCGCGGAGGAAGCAACTGGTCACCCAACGGGTTCGGCGATCACCACTCGGTTCGCCTCGTACCCCTGCTGTCCGCCGATCCACGTGCCGCCGCAGGTGACCAGCACCAACCGGTGCGGGCCGCGCGGGCCGAAGAACTCGACGGCACGGGCGGGAAGTTCTTCCTTGCGGACCGTCTCGATCTGCTTGATGCGGAACTTGAACGCCTTGCCCGCGCTGTCGGTGATCAGGACCTCGCGGCCGTTCTGCGCCTGCCACAGCTCCGCGAACGGGCCCTTCGCACCCTTCCAGTCGACGTGCCCGGCGAGCACCGTCGCGCCTTCCGCGCCGGCGAGGTCCGTGCCCCACCAGGTCGCCTCGCCGATGCCGTCGGGCACGGGCAGCACGCCGTCCTTGACCTCCTTGCGCACCAGCGTGGCCGAACCTCCCGCGGGCAGCCGGACCGAGCCGGGGCCCGCCTTGGGCGGCGCGGGCGCCTGCGCGGCCGGGTCGGCGGGCTTGGCGTTGGCCGTGTTCGCCCCGCCGACCAGACCGGTGAGGTCGGTGCCGCGGCCGGTGCTGAGGCTGTCCGCCACCGGGCCCGGCCCGACCACGGGGATCTCGTCCGCGATCGCTCGTCCTTCGAGGATCTCGGTGTCGGTGTTGGTGACCAGCACGCTGGTGGCGGCGACGCCTGCCACCAGCACGCCGGTCAGAAACGCCTTGGGACTCACTGCCTGCGCCACACCAGGAAGCCTGCCAGCGCCGCGCCTAGCAGCACCAGGCCACCCACCCCGAGCATCAGACCGGGACGCAGCTGCGTGTCGAACGACGCGGTCGCGACCGGCGTCTTGCCGTCCGCACCCGCCGGAATCGTGCTCGGCACAACGGGCTTGTTGGGCTTGTTCACGAGCTCCAGCGCGAGCGTCTGACCCGCGGCGAGCGTGCCGCACGCGGCCGGTGGCGCCTTCGGGTCGAAGTACTCCTCGTACCCCTTCGGCGCGGTCACCTCGACGAGGCAGATCTCCTGCGGGGTGCGCAGGTCGGGAACGGCCACCGTGCCGTCGGAACCGGTCTGCAGCACGAGCGGCTTGCCGTCCGTGCCGACCAGCGGCGAGTCGTCCTGCTTGAGGGCGGGGCTCGTCTGGTCCTTGGCCGTCACGCGCAGGGGGACGCCGGCGATGGCCTTCTTGGTCTCCGAGTCGATCTTCGTGATCTTCACGGCGCCGGGCGCGGTCTTGGCCTGGCCGTTGGCGGCGGCGTTGAGCTTCTTCTCGCCACCGGTCGTGACCATGCGCTGCATGTTGTCCGTCTGGATCGGCTGGTGCACGACCGGCCGGTCGGCGGGCGAGTCCGCGGTGACCGCGATCGAGGGCTCGGGACCGGTGGGAATGATCTTGATGGCGGCCGGGGCGCCGTCGGGGGCCGTCGTGACCGTGCCCTCGACGCTGCCGTCGAAGAGCTTCGCGTCGGTGAGCTTGTACGCGATCGGCGCGTTCGGCACGCCCTTGCCGTTGGCCTTGGTCAGCGCGACGGTCCAGTTCGAGTCGGCGCCGATGATCAGCGGTTCCTTCGGCGCGGTGGCGCTGAGGGTCCACGGGCCGCGGTTGGCCTCGGCGTCGGCCTTCATGCTCGCGACCGCGTCCATGACGGACTTCGGCAGCCGCGCGGCGTAGAACGGCGCGTCGTAGGCGAGGAACTTCGGGTCGGTGGTGTCGAGGCGCACGGCACCGTCCGGAGCGGACGTCCAGCTGTGCAGGAGGTGCGCGAGAGCGGCGGCCTCGTCCGGCGACTTCGTCGTGGAGTAGCGGAGGAGGAGGTAGGAGATGTTCGCCGCGATGTCCGGGGCGAGCGCCTTGCCCGCCTTGGTGAGCAGCGCGTCGCCTTCCTTGTAGCCGACGTTGCTGTCCGGCGCGGGCAGTGCGTACTGCACGCACCACACGTGCTTCTCCTGCCAGACGTATGACCCGTGCCACTCGCTACCCGGAGTGGCGTTGGGCTGGAGCCCTGACGCGTTGTGACCGATGCCCTTGACGCCGACCGCTGACGCCGTCGCGGGAACGGTCAGGAGCGCGAGCCCTGAGACCATCGCCACGGCGGCCAGACGTTTCCAGCCCATTTTGGATCTTGATCCCCTCTGACCTGTGTTAATCCCGCGTGCGAGCTTGTCGGTCCCCCACATCGGGGACAAGCCGCCACAGGGAGGAAGTGTGTCGCTACTTTCCGTGTGAACGTGATCGGAATGTGACAGGGCTTACGCACTTTGTGTAGGACACGCCGCGACACGCCGTAACTTCACTACGCTCCGGAGTTAGCGCAGTATTTGCGCACGTGTGATCGTCGTCGGGGGTAAAGTCGTCTTTACCGACGGGGAACCTGGCACCAAGCGTGCTCGTTGTACCCGTGACGGCGTAAAGCAACGCCCCAGGAGGACCAGGTGCGCTCCAGCAGCAACCCGGCTTTCCGTAACCTGCCGACAGGCGGCGGGTACGGAGGCTACGCAGGCTTCGGCCAGCCTGAACAGGCCGGCTACCAGCAGGCTCCGCCGCCGCTGACCAGCGAGCGGCCCATGACGATCGACGACGTCGTCACCAAGACCGGCATCACGCTGGCCGTGGTGGCTGCCACCGCGGTCGTCACCTACCTGATGAAGGCCTGGGTACTGCTGTTCCCGGCCGCGATCATCGGTCTCGTGCTCGCGCTGATCATCACGTTCAAGCGCAACCCGAGCCCGCCCCTCGTCATCGCCTACGCCGCAGTCGAAGGCATCTTCCTCGGCGCGTTCAGCGGGATCATCGGCGCCATGATCGACCGCTGGACCGGCAACCCCGGCCAGGGCGTCGTGGTCATCGGCCAGGCCATCATCGGCACGATCGGTGTCTTCGCCGGCATGCTCGTGGTCTACAAGACCGGTGCGATCCGCGTCACGCCGAAGTTCACCAAGTGGATCACCGGCGCGATCATCGGCGTCGCCGTCCTGATGCTGTTCAACCTGATCATGAGCTTCTTCACCGACGGTGGCCTCGGCCTCCGCAGCGGTGGCACGCTCGCGATCATCTTCAGCCTCGTCTGCATCGGCCTCGCGGCGTTCAGCTTCCTGATCGACTTCGACGCCGCCGACCAGGCGATCCGGGCCGGTGTGCCGGCCAAGTTCGCGTGGCAGATCGCGTTCGGTCTCACGGTCACCCTGGTGTGGCTGTACACCGAGATCCTGCGCCTGCTGTCGTACTTCAACTCGGACTGACGTCCCGCAGGTGGGTTCGGAGGGCGCTCCGCTTCGGCGGGGCGCCCTTCGGCGTTTGTAGGGTGACGTCGTGGATCACGCGTACCGCCTGGAGATGGCACCGCCGTCCGTCGACGACTACCTGCGCCTGCGCAAGGAGGCGGGGCTCAGCGAACGGACTCGCGAAGAGGCCGAGAACGGCGCGAACGGTGCCTGGGCCTGCGCACGCGTCATTCACGTGGAATCAGGCGAAACCGCCGGCATGGGCCGCGTGATCAGCGACGGCGGCTGGTACTTCCACATCATCGACATGGCCGTTCTACCGCATCATCAACGCAAAGGCATCGGTGACGCGATCATGACCGCGTTGCTGGCGAAGATCGACGAACACGCACCGAACGCGTACGTCAACCTGCTGGCCGACCCGCCCGGCCGCCGTCTCTACGAACGGCACGGTTTCGTCGAAAGCGCCCCGGCGTCGACCGGCATGAAACGCACCTAGACGCGCCACCGCACGTCGGGCAGTTCGGTACCCACCTTGATCAGGCAGGTCGTGCACAGGGCGCCCGCCTGAGCACGCGAAACCCGTTCATCGGGGACCGAGTGCTCGCAGACGGCCTCGTAAAAGCTCCGGGAACCATTGGCCTGGTCGAGGGAGAAGGCATGGCATTGCAAGTCGTATTCGCTTTGCCACCACACGTACGGCATGTCCGACCCTCCTTGCTCATCGGTAGGGACGGACTTCCCCTCGCCGGATGACGCCGTTGCGCGACGAAATACCTCATCGGCAGAAAGGTCGCAGGCAAGTAGCTCCGTTCGGGTGAAGCGGAGCTACTTGCAAGCGTCAATTTGCAGATCTTGAGGAAAAACCTCAGCTGAGGCGCTCGATCACCATCGCCATGCCCTGGCCACCGCCGACGCACATGGTTTCGAGACCGAACTGCTTGTCGTGGAACTGCAGGGAATTGATCAAGGTCGTGGTGATTCGCGCACCCGTCATGCCGAACGGGTGGCCGACGGCGATGGCGCCGCCGTTCACGTTCAAACGATCAATGTCGATTCCGAGGTCCTGGTAGGACGGGATCACCTGGGCGGCGAACGCCTCGTTGATCTCCACGAGGTCGATGTCGGAGATCGACAGTCCGGCCAGGGCCAGCGCGCGCTTCGACGCCTCGACCGGGCCGAGGCCCATGATCTCCGGCGACAGACCCGAGACGCCGGTGGAGACGATCCTGGCGAGCGGGGTGATGCCGAGCTCGCGCGCCTTCGTGTCGGACATGATCACGAGGGCCGCGGCGCCGTCGTTGAGCGGGCAGCAGTTGCCGGCGTTGATGCGGCCGTCGGGGCGGAAGACGGGCTTGAGCTGCGAGACGGCCTCGTAGGTGACGCCGGCGCGCGGGCCGTCGTCGGCCGACACGACCGTGCCGTCGGGCAGCGTCACCGGGGTGATCTCGCGGGCCCAGAAGCCGTCGGCGATGGCCTTCTCGGCGAGGTTCTGCGAGCGGACGCCGAACTCGTCCATCTCCTGGCGCGTCACGCCCTTGAGCAGCGCCAGGTTCTCGGCGGTCTGGCCCATCGGGATGTAGACGTCCGGCACGACGTCCAGCGTGCGCGGGTCGATCCACTCCGAGGCGCCGGTGGTGGCGGTGGACGCCGTGCGCGCCTCGGCGTCGGCGAACAGCGGGTTGTGGGTGTCGGGCCACGAGTCGGAGCTGCCCTTGGCGAACCGCGACACGGTCTCGACGCCGGCCGAGATGAACACGTCGCCCTCGCCCGCCTTGATGGCGTGCAGGGCCATGCGCGTGGTCTGCAGCGACGAGGCGCAGTACCGGGTGACGGTGGTGCCGGGCAGGTTGTCCTGGCCCAGCAGCACGGACACGACGCGCGCCATGTTGAAGCCCTGCTCGCCGCCGGGCAGGCCGCAGCCGAGCATCAGGTCGTCGATCTGCGCGGGGTCGAGCTGGGGGACCTTGTCGAGCGCTGCACGAACCATCTGCGCCGCCAGGTCGTCTGGCCGCACGTCCTTCAGCGAGCCCTTGCCCGCGCGGCCGATGGGGGAACGGGCAGCGGAGACGATCACGGCCTCAGGCATCACGAAACTCCTCGTTGAGAGTCAAGGTTGCCGTCGAGCGTAGTTAACGCCCGCTCACCCCGGCCAGCGCACGTGACGGGGATTTCGAAACTCAGGCGTGCCGCCTTTGCAGCCACGCGGGCACGCGGGACGTCCGGACCGCCAGCGCCGCCGCCGAACGCACCGGCGACGACGACACGACCCAGCCCGGCCACAGCCCCGCCACCTGGCACAACGGTGCGAGCAGCACGCCCGCCGCGGCCTCGTAGCCGACGGCGCTGGGGTGAAAGCGGTCGGAGCTGAACATGTCCACGTGCCGCGCGGTGAACTCCGGGGCGAGCAGGTTCCCGAGCGACACCGGCACACCGCCGGACCGCGACACCTCGGCCGTCTGGGCCGCCGCGAGCCGCACGCTGTACTGGTGCCCGACCATCCGCAACGGCTGCGGGATCGGCCGCACGGTTCCCAGGTCCGGGCAGGTCCCCACGACGACACCGCACCCGATGGCGCGCAGCTTCCGCACCTGCTCACCCAGCAGTGCAGCGGATTCCCGGACGCCGAGCCGCGACGTCACGTCGTTCGCGCCGATGATGATCAACGCGACCTGAGGTTCGTCCAGCACGGCGGCGTCGACCTGCCGCACCAGGTCGCGGGTGGTCGAGCCGCTGACGGCGTACGTCGAGAGCCGCACCGGCCGTGCCGCCTCCTCCGCCAGCGCGTGGGCCAGCAGCACGCCCGGCATCTGCGAGGGATGCGTCACACCGACGCCCACCGCCATCGAGTCGCCGAGCACGGCCAGCCGCAGCGGATCGCCGCCGTCGTCCAGGTAGACACCGTCCGGGGCGGGCCAGAGGTGCTCCAGCACGCCGATGGCCACGCGAGCGCGTCTGCTCTGCTCGTTCAGCAACCCGACGAGCGCGCCCGAGAGCCCGCCGAGCGTCGCGGCGGTCATCGCCACCGCTCGCAGCGTTCTCAGTCCGATCATCCGCAACACCCCCTTTCGAAGTGAATCGTCGGTACCGCTGTTCGAATTAACCTCCGCAGTCACTAGAGCTAGGCTTCGTTCGCTATCTCGAAGAGTGGGAGTGGGGAGTTACGCGGTGGAGTACGTCGAGCACGTCGTCGATCTGGTCGGCAACACGCCGCTGGTCAAGCTCAACTCCCTGACCTCGGGAATCAAGGCCACGGTGCTGGCCAAGGTCGAGTACCTGAACCCCGGCGGCAGCGTGAAGGACCGCATCGCGCTGCGGATGGTCGAGGCGGCCGAGCGCTCGGGTGAGCTCCAGCCCGGCGGCACGATCGTCGAGCCCACGTCCGGCAACACCGGCGTCGGCCTCGCCCTGGTCGCCCAGCGCAAGGGCTACAAGTGCGTCTTCGTCTGCCCGGACAAGGTCAGCGAGGACAAGCGCAACGTCCTCAAGGCCTACGGCGCCGAGGTCGTGGTCTGCCCGACCGCCGTCGCGCCCGAGCACCCCGACTCGTACTACAACGTCTCCGACCGGCTGGTCCGCGAGATCCCCGGCGCGTGGAAGCCGAACCAGTACTCCAACCCGGAGAACCCGGCGAGCCACTACCACCAGACCGGCCCCGAGATCTGGCGCCAGACCGAGGGCAAGATCACGCACTTCGTCGCGGGCGTCGGCACCGGCGGCACGATCTCCGGCACCGGCCGCTACCTCAAGGAGGTCTCGGACGGCGCGGTGAAGATCATCGGCGCGGACCCAGAGGGCTCGGTGTACTCGGGCGGCACCGGTCGTCCGTACCTGGTCGAGGGCGTCGGCGAGGACTTCTGGCCGGAGGCGTACGACAAGACCATCTGCGACCAGATCGTCGAGGTCTCGGACGCGGACTCGTTCGACATCACCCGCCGCCTCGCCCGCGAGGAAGGCCTGCTCGTCGGCGGTTCCTGCGGCATGGCGGCCGCCGCGGCGCTGCGCATCGCCAAGGACCTGCCCGAGGACGCCGTCGTGGTCGTGATCCTCCCCGACGGCGGCCGCGGCTACCTCTCGAAGGTCTTCAACGACCGGTGGATGGCCTCCTACGGCTTCCTCCCGCCGGACTCGACCGGCGCGACCGTCGGCGACGTGCTGCGCCGCAAGGGCGGCATGCTGCCCGACCTCGTCCACGCTCACCCGAACGAGACCGTCGGTGACGCCGTCGCGATCCTGCGCGAGTTCGGCGTGTCGCAGATGCCGGTCGTCAACGCCGAACCGCCGGTCATGGCCGCCGAGGTCGCGGGCGCGGTGAACGAGCGCGACCTGCTCGACGCCCTGTTCACCGGCAAGGCGCAGCTGTCGGACCGCCTGGACAAGCACATGTCACCGCCGCTGCCCACGCTCGGCGCGGGCGAGCCCGTCGGCATCGCGATGAACGCCCTCTCGCACGCCGACGCGGCGCTCGTCCTGGAGGACGGCAAGCCCGCCGGCGTGGTGACCCGTCAGGACATTCTGGGGTTCTTGGCTGGTCGCTGAGCGTGGAACCGGGTGCGTCCGATAGCGTGACGCCCCAGATCATCAGTCTTACTCGCACGGACCAGCCAAGGGGGTTGGAAACCGGATGAACGCTCCGCAGCCGCCAGGAAACCAGTTCGGCGGTCAGCCGCAGGAGCCCAACGCGGACGCCACGCAGATCGTCCCGGGGGGTGGGCAGCCGTCCGCGGCGAACCCGAACCCGGACGCGACGCAGGTCGTCTCGCCTGGTCAGGCTCCCGCAGCACCGCAGCAGAACGCGGACGCCACCCAGGTCGTCAGCCCCGGCCAGGTGCCGCCAGCGGCAGCCCACGGTTCGGGCGGCTTCCCGGCACAGGGACCCGGCTCTGGCGGTTTCCCCGCCCAGCAGCCGCCCGCGTACGGTGCCCCGCAGTCGAACCCGTACGGGCAGCCGCAGCAGCAGCCCTACGGTGCGCCGCAGTCCAACCCGTACGGCCAGCCGCAGCAGCAGCCCTACGGTCAGCCGCAGCAGCCGTACGGTGCTCCGCAGTCGAACCCGTACGGCCAGCCGCAGCAGCAGGCGTACGGCCAGCCCGGCGGCTACGGCGCGCCCGGCTACGGCATGGCGCCGGCGCCTCCCACCGGCTACGCCGAGTGGGGCCCGCGCGCGGTCGCGGGTCTGATCGACTACGCCGCGCCCGGCGTTGTCGCGGCCATCATCATCGGGATCTTCGCCGGTATCGGTGCGAGCACCGGTGACGCCTCCTCGGCCGGTCTCTTCGTGGCGCTCGCCTACATCGTCGGCTACGGCGGCCTCTTCGGCTTCTTCATCTGGAACACCGTCCTCAAGGGCGGCTCGACCGGACAGTCGATCGGCAAGAAGGTCGCCAAGATCAAGGTGATCAAGGAGGACACGCAGCAGCCGCCCGGCGGCGGTGTGGCCTTCCTCCGCCTTCTGCTCAACTACGCGTTCGGTCTGCTCTGCGGTATCGGGTCGTTGATCAACTACCTGTCGCCGCTGTGGAACAAGCCGAAGAACCAGACGTACTCCGACAAGATCTGCGGCACCGTCGTGGTCAACGCCCCGGAGGCGGCCTCCCCGTACGGGGGCGGCTACGGCCAGCCGGGCACCGGTGGCTACCAGCAGCAGCCGGGCACCGGTGGGTACCCGCAGCAGCAGCAGCAGCCGGGTGGCTACGGCCAGCCGCCGCAGCAGGGCTACGGCGGCCAGCAGCAGGGTTGGTGAACCCTCAGCAGCCGTACCAGCCCCCGGCCACCCAGTGGCCGGGGGCTGGCTCGTATCCGGGGCCTGGTGGCAGGCCCGGTCCGGCGCGCCCGAGTGGCGTGACGGGCGTGCTCGGTGGCATCTCGGGAGTGCTGGCCGGTCTCTTCGTCCTGATCGGCACGATCTGGGCGCTGGTCCAGATCGGCGGGACGTTCGGTCTGCTGATCGACGCGGTGACCCCGCTGGTCCTGCTCGCGTTGCAGGCGCTCGCGGCCGTGCTGCTGCTGTGCGGCGGGTTGTTGTTGTGCCTGCGTGTGGGCTTCGGCAGGTTCCTCCTCCCCGTGGGCGCGGTCGTGGTGGCGGGCATCGTGCTGGTCGCGATCCTGCAGGAGTTCCCGTTCGGCGCGGTCGTACCGGTGATGGCGTTCGCGTTCCTGCACGTGCAGGACGTCGTGTGGTTCACGCTGGTGTTCGCGGTGGCCGGTTCACTGCTTGGACTACTCCCGTCGACCGCCAGATGGGTGAGTACTCTTCGAACATGAGCACCCCCTACGGCTTCGCGACCAGGGCGATCCACGCCGGTCAGGACCCGGACCCGACCACGGGTGCGGTGAACGTGCCCATCTACGCGACCTCCACGTACGCCCAGGACGGCGTCGGAGGGCTGCGTGAGGGCTTCGAGTACTCGCGCACCGGCAACCCCACCCGCCGCGCGCTGGAGACGTGCCTCGCGTCGCTCGAACGCGGCCGCTACGGCCGTGCGTTCTCCTCCGGCATGGGTGCGACCGACGCGGCGTTGCGCACGTTCCTCAAGCCCGGCGACCACGTCGTCATCCCGAACGACGCGTACGGCGGCACGTTCCGGCTGATCGACAAGGTCTTCTCCAAGTGGGGCGTCACCCACTCGCCGGCGCCGGTCTCGGACGTCGACGCGATCCGCGCCGCGATCACCCCGGCCACGAAGCTCGTGTGGATCGAGACGCCGACGAACCCGTTGCTGAACATCGGTGACATCGCGGCCATCGCCTCCGTCGCCCACGAGGCCGGCGCGAAGCTGGTCGTGGACAACACGTTCGCCTCGCCCGCGCTGCAGACGCCGCTGGAGCTGGGCGCGGACGTGGTGCTGCACTCGACGACCAAGTACGTCGGCGGCCACTCCGACGTCGTCGGCGGTGCCCTGATCACCTCGGACGAGGAGATCGACGCGGCGTTCGGGTTCCTGCAGAACGGCGCGGGCGCGGTGCCCGGACCGTTCGACGCGTACCTGACGTTGCGCGGCATCAAGACCCTTGAGCTGCGCATGGAGAAGCACTCCGACAACGCCGAGCTGGTGGCGGAGGCCCTGACGCGGCACCCGCGCGTGAAGAAGGTCATCTACCCCGGCCTGGAGTCGCACCCCGGCCACGTCGTCGCGGCCAAGCAGATGCGCCGGTTCGGCGGCATGGTGTCGTTCCTCGTCGAGGGTGGCGAGGAGGCGGCGCTCGAGGTCTGCGCCCGCACCAAGCTCTTCACGCTGGCGGAGTCGCTGGGCGGCGTCGAGTCGCTGATCGAGCACCCCGGCAAGATGACCCACGCCTCCACGGCGGGTTCGATGCTCGAGGTGCCGGCCGACCTGGTCCGAGTCTCCGTGGGCATCGAGTCCGGCGACGACCTGGTGGCCGACCTGCTCGAAGCCCTGGGCTGAGTCCGACCGCGGTGAAAGGCCCTTCCCGACCGGGGAGGGCCTTTCGTCTTCTCAACGCCGCAGCCTCGGCGAACGAAGGCATCGTTCCCTGACCAACGCATGAACGGCGCATTTGTCCACCTCAGGTGGACAAATGCGCCGTTCATCGAGCTGGCCTACGGTTTCTTGGAGCCGCCGAACCTGTCGACGTTCTCGGCCTCGGCCGTCGGAGCCGACGGTAGATCGGCGCCGTTGACACAGCCGCCGACGAACTCGATCGACTCGGCGGTGCGGACGAAGCGGCCGGCTTCGTCGCAGCCCGCGTGAGCCACGGTCAAGAACGCCGCGCCGGTCAGTGCCGCAGCCGTGGTCACGGCTCCGACCAGCGGAATCACCGCGGCCACGCGTCGTACGAGTGCCATGCCACCTCCCCACGATGTGTATCCCCCGTAAAGCACCTTACCGGGGGAACGCCATCAGAGGTTGCCGCGTCGCTCCTGCTCCCGCTCGATCGCCTCGAACAGGGCCTTGAAGTTGCCCTTGCCGAAGCCGAGCGAACCGTGCCGCTCGATCAGCTCGTAGAAGACGGTCGGGCGGTCGCCGATCGGCTTGGTGAAGATCTGCAGCAGGTAGCCGTCCTCGTCGCGGTCGACCAGGATGCGGTGCTCCTTGAGCACCTCGATCGGCACGCGGACCTCGCCGATCCGGGCACGCAGCTCCGGGTCGTCGTAGTAGGAGTCCGGCGTCTCGAGGAACTCGACCCCCGCGTCGCGCATCGCCGAGACGGTCTTGATGATGTCGTTGGTCGCCAGCGCGATGTGCTGCACGCCCGCGCCCTCGTAGAACTCGAGGTACTCGTCGATCTGCGACTTCTTCTTCGCGATCGCCGGCTCGTTGAGCGGGAACTTGACGCGGTGGTTGCCGTTGGAGACGACCTTGGACATCAGCGCCGAGTAGTCGGTGGCGATGTCGTCGCCGATGAACTCCGCCATGTTCACGAAGCCCATGACGCGGTTGTACCACTCGACCCAGTAGTCCATCTTGCCGAGCTCGACGTTGCCGACGCAGTGGTCGACGGCCTGGAACAGGCGCTTCGGGGCACCTTCGGGACGCTTGACCGACGACGTCCGCGCGACGTAACCGGGCAGGTAGGGGCCGGTGTACTTGGAACGGTCCACCAGCGTGTGGCGGGTCTCGCCGTAGGTCGCGATGGCCGCGAGACGCACGGTGCCGTGCTCGTCGGTCACGTCGTGCGGCTCTTCCAGCACGGTCGCGCCCTGCTCGCGGGCGTGCTTGATGCACTGGTCGACGTCGCCGACCTCGAGCGCCAGGTCGACCACGCCGTCGCCGTGCTTGCGGTGGTGGTCGAGCAGCGGCGAGCCGGGCTGGACGCCACCGTGGATCACGAAGCGGGCCGAGCCCGACTTCAGCACGAACGACTTGTGCGAGCGCTGGCCGGTCTCGGGGCCCGCGTAGGCCACGAGCTCCATGCCGAACGCCACCTGGTAGAGCCAGGCGGTCTGGGTCGCGTTGCCCGCGACGAACACCACGGCATCCATGGCGCGCACGGGGAAGGGGTCCTTGGTCGCGTCGTAGTCGACCAAGCCCACGAGCTGCCGGAGCTGGTCGTAGCTCACGTCGTCAAGCTGCTGCGTCATGCCTCTCAGCATGAGTCGACCCGACAGGGTGAGCAACAGTCAGCGATTTTGCTGAGCAGTTTGTATAGTGATCTGTGCCTTCAGATCAGCAGAGTGAGCACTCTGACCAGCCGGTGGACGAACTGGACGCGAGGCTGCTGTTGCTCCTCACCGACGAGCCACGTCTCGGCGTCCTCGAATGCTCCCGCCGGCTGGGCGTCGCCCGCGGAACGGTGCAGGCGCGGCTGGACCGTCTCGTCGAACGCGGCGTGCTCACCGGGTTCCCGCCGGCGCTGGACTTCGGCGCGATGGGCTACGGGCTGACGGCGTTCGCGGTCGTCGAGATCGCGCAGGGCAGGCGCGCCGAGGTGTGCGAGGGCCTGGCCGCGATCCCCGAGGTGTGCGAGGTGCACGCCACGACCGGTCAGGGGGACCTCTTCGTGCGGATGGTCGCGAGGTCGAACGCGGACCTGCAGCGCGTGGTCGACCACATCGTCGACGTGCCGCACGTGCGTCGGCTCTCGACGTCGATCGCTCTGTCCACGCCGGTGCCTCCACGCGTGCGGCCGCTCCTGGAACGCGTGAAGAAGGCGAAGGGGCGGCCACCGCGAGGGTGACCGCCCCTGTGCTTATTTCAAGACACGTTGTGTGAGCCGGGTGATCACCCGGCGTAGGGCAGCGCCTCGATCAGCGTGACCTTCTGGAGCTTGCCGTTCGGCAGCTCGTACTCGACGGTCTCGCCGTCCTTCGCGCCGTTCAGGGCCTTGCCGAGCGGCGAGGACGGGGAGTAGACCTCCATCTCGCCGTGCGCGCCCTCCTCGCGGGTCGCCAGGAGGAAGGTCTCGGTCTCGTCGTCGCCTTCGTAGCGGATCGTGAGCACCGTTCCCGGAGCCGCAACACCCTTGGTGGTGGGGGCCTCGCCGACCTTCGCGGCCTGGAGCAGCTCGTGCAGCTGGCGAATCCGCGCCTCCTGCTTGCCCTGCTCCTCACGAGCCGCGTGGTAGCCACCGTTCTCGCGGAGGTCGCCCTCCTCGCGGCGGGCGTTGATCTCTGCAGCCATGACCGGGCGGTACGCGATGAGTTCGTCCAGCTCAGCCTTGAGCCGGTCGTAGGCCTCCTGGGTCAGCCAGGTCACCTGGGTGTCGCTCACGGTCACCAACTCCTCGTCTTGCTCTGGTGCACACGTGTGCCCCAGATAGTTCCCGGGCCGGGGGCCCGGAACGGAAAAACACGGCCCGCGCCGGGGCCGTGCTTGAGCGGCAATAGTAACACGAAGACAACGTTCAGCGACGGCGATTTGTTCCCCAGATCGCCGTTTAAACCGCAGATCACCCGCTTGGCCGCTAGCTCGTGGACAAGTAGGCGGGAACCTGGTAGGAGCACCCGAACACCTCGCCGGTGACCGGCGGCTTCGAGGTGCGGAGAACTGTTGTCTCGACGACGACGGAATTCCCCGGCGGAACCAGAACTTCGCGTCTGCCCGTCTCGTCCCCGTCCTTGGATCGGGCCCGAATGATGCAGACCGCCGGACGGTCCGGTTGATCTCGGGAAACCTCGAAACTGACCTTCACGCTGTCGTCGCCGAGGATGATGAACGCTGTCTGCTTCGCCTCGATCGGCTTTGTGCCGAGATTTCGGTAACCGACGAAGGCGATCAGGGCACCTGCGGTCACGGCTACAGCGAGTAACGCCCAGCGGGCCCACCTGCCCAGCGGCCTGCGGGTCTGCCTGCTGTACCGCCCCTCGGGGAGCGCGCGCTGTGCCACTTTCCCGCGCCCTCCTCAACCTCTGGGGAACAATGGTGACCGACGTTCAGTTGTTGAGTGTCGCAGGACCGTTCACACAGGAGGACCACGGGGGTCATGGCCGACAAGCTGCGCCTCATGGCAGTGCACGCACATCCCGACGACGAGTCGAGCAAGGGCGCGGCCACGATGGCCCGCTACATCGCGGAAGGGCACGACGTGATGGTCGTGACCTGTACCGACGGTGGTGCGGGCAGCATTCTGAACCCGGCGATGGACAGGCCGGACGTGCTCGAGAACATGGTCGAGATCCGCCGGGAGGAGATGGCCACCGCGGCCAAGATCCTCGGCATCCAGCACCGCTGGCTCGGCTTCAAGGACTCCGGCCTTCCGGAGGGCGACCCGAAGCCACCGCTGCCCGAGGGCTGCTTCGCCCTGGTGCCGCTGGAGGAGTCGGTGCCGTCGCTGGTGCAGGTCATCCGCGAGTTCCGCCCGCACGTCGTCGTGACCTACGACGAGAACGGCGGCTACCCGCACCCGGACCACATCCGCACGCACGAGATCTCGATGGCAGCGCTGGACGCCGCTGCCGACCCCGAGTTCCAGCCCTCACTGGGCGAGGCGTGGGAAACGCAGAAGGTCTACTACTCGCACGGTTTCTCCCGTGCGAAGCTGATGGCGTTCCACGAGGCCATGGAGGCTCGTGGCATGGAGTCGCCGTACACCGAGTGGCTGGCGAACTGGGACGCGAACCGGCCGGACGTGATGGACCGCGTCACCACGCAGGTCGAGTGCGCCGACTACTTCGAGATCCGGGACGAGGCGCTCAAGGCGCACGCCACCCAGATCGACCCGACCAGCCGCTGGTTCGCCATCCCGCAGGACCTGCAGCGCGAAGTCTGGCCGACCGAGGAGTACGAGCTCGTGCGCTCGCAGGTGGACTCGACGCTGCCGGAGAACGACCTGTTCGCCGGAGTTAAGGTCTAGGGGTGCTCTCCCCAGAATTCGACCTCGGAAGCACGGTGGCGTTCGTCGCCGTGCAGCCGTCGAACACGAACAACGACAAGGGCGGCCAGGGCGAGGACTTCGGCAAGTCCTCCCCGGTCGGCCTCGTCCTGCTGATCCTCTTCTTCATCGCCGTCTTCTTCCTGGTCAAGTCGATGAACAAGCACCTCAAGCGGGTGCCGGCGTCGTTCGACGAGCCCGCACCGGCCTCGGACGAGGCCGCGGAGGAGAAGAAGAAGGACTAGCCGAGCCGGGTCTCGACCACGAACTCGTGCACCGCCTCGAAGGCGGGCGGGTGTTCGGGGAGGTCGCTCGTCTCCCGCGCGACCCTCAGCTCCTCCTGCCGGTGTGCGAGGTCGGCCTCCAGCCGTTCGGGAGCAGGCCGGTGCGGCACGCCGGCGAGCCCCCGGTGCTCGCCGAGGACCTTCGCCTCGATGAGTGCGGGCAGGTGGTCCGGCCCGTCGAGCTTCTCAGGAACCTCGTAACTCACAACGACCTCCTGCGCACCGAAACCAACCAGTCCTCGACACGCACCCGGTCCGGCTCCTCAGGAAGAGGGCCGTCGGCGTGAGCCAGTTCGTCACCGAGCCGGTGCGCCCACGCCAAGGCGTCGTCCCACGGCATCGAGCCGTCGCGGATCTTCAGCAGCGCGCGGTCGGCCGTGATCTCGTACCTGCCGGTCCGCAGCAGGTGCAGGCCCACCAACCGCAGCCGCACGACGTGCATGAGCTGCTTCGGCTTGAGGTTGCGTCCCGCGCGTGACAGCTGCATCTCCGTCGCGCGCGTGAACGCCCGCACCGCGTACCGGGAGAGGAACGCGGGCAGCAGGTCCCGCAGTTCCTCTCCGAGAGGCGTGCTGATCTCCACCAGCGGGCTCACCAGCGTTTCGAGCACCGTCGGGTTCGACTTCAGGCCCAGCTTGCAGAAGTGCTCGACCTCCCAGCTGAGCCGTTCCGGTTCCGGGCCCTCGACGCTCGCCGGGGGTTTCTCCAGGCGCCAGAACGCCTCCGTGGGCGCGACGAACACACCGCGTCTGTCCACATCGGAATCAGGGGTCGCGAGCCCGTAGGCGTGCGACCCGATGATCGCTTCGAGAATCACAGTCGTGGGTCCACCGGTTCCGATTCCAACGCCAACACACCGAAAATGCACTCGTGCACGCGCCACAACGGTTCGCCGCGCGCGACGCGTTCGAGCGCCTCGATGCCCAGGGCGTACTCGCGCAGGGCGAGTCCGCGCTTGCGGCCGAGAGAACGCTTGCGCAGCCGCGAGAGGTTCTCCGGCGACGTGTAGTCGGGGCCGTAGATGATCCGCAGGTACTCGCGCCCGCGCACCTTCACGCCCGGCTGCACCCGCCCGCCGAGGTTCGCCAGCGGCTTCACGACCATTCCCTCACCTCCCGCCTCGGTCAGCTCCTCCCACCACCGCACGCCGGCGGCCGGGTCCGCGGTGTCGACCACGAGGTGCCGGGTCTGCTGGAACAGCGGACCTTCGAGCCGGCTCAACGTCTCCAGGTGCCACAGGTGCGAACGGTCGTGGAACGTCCGTCCCTCGACCGCCAGGAGCTGGAACGGTGCGATCCGCACGCCCTCCAGTCCGTCGGTCGGCCAGCAGTACCGCTCGTACGCCGCGCGGTAGGCCGCGGCGTTGGCCGAGCGCTGAGCCGTGCGCGCCAGCAGGTCCGTGACGTCGATGCCACGTGCCTTCGCCGTTTCCAGTGCTTCGACCGCGACCGGAAGTGCGCCGCCCGCCGCCGCTCCGACCGCCGCGTACTGCTCGCGGATCAGTCCGGACGCCTTGGCGTTCCACGGCATCAGCTCGGCGTCGATCAGCAGCCAGTCCGTCGAGAACTCGTCGAACAACGGCTTCGCCGCCCCGCGCACGCGGTCGAGCAGTTCGTCGCCCAGCGCACCGTCGAAGAACGCACGGCCGGTGCGCGTGTAGATCGCGCCACCGTCCCTGCGCACCAACAACACCGCGCGGGAGCCCATGTGCTTCTCCTCGCAGATCACCTGGGCGACACCGGCCGCCCGGTACTCGGCGAAGGCCTCGTCCGGGTGCTCCAGCACGTCGTCGCGCTGCGAGGTCGCCGTCGGTGCCATCGTCGGCGGCAGGTACAGCAGGTCGTGCGGGTTGATCGCGAACCGGCTCATGACCTCCAACGCCGAAGCGGACTGCTCCGCGCGGATCGTGACGGCACCGAGCAGCGACGTCTCGATCCGACGCAGGCCCGTGACGTCGCTCAACGCCAGGACGTCCGGCTCGCGCTGGACGACGAGGGTCTCCAGCGGGCGGTCGTTCTCGTACCAGACCTCGTGCGCCTTGACGGAGACGAGCTCCTTCTCCGGGTAGCGCAACGCGGTCAGCTTCCCGCCGAACACCACACCGGTTTCCAGGCACATGGTGTTGTTGATCCACTCGGCCTCGGGCACCAGGACGTGCCCGTACAGCACCATCGCGTTGCCGCGGTAGTCGTTCGCCCACGGCAGGCGCACCGGCATGCCGTACTCGTCGGTCTCACCGGTCGTGTCGCCGTACAGCGCGAAGCTGCGCACCTTGGCCGACGCACGGCCGTGGTAGCGCTCAGGCAGACCGGCGTGCGCGACGACGAGGTTGCCGCCATCGAGCACGTAGTGCGCCACCAGGCCGTCGCAGAACTTCGTGGCAGCACGGCGGAACTCCTCCGACTCGTGTGCGAGCTGCTCCAGCGACTTCTCAAGCCCGTGCCGGACCGTCACCTTGTGGCCGCGCAACGCGCGCACGAGCTTCTCCTCGTGGTTTCCGCGCACGCTCAGGGCGTGGCCGTTGCCGACCATGCCCATGACCAGACGCAGCACGCCGGGCGTGTCCGGTCCGCGGTCGACGAGGTCGCCGACGAAGACCGCCTTGCGATTGCCGGGCGGGATCGCGTCGACCGCACGGCCCTCGTCGTCGCGCTGGACCTGGTAGCCCAGTTCGGTCAGCAGCTCCTCCAGCTCGGCGCGGCAGCCGTGCACGTCGCCGATCACGTCGAACGGGCCGGTCTCGTGCCGCAGGTCGTTGAGCAGCCGCTCGTACACGATGATCGCGCTGTCCACATCGGACTCGGAGCGCAGCACGTGGACGCGCTTGAAGCCCTCCTTGCCGAGGTACTTCAACGACCGCTGCAGCGCCGAGCGGTGCCGCTTCACGACGTGCGCGCCGAAGTCGCGGTCCGGGCGCTGTGCGTTGCGCTTCAGGCACACGTCGGTCGGCGTGTCGAGCACGATCGCGACCGGCAGCACGTTGGCCTTCTTCGCGACCTCGATCAGCTTGGCGCGGTCGGGCGCCTGCACGTTGGTGGCGTCGACGACGGTGACCTTGCCGGCCTCCAGCCGCTTTCCCGCCACGTAGTGGAGCACGTCGAACGCGGCCGCGGACGCCGACTGGTCGTTCTCGTCGTCGGACACGAGCCCTCGGAAGTAGTCGCTCGACAGCACCTGCGTGGGGAGGAAGTGCCTGCGAGCGAACGTGGACTTGCCCGAACCGGACGCGCCGACGAGCACCACCAGGCACAGGTCGGGGATCTTCAGCTCCATCAGTTCTTTCCTCCCTTCGAGGTGAACACGGCCATCTGGGTCGGCGCGCCGCGTTCGGCGTCCTCCGGTCCGATCGGCACGTGACTCACGGTGTAGCCACGGCGTGCGGCGACGCCGTCCGCCCACTCCTGGAACTCGGCGCGGGTCCATTCGAAACGGTGGTCGGAGTGCCGCATCTGGCCCTCCGGCAGCGTTTCGAACAGCGGGTTGTACTCGACGTTCGGCGTGGTCACGAGGACCGTGCGCGGCCGTGCGACGGTGAACACCGAGTGCTCCAGCGCGGGCAGGCGCGACGGGTCGACGTGCTCGACGACCTCCATCAGCACCGCCGCGTCGTACCCGGCGAGCGCGGTGTCCGCGTACGTCAAAGCCGACTGCCGCAACGTGATCCGCTCGCGCCTGTGGTCGTCCATGCGGTCGAGGTGCAGCTTGCGCGCGGCCTCCTGCAACGCCTTCGCTGACACGTCGACACCGTGGATCTCGGTGAATCCGGGGTCCTTGACGAGCTCGCGCAGCAACGCGCCGCCACCGCAGCCGAGGTCGAGCACGCGCTGCGCCGCTGCCTGCTTCAGCGCCTTGATCACGGCCTCTTTGCGCTGTGCGGCAAGGGAGATCTTCGGTTCGGTGAGCGCGTTGTCGAGCTCCTCCGGCTCGACCTCGTCGACGTCCGCGAGGCGTTCCAGGGCAGAGGTGATCAACGGACGCTTGCGCGCCAGGTACCTGGTGGTGATCAGCTCCTTGTCCGGGTGCTGGGACAGCCAGCCGTCACCGGCCTTGAGCAGCTTGTCGACCTCGTCCGCGGCGACCCAGTAGTGCTTGCCGCCGTCGAGCACGGGCAGCAGCACGTAGAGGTGCTTCAGGGCGTCGCTGAGCCGGACGGTGCCGGTGAGCGTGACGTCGCCGTAGCGCTCGCTGTGTTCGGTGATCTCGACCGTCCAGCCGAGCGGCGTGAACAACCGGTCTGCGAGCCGGTGCGGCAGCGCGGGAATGCGGATGACCAGCGGAATCGGCGTGTTCGCCAGCTCGGGGTAGCTCTCGCTGCGGCCGTTCATCGCCGTGCGGAACACGCTGCCGAGCGCGACCGTGAGCAACGACCCCGCCGCGTACGGGCGGTCGTTGACGTATTGCGTGAGCGTGCTGCCGGGACCTCGCACCAGCGCGATGGGGTCGACCTCCAGCAGGAGGGCGACCGTGCATTCCTCGTTCGTCGCCTTCGGGTAGAAGACGTGCGCGACGCCCGAGCTCGTCGTGAAGGACTGAGCCCGGTCCGGGTGCTTGTGCAGCAGGTGACCGAGGTCGGTCGCCGGCTGGTGGGTCGTGGTCATGGTGAGCAACACGAGGTCGAGTCTGATCGAGAGTCGTTGTTTCCGCAGGCGATTTAGGGTGGAGGCATGGCGAACCGACTTGCGGACGCGACCAGCCCGTACCTGCTGCAGCACGCTGAGAACCCGGTCGACTGGTGGCCGTGGGGCGAGGAGGCGTTCGAGGAGGCGCGACGGCGCAACGTCCCGGTGCTGCTGTCCGTCGGCTACGCGGCCTGCCACTGGTGCCACGTGATGGCGCATGAGTCGTTCGAAGATCCTGCTGTCGCCGCGTTCGTGAACGAGCACTTCGTGTCCGTGAAGGTGGATCGTGAGGAACGTCCGGACGTCGACGCGGTGTACATGGAGGTCACGCAGGCCATGACGGGCCAAGGCGGATGGCCGATGACGGTGTTCCTGACGCCGGACGCGCGGCCGTTCCACGCGGGCACCTACTACCCGCCGTCGCCGCGGCCGGGCATGCCGTCGTTCACGCAGCTCGTCCAGGCCGTGGCGGCGACGTGGGCCGAGCGCCCCGACGAGATCCTGGAGTCGGCTTCCGCTGTGGTGGAAGAGATTTCCCGGCACACCGCGCCGCTGCCTCCGTCCACTGTGGATGAAGAGGCGTTGTCCGGCGCGGTCGTGTCGTTGCTCGGCGAGTTCGACCGGCGCAACGGAGGATTCGGTGGCGCGCCGAAGTTCCCGCCGTCGATGGTGGTCGAGTTCCTGCTGCGCCACCACGAACGCACGGGTTCGGTCGAGGCGATCTCGATGGCGACCGCGACGGCCGACGCGATGGCGAACGGCGGCATGTACGACCAGCTCGGCGGTGGTTTCGCGCGGTACAGCGTCGATGCGTCGTGGGTGGTGCCGCACTTCGAGAAGATGTTGTACGACAACGCTTTGCTGCTTCGCTTCTACACGCATCTGACGCGCGTGACCGGTTCTGAGCGCTATGAGCGGGTCGCGCGGGACACGGCTGCGTTCCTGTTGCGTGATTTGAGGACTGCGGAGGGCGGGTTCGCGGCGTCGTTGGACGCGGACACTCAGGGCGTCGAGGGCCTGACCTACGTGTGGTCGTTCGAGGAGCTCGGTTCTGCGGCTGAGGCCTTTGGTGTGACCTCCGAACCGAACTTCGAGGACGGCAAGTCGACCTTGCGGTTCGTGTCGGAGCCGGGGGAGGACGTGAGGGCCGCGTTGCTCGCCGTTCGTGCCGCGCGCCCGCAGCCCGGCCGTGACGACAAGGTGGTCGCCGCGTGGAACGGCACGACCATCGCGGCGCTGGCTGAGGCCGGTGCGTTCTTCGGTGAGCCCGCGTGGATCACGGCGGCCTCGGAGGCGGCGACGTTGCTGGCCTCGGTGCACCTGGTCGAGGGCAGGCTGCTCCGCACGTCTCGTGACGGTGTCGCGGGTCCTTCGTTCGGCGTGCTGGAGGACTACGGCTGCGTGGCCGACGGCCTGCTGGCGTTGCACCAGGTGACGGGCTCGATCCGCTGGCTCGACCTGGCGTGCGGCCTGTTGGACACCGCTCTCTCTCGTTTCGCCGTACCGGATTCACCCGGTGCCTACTACGACACCGCCGACGACGCGGAGACGTTGGTGCGCCGCCCAGCCGACTCCACCGACAACGCGTCGCCGTCGGGTGCGTCTTCGCTGGCGGCGGCCCTGCTGGCGGCTTCTCTGCTGTCCGGCGTTGATCGTTCTTCGCGGTATTTCGAGGCGGCTTCGGCGGCCGTGACCCGCGCCGGCCTGCTGGCCGCACGCGCACCCCGTTTCGCAGGCCACTGGCTGACCGTCGCCGAAGCCCTGGTCGCGGGCCCGTTGCAGGTGGCCGTCGTCGGTGCAGGCGACGACCCGCGCCGTGCGTCGCTGTGGGCGGCGGCGGTCGCGCATGTGCCAGGAGGCGGCGTCGTCGTGGCAGGAGAGCCCGCATCCGTGCCGTTGCTGGAAGACCGTCCGTTGGTGGACGAGGCGCCCGCCGCCTACGTGTGCCGCGGTTACGTGTGCGACAGGCCTGTCGCGTCGGTGGATGCGCTGGTCACTTCGCTGACGGCGAACACTCGCTAGTTGATTGCAGGCGTAACGTCGGTAACGACGTAATCATGTAATCAGGGGTGAGTGACATGGGACGAGGATGGCGAGGAAGAGGCGGTTGGCAGCAGGCTGACCTGCCCTCGGCGGACGACGCGGCGGCCTGGTTCACGGGCAGGCTGCCCGACGGCTGGTTCACGGGCGCGCCAGAGGTGATCGTGGACCGCGAGGAGATCACGGTCATCGGCACGCTGACGCCGCTGGAAGGCGAGTTCGACGACGCCTCCCGCGCCGCGGCCGAGTCGGGCCGCATCTCCCGGTGGCGCGAGGAGACGCGCGACGAGCGCATCGAGATCGCCCGCCAGGCAGAGCACCGCTACGGCCGCAAGGTCGCCTGGGGAGCCTCCCTGGGCGGCACCCGAGAGCTGTTCACGCACCTGGCCGTGCCGGTGATGACGCGCCTGCGCCAGCCGGAACGCCAGGTGCTCGACACCCTCGTGGCCGCAGGCGTGGCCCGGTCCCGCGCGGACGCCCTGGCGTGGGCTGTCCGGCTGGTCGGGGAGCACGCGGACTCGTGGCTCGGCGAGCTGCGGGACGCGATGTCGAAGGTGGACGACCTGCGTTCGCAGGGCCCCGATCTCGGGTGATCGGTAACGCCTGAGCGTTCGGCCGCGAACCTGCGGCCGTGGGACTTCCAGACCTCGGCGCCGGTTCCCGTGTGCGGGACGTCGTCCGCACCGCGTTGCGCGACCGCGAGGCCGTGCTGCACGCGGTCGCGGACGACGAGCTCGCACGGGACCTCGCCGCCGCGTACCGGGAGTCCTACCGCTGGCAGGCGCGTCGTGAAGCGCGCGACCGGCGGATCGACGCCACCGCGGAACGACTGATCAACATCCTGTTCTACGCCGGGCTCTTTCTTCTGTTCGTGCAGCTCGATGTCAGGGCCTCGTCCGGCTGGCTCGCTGCGGTGTTCTACTTCGGTGGCTGGTTCACCGGCTTCCTGGCACTCCGCGGCCTGACCTCTTTCCTGAGAAGACTGCCCTCCGGTCTGCAGGTGGTTGTCTACGGCTGCGGCACGGCCGGTACGGCAGGCGGCCTCTACCTGCTGTGGCGCAAGTCGGGCTCGGCGGACGCCCTGCTGGACACGATCGCGACGGACATGTGGCGCATCGCGCTGACCGGCTTCAGCCTGGTCCCGGTGGTGCTCTTCGGCCTCATGGCCCCGATCCTGGCGCCTGCGTACTGGCTTCAGGCCCGGTCCGTCCAGCGCGCGCGACCACGTCTCGCCCTGCTGACCGAGCTCTTCGCGCTGGCGCACGCGTTGAGCAACCCGCGCGCACTCGACGACCAGTCGCTTCTCCTGCGCAAGCTGGACAACGCGGCAGTGGTGCTCGAAACACACTTCTGGAAACAGATCCAGCTCACGAACCCGTTGAGCCGCAACACCTGGCGGTCGAGATGCCGCCAGTGCGCCCAGCGGCTGCGCTCGTTCGACCTCTGGATCGTCCTGCCGCGCAGGGAAACCCGGACGGACCTGCAGGCGGAGATCGTCAACCTGATCCACGTGCTCGTGCGCGGCAACCTGGACGAACTCCCCACCGCCCCACCAGGCCCACGCCGCCTGGCCGTGCTCGGCAACGCCGTCCGCAGCCTGGTACTGGGTCTCATCCCACTGGCGGCCGTGTTCGGCGCAAAGGTCGTCGGCCTCAACCTGAGCGGCCCGATGGGCGGCGCGTTCGTCGTCGCGGCGGTCGCCTGGTTCGTGCTGACCCTGCTCACGACGTTCGACGGTCAGGCCACCGGCCGCCTCTCCCTGCTGAAGGACGCCGCCGACGCGATGGCGTCCTTCCGCGGCGGCAAGCCCTGACAGGGAGCCTGGCCCGCCGTACCGCTCAACCCCAAGGTTCAGCCGTTACGGCACAACAACTCCCGCCGGAGTGTCAGACCCGTTCGCTATTGTTGATTTTGGGGGTACCCGGCCAGCGTCGTGTGTGTGGTGTGGTCCCCTGCGGAGCCCGATGACGCACCCGAGTGCGACCGTGCTGACGCCAACGACCGACACGAGCGTGAGTTCCTGTAGGCCCAACAACACCGATGTCGCCAGCCCGGACACCGGCATCAGACCGATGAGCACGCCGGCGCGGTCCGATCCCAGCCGGTTCACGGCGAAGTACCAGAGCCCGAACGCCAGCGCGGTCACCACCACGGCCAGCAGCACGAGGGCGAAGGTCTGCCTGGTGTCCGGCACCTGCCAGCCGCCGACGAACGTGCCGAGAACCGCGCCGATCACCGTCGCCAGCAGGCACGTCCACGTGGCCACCCCCAGCACTCCCAGTCGCCGCACCACTCCGACGGCGAACAGCGTGAAGCACACCTCGCCGACCATCGTCAGCAACGCGAGCACGAGCCCTGGGCCGTGCCACGACCCGCCGCCGGACAACAGCACGATGCCCGCCGCCACCACCACGGCACCCACAACGGCGGATGCGGTTCGTTGGCGAGACAGCAGAGCCAGAGCAACGGGGGAGCCGCCCATGACCGCGGCCACGAAACCCGGTTCCGCGTACTGCTGGGCGGCGATGAGCAGGGCGTTGAAGCCGAGCATGCCCGACGCGACCACGCCCAGGAGCGGTGGAATGTCGCGCCACGACGGCATGGGCAGACGGCGCGCTACCAGCAACAACACGGCTGCGCCCAGCGCGTAACGCATGGCCTGGCCGGTCAGGACCGGGTAGCCCTCCAGCATGCCCGTGACCGGAACTGACGCGCCGACGATCGATGCCGCTGTCGCTCCCGCGGCCACCCCGATTTTCATGTCGCTCAGCCTTGCGCTGAACTGGTCCAGGTTTAAGCTCCACTTCAATGAGCACGAACTGGACCACTTTTCGCGAGCTGCTGTTGCCGGGGCACCAGCGGCGTCGCGGGGTGGAGGTCGAACTGCGCAGGGCCATCCGGGACGGGCGGCTCGTGCCGGGGACGCGGCTGCCGTCCAGCCGTGATCTCGCCGCCCAGCTCGGCGTCGCGCGCGGGACGGTGACGTCGGCGTACACGCAGCTCGTCGCGGAGGGCTACCTCACCACCAGGCGCGGTTCGGGGACGACGGTCGCGAGCCTCGGACCCGCCGGCCCGTCCGGTGTGCCGGAACCGCCGCAGCGATGGCGGTTCAACCTGCGGCCCGGACTGCCCGCGCTGGGCGCGTTTCCCCGTGCCGAGTGGGTTGCCGCTCATCGCGCCGCGCTCGCCGAGCTGCCCGACGACGATCTCGCCTACCCCGATCCGGCCGGATTCGTGGGGCTGCGCAAGGAGATCGTCGACTACCTGGCACGGGTTCGCGCGGTCGTGGCACGGGACGCGGTGATCACCAACGGCGCGGCGGACGGGTTGCAGCTCACCGCGCGGCTCCTGAACGGCAGCATCGCGATCGAGGAGCCGAGCCACTTCGGTGGCGAGCACCTGTTGCAGTCGCACGGTTTGAACACCGTGCCTGTTCCCGTGGACGACAAGGGGATCCGCGTCGATCTTCTGTCCAAAACGGACTGTCGTGCGGTGCTCGTGACGGCGGCGCACCAGTTCCCGCTGGGCGTCGTGCTGCACCCGGAACGGCGGCGTGCGCTCGTGGAGTGGGCGCGTGAGCGGGACGGGTTGATCATCGAGGACGACTACGACGCCGAGCACCGGTACGACAGGCCGGCGCTGGGAGCGTTGCAGGCGCTGGCTCCCGAGCACGTGGTGTACCAGGGCACGACGAGCAAAGTTCTGGCGCCCGCGCTCAGGCTCGGATGGCTGGTGGTGCCCGAACGTCTGCGCGAGGGCATCGTGAAACGCAAGCAGTACAACGACATGGGGACCGGCACGATCCCTCAGGCCGCGTTCGCGCACATGTTGCGGACAGGCGGCTATGACCGGCATCTACGCCGTACGCGCGCGCTCTACCGGAAGAGGCGGGACGCGTTGTTGGAAGCCGTTGCGGAACATTTGCCCGCATGGCAGTCCATCGGCGTTGCGGCCGGTCTGCACGTGGTGTTGCGCATGCCTGACGGGACGGACGACCTCGCGCTGAAGAGCAGGCTTGAGGAGCGTGGTGTGCACGTCTGGGCGTTGGCGCAGTACACGCGCACGCCGACATGGCCCGGTTTGGTGCTGGGGTACGCGTCGCTCACGCCTGACCGCCTGCGGGAGGCGGTCAGGGAGATCGCGAAGGTCGCCGTGGCCTAGAGGATGTGCTCGCGCGCGTTCGTGCTGTCGACGCTCATGATGTGCTCCCGGTCGCTGGTGCCGGGCCCCGCGAGTGCCGCGACGGCGGCGAACAGCAGGGCGGCAGCAACGATCTTGAAAACACGCATGATTCGGAAAACCCCCAGGTAGAACGGTCGTCGCGGTCAGCCTAACCCGAGCCTCGAGAAATTGTCAGTGCTCGGGTGCACCATGAGACCCGTGCTTCTGTCCGAAGTAGTCGACACGTCGGCCGCCGTGGCGGCGACCCGGTCGCGCCTTGCCAAGGTCAAGGCGTTGTCGGCGTTGCTGCGCTCGGCGTCGGCCGACGTCGTGATCGCGGTGGTGTCCTTCCTCATAGGCACGCCGCGGCAGGGTCGCATCGGCGCGGGCTGGCGCACGGTCTTCGACCTGTCCGTGCCTCCGGCCGCCGCGGCCGGCCTCACGGTCGCCGAGGTCGACGCCGCGCTCGCCGAGGTGGCGACCACGTCCGGCAAGGGCTCGGCGCAGCGCCGGGCCGACCTGCTCGTGGCGCTGTTCGGCCGTGCCACGGAGGCGGAGCAGGACTTCTTACGCAGGCTGCTCACGGGCGAACTGCGTCAAGGTGCACTCGAAGGGGTGATGCTGGACGCGATCGCCTCGGCCGCGGACGTGCCGGGGGAGACGGTGCGGCGGGCGTTCATGCTGTCGGGCCGCTTACCCGAGACCGCCGTGGCCGCGCTCGACGGCGGTGCGGCGGCGCTGGAGGCGTTCCGGCTGGAGGTCGGCCGGCCGCTGCGCCCCATGCTGGCCTCGCCCGCCGAGTCGCTGGACGAGGCGCTGGACGAGCTCGGCAGCTGCGTGGTGGAGCACAAGCTCGACGGCGCGCGCATCCAGGTGCACCGCTCCAGCGACGAGGTCCACGTCTACACCCGCACGTTGCGCGAGATCACCAAAACGGTGCCCGAGCTGGTCGAGCTCGTCCGCGGGCTGCCGTGCGCGGCGGTGGTGCTCGACGGCGAGACCCTGGCGCTGACCGACGAGGGGAGACCCCGCCCGTTCCAGGAGACGATGAGCCGCTTCGGCGCGCAGGACGAGCGCGAGCTCCTGCTGCACCCGTACTTCTTCGACTGTCTGCACCTCGACGGCAAGGACCTGCTCGACGAGCCGTTGCGCGACCGCCTCGCCGCACTGCGGCAGGTGGCGGGCGAGCACGTCATCCCCGGCGTGCTGGACCCGTCGCCGGAGGAGGCCGCGGAGGTGGTCACGGCGGCGCTGTCCGCGGGCCACGAGGGCGTGATGGTGAAGTCGCTGGCCTCGCCCTACGCGGCGGGCAGGCGCGGCAGAGCCTGGCAGAAGGTGAAGCCGGTCCACACGCTCGACCTGGTGGTGCTCGGTGTCGAATGGGGCAGCGGCCGCCGCCGCGGCTGGCTGTCGAACCTGCACCTCGGCGCCCGCGACCCGGACGGCGGCCCGCCGGTGATGGTCGGCAAGACCTTCAAGGGCCTCACCGACGAGCTGCTCAAGTGGCAGACCACGGCGTTGCAGGAGATCGCCACCGAGCAGAACGACTGGGTGGTCAAGGTCCGCCCGGAACTGGTGATCGAGATCGAACTCGACGGCGTCCAGGTCTCGCCGCGCTATCCCGGCGGTGTGGCGCTGCGGTTCGCCCGCGTCGTGCGCTACCGCCCGGACAAGGACCCGTCGGAGGCGACGACGATCGAGGAGGTGAGGGCACTTCTTCCTGCGGCACAAGTGAATCCCGAGAGCTGACCGGCCCGAGGCGCCATCCGCTGCGGGGCAGTCCTGTCAGGACACGTCCGCCGAGGATCGTGCGGTCGACGGCGTGCGCGAGAGCCGGACGTTCATCGCCACTGCAGAAGTCGCGCTGGCCGGTGAACTCGCCTGAGTGGTCAACGGATCCGTTGCGGCCCGCGCCGGTCGCCGGACTCGCTGCCGCGACGCGCGCCGACCGACGAGTGGCGGCACCCGCGGGTGGAGGTCACGCGTTGGTGTCGCGAACCGGGTGCGGCCAATTGGCATCCGTCGGTCCCCAAAATCGCGTGCGGCCAATCGCCACCCATCGGGCCAGCGATCGATGCTGCCGCACTGCTCCGCGTGTGCGAGAGCCGGGCCTTCATCGTCACCACGAGCCTCGCTGGGCGAAGTCCGAGCGGTGAACGGATCCGTTGCGGCCCGCGCCGGTCGCCGGACTCGCTGCCGCGACGCGTGCCGACCGACGAGTGGCGGCACCCGCGGGTGGTGGCACTCGTCAGTGCCAAAACGCGTGTGGTCTGCCGCTTGAGCAGCTCGTCGGTGCGGCCCTTGGCGACCAACCCGTTGGGCCATCGACCGGTGCCACCGCGCTGCTCCGCGTGTTCGCGAGCGCGACCTTCATCGCCACCGCGAGAGTCGCGCTGGGCGAAGTCGCCTGAGTGGTCAACAGATCCGTTGTGGCCCGTCCCGGCCGCCGAACCCGCTGCCGCGACGCGCGCCGACTGACGAGCGGCCGCACCGCGTGTGGTGGCGCCGGTACACCGACGCGGAAAATCGCGTGCGGCCCACCGACATCCGGCAATAGCGTCGGGCCAGTGACCGATGCTGCCGCGCTACTCCGAGCGTTCGACGACCAGGCCCGCCCCGCCGAGTGGACGGTCCTGGACCCAGGCGCCACCGTCCACCGCGACGGTCCCGTCTTCCGCGTGAGCTGGCCTCGCCGCAGCGGTTTCGTCGGGGGCCCGCCCGACCTGGGCGTCAGCGGCGCCGGACTCGACGAGCTCATCGCCCGCCAGCGCGACTTCTTCGCCGAGCGGGGCCAGGGCGTCGAGTGGAAGACGTGGGGCCACGACACCCCGGCTGACCTGCCCGAACGCCTGCTCGCAGCCGGCTTCGAGTCCGAGGGCCGGGAAACCGTGCTCATCGGCCTCGCCGAGGAGATGACCGCGCCGGTCGAGCTCGACGGCATCGACCTGCGGGAGGTTACGGACGAGGCCGACGTGCATCGCCTCGCCGCCACTGCCACCGAGGTGTTCGGCAGGAAGCACGACTGGCTCGTCGACCGCCTGATCGAGAAGAAGGACGACCCGAACATCGTCGCGGTGGTCGCGGAAGCCGACGGTCAGGTCGTGTCGTCCTCGCGCATCGAGATCGTGCCAGGCACGGAGTTCGCCGGTCTGTGGGGCGGCGGCACACTCCGCGAGTGGCGCGGAAAGGGCATCTACCGCGCGCTCGTCGCCCACCGCGCGCGAATGGCCGTGCAGCGCGGCATCAAGTACCTCCAGGTCGACGCGTCCGAGGACAGTCGGCCGATTCTGGAGCGGCTCGGGTTCGTCGCGGTCACCACGACCACGGGCTACGTGTGGAAGCCATGATCTCGAGTTGTCCACAGGTTGTGGTCGTTCTACCTGCGGAAACGCCTCGCCCGCTAAGCTGTGGACAGCCGGGAACCCAAACCGCTTTCCCTTCGTTCCGCAAGGTGAGGAAGCGCGGGGGGCGGGCTCGGACGGCCACAACGGGTCCGGGACGACGTGGCCAGTGAGGCCAGGACGACGTGGCCAGTCAGGCCGGGACGAGGTGCCCGGTGTGGTTGGGACGAGCTGCCTGGGGAGACGGGCGGGCAAGGCCGCTGCGGCCGAGGTCGCATGCCCAGGTGAGACGCACCGGGTATCGTGGAAGCACGTGCGGTTCATCGAAGGGCATCGACCCTCTTACGACCTGACCTACGACGACGTGTTCCTCGTTCCCGGCCGCAGTGCCGTGGAGTCCCGGTTCGGCGTCGACCTCTCCACTTCGGACGGTACCGGGGCCACGATCCCGATCGTCGTCGCGAACATGACGGCTGTCGCCGGGCGGCGCATGGCCGAGACCATCGCTCGGCGCGGCGGGCTCGTCGTCATCCCGCAGGACGTGCCCACCGAGGCGGTGGCGGAGATCATCGCGTGGGTCAAGGAGCGGCATCCCGTCTGGGACACGCCGCTGACGCTCACCACAGGTGACGCGGTGGCGGACGCGTGGAACCTGCTGCACAAGCGGGCACACGGCGCGGTGATCGTCGTGGATGAGGGCAACCGGCCCATCGGGGTCGTCGACGAGGCTGCGCTCACGGGCGTCGACCGGTTCGCGCGGCTCGGCGACGTGATGAACACCGACGTGCTGAAGTTGCCGCTCGCCACGAAGCCGCAGGACGTCTTCGACCAGCTGCACCACAGCGCGTACAAGATCGCGCTCGGCATCGACGACGAGCAGCGGCTCAGCGGCGTGCTGACCGAGCTGACGGCGTTGCGGGCTGAGGTCTACCGGCCTGCCACCGACGACGCCGGCAAGCTGCGGATCGCGGCTGCGGTCGGGGTCAACGGGGATGTGCGGGCCAAGGCCGAGGCGCTGGTCAAGGCCGGTGTGGACGTTCTCGTCGTGGACACCGCGCACGGGCACCAGGAGAAGATGCTCACCGCACTCCGGGCCGTGAAGGACGCCAACCCCGGCGTGCCGGTCGCGGCGGGCAACGTCGTCACGGCCGAGGGTGTGCGGGATCTGGTCGAGGCCGGCGCGGACATCATCAAGGTCGGTGTCGGGCCGGGCGCGATGTGCACCACGCGGATGATGACGGGTGTGGGGCGGCCGCAGTTCAGCGCGGTCGCGGAGTGCGCGGCCGAGGCGCGGAAGCTCGGCAAGCACGTGTGGGCCGACGGCGGTGTGCGGCATCCGCGGGACGTCGCGTTGGCGCTTGCGGCCGGGGCCAGCAGCGTCATGGTCGGCAGCTGGTTCGCCGGCACCTACGAGTCGCCCGGTGACCTGCAGCGCGACGAGCGGGGAAACCTCTACAAAGAATCCTTCGGAATGGCGTCGAAGCGTGCCGTGACCGCGCGGACGCGCAGTGACAACGCGTTCGACCGGGCCAAGAAGGGGCTGTTCGAAGAGGGCATCTCCACGTCGAAAATGCGCTTGGACCCGGTGCGTCCCAGCGTGGAGGATCTGCTGGACGCGATAACCTCCGGCGTCCGCTCGGCCTGCACGTATGCCGGTGCGACCTCGTTGGAGGAATTCCACTCCAGGGCTGTTCTCGGCATCCAGTCGGCGGCTGGGTTCGCGGAAGGCAGGCCTTTGCCAGGGGGATGGTGAGAATGGACGAAGCGGTCGAGGTGAGAGAACTCCGCAAAGTCTACAAAACAGGACAAAAACCTGCGGTGGACGGGCTGAGCTTCACCGTCCGCCGCGGTGAGGTCTTCGGCCTGCTCGGTCCCAACGGGGCCGGCAAGACGACCACCGTCGGCGTGCTCACCACGCGCGTCCGCCCCACCGCGGGGCAGGCGTTCGTCGAGGGCGTCGACGTGGTCGCGGACTCCAAACGCGCACGCCAGCTGCTCGCCGTCGTGCCGCAGCGCAACAACCTCGACCGCTCGCTCAACGCGCGGCAGAACCTGCTGTTCCACGCGGCCTACCACGGCATCGGGCCGCGGGAACGCCAGGAGCTCGCCGACGACATCCTCGAGCGGATGGGCCTCAAGGACCACCAGAACGCGCTCGTGGACACGTTGTCCGGCGGTCAGGCGCAACGGCTGATGATCGCCCGCGCGCTGATGCACCGGCCCAAGGTGCTGTTCCTCGACGAGCCGAGCACCGGACTCGACCCGCAGGCCAGGCTCTTCGTCCACGAACGCGTCGCCGCACTGCACGCGGAGGGCGTCACGGTCGTGCTCACCACGCACGACATGGACGAGGCCGCGAAGCTCTGCGACCGCGTCGGCATCGTCGACCACGGCAAGCTGCTCACGCTCGACACACCGGTCGAGCTCACCAGGAGCCTGCCCGGCAGCAACACCGTCAGCGTCACGGTGAGTCCCAACGGCCACGAGCCCGCGAAGATCACCAAGGCTCTGTCCGAGGTGGACGGTGTGCAGCGGGTCGAGGAAGTCGGCAACATGTTCCGCGTCTACACCGACGTCGACACCGCGATCACGTTGCCCGCGGTGCTGAACGTGTTGCGGGACCTCGACGTCGTCGTCAGCGACGTCGCGATCGGCAAGCCCAGCCTCGAAGACGTCTTCATCCACCTGACCGGCAGGGAGCTGCGGTGAGCCAGATCAGGACGTTCCAGGCGATCCTGTGGCGCGACGTCTTCGTCACGGGCCGCGAGCTGCCGAGCTTCCTCGCGCAGGTGATCATCCAGCCGTTCTTCATCCTGTTCATCTTCGCGAAGGTCCTGGGGGACATCGGATACGTCCAGGACGACTTCGCCCAGGTGCTGCTGCCCGGCATCATCGCGATGAACGGCTTCCTGGGTGCGCTGCAGAACACGACGCTGCCGCTGGTGCTGGACTTCTCGTGGACGCGGGAGATCGAGGACCGGCTGCTCGCGCCGATCTCCATCCCGCTCGTCGCCGTGGAGAAGATCGTGTTCGGTGCGATCCGCGGGTTCTTCGCGGCCGTGCTGATGGTGCCGGTCGGATTCGTGATGCTCGACGTCTCCTGGGCCTGGTCAGGGATTCCAGGCGCGCTCGTCGTGATCATCCTGGGTTGTCTGGCCGGTGGCGCGGTCGGCCTGGTCATCGGCACGTCGGTGCCCGCGCGCCGGGTCAACGTCATGTTCGCGGTGATTCTGACGCCGTTGCTGTTCACGGGTTCCGCGCAGTTCCCGTGGCGGTCGCTGAGCGACGACCTGCTGTGGTTCAAGGTGATCTGCGCGCTCAACCCGCTGACGTACGTGAGCGAGGGCATGCGCGCCGAGCTGGTGCCGGACGTGCCGCACATCCCGTTGCCGATCGTGCTGCTCGTGCTCGTCGTCGCGATCGCGGGCTTCGGCGGGCTCGGCCTGCGCGGCTTCATGAAACGGGCCCTGGACTAGAAAGTATGAACGGCGCTTTTGTTCACCTCAGGTGGACAAAAGCGCCGTTCATCGTCTTCTCAGGACACTGCTAGGAGGCGTAGTCCTCCAGCATCTCCGTGACGAGAGCCGCGATCGGCGAACGCTCCGAGCGGGTCAGCGTGACGTGAGCGAAGAGCGGGTGGCCCTTCAGCTTCTCGATCACGGCCGCCACGCCGTCGTGCCGGCCCACCCGCAGGTTGTCGCGCTGCGCCACGTCGTGCGTCAGCACCACCCGCGAGTTGCTGCCCAGGCGGGACAGCACGGTCAGCAACACGTTGCGCTCCAACGACTGCGCCTCGTCGACGATCACGAAGGAGTCGTGCAGCGAGCGGCCGCGGATGTGGGTGAGGGGCAGGACCTCGAGCATGCCTCTGTCCAGCACCTCCTCCAGCACCGCCTGGCTCACCAGTGCGCCGAGCGTGTCGAACACGGCCTGCGCCCACGGCCCCATCTTCTCGTTCTCACTGCCAGGCAGGTAACCGAGCTCCTGACCACCGACCGCGTACAACGGTCGGAACACCACGACCTTGCGGTGCTGCCTGCGTTCCATCACCGCTTCGAGGCCGGCGCACAGCGCCAGCGCCGACTTGCCGGTGCCCGCACGTCCGCCCAGCGAGACGATGCCGACATCGGCGTCGAGCAGCAGGTCCAGCGCGATCCGCTGCTCAGCGGACCTTCCGTGCAGTCCGAACGCCTCCCGATCTCCGCGCACCAGCCTGATCTGCTTGTCCGCGGTAACCCGGCCCAGAGCGCTCGAGGTGCCCGCCAGCATCCGGAGTCCGGTGTGGCAGGGCAGTTCCGCGATGTGCTCCAGGTCCTCGTACTGGGTCGGGTCGACGACGTTCTCCTTGAACAGGCTGTCTATCAACGACTGCGGAACGTCCAGATCGGACATTCCCGTCCAGCCGGACAGGGTCACGTCGTGCGCCCGGTACTCCTCCGCCTGCAGGCCGACCGATCCGGCCTTGACCCGCAGCGGCATGTCCTTTGTCACCAGAGTGACGTTTCGCCCCTCAGCAGCGAGGTTGAGAGAGCAGGCGAGGATCCGGGCGTCGTTGGAGTCCGTTCGGAAACCTGATGGCAACACCTCCGGGTCGGAGTGGTTGAGCTCGACGTGCAAGGTGCCTCCCAGATCCCCGATGGGGATCGGCGAATCGAGGCGACCATGCCGCAAGCGCAGGTCGTCGAGCAGACGCAGGGCCTCCCTCGCGAACCAGCCCAGTTCGGGGTGGTGGCGCTTGCCCTCCAGTTCGCTGATCACCACGAGCGGCAGCACGACCTCGTGCTCCGCGAACCGGGTGGCGGCGAGTGGGTCGGACAGCAGTACCGACGTGTCCAGCACATATGTCGTGATGGCTGGTGCGGCGGACTTGCGCCTGGAGGAAGAACTGCGCGATGAGCCTGAGGAACGGCTCGCGGGACGTCGTGCGTTCACGGCAACTCCCTCACGAACGCGGCACCCGCGTCCGCTCCTCGCTGGGCCAGGCACCACCCTGATCGGTCGTCTCGCCTTCCGCCGTCAGGCGTCAGGCAGGTCGACCACGAGGGCCGGGTGCCGGCCCCCTCGCGACGTTGTCTGCCACGATCAGAGCCTCCCTGCGCGGTCCGCAGTGGTCGCGTCCCGCCGCTTTCGAAGTTACCTGCGGAAGTACCCCGTCGGCACGAAGCCACACAGGTGAATCCGTATTTGTCATCTGCCCGAAAACAACCCGCAACGTGAGCGCAGACGTGTTTTCGCTGGTCAGATGCTGTTTTCGTGGGTGTTGCGGGCGAGCCACGACAAGCCGTCCCTCACCTGGGATTCGAGCGATTTCGGCACGAGGGGCTCGTCGAGAAGCCTCAGGTACCGGGAATCGAGCGACTCGCCGGGCGCTCGGACGTCGAGCCAGGCCCTCACCAGGCGCACTCCTTCGACGTAGGTGGTGGTGTACGCGCGCCACAACGGGTCTGCCAGAAAGCGGACCATCTGCCGTGCGCGGCGCTCCGGCACTAGCAGCCACCTGCGCAGATGCGCAACCACGTCATCCTGATCCGCACCCCGATCGTGTAGCAGCAGGGCGGCGTCCTGCCGCACCGTGAGCAGCCCGGATGCCGCTGATTCGACCTTTTCGGACAGTTCGCCGTCCATTCGCAACCCGAGGTCGCGGAAGATCTGCTCCGCCCAGACGCCCCAGCCCGGCCCCACCGCGGCGTGCAGGCCGAGGTCCGCCATGCCCTCGGCCATCAGGCACTGCGGCGTGTTGATCAGGAAGATCGACTGCTCGGCGTGGCCGCGCTTGGCGACCAGGCCCGCGTCCTTGCGGCAGTGCTCGGTGTGGTGGCCCGGATAGGACTCGTGGGCGACCAGGTGCGGCAGGTTCGACATGCGGTGGCCGAGGTCGGCGTTGATGGCGACGCGGCTGCGGTAGCCGCCGAGGTAGTAGTTGAAGCCGCTCCACGGCTTGTTCGTGACGACCTGGTACTCCACGATCTCCTGCTCGGGCAGCGCGTACTTCTGCCGCACCCGGTCCCGCAGGGCGCTCGACAGGGCCTGCACGACGCCCTGGAGCCTGCGTGCGGGCACCTCGTCGGCCGTGCGGAAGGCGTGGAGGCGTTCGGTGAGCGAGCCCGGACCCTCGAGCACCGCGTCGATGTTGCGGTGGGCCTGCGCGTACGCGTCCTCGTCACCTGGGCGGATGCGGACCTGGAAGTACTGCTCGACCTCGTCGATGAACGTGACGCGTTCGCCGGCGAGTTTGCGCGCGGTGCACTCCAGCGCGCGCAGGTGCGCGTCGAGGAACTGTTTGCGCTGGTCGGAGAGGTCGCTGCCGGGAAGTTCCTTGCGGAGCAGCCGCGCGTGGTCCGAGAGCGCGCGCGGGTGCAGGCGCGGTTCGTTGTCGACGGCGCGGCTCAGCGCGGGGTCGCCGGTGAACGAGTCGACGAACCCGTGCACCAGGCGCCCGAGCCGCAGCCCCAGCACCAGGTATCCGCGCACCAGCTCGTTGGCGTCCATGAGTCGGAGAGCGTAGAGCGTCTACCACAGCGTCTTACTCGCGACCGAATCGTGAATGGACGACCACCTGATCGGGGAATGTTGTTGATCTTGGTGTCACACAATGGGGTCATGCGGGCCGCCAATTGAGTTCTGCACCGATAGCGTCTCCGCCCGGAGACCCCAGCCTCCGGAGATCCCCGAAGACTCCGGAAATGACGGGGATGACCCGACATGAAGGAGAATGACGTGAAGAAGGCTTGTGCCGCGGTTGCGGCCGCTGCTGCGCTGTCGCTCGCGTTCGCCCCGGCCGCCATGGCGGGCGAAGGCCACCACGGCCACGGTGGACACCACTGGAAGAACGGCCCGCTGCTGGTTCTGCTGAACGGCAACAACCTCAACGGCACGATCGGTGCCTGCGGCAACAACGTCGGTGTCCTGGGTGGCGCCGTGCCGATCAACTCGCCGTCGATCACCGAGACCTGCGCCGCCGGCGGCATCGTCGACGAGGGCTGATCTCCTCTTTTGTTCTGCGTCTGGGGGCGTCATTTCTGGCGCCCCCAGATGTTTTTTCACCGCAATATCCCGTTTAAGGAGAAAATCGTGCTGAAGAAGGCAGGTGCCGCTCTCGGCGCGGCCGCGGCGTTCCTCGCTGTTGGTTCCCCCGCGATGGCCGTTCAGGGCCACCACTGGGAGAACGCGCCGCTGCTGATCGTCGGCAACGCCAACAACCTCAACGGTGTTGTGGGCGCGTGCGGCAACAACGTCGCGGTGCTCGGTGGCGCGGTTCCGGTGAACTCGCCCTCCATCACCGAGACGTGCGCCGCCGGCGGCATCGAGGACGGCGACGACTGGGGCTACGACGACTGATCTCGTCGTCTCGCTTCTGGAAGGGGCGCTCACCTCGCGGTGAGCGCCCCTTTTCGCTGCCTGGGGGACTAGCGCCTGTATCGAAGTCCGTACCGAGCCCCTGCTGTTTGGCGGGGGNAGAAGCACGTTCGGGCCGATAGATGGCCCGAACGTGCTTCTCGCGCCAAAAAATATGTCCGGTAGGCCTGAGCCGCTCTACTTCGATACAGGCGCTAGCTGCCGTACCTGCGGTGGCGCTTGGCGTACTCGCGCAGGGCCCGCAGGAAGTCCGTGCGCCGGAAGCCGGGCCAGTAGGCCTCGCAGAACCAGAACTCCGAGTGCGCCGACTGCCAGAGCATGAAGCCGGAGAGCCGCTGCTCGCCGGACGTGCGGATGATCAGGTCGGGGTCTGGCTGGCCGGACGTGTAGAGGTGCTCCGCGATGTGGTCGACGTCGAGCACCTCGGCCAGTTCCTCGATGGTGCCGCCGCTCTCGGCGTGCGCCTGCAGGAGCTTCCTGACGGCGTCCGCGATCTCCTGCCTGCCGCCGTACGCGACGGCGACGTTGACCTGGATGCCCGTGCGGTCCTTGGTTTTGTTGGCGGCGTTGGTGAGACGTTCCGCGTGCTCCGCGGGGAGCATGTCGATGGCGCCGACGTGCCTGACGCGCCACGGCTTGCCGTCCTCGGCGAGCTCGTCGGTGATGTCCGCGATGATGTCCAGCAACGGGGCCAGTTCTTCGATGTCGCGGTTGAGGTTGTCGGTGCTCAGCATCCAGAGCGTGACGACCTCCACTTTGGCGTCACCGCACCAGTCGAGCAGCTCGAGGATCTTCCGCGCGCCGGCCCGGTGCCCGTGCGCGACGTCGGTGAACCCGGCTTCCCTCGCCCACCTGCGGTTGCCGTCGAGGACGACGCCGACGTGCTTCGGCACCTGCGTGTTCTCGCTCAGCTCGCGACGGAGAATCCACTCGTAGAAGTGGATAGCGACGTCTTTCACACGGGTGCGGAGTGCCACGTCCGAACAGCGTACGCCGTGCAAGCTTCATCACTGAGCAGCGGTCCCGAAACCTACGGTCGCGTAACCTGGGTTCTTGTGACCACTGCGACCATTCCTCCACAGCCCGGACTGCGGCCGCGCCTTCGTGGGTGGCTGCACCTCTGGTCGTTCATCACTTCCGTGGCGACCGGCGCGACACTGATCGCTCTGGCAGCGTCCACAGTGTCAGCGCGCGCCGCTCTGGCCACTTCGGTCTACGGCCTGACGGTCCTGGGCCTCTTCGGCGTCTCGGCGCTCTACCACCGCGTCACGTGGAAGTCCGACCGCGTGCGCACGTGGATGAAGCGCCTGGACCACTCGATGATCTTCGTGTTCATCGCGGGCACCTACACCCCGTTCGCCTTGCTGGCGATGGATCCGGGAACCGGGAGCACGGTGCTCTGGGTCGTCTGGATCGGAGCGCTGGCAGGCGTGACGCTGAAGCTGGCGTGGCCACACGCGCCGCGGTGGCTCGGGGTGCCGATCTACATCGCTCTCGGGTGGGTCGCGGTCTTCGTGCTGCCCGAGCTGCTGCACCACGCCGGGGTTGCGGCGCTGGTGCTGCTGTTGGTGGGTGGGGCGCTCTACACGGTCGGCGCGGTGTTCTACGCGACGCGGTGGCCGAACCCGTGGCCCCAGGTGTTCGGGTACCACGAGTTCTTCCACGCCGCGACGGTGGTGGCGGCGATCTGCCACTACATCGCGATCTGGCTCGCGATGTACTCCTGACCTGGTCAGTCGCCCGCGAACTCCATCGTCAGCGACCGGTCCGCCGCACACACCGCCGCCAGAGCGCGGAGGGCGTCGAAATGCCGCCCCTCCGCGCCCACGGCGTCCAGCGCCGCCGCGAAGTCCGACATGTCGACGGAACCCAGCTCCCGGTAGCCGTACGGGTCGATGCGGTTCAGCAGCGGGTGGTCCACCCGCTCGAGCAGTTCGCTGAACACGAAGCCGGGGTCCGGCAGCACGCCCACCACCGTCACGCGGTGCCGCGACTCCGGCCGGACCACCCTGACGTCAACGCCCACCGCGGGCCATCTTCAGCACGTTCAGCGCGGCGTCCAGCTGCTCCTCGGTCAGCTTCGACGGCACGTGGCCGCGTTCCAGCACCACGTCGCGGATGGTCTTGCGCTCCTTCAGCGACTGCTTGGCGATCGACGCGGCCTCCTCGTAGCCGAGGTAGCGGTTCAGCGGCGTGACGATCGACGGCGACGACTCGGCGTACTCGCGCATCTGGTCGGTCTGGGCCTCAGCGCCCGCGAGGACCTTGTCGGCGAGCAGACGTGCCACCGCGGCCAGCAGGCGGGAGGACTCCAGGACGTTGCGGGCGATGACCGGCAGCATCACGTTCAGCTGGAAGTTGCCCTGCGAGCCCGCGAACGCGACGGCGGCGTCGTTGCCGATGACCTGGGCGACGACCATCATCGTGGCCTCCGAGATCACCGGGTTGACCTTGCCCGGCATGATCGAGGAGCCCGGCTGGAGGTCGGGCAGGGCCAGCTCGCCGAGGCCCGTGCGGGGGCCAGAGCCGAGCCAGCGGAGGTCGTTGGCGATCTTGAACAACGCCACGGCGGACGCGCGGAGCTGCCCGGACATCTCCACCACGCCGTCCTGGGTGGCCTGGGCCTCGAAGTGGTCGCGGGCCTCCACGAGTGGCAGTCCCGTGGCCGAGGCGAGTTCCGCGGACACGCGGGCGCCGAACTCGGCGGGGGCGTTCAGGCCCGAACCCACGGCGGTGCCGCCGATCGGCAGCTCGGCCAGGCGGGGCACGGAGGACCGCAGTCGTTCCACCGAGTAGCGGACCTGGGACGCCCAGGCGCCGGCTTCCTGGCCCAACGTCACGGGCACGGCGTCCATCAGGTGCGTGCGGCCCGACTTGACCAGGTCGGACCACTCCGCGGCGCGCGACGAGAGAACCGACTCCAGGTGTTCCAGGGACGGGATCACGTCGGTCACCACGGCCTCGGTGGCCGCCACGCGCAGGGTCGTGGGGAACGTGTCGTTGGACGACTGCGAGGCGTTGACGTGGTCGTTCGGGTGCACGTCACGGCCCAGGGCGCGGGTCGCGAGGGTCGCGATGACCTCGTTGGCGTTCATGTTCGAGGACGTGCCGGAGCCCGTCTGGAAGACGTCGACCGGGAAGTGGTCGTCCCACTTGCCCGCGGCCACCTCGTCGGCTGCCGCGGCGATGGCTGCGGCCAGGTCGTCCGGCAGGACGCCCAGCTGGGCGTTGACCCGGGCCGCGGCGCCCTTGAGCAGGCCGAGGGCCCTGATCTGGGCTCGTTCGAGGCCTCGACCGGAAATCGGGAAGTTCTCGACCGCGCGTTGGGTCTGGGCGCGCCACAATGCGTCGACCGGCACGCGGACCTCACCCATCGTGTCGTGCTCGACGCGGTACTCCTGTTCAGACATGCCTTCGAGTCTCTATGGTCGATCACAGCACTGCCACCCACCACTGGCAGAAGGGCACCACTCATGGAGCGTGACGTCGACCTCCTCATCGTGGGCGCTGGTCCCACGGGGTTGTTCGCCGCGTACTACGCAGGCTTCCGGGAACTGAGAACCGCCGTGGTCGACGCCCTGCCGGAGCCCGGCGGCCAGGTCACCGCGATGTATCCGGAGAAGATGATTTTCGACGTCGCCGGCTTCCCCGCGATCCGCGGGCGCGACCTCGTCAACGGGCTGGTGGAGCAGGCTGCGCAGTTCAAGCCGACCTACCTGCTCGGCAGGCAGGCGCGCACGCTGGAGTCCACAGAGGACGGTCTGCGGATCGGCCTGGCGGACGGCACCACGATCACCGCGGGCGCCATGCTGATCACGGCGGGCATGGGCGAGTTCAACCCTCGTCCGCTGCCCGCGGGTGACGGCTGGCTGGGGCGCGGCATGGTGCACTTCGTGCCCGTGCTGGCCGAGCACGCGGGTCAGCACGTGGTGATCGTCGGAGGTGGCGACTCGGCGTTCGACTGGGCGCTCGCGCTGCACCCGATCGCCGCCAGCGTCACGATCGTCCACCGCAGGGCGAACTTCCGGGCGCACGCGGCCACCGTGCGGCAGGTGAGGGAGCTCGGGGTCGAGATCGTGACCGACGCCGAGGTGCTCGAGCTGCGCGGTGAACCGCTGTCCGAAGTGGACGTCAAGGTCAAGGGTGAGGACGTGAAGACGTTGCCCGCGCAGACCGTCGTCGCGGCGCTCGGGTTCACGGCCGACCTCGGGCCGATCGAGTCGTGGGGACTGGAGCTCGACCACCGCGCGGTCGTCGTCGACACCACGATGAAGACCAAGCTGGACCGGGTCTACGCGGCGGGCGACGTCGCGCAGTACCCCGGCAAGGTCAAGCTCATCGCCACCGGGTTCGGGGAGGCGGCGACGGCGGTCAACAACATCGCGGTCGCGCTCAACCCGTCCGCGCACCTGTTCCCCGGTCACTCGAGCGACGCGGGCTGACCTGGTAGTGGCGCGGGGTCGTGCTTCGCGAGGTGCTGGAAGATGATCGAGGTCCGGAAGCCCACGATCTCCTTGCGCTGGCTCAACCTGTCCACCAGGAACGCGTGCAGGTGCTCGTTGTCCTGAGCGCTCACGTGGATGACGAAGTCGTCGCTGCCCGCCATCACGAACACCGACAGCACCTCTGGTAGCCCGGCGGCGAAGGTCTTGAAGGCGTCGATCACGACCCGGCTCAAGGGGCGCACCTGCACGGACACCAGCGCTTGCACGCCTCGGTTCAGCGCGGACGGGGCGATGTCGGCGTGGTAGCCGCGGATCACGCCGCGTTCGCGCAGCAGCCGGGTGCGTTCCAGGCACGTCGACGGTGCCACGCCGACCTTGCGGGCGATGTCGCGGTTCGACTGCCGGGCATCGCGCTGCAGTTCCCGCACGATCGCCGAATCAAGTTCGTCCATCTCACTCCCCGAACCTCGCTGCCGAACATCGTTCGGCGGAGTCACTTGAGCGTTGTTCTTCACCCTAACTTCGAGGCCAGGGCATGGCGGAAGTTCGGAAGGGAACGCACATGTGGGAACACGAACAGCTGGTGGTCCGCACCGGGAAGCGGTCGGGGATGACGACGATGGTCGCCCTGCACTCGACCGCGGCCGGACCGGCGGTCGGCGGGTGCCGGATGAAGCGGTACGACCAGATCACCGACGCCGTCACCGACGTGCTGAGGCTGTCGAAGGCCATGACGCTCAAGTGCGAGGCGGCCGGAATTCCGCACGGCGGAGCCAAGAGCGTGATCGTCGCCGACCGGCCGCTCACCCCGCAGCTGCGCCGGGACGTGCTGCTCGATCACGCCGACCTGATCAACTCCTTCGACGGCGCCTACCGCGCGGGCCCTGACGTCGGCACCGGACCCGACGACATGCTGGTGCTCAGGGAACTGACGCCGCACGCCTACTGCCTGCCGGAGGAACACGGCGGCACGGGGTCGTCGAGCGGACCCACCGCGCGGGGCGTGCTGGCAGCGCTCAAAGCGGCGTCACACCACGTCTTCGGAACGGACGATCTGGCCGGGAAGAAGGTCGTGATCAGCGGGTTCGGCTCGGTCGGCGAGCTGATCGCGAGGAGCCTCGAAGGCGCGGAGGTGGTCGTGTCCGATGTGGACGCGAGCAGGCGCACGGCCGAGTTCGGCTGGGCGGAACCCGACCAGGCGTACGAGGTGGAAGCCGACGTCCTCGTCCCGGCGGCGGTCGGCGGTGTGCTGAGCCCGGAGACCGTCGCAAGGCTCAACGTCAAGCTCGTCGTCGGTCCCGCCAACAACCAGCTCACCGACGACGGCGTCGCCGATCTTCTGGAGGAACGCGGCATCGTGTGGGTGCCCGACCACGTCGCCAGTGCCGGCGGGGTGATCTACACGCTCGCCAGGGAGGACGACGGCGCCGACCACCAGACGGCCCTGCGCAGGGTGGACCGGATCGAGGAAACGGTCCGCGAGCTCCTCGCGTGAAAGGGCTGCCCACCGGCGGTGCCGGTGGGCAGCGGTCGAGTCACGGCAGGACCTGGACCTTCTCGCCGATCATCAGGTTGTCGTAGAACACCAGCGACGCATCGGCACCGAGCCGGATGCAGCCGTGCGACTGGACGTTGGTGTCACCCTGGTGGAACGCGATGCCGTTCGAGGTGAAGTACACAGCGTTCGGCATCGGCCCGTTGTAGGGGCGGCTCCAGTCGTTCTTCACCTTGCGCAGCACCGAGAACGTGCCGACCGGGGTCTCGTACCCCGGCTTGCCGTGACTGATCGGCACCGGGCCGTAGCTGGTTTTTCCGTTGTACACCAGCCATGCCTTGTTCGTGTGCTTCTCCAGGCACGCTCCGTTGTAGACGGTGCACCCCGCCTGCGCCTGCGCGGGTACCGCGAAACCGAGGATCAGGAGCACCGTCGCGATCAGAACTCGCATCTCACATCACCCCTCAGTGGTGGAGTAACCACTGCCGGGTGATTTGAATCATCGTCCTATGCGATGACCTGAACGGTCTCGCCGAGCGCGAGGTTCTGGAAGTAGTACTGCGCCGCCGCGGGATCCAGGTGGATGCAGCCGTGCGACGGCACGGTCAGCGAGCCCTCGTGGAACGCGATTCCGCTGTTGGTGAAGTACGTCGACCACGGCATGGGCGCGTTGTACGGCTTGCTCCACTCGTTCTTCACCTTGCGCAGCACCGGGAAGTCGCCGAGCGGCGTCTCGAAACCCTTGCGCCCGTGGGTGATCTGCACCGGACCGTAGACGATCTTGTCGCCGCGCACGACCCACGACTGGTTCGTGGAGAGCTGGATGCACGCGCCGTCGCTGATGCTGCACGGCGTTGGCTTCACCACGGGAGGTGGTGGCGGGGGAGGCGTTTCCGAGGACGAGGGCGGCGGCGCCGGAGAAGAGGTCGGCACGGAAGAAGACACCGGAGGCGGCGGTGGTGCTGTCGGAGTTTCCGCGTGCACGGTTCCCTGTGTGCACCCCGCCACCGACATCAATGCGACCGCCGCGAGCAACATCCGCATCGCGCACCCCCTTGTGATCCCATCCTTTGCCGATGTAGACGACGGGGGGATGGCCGAGGTTGCAACGCGGAGGGCCCGCCTCCCATAACGAATGGGAGACGGGCCCTCGCAACGCGTTTACCGGTTTAGACCGAGCCCGCGTACTGGCTGATCCACGAGCGGAACGCCGGAACGTCCACGTAGATCGACGGAGCGGTCGCGCAGGTCGCGCCACCACCGGAGCGGCTGGTCGCGCCGATGAGCTCCCAGCGGCCGTTCACCGACTTCACCTGCGGGCCACCCGAGTCGCCGTAGCAGGCGCCCTTGTTGCCACCGGTGTTGTTGGTGCAGATCTCCGTGGCGCCGCTGATGCCACTGCAACGGCTGTCCGTCACGATCGACGTGTTCAGCTCCTGCAGCGTGATCGGGGCGGAGCCGCAGCCGCGGGTCGGGCAGGTCTGGCCCCAGCCGATGATCCGGGTGGCGGTGCCGACCGGGCCGGACACGGACGCCACGGGGGCGGGTGCCTGGCTGACCGACGTGTTCAGCTGCACGAGCGCCAGGTCCGCGGACGGGTGGTTGACGATCCGCGAGGCGCCGGTGACCGTGCCACCGCTGGTGCGGTTCGTGGTGCCGATCCGGGTGCGGATCGACGACGGCGACGAGCCCTGGACGCAGTGCTTCGCGGTCACGACCCAGTTGGCCTTGATCAGCGTGCCGCCGCAGAAGTGGCTGCCGGAGGTGCTCTGCAGGGAGACCATCCAGGAGTAGACCTGCGTGGCGTTGGTGCCGCCGACGATCATCGTGCCCATCTCACCGTCGGTGGTGGGCGTCGGAGCCGCGGTGGCCGAGGCGGCCGAGGCGAGCAGGGCGCCCGCGGCCACGGCGATTGCGGAGAACAACGAACGTGCCCTCATCGTTGAGATTCCTTCCTGAACCCGGCGCAGGGTTGCCGGGGTCAGGTCGGAAACTAAGGACGAAAGTGACTTCGTCACTAGGGTCACTCGGAGGGTGACTGTCCGTTGACGGTTCACAGCTTCACAGGGAACTACGGCAGCGGCTGCTGCGCGTCCTCCGGCAGGTCGAAGTCGACCGAGGCGTATTCGCGCAGCTTGTGAAGGCTGTGGAAACCGTCGATCATGCGCACGGTGCCGGACTTGGACCGCATGACGATCGACTGCGTGGTGCAGCCACCCGCCCGGTAGTGCACGCCGCGCAGAAGGTCGCCGTCGGTCACGCCCGTGGCGCAGAAGAAGACGTTGTCGCCGGAGACGAGGTCGTTCGTGGTGAGCACGCGGGACAGGTCGTGGCCCGCGCCGATCGCCTTCTCGCGCTCCTCGTCGTCCTTGGGCCACAGACGGCCCTGAATGGCCCCTCCGACGCACTTGAGCGCCGCCGCGGCAATGATGCCCTCCGGCGTGCCTCCGATGCCCACGAGCATGTCCACGCCCGACGTGGGGCGTGCGGCGGCGATCGCGCCCGCGACGTCGCCGTCCGAGATGAAGTGGATGCGGGCGCCGGCCTTGCGCACCTCCTGCACGATCGACTCGTGCCGCGGCCGGTCCAGGATGCACACGTTCACGTCGGACACGTCGCTGTGCTTGGCCTTCGCGACGCGGCGGATGTTCTCCGCGAGCGGGGCGGTGATGTCGATGACGTCGGCCGCCTCCGGGCCCACGGCGAGCTTCTCCATGTAGAAGACGGCGGACGGGTCGAACATCGCCCCGCGCTCGGCCACGGCCAGCACGGCCAGCGCGTTCGGCATGCCCTTGGACATCAGCGTGGTGCCGTCGATCGGGTCGACCGCGACGTCGCACTCCGGCCCTTCGCCGTTGCCGACCTCCTCGCCGTTGAACAGCATGGGCGCCTCGTCCTTCTCGCCCTCGCCGATCACGACGACACCGCGCATCGAGACGGTGTGGATCAGCTTGCGCATCGCGTCGACCGCGGCGCCGTCACCGCCGTTCTTGTCGCCGCGGCCCACCCACCGGCCGGCGGCCATGGCCGCGGCCTCGGTGACGCGCACGAGCTCCAATGCCAGGTTCCGGTCGGGGGCTTCGCGACGTCGTTCCGCGGGGGTGTTCACCATTGCGCGCCTCCATGCGACTACTCAGCGTGCCGGATTTTGTGATCGGCAACTGAATCCTTGCACGGGATCACGCCTCGGAAACGTCCTCCTCGACCACAGCGAGAGCTGCATCGATTCGCTCGCGCGCACCGGCGAGATGCTGCTCACACGTCTTGGCGAGCGCCTCACCGCGTTCCCACAGGGCGAGTGAGTCCTCCAGCGACAGGCCACCGGCCTCCAGCTTGCGGACCACCTCGACCAGCTCGTCGCGGGCGGCTTCGTAACCGAGTGTTTCCGAACTCACGCGGATTGGCTCCTCAGACGGCTCAGCACTGTCGCGACGGCCAGGTCGTACCCGACGAGCGCCTCCGCGAACTCCTCGCCGTCACCCTCTCGCACCGCCTCGTCGATGAGCGCCTCGGCCTCCGCAACACGCCGGTACTGCACAGTTCCGGCGGTGGCCTCGCTCAGGTCGTGCAACGTGAGGATCAGCGTGCGGCGGCTGGTGGTGTCGCAGTCGCCCACCATCTCCGTCCAGCACTCGGCCGCGGCCCTGTTCGCCGCCTCCGCCTTGTTCCGCAGCCCCGAGCCGCACGAGCCGGCCGCCTCCATGGTCAGGGGCAGGAACACGGCATCACGCATCATCGGTACCTCCCCCTTCCACGTTGGTGACCACTGCTCCCACTGCTCCGTCAACGACGCGTACCCGCAGCTGTGTTCCGCTCGGGGCGTCCACCACAGACCGCAGCACGCCGTCCGGCCCCTCAGGTGTGACGAGTTGCACAACGGCGTAGCCGCGGGCCAGCGTGGCGGCTGGTCCGAGGGTCGTCAAGCGGGCTTTCGTCCCCGACAGGTGGACGTCTTCGGTGTCGAGACGTTGCGTGACAGCCCTACGGCCTTGGTCGCGAAAACGTTTCACGTCCTCGGCGCGGCGCTCCAGAGGGCCGTACGGGTCCGAAAGTACTGGTCGTGACCGCAGCGCGTCGAGCAGTTTGCGTTCCCGGTCGACCCAGCCGTGCAGCGCCCGCCGCCCGCGGTCGCGCATCTGGCGGACGCGTTCACTCTCTTCGGCGACATCGGGAACCACCCGTTTGCCCGCGTCGGTCGGCGTCGAACAGCGCAGGTCCGCGACGTGGTCGAGGAGCGGGGTGTCCGGCTCGTGACCGATCGCGGAGAGCACCGGCGTGCGGCACGAGGACACCGCGCGGCACAACGCCTCGTCGGAGAACGGCAGCAGGTCCTCCACGCTGCCGCCACCCCGGGCGATGATGATCACGTCGCACTCGGGGTCGCGTTCCAGAGTGGACAGTGCGGTCATCACCTGGGTGACCGCCATCGGGCCCTGCACGGCGACGTTGATGACCCGGAAGTGCGCTCCGGGCCAGCGGTTGCGCGCGTTCGTGAGCACGTCGCGTTCGGCCGCAGAGGCGCGACCGGTGATCAGGCCGATCTTGTTCGGCAGGAACGGCGGACGGCGCTTGCGGCGCGGGTCGAAGAGGCCCTCGGCGTGCAGCAGCTTGCGCAACCGTTCGATGCGCGCCAGCAGCTCGCCGACGCCGACCGCGCGGATGTCGTCCGCCCGCAACGACAGCGTGCCGCGGTTCGGGTAGAAGCTGATCTTCCCGTGCACGATCACGCGGCTGCCCTCGGTGAGCTGCAGCTCGCGGATCATCCCGGCGTTGCAGGTGATCGACATCGACATGTCGACGCTCGGGTCGCGCAACGTCAGGAACGCCGTGGAGCTGCGCGCGTTGAGCTGCGTGACCTGGCCCTCGACCCAGACGTCGCCGAGCCGGTTGATCCAGTCGAGCAGCTTGCGCGCGACGGTCCGCACCGGCCACGGGTTCTCCGGCGTGGATTTCGCGTCGGTCACTGAGCTTTGACCGTCGCGATCCGGCGGTTGAGCATGCCGACGAACTCAGGCCTGGCCGCGTGCGCCTTCTCGTAGCGCAGCAGTTCCTCGAGCTGCTCCACGTCCAGGTTGCGCAACCGGGCGCGCAGCTGGGCGATCGACAGCTCGTCGTAGGACGGCAGGAACTCGGGAACCTCGGCGATCGCCCGCTCTTCCTCTTCCCACGGGTCGTCGGCGATCACTTCCTGAGAAGTCGTGACGGGCGTCTCGTCCTCGTCGAAGGTCGCCCACTCCGGCTCCTCCTCCGCGGGCCTCAGTCCGGAGAGGACGTCGTCGCCCTTGATGGCGAGTTCGGTCACATGCTGCTGAACGCGCATGGACAGCTGCATCGCCTCGCTGACCACCGTCAACGGGAGTCCGGCGAGCTGCTGCGGCAGCTTGCGGGCCTGTTCGAGGGCGGTCACCGCGAGTCCGGCGGCGACGCGGACACCCAGAGGCAGTGGCTTCATGGCCACTAGCCTGCCGCAACAGCGGCTGAGATGCGAAGAACTCGCGCTGGGTACCCTGGTGTCATGCCCAAGCGAGTCCTGTTGGCGAAGCCGCGTGGTTACTGCGCGGGCGTTGATCGTGCCGTGGAGACGGTCGAGCGCGCTCTCGAGCAGTACGGCGCACCCGTCTACGTGCGCAAGGAAATCGTCCACAACAAGTACGTCGTGGAGACGCTGTCCGACCGCGGTGCCATCTTCGTCAACGAGACGGACGAGGTTCCTGAGGGCGCACTCGTGGTGTTCTCAGCGCACGGCGTGTCGCCCGCCGTCCACGAGGAGGCGGCGCAGCGCTCGTTGCGCACCATCGACGCCACCTGCCCGTTGGTGACGAAGGTGCACAAGGAAGCCGTGCGCTTCGCCAAGGAGGACTACGACATCCTCCTGATCGGCCACGAGGGCCACGAGGAGGTCGAGGGCACCGCCGGTGAGGCGCCGGACCACGTCCAGCTCGTCGACACCGCCGAGGACGCCGCGACCGTCGAGGTGCGCGACCCGTCCAAGGTCATCTGGCTGTCGCAGACCACGCTCTCGGTCGACGAGACCATGGTGCGCGTGCGGCAGCTCAAGGACCGCTTCCCCGAGCTGCAGGACCCGCCGTCGGACGACATCTGCTACGCCACGTCGAACCGCCAGACCGCGGTGAAGACGATGGCGCCGTCGTGTGACCTGGTGCTGGTCGTGGGCTCGAAGAACTCGTCGAACTCCGTCCGGCTGGTCGAGGTCGCGCTGCAGCACGGCGCCAAGGCCTCGTACCTCATCGACTACGCCAAGGAGGTCGACACGGCGTGGCTCGAGGGCGTCGAGACCGTCGGCGTCACGTCGGGCGCGTCGGTGCCGGACATCCTGGTGATGGAGCTGCTGAAGTTCCTGGAGTCGCAGGGGTTCGGTGAGGTCGAGGAGATCACCACGGCCAACGAGAAGATCGCCTTCGCGTTGCCACGCGAGCTCCGCAAGGACATGGTCCGCTAGTTCCGAGTGCACGCGGGGAGCTTTCGTGCACTCTGAGCGCACGAGAGGGCCCCGCGTGCCGTTCAGCCGAGGGTGCGCAGGGCCTGGTCCACGTCCAGGCCCCACACCACGATGCCGTCGGGACCGGCGGACACCACGGTCCTGCCCTCCTTGCCCCACGCCAGGTGCGTGACGCCCCGGCTGTGGCCGCGCAGCTTCGCCCACGCCGCCTGCGCGCGCACGTCCCACACGATCACCGTGCGGTCGGCGCCACCGCTCACGAGCCGGTTGCCGTCCTGGCTGAACTGCAGCGCCGTGACCGCGTCGGAGTGCCCGCGCAGCTCGCCGATCTTCTTCCACGTCGCGGTGTCCCAGAGCGCGATCAGGCCGTCGTCGCCGCCCGTTGCGAGGAACTTCCGGCCGGCGGAGAGCGCGATCGCCCGCACGGCCGCGGAGTGCGTGCGGGGCAACGTGAGCGTGTTCAGGCCGTCGTCGCGGATCTGCACCTCGCCGTCCTCACGGGCGAGCACGAGCTGGTTGCCGCGCCGGCCGAACGAGACCGCGGTGCGCGGGCCCGCTGAGTCGCCGCCGATGTACGACGGCGTGATCTCGCCGGTGAGCGGCCAGACGGCGTCGGGACTGGTGGCGCCCACCACGGCGACGGCGTTCTCGCCGAACGCGACCGCCGAGCGCGACATCAGCAGGCTGCCGCCGCCCGCTTTCGGCTCGATGACCGGCTTTCCCGTCGCCACGTCACGCACCGCGAACGGCCAGCTCGTCGCGACGAGAGTGCCGTCGGGGCTGAAACGGCCCGATGTGTGTTGTTCTGCACCGGTCTCAACGCGCTGCTGTGTGCGCAGGGCCGAGTCGCGGCGTTCGATCACGCCGATCTCGTCGAGGGTGAGCACCGAGCCGTCCTTGTCCACCGCGAGCGCCTGGACCGTGTGACCGACCCTCGTCGGCAGGCTGCCGGGAGGCCAGAACCGCAGAGCACGCGGCGTGAGCACGGCGAGGGTGCCGTCCGCGGTGAACTTCGCGCTGCGGGCGGGTTCGTTGACCGTGAGCGTCGTGATGACCGCGTTGCGCGTGAGGTCCCACAGGTGCACACGGCCGTCCTCACCTGCCGAGACGAGCACGCTGCCGTCAGGGTTGAGGAAGAGGTCCTGGACGATGCCCGTGTGGGCGGGCGGGGTGGCGGCCACCGCACCCGTGGCGAGGTCGCGCACCTGCACCTGGCCTTCGGTGGTGGCGATCGCGACGAGCTTGCCGCCGGGCAGCAGGCGGATCTTGCTGATCCCGCTCGTCTGCACCTGGAGTGTGCCGGTCTGCTGCCGTGTCTGGAGGTCCCACAACGAGATGGCGTCGCCTTTCGACAACGCCAGGACACGGTCGTTGAGCGCGAACGGGCCGTAATCCTGGCCGACCGGCAATGAGAACTCGAGCTTGCGGGTGGTCATGTCCCAGACGTCGCCGCCTACGACGAGAGAGCGGCCATCGGACGTGAACGCGACACCGCCGTGTGTGCCGTACTCCTGCATCACGACGGGGTCGGCCTCTGGGCCCGTCCAGAGGAGGATTCGCCCGTTCTGCAGGACCGCCGCGATCGTGCGGCCGTCCGGTGCGATGTCCCAGGAGTGCACGTAGCTGTCCTGGCTCGGCCGCCACTTCGCTTTCGGTGACAGGCTGGCCGCGTCGTACTGCATGAGCCCGTCAGGTCCCATCAGGTTGATGGTGTCCTTGCCCGTGCCGAAGCTCCACGCGCCGTTGTGGTCGACCTTGCGGCCACGTGCCGCTGCTGCTGCGCTGAGCAGACGGCTGCGTGCCTCGGTGGTGGGGTAGGTCCGGTACGCCTCGGTCGCCTTGCGGGCGGACTGCAGGGGATCGCTGACGGCCAGCGCGTCCGAGGCCGACGCGAGCTGTTGCGACTGCGTGATGAGGCTGAGCCGCTCGACCTCGCGGCGTTGCTGCACGGCGACCACCGCCGTCGCCGTGATGGCCACGAGCAGGGCCGACAGCCCGGTCGCGACCCAGCGCAGGCGGCGCAGGCGGCGGCGTTGCAGAGCCCTGGAGGCGCCGATGAACTCGCGCTCGGTGCCGGTCAGCTCCGGCCTGGTGCGGGCGACCCACTCGTCGGTCTCGGCGAGCCTGGTGGACCGGTAGAGCGAGTCGGTGTCCCGGCCCAGCTCGGCCCACGTCCTGGCGGCGTCGGTGAGCCTGCGGTGCGTGCGGAGGCCTTCGCGGTCCTCGTCCAGCCAGGCGCGCAGCCGCGGCCAGGCCGAGAACAGCGCCTCGTGGGTGACCTCGACGGTGTGCTCGCCGACGGTGATCAACCTGGTCTCGGCCAGAACGTTCAGGACCTCCTCGCCCACGACCTCCAGGCGCGGGACCGGGCGTTTCGTGCCGTCGGAGCTCAGCCGGAGCAGCAGTTGCCTGGCGAGGTGCTGCTCGGAGTCGTCGAGGGAAGCGAACGCGGCCTCCGCGCTCTGTGCGAGTGCGCCCTGGATGCCGCCGGCGGCCTGGTAGCCCGCGAGCGTGAGCGTGTGGCCGCGCCTGCGGTGCCACGTCTCGAGCAGCGCGTGGGAGACGAGGGGGAGCACTCCGCTGCGTCCGGCGGCCTCGGCGACGAGGGTGGTCAGCAGGGCTGTCTCGACCGTGCAGCCGGCGGTCGCGGCGGGCTGGGTGATGGCACGGCGCAGCTCGTCGGGTGTCATCGTGCCGAGGAGCACCTGTGCGTCCGTGAGTGCGTCCGCGAGCTTCGGGTACTGCGCGCAGTGCGGGTAGAAGTCGGACCGCACGGCGATCACGCGCCGGCAGCCGGCGGTGAGCAGGGCGTCCAGGAACGCCGTGCGCTGGACCTCGTCCTCGCAGAGCGTGAAGAGCTCCTCGAACTGGTCCACGACGAGCAGTTCGGGGTCGCGGGCCAGCGCCTCGGCGATCGCGGCGTCGGGGTCCTGGCCGGGCGTGCACACCACCGCGTTCGGGAACTTCGCCGCGATGCCCGCCCTGAGCAGTGACGACTTGCCCTCGCCGGAAGCGCCGAACACGGCGAGGAACCGCTGGCGGCCGAGCCGGTCGAGCAACGAGGCGGTGAGGGTCTCCCTGCCGAAGAAGCGATCGGCGTCCTCGGCGGTGAACGGGTTCAGGCCCACGTACGGGGACGGCCCGTCGGTGGTCCTGCTCCGCGCCATCGCGACGGCGAGGTCGTGCCAGCGCCGTTCCCACGCGGTCTCGTCGCCGTGGCACGCCCTGACGTAGGCGAGCGTGACGTCGAGGCCGGGCAGCTTCCGCCCGCCCGCCGCGTCGGACAGAGTGCTCGCGGAGAAGTGCGCGCGCCGGGACAGCTCCCGGTAGCTCGGCTTCCCCGCGTTGGTGCGCAGTTGTCGCAGGTCCGCGGCGAACAGCAGCAGTGGACTGTCGCCGTCGTCCAGCGGACGTTCCCCTCTAGGCATCGCACTCATGCTGGCAGAGTGCGGTGCAGGTCAGGGCGTTGTTGTCCGTGATCCGTTGTTCGTGGTTCGGAGAGCGATCCCGAACAACCGGCTAGCGGTCCTCACGCGGCGGCCGCGGCCTGCGCTGGCCTGCCGGACGCTCGCCGCGGGCGCCTTCCGGGCGTGGACGGCGGGCAGGGGCGCCCTCGGGACGCGGGCGGCGCGCCGGTGCGCCTTCCGGGCGGGGACGGCGCGGGCGCTCCTCTGCGGGCTCCTCGCGCTCACGTGCGGGCTTGCGGGCGGCGGGCTTGCCGCGGGACTTCAGCTCGGCCTTGGCCTCGCGGACCTCGTCCTTGGACGGCCGGTTCGGGTCCTTCTGGAGGAAGATCCGCACGATGCCCAGCGCGACGGTGACGGCGGTGGTGACCGCCATGACCGGGAAGCTGTCGATCAACGGCCGGCCCAGGCCGAGCGCCATGGACGCCAGGTTGCCCTTCTGGATGCCGCCGGTGAACAGCACGAGCAGGGGCACGGTGGCGGCGAGGACCAGCGGCGGCTGGACCATGGGCGCGAACAGGCTGCGGCGCTGGACCAGCAGGATCGCGGCGAGCGCGCCGACGAAGAACACCGCGTTGAACGTCCAGCCCACGGTCTTGCTGGAGTTGATGTCGATGAACGCGCCGATGAACGCCGGGACCAGGGCCGACAGGATCGCCGCCCACCACGGGATGCCCTTGAACTCGCCGAAGGCAGCCCGGTAGTTCCACGGAACCGCGTCATAGTCCTCGACGTCGTCATCGAAGGCTGCCGAACGCTCGCGCAACTCACTCACGCCGCACACGGTAGCCGTTCGGCCATTCGGTGTTCGCCGGTCCGCTGCTTTCTCACCCAGAAGCAACCTTTGGGCACTCTGCGTGCGTTTTAAGCGGACTGTTCGTCCGCCCTTCGGACGAGAGGCAGGGGCGTGGGGGTGGCCGAGGCGTCCGTGAGCGGCTCCACGCTCGCCCGGAAGCCCTCCAGGGCGTCGAGCTCCCTGCGCCGTGCCGAGAGGAAGCGCTGCAGGTGCGTCGTGGAGAGGTTGACCGCCTCGATGGCGGTGTCCGCGGCCCGGTTGGCGCGCCCGGCCTGGAGCCTGACCTGCTCGACGTCGTCGGCGAGGGCTCGTTCGGTGACCGCGAACATCGCGCTGGAGGCGATCACGGCGAACCCGGTCGGGCCGCAGAGGAAGACGCGGCGGTCCAGCAGCCAGCGCAGCAGTTCGGGATCGGTGTCCAGGGCGGCGACGACCGCGCCGTCGTTGGGGACGAACATGATCGTGCCGTAGATCGCGTCGGCCCAGCGCTGGTAGCCCTTGCCCGCCAGTTCGGCGGCGCGGGAGCGGATGTTGCGGACGTGGACCCTGAGCGCGTCCTGACGTTCCTGCGGATCGTCCGTTTCGACCGCTTCGGCCCACGTTGCCATGGACATCTTCGAGTCGACCGGGACCATGCGGCCGCCGCCGACGTTCAGCACCATGTCCGGACGCACCGCACCGCCGCCGGCGACGTCGGTCTGCAGCGTGTAGTGGAGGTTTTCCCTCAGGCCGAGTGCGCGCGCCGTCTCGACGAGCACCTGTTCGCCGAGCTCACCGCGGCCGCTGACGCTGGAGAACGCCACTTCGTACCGTTGCAGGGCTTGTTGCTGTGCGTCGTAGCGCGCGCGTTCGGTGCTGATGGCGTTGAGCGCTTCGTCGGTGCGGCGAACGCTGTCCTGGTAGAGGCGCCAGACGAAGACCAGCGCCCCGGCACTGACGAGCGCCAGGACGAGCGAGGCGGTGATGATCACTGCGGTCACGGCACCGATGATGCTCCCTCAAAGATGTTGAACTCGATCGGGTGACACGCCGGGAACCCTCCCGGAGATTTGTCAGACCTCGTCTCTACGGTTGGTGCCATGCGGATCCTGCACACCTCCGACTGGCACGTGGGGCGCACCTTCCACGGCCGCGACCTGCTCGTCGAGCAGGAGTCGGTGCTGAGCGGCCTCGCTGACCTGGTGTCTTCCGAGAAGGTCGACGTCGTGGTCATCTCCGGCGACCTCTACGACAGGGCGGTGCCCTCGGCCGACGCGGTGGCGTTGTGCGCGCGGGTGCTGATGCGGATCCGCGCTGCCGGTGCGCGGATCGTGATCACGCCCGGCAACCACGACTCGGCGGCGCGGATCGGGGTGTTCGGCGAGTTCGCGGCGGCGGGCGGGCTCTTCCTCCGCACGCAGATCTCGTTGCTGGACAAGCCCGTCGAGCTGGAGGACGAGCACGGTCCCGTCGCGGTGTACGGGATCCCTTTCCTGGAACCGGAACCGGCTCGTCACGTGCTCGGGGTCGCGGAGAAGGGGCACGCTCCCGTGCTCGGTGAGGCGATGCGGCGGATCCGTGCCGATCTGGCCGGTCGCGAGGCGCGGTCGGTGGTGCTGGCGCACGCGTTCGTCACCGGCGGGGCGCCGTCGGAGTCCGAGCGCACCATCGCGGTGGGTGGCGTGCAGGACGTGTCGATGCACGTGTTCGAGGGCGTCGACTACGTGGCTCTGGGGCATCTGCACGGACCGCAGACGCTGGCGGAGAACCTGCGGTACTCGGGCAGCCCGCTCGCGTACTCGTTCTCCGAGGCGCGGCAGCGGAAGTCGGTGTGGCTGGTCGAGCTGGACTCCGGCGGCCTCGTCGGGGTGGAGCGGCGTGATCTGCCCGTGCCGCGGCAGCTGGCCGTCGTGAGCGGCACGTTGGCCGAGGTGCTGGAGGATCCGGCGCACACGCCGATCGAGGACCACTTCCTGTCGGTCGTGCTGACGGACCAGGTGCGGCCGATGGACGCGTTGCGGCAGCTGCAGAAGCGGTTCGAGCACGCGGTGCACGTGGAGTGGCGGCCGGAGCAGGCCCAGCAGCACACGATGACGTACGCGGAACGGGTGCGCGGCCGCACCGACGAGGAAGTGGCCTGCTGCTTCGTGTCGGACGCGCGGGGTTCCGAGCCTTCCGAAGCGGAGAAGGCGTTGCTGCGCGAGGCGTTCGCGTCGGTGGCGAGGGAGCAGGAGCAATGAGACTGCACCGCCTGGAGCTGACCGCGTTCGGGCCCTACCCGCGGCCGGAGACCGTCGACTTCGACGAGCTGGGCGCGGACGGGTTGTTCCTGCTGCACGGCGACACGGGCGCGGGCAAGACGACGCTGCTCGACGCGGTGGCGTTCGCCCTGTTCGGCCGGGTGCCGGGTGCGCGTGGCGACGTGAAGAAGCTGCGGTGCGAGTACGCGGATCCCGAGGTGCCGACGGAGGTGTCGCTCGAGCTCACGGTGCAGTCGCGGCGGTTCCGGATCGTGCGGTCGCCGGAGTTCGACAGGCCGAAGAAGCGCGGCGGCGGTTTCACGACGCAGCCCGCGAAGTGCTCGCTGACGTGGCTCGAAGGGTGGGACGGCGAGGGCATCACGCGCATCGACGACGTGGCGCGTGCCGTCGAAGATCTGCTGGGGATGTCGTACGAGCAGTTCTTCCAGGTCGTGCTGCTGCCGCAGGGCGAGTTCGCGAAGTTCCTGCGCTCGGAGACGGCCGAACGCGAGGTGTTGCTGGAGAAGCTCTTCGGCACCGAGCGGTTCCTGGACGTCGAGAAGTGGTTCCGCGACAAGCGAGTCGCCGCGGGCCGGGTGCTGGAGGAGCGTCGCAAGGGTGCCTCGGAGCTGATGCACCGCGTGGCGGAGGCGGCTGGTGAGGAGCCGTCGTTCGAGCCGGGCTGGCTGGAATCGGTGCTGGAGCGGCTTTCTCTCGCCGTCCGGGAGGCCGATGCGCTGTCGGTGGAGACGGCGGGCGTGGCCGACGGCGCGGACGCCCTGCTGGCCCAGGCCCGCGTGCAGGCCGACCAGATCCGCCGCGTGCGCGAGGCCCGCGAGCTGCTGGCCCGCGTCGAGGCGGCGGACTCGGCGTCGTGGTTCGCCGAACGCGACGCGGCCCGCCGCGCGAGCCCTGTCGTGCCGGCGTTCGGGGAGATCGCGAAACTCCAGCAGTCCTACGAGTTCGCCGTGCGCGACGAGGCCCGTGCCGCGGAGTCGTTGGCGCGCCTGGGATACGAGGGTTCCTCGTTGCGGGAGGACGCCGAGCGCTACCGCGAGGAGGCGGGCGGCCTGGGCGAGCTTGCGGCGGAGGCGGAACGCCAGCAGGCGGACGTGCGCAAACTGTCGGTGCTGAAGAACTCGTCGTACCAGGTCGAACGCCGGTTGCTGGCGCTCAACGCGGAGCTGGAGGTGCTGCCGGAACGCCTGGCGCAGTGCAGGGTTCAGCTGGACGCGGCGGTGGAGGCCTCGGGCCGGTTGGAGAGCCTGAAGGTGCGCGCGGAGGCGGCGGAGTCGTTGCCCGGCGCCGGGGAAGCGTTGGAGCGCACCAAGAAGGAGCTGCACGAGGCGATCGACGTTCACCAGAAGGCCAAGGACGTCCTGCAGCAGGTTCGTCAGCAACGCCTGGAGAACATGGCCATCGAGCTGGCCGCGGCGTTGAAGCGCGGCAAGCCGTGCGCGGTCTGCGGTTCGCCGAGCCACCCCGCGCCCGCGCAGCCGATGCTGGGCGGCGTGGACGCGGCCGACGAGGAAGTGGCCGCCGCCGAGGAACAGTCGGCGCTGGACCGCCGCAACGAGGCCGAACGGTCCGCGCACGCCGCCGAGCTGCGCATCCAGGCGTGCTGGGAAGTTCTGGGATCTGACGAGCCGTCCGCCGTCCTGGCGGAGTACGGCGCGGCTCGCGAACTCGCTCGCACGCGGTCGCAGCGCCAGACGGAGTTCGTTGCGCTGGAAGCGAAAACCCGCGACCTGGGCGCCGAGAAGGCCAAGGTCGAGCAGGACCTGGTGGGCCTGCGCACCGAACACGCGTCGCTGACCACCGTCGTCGAAGAACGCGGCGCCCGGCTGGACAAGGCGCGCGGCGAGCACGAGGACGTCCTGACCCGCCGCGACCACCTGCTGCGCCTCGCGAAGGCCTTGGTGGAGCTGGCCGACCGCCGCTCGGCCCGTGACGCCGCCCTGGCCCGCGTGGAGGAACAACAGGCCTCAGTAGCCGCCCTGGCCACCGAAGCGGGCTTCCCGGACGTGGAGTCCGCACTGGCCGCCGCCCGCCCCGCGATCAAGCTCGCAGCCTTGGACGACCGCATCGCCGCCTGGGAACGCGCCCGCGCCTCAGCTCTGGCGACCCTCGAAGAACTGGCGGAGATCGACCCGTCAACCGAGGTGGACCTGGCCGAGGTGACAGCCCAGGCCTCATCGGCCCGCGCCGCAGCGTCCGAAGCGGCCACCCGCCTGGCCCGAGCCCGCGCGGCCCTCGACCGCGTGAGCGAACTGGCCGCCCGCCTGCGAGCCGAGTGGAAGTCGCTGGAGCCGCTCGAAGCCACCTACGCGGAGCTGGACGCGCTGACCGACGTGATCAACGGCCGCGGCCAGAACTCGAAGAAGATGACGCTCCGCTCGTACGTCCTGGCAGCCCGCCTGGAAGAGGTGGCCGTAGCCGCCTCGGCCCGCCTGCACCGCATGAGCCAGGGCCGCTACAGCTTCGTGCACTCCGACTCGGCCGGCGCCCGCGGCACCCGAGGCGGCCTGAGCCTGGACGTGCTGGACGACTACTCGGGCCGCTCCCGCCCCGCCAAAACGCTGTCGGGCGGCGAGTCCTTCCTGGCCTCGCTGTCCCTGGCCCTGGGCCTGGCAGACGTAGTGGCGAACGAGACCGGCGGCGCCCTGCTCGACACGTTGTTCGTGGACGAGGGCTTCGGCACCCTCGACTCGGACACCCTCGACATCGTCATGAACACCCTCGACGAACTCCGAGCCGGCGGCCGAGTCGTAGGCCTGGTCTCACACGTGGAGGAGCTGCGCCAACGCATCCCGACCCGGCTCCGCGTCCGCAAGGCGCGCTCGGGGTCCACGCTGGAGGTGTCGCTGGCCTAGCCGCTTGCCGACGACGACCGGGTGCTGGCAGCCGCCGCGCGGCTAATCGTCGAACGGGTGCTGGGAGTCGCCACGCTGTTGGTCGCCGAACGGGTGTGGGGAGTTGCAGCGTGGCTGGTCGCCGAACGGGAGGGCGTCAACGCGGCGCTCGTGCACGCTGAAGAGCAGTTCGGCGCGCTGCGGCGTGGCTGTTGGCCTGCCTGGGGCGAGAGGTGGGCGGCTCCCGACTCCGCGCCGCGCCAGATCCACTTGACCGCGGATCGGTCCGGCAGCTTCTGGACGGTGTCGCACCCGTCGGACCGTGAATTGGTTCGGCGGCTTCGGGACTGTGTCGCGCCAGTCGGGTCGCGGGTTCGCCCAGCAGCTTTCAACCCGTGCCGCACCCGGTCGCACCGCAAGTTTCATCCGGCAACGTCCCGACCCACCCCACTATCCTCGCCTCGTGCTGTCCCACGTGGAGATCACCGCGCGAGCCACGGTCACCCCGGCCGCCCACTTCGTGTGGTCGAACCGCCTGGAGTACTCGCACGACTGCTTCGTGTGCCGCCGGGTGGGCCGCACGGTGGCGCTGCACCCCGGCGCCGAGAGCGGGCTCTGCCACTCATCGGACGGCCGGCTCGACGAGCAGGACGACGTCGCGGATGCGCATCCGGCCCCGATCAGGATCACCGGGTTCGACACCACCGCGGGCGGCGGTGTCGAGCGGTTGCGTTGTCGGCTGTCCTTCTGGTGGGCGCCGTTCTTCGACCTCGAGCGGCCCGGCCAGCGCGCTTCCGAGCTGGCCGAGCGCCCGTGGGTGCGGCTGCACTTCCGCGTCGGCTGTCACGTCTGCCGGGACGCGGGCCACGACGACTGGTTCGGGCCGCAGGACTCGGTGCAGACCGACCAGGTCTGGCCCGTCACCAGGCCGTGTCCCCGGTGCGGCACGGAACTGGTGACCATGGCCGGTCCGCCGGGGATCGACCTCGTCGGTTAGGCCTCGTGGGCGAGCAGCCAGCGCTTGACGTCCAGGCCCCAGCGGAACCCGCCCAGGTTGCCGCCGATCCGGATCACCCGGTGGCACGGCACGAACAGCGCCACCGAGTTCCGCGCGCACGCCGAGGCCGCGGCGCGGATGGCGGCCGGGCGGCCGGACAGTTCCGCGTACTCGCTGTACGTCACGGGTTCGCCAGCGCGGACCGTGCGCAGGACGTCCCACGCGTGCTGCAGGAACGGGCCGGACTTCTGCCGGACCTCGATCGTGTCGATCGCGGTCAGGTCGCCCTCGTGGTAGGCGACGACGGCCTTGGTGACGTCGCCCAGGTCGGCGCGCGGCGTGATCTCCGACGGCATCAGGGAAGCGTGGATCTGGGGCGTCAGCAGGGAGATGTCGCTGGTCCAGCCGCTCGCCAGCACCGCTCCGTCCGGCGCGACCACCGCGGTGAACGGCCCCGCCGGGGTGTCCACAGTGGACGTGTGTGCGACGCTCATGATGTTGCTGCCTTCCTGGTCAGGTGTGCTCCGGCGTAGGAGCGCCACGGCCGCCAGTCGGGGCCGTGGGAAGCAAGGTTCTGCATCGACCGCGGGAGCACCAGCACGTCCGGTGCGCCCAGCACCCGCATGGCCACCTCGTCGGCGACCCGTGCGCCGACCAGTGGTGTGAGCTCCTCGGTCAGGTCCTCGATCGAGCGGCCCACGTCCACGACGAGTCTGCCGCTCGTCACGGCCTCGGTGACGGGGTGGTCCCCGGCCGAGTAGAGGTGGGTCAGCGCCCCGTCCGGGATCCGCAGCGGCGTGCCGGCGAACGGTGCCACCAGCCGCAGCAGGGTCTCGGCGCCGTCGACGCTGCCCGCGACGCGGATGCCGGGCACCTCGCGGACCAGCGGGCCGATCACCGGGTCCGCGCCGAGGAACGAGTCCACGGCGACCGGGTCGGCGTCCAGGTCCAGCAGGCGCCGCACGCGGGAGACCGCCGCGCCCAGGTCGCGCACGTCGGCGAGCCGCAGCGAGCACAGCACGTGGTCCGCAGGGAACGTCAAACGGACCGTTGCCTCGCCATGGGGCAATGACAACGTGCGCGCGTAGGAGTCGTCTGTCACCTCTTCCACGCCCGGCAACGCGTGCGCGCGGAAGTAGGTCAACAGCCCGATGGCGTCAAACGGCGCGCGGTACGGCAGCCGCAGCACGATCCGGCCCGGTGTACCCACTGGCGCCTTGCCGCGGCCGCGCATGTCGGACGGTGTCGAGGCGAACACCATGCGGATGGTGTCGTTGAACTGCCGCACCGACGCGAAACCGGCGGCGAACGCGATGTCCGCGAACGGCAGCTCGGTCGTCTCGATGAGCAACCGGGCGGCGTGGGCCCGGTGGGCCCGGGCGAGGGCGAGCGGCCCGGCACCCAGCTCAGCGGTCAGCACCCGCGTGAGGTGCCGCTCCGAGTACCCGAGCTTCGCCGCCAGCCCGGACACGCCGTCGCGCTCGACGATGCCGTCGCTGATCAGGCGCATCGCCCGGCCCGCGAGGTCGGCCCGCAGGTTCCACTCCGGCGAGCCCGGCACGGCGTCCGGCAGGCACCGGCGGCACGCGCGGAAGCCCGCCGACTGCGCCGCGGCCGCCGTCAGGAAGAACTGGCTGTTGCGGCGCTTCGGGGTCACCGCGGGGCACGACGGCCGGCAGTAGATGCCGGTCGTGCGCACCGCGTGGATGAAGCACCCGTCGAACCGGGCGTCACGCGCGGCGCAGACCCGATACGCGTGTTCTTCGTCAATGACCATGCCATCGATCCTGCCAGCGGGAACGGCCAATGGCTCGCGGGAATCGGACATGACCGTGGCCTGCCGTAGACTCGCTTCCCGTGAGTTTGACCCTCGGTATCGTCGGCCTGCCCAACGTCGGCAAGTCCACCCTCTTCAACGCGCTCACGCGCAACGACGTGCTCGCCGCGAACTACCCGTTCGCGACCATCGAGCCGAACGTGGGCGTCGTGCCGCTGCCGGACGCGCGCCTCACCAAGCTCGCCGAGATCTTCGGCTCCGAGCGCGAGGTGCCCGCCGTCGTGTCGTTCGTCGACATCGCGGGCATCGTCAAGGGCGCGTCGGAGGGCGAGGGCCTCGGCAACAAGTTCCTCGCCAACATCCGCGAGGCCAACGCGATCTGCCAGGTCATCCGAGTCTTCGACGACCCGGACGTCGTGCACGTCGACGGCCGCGTGGACCCGTCGAGCGACATCGAGACGATCAACACCGAGCTGATCCTCGCCGACCTCCAGACCCTCGAGAAGGCCATTCCGAGGATCGAGAAGGAGGCGCGGATGCAGAAGGACCGCCGCGCCGCCGTGGAGAACGCGAAGAAGGCCAAGGAGATCCTCGACTCCGGCCGCACCCTGTTCTCCGCGCAGTCCGAAGTGGACGGCGAACTGCTGCGCGAGCTCTCGCTGCTCACCACCAAGCCGTTCCTCTACGTCTTCAACGCCGACGAGGGCGTGCTGAGCGACGAGGCCCGCATGAAGGAGCTGCGCGAGCTGGTGGCCCCGGCCGACGCGGTGTTCCTGGACGCCAAGGTCGAGTCGGAGCTGCTGGAGCTGGACGAGGAGTCGGCGCGCGAGCTGCTGGAGTCGATCGGCCAGCACGAGCCGGGCTTGCACTCGTTGGCGCGTGCGGGTTTCCACACGCTGGGTCTGCAGACGTACCTGACGGCGGGTCCGAAGGAAGCTCGGGCGTGGACGATTCCGCAGGGTGCGACGGCGCCGCAGGCTGCGGGTGTGATTCACACGGACTTCGAGAAGGGCTTCATCAAGGCCGAGGTCGTGTCGTTCGACGACCTGGTGGCGGCTGGGTCGAAGGCGGACGCGAAGGCCGCCGGCAAGGTTCGGATGGAAGGCAAGGACTACGTGATGGTCGACGGTGACGTGGTGGAGTTCCGCTTCAACGTCTGATCGTCCAGGAGCAACGAGCGCTCTGCGGCATCCAGCAACTCCTTGTAGGTGAGCACCTCGACACGGGTGAGGTGCGCGTTCTGGATGCGCAGGGCCTCGTTGACGGTCGCTTCGGGAACGTCGGGCTGGAACTGCGGGTGTCCGATCAGCACGATGGCGTTGGCGCGCCGGGCGTCGATCGCGAACTCGGCGACGACCTCGTTCCTGTTCTCGTCGAGCGCACACAGGTAGTTCAACGCCTGGCTGACCCCGGCGTGGACGTCGGCGGTCGCCACCCACGCGCCGCGGTGCCGTTTGACGACCCGCTCGTTCGCGCGCTTCAACTCGACCACGCACAAGGTGCCGTCCGGGCGCAGCAGCGGGATGTCCAGCTCGTCACCTGGCACGAGACGGCGGTGTCGCGCTTCGCCGACGAATCGCCCTCCGAAGATCCACAGCTGATCGCGCAACGCGCGGTGGATGTCGTGCTCGGACGAGTCGGGGTCCTCGATCACCGCGCGCAGGTTCGTCAGGCCGCTGTGCCTGCGCTTCAGTTCCATCGCCTGGATGAGCACCTCCCCGCCCTCGTCGGCGGCGAGGGCGGCCAGTGCGGCGGGGTTCGTGACGATCTTCCGTGCGGCTTCGTCGACGTCCTCGACGTCGATGCGGTCGGCGAGGACCGCGGTGATCCACGCCGCGCTTTCGGCGCGTCCTCGTACCAGCCGGTATCGACCTGGCCGTTCCGCCGGAGCGTCCATGAACGGGATGTCGAGCTCGAGTGACCGCAGGTGGTTGACGACCTCGTCGCCGGTCGCGGAGGGGTGCTCCTGCAAGAACTCCTCGCAGATCTTCCTGCTGTACTCCACGGTGGTCTGGAGCATGGTCCCGAGGAAGCTCAGGTTGAGGTCGCTGCGCTTGTCGCGGAACAGCGGGTAGCGGTCCTCCATGTCCCGCTTGAACTTGCGGCCCTCGGCGTAGTCGATGCCGTCGCGCAGGCGCTGAACGACGGACTCGTCCTCGGTCCGCTCGGCGAGATCGAGCGCGGCCTGCATGAGCTCGACCAGGTGCCTGCCGCCCCGGCGACCGCTCTTGCCGCTGTTCATGTGGGTGAGAGCGTCGACGATCGAGTCTCGTGCGTCGCTGTCGTCGCAAGCATCTCTGGCTTGCTCCAGCATGATCTCCAAGGTCCAGTCGGATCTGATCGCCATCGCCGTAGTCTGTCGTACCTGATCAACCCAGCGCGGCCGTGCACAGCACCGAAGCCACCCACAGCGCTGTTCTGCTCACTCCCCGCATGTCCGAAGGCCGGCAGCCCAACCGTGCTCGCGTGGACAGTGCGCCGCATCTCGCGCGCCTAGACTTCGGCGGTGTGATCGTCGAGTACCGCGTGCTGGGCCAGTTGGAGGTGCTGCTCGACGGCGAGCCCGTCGTCGTGCCCGCGGGCAGGGGCCGGGTGCTGCTCGCCACCCTGCTGTTGCGCGCCAACGAGTTCGTGCCGATCGACCAGCTCGTGGACCGCATCTGGGACGGTGCGCCGCCGGCACCGGACCGCGCGCACAAGACGTTGCAGACGGTCGTGCTGCGCCTCAGGCAGGCGCTCGGCGCGGCCAACTGCGTCAGGACGGTGTCGGGCGGGTACAGCGCGCAGGTCGAACCCCACCAGCTCGACCTCGCCCGTTTCCGCGCGCTGGCCGGGCAGGGCCAGTTCCGAGCGGCGCTCCAGCTGTGGCGGGGACCGGTGCTGGCCGACGTCCGGTCCGAGTCGTTGCACCACGAGGACGTGCCGCGGCTGGTCGAGGAGCAGCTCGTCGCGCTCGAACGCCGGATCGACGACGACCTCACCCGCGCCACGGACGTGCTGGTGCCCGAACTTCGGTCGTTGGTCCAGAAGCACCCGCTGCGGGAGACGTTCTGGGCGCAGCTGATGCTCGCCCTGCACCGCGCCGGGCAGCAGGCCGAGGCCTTGGCCGCGTACCAGGAGATCCGCGAGCTGCTGGCCGAGGAGCTGGGCGCGAGCCCCGGGCAACGGCTGCGTGAGGCGCACGAACAGGTGCTGCGCGGTGAAGCCCCACTCGTGGTGCCGCGCCAGCTCCCTCCCGCACCTCCGCACTTCGTCGGTCGCGAGGACGAACTGAAGCGGCTCACCGAGACGCTCGCCGCCCGGCCGGGAGAGCCGCTGCTGATCTCCGCGATCAACGGCATCGGCGGCGTCGGCAAGACCGCCCTCGCGCTGCAGTGGGCGCACCAGGTCGCCGACTGCTTCCCGGACGGTCAGCTCCACGCCAACCTGCGCGGCTTCGACACCGGCGCCGAGCCGCTGAACCCGGCCGCGGTCGCCCGCGACTTCCTGCTCGCGCTCGGCGTGCCGGCGAAGGACGTGCCGTCGTCGAGGGAGGCGTTGATCGCGTCGTACCGGTCCGAGCTGGCACGGCGGCGGGTGCTGCTGGTGCTGGACAACGCGAGGGACGTCGAACAGGTCCGTCCGTTGCTGCCGGGTGGCACCGCGAGTCTGGTCCTGATCACCAGTCGCAACCGCCTGAGCGGTCTCGTCGCGCGGGAGGGCGCGCGGCCAGTCGCGGTCGATGTGCTGGACGAGCAGGCCGCGGTCGCGCTCCTGGCCGAACGGATCGGTGCGGCGCGGGTGAACGCGGAGCCCGGCGCGGTGGCACGGCTGGTCGAACGGTGTGCGGGGTTGCCGCTGGCGCTCGGCATCGTCGCCGCACGGGCGGCCTACGGGGACTCGCTCACCGTGCTGGCGGACGAACTGGACCAGGAACGGCTCGACGCGCTCGACATCGATGATCCGCGGACCGGCATCAGGTCCGTCTTCTCCTGGTCGCTGCGCTCCGTCGGCGAGGCCGCGGCGGAGGTGTTCGTGTTGCTGGGCCTGCATCCCGGGCCGGACGTCACGGTCGCCGCCGTCGCCAGCCTCGCCGCACTGTCGCTCACCGAGGCGCGGAAAGCGCTGAACGAGCTCGTCGCGGGCAGTCTGGCGAGCGCGCTGGGCGCCGGCCGGTTCGCCCTGCACGACCTGCTCCGGGACTACGCCGCGGAACGTGCCGCCGAGCTGCCACCGGCACGGCACGCGGAGGCACAGCGGCGGATGTTCGACCACTACGTCCACAGCTCGCTCGCCGCCTGGCGAATGATTTCCAACGTGACCGCCGAGCAGGCCGGCGGACTGCCGGTGCGGGGTGCGCTGGTCGTCGCCCCAGCGGACTACGACGCCGCCCAGGAGTGGTTCGCCGCGGAAATCCGGGTGTTGCTGTCCGTTGTTTCCCGGGCGGAGGCCGCAGGGGCGGACGACGCCATCTGGCGGTTGGCCCTGTCGCTGCACCTGATCCTGTTGTTCAGCGGTGATCTGCGAGAGGCCGAAGCGGTCGAGCAACGAGGGCTTCTCGCCGCCCAGCGGCTGGGTGACCGGTGGGCAGAGGCGCGCCTGCACCGCTGCCTCGCCGCGACCTGCATCGGCCTGCGTGCTCTGCCGCAGGCGGTGAGTCACCTCGAGGCAGCGCTGCGCTACGAAAGCGAGTTCGGCCCCCTTCCGGAGGAGTCGAACCTCCTGCGCGGCCTGTCCTTCGTCTACGAGCTGCAGGGACGCAGGCAGGACGCGCTCAGGGTGCTGGAGGAGTTCCAGCCGAAGGCCGCCGGTCTGCGGGGGAGCCTGGAGGAAGCCAACTACCTCAGCGCGCTCGGGTTCGCTCATCACAAGGTGGGTGAGCACGAACAAGCGTTGAAAGCCTGCAGTCGTGCGACTGCGCTGTTCGACCGGTTCCCCGACCAGATGCCCACCGAGGCCCGCGCCACCGCGTTCGAGACCCTGGGTGCCATCCACTTCGAGCTCAGCCGTCACGCGGAGTCGATCGACAGTTACCGGGAGGCCATCGGGCTGCTGCGGCAGATGAAGGCCGTGAAAGACCTGGCGGTGTCGCTCGTCAACCTGGCCAAGGTCCACCTCGCCACCGGAGACGCCGGGAGTGCTCGTGGCCACCTCGTCGAAGCGGAGTCCATCTACCTGCAGTTGGGGCGGCCTGAGCTCGCGGACGTGCGAGAACTTCTCTCTTCACTCGATTAGGTTTGTACCGACCTCTGTGGGGTAGCCCAGAGAAGGATTCCCCACCTGGAGGTGTCATGATCGTTCTCGGTCTGATCCTGCTCGTCGTCGGATGGCTGGCTGGCATCAGCATCCTGACGACCATCGGAGTAGTGCTTCTGGTGATCGGCGCGATCCTGGCCGTGCTCGGCGCGGTCGGCAAGCCGGTCGGTGGACGCGCGCACTACTTCTAAGGCCGCCTGAGCGTCCGGTTCCCACTGAGGAACCACGAAGGGGGAGCCTCCACAGTGGAGGCTCCCCCTTCGTGTTGTCTTACAACGGTTTTACACGTTGTTCTTCGCGCGTGCGGCAGCTGCGAACACTCCGAACGCGACCCCCAGCATGGCCAGAGCGGCGACAGCGGCAACAACAAGATCAACAGACATGATCAGAAAAACTCCCTCTTGCGATCTCTCCCGTCCCTATGACGCCGGGGTACCCGCAAACGTTGCCTCGGGTAACGTTTTCGGGGTGAAACTCCGTGCTGTGGAAGCGCGTGTGCTCTCCGTAGCACCGTGGCTGCTCGCCCTGTCGGTCGTCGGGCATCTGTTCATGGTCGCGTTCCAGACGAAGATGACCATGATCGACCTGCTGGTCTACCGGAACGGGTCGCCGCACCTCTTCAAGGGTGACCTGTACGAGTGGCGGCTCGACCAGTACGCGGACGTGTTCCCGCTGCCGTTCACGTACCCGCCGTTCGCGGCCGCGATCTTCACGCCGATGAGCTGGATCCCGTGGGAGGCGTCCCGCTGGGTCTGGCAGCTGATCTGTCTCGGCTGCCTGTACTTCATCGTGCGCACGAGCCTCAAGCTGCTGAAGCTGAACGACCCGCGCCGCGCGATGTTCTGGACCGCGCTGGTGCTGTGGATCGAGCCGGTGCGCACCACGCTCAACTACGGCCAGATCAACCTGGTGCTGTGCGCGATCCTGATCGGCACGCTCGCCAGTGCGCGGAACTGGGTCGGCGGCGCCGGTGTGGGTTTCACCGCGGGCATCAAGCTGACGCCCGCGATCTCCGGGCTCTTCTTCCTGATCCAACGGCGGTGGATGGCCGCCGTGTGGTCGTTCGTGGCCTTCGTCGTCGTGTACGGCATCGGCTGGGCGATCTCGCCCGCGCAGTCCGACAAGTTCTGGTTCCAGCTGCTCGGTGACGCGAGCCGCGTCGGGCCGGTCGGCAGTGCGATCAACCAGTCGATGCGCGGCGCGTTGAGCCGGACCTTCGGCTACGACGTCAAGACCGGGCCCATCTACATCGTCGCCGTGCTCGTGGCGGCGGCGCTGACGTGGTTCGCGGTCAGCAAGACCAAGGACGTGCTCGCGTTGATCGTGAGCGTCCAGATGCTCGGCCTGCTGGTCTCGCCGATCTCGTGGAGCCACCACTGGGTGTGGATGGTGCCCGCCCTGCTGTGGCTGATCTACGAGGGCGGACACCTCCTGTGCAAGATCACCGCCGGTCTCTGGGTGGTGCTGACCGGCGGCTACCTGATCTCGTTCCTGCTGCTCGCCCAGCCGAACATCTGGGACTTCCCGCGGCCGTGGATCTTCGTGCTGCTCGGCTGGGGCTATCCGGCCGCGGGCGTGCTCACGCTGGTGGCGATCGGTCTAGCAACCCGGCGTCAGCGGGACGAGCTGCTGACCGGCGAGGAGGAAGCTGCCGACGGCGAACCCAGCCGAGTCTCCGGCTGAGGCGGGCTTCCACGAGTTGCGGGCCGCCGTCCAGCCGAGCAGGCCGTCGGCGTCGAGCGCGGTCTGGAGCGCCTGCCAGCCCTTCTGCACGTGCGGCAGGTAGGTGTCCTTGTCGAGGACGCCCGCGTTGATGCCCGCGGCGAACGCATAGGTGATCATCGCCGTGGCCGCCGAGTCCTTGCCGGTGGCGCCCCAGAACCCGTCGTGGCGCTGCAGGTACCGCAGCGTGTGCGCGCTCTTGCGCAGGGTCTTGGCGTAGTCGGCGCGGTACGGGTTGTCCTTCGGCAACGCCAGGATCGCCTTGGCGAGACCCTGCACGGCCCAGCCGTTGGTTTGCACATTCAGGCTCCACAGGCCCGTGAGCTCGTTGAACGTGCGCTTCTTGAGGCTGCGGTACGACCGGTAGGAGTAGTCGAGCAGGTCCTGGTCGAGGTCGCGCACGGCGACCTCGGTGAAGGACGGCAGCGACATGGTCAGCGCGTCCGGCGACTTCCAGTAGTCGACCTTCCCGGTCTTCGCCTGGGCCCGCAGGTTGTCCCGCAACGGCTGGAGCACCTCGGGCTCCGGGTGGAAGAACGACACGGCGAGGTAGGCCTCACCGCTCGCCTGCGGGTCCGGGGCGTACGGGTTCGCCGGGTCGAGGGGCAGCAGGAACTTGTTGGCCTGCACCCACGGCCACGTCTTGTGGTTGCTGATCCCGGTCGTCCGGACCTGCGCGATGTTGCCCGTGTGGAAGTTCGCGTTGGACCAGTTGTTCGCCTTGAGGTCGGTGCCCTTGGTGACCCACGCCGTACTGGCCTTGATCATCACGTCCGTCACGGCACAGGGCACGGCCTGCGCGGCCGCCGGAGCGATCAGAAGACTGCCTGCCAGCGCCACGACGGAAAGTGGTGTGCGCAACCGCATGAGGGTGTTCCCTCTCATATCCGCGGGCGGCGGCAGCGCACATCTTGACCGAATCAGGCCAACGCGTCCAGGACCCCGTCGATTTCCTCGGCGAGAGACACGTCGAGCGCGGTGATTCCTCCCTTGTAGTGAGTGCTCAGGCGAAATGTCAGGGTCTTGTAGCGAATGTCGACGTCAGGGTGGTGGTTGTCGTTCTCCGCGATCTCCGCGACCCGGTTCACGACCATGATCGCCTGCGCGAAGCTCGCCAGTTCCACGGTCCGGACCAGGGTCGCGTCCTGGGCGGTCCAGTCGGGCAGCTTGGGCAGCACGTCGTTCAGCTGATCGTCGCTCAACAGCTCGGCCATGTCCTGATCGTCCCACCACGTCACGTAAGCTGCGCGTTTGCCACGGGAGTCCGGTGAAGCGCCGGGCTGAGAGGAGGGCTCGCAAGCCCTCGACCGTCCACCTGATCCGGGTCATACCGGCGTAGGGAGAGATTGACGTGAGAAGGATTTTTGCTGTTCTCGCCGCTGTCGCGCTGACCGGTTGTTCGGCCGGTACGTCGACCGCGCCGCAGACGCACGAGGTCACTCTGGTGACGCACGACTCGTTCGCGGTCAAGGAGGGCCTCCTGGACGAGTTCCAGAAGGCCAGCGGCATCACCGTGAAGCAGATCGCTTCGGGTGACGCCGGCGAGCTCACGAACAAGCTGGTGCTCACCAAGGCCAACCCGATCGGCGACATCGCGTTCGGCGTCGACTCGACGTTCGCCTCGCGGGCGCTGTCCGAGGGCGTGTTCGCCGAGTACGCCTCGCCGGAGGCCTCGAAGGGCGCGCAGCGGTACAAGGCCGACGACTCGAACCGGCTGCAGGCCGTCGACGTCGGTGACGTGTGCCTGAACATCGACCCGGCGAAGCTCGGCGGGGTCGAGCCGACCTCGTACGAGGACCTGATCGACCCGAAGTTCAAGGACAAGCTGGTCGTGGAGAACCCGGCCACGTCCTCGCCGGGGCTCGCGTTCCTGCTCGGCACGATCGCGAAGTTCGGCGAGAACGGCTGGCAGGACTACTGGACCAAGCTCAAGGCCAACGGCGTCAAGGTCGTGAGCGGCTGGGAAGAGGCCTACAACCAGGAGTTCTCGGCCACGAAGGGCACGCGGCCCATCGTGGTGTCCTACGCCTCGTCGCCGTCGGCGGAGGGCGGCAAGACCAAGGCCGTGCTCGGCACCTGCTACCGCCAGGTCGAGTACGCCGGGGTGCTGTCCGGGGCGAAGAACCCGGAGGACGCGAAGAAGGTCCTCGACTTCCTGCTGGGCGAGAAGTTCCAGGCCCAGGTCGCCGAGCAGATGTACGTCTACCCGTCGCGCGAGGGCGTCGCGCTGCCCGAGTCGTGGGCCAAGGACGCGCCGTTGCCCACGAACCCGCAGACGCTGCCCGCGGACAAGGTGAAGGACAACCGCGAAGCGTGGGTCGAGCAGTGGCGCAAGCTCGTGCAGGGCTGATCACGGCTCGTTCTGGCTGGTCAGCGGCGGCCCTGCTGCCGCTGGCCTTCCTGGCCCTGTTCTTCGCCTGGCCGGTCCTGGCCATCGTCACCCTCGGCCTGCGCGAGGGCGGCGTGCTCGACGCGGTGTTCTCCGGGGAGACCTGGGAGCTCGTCGGCTTCACCCTCGGGCAGGCTCTGGCGTCGACGGTCGTGGCAGTCGTCGCCGGGCTGCCCGTGGCGTTCGTGCTCGCGCGCTGCCGCCTGCGCGGGCTCGGGTTCGTGCGCGCGGCCGTGATGGTGCCGTTCGTGCTGCCGACAGTGGTGGTGGGCCTGGCCTTCCGCACGTTCTGGCCGGACGGCGGGGTGCTGCCGATCGTGCTGGCCAACGCTTTCTTCAACGTCGCCGTCGTCGCACGAACCGTCGGCGGGCTCTGGGCGCACACGGATCGACGGGCCGAGGACGCGGCCCGTGCTTTGGGCGCCTCACGGCCGCGCGCGTTCCTGTCGGTGGTGCTGCCCGCGCTGGCGCCCGCGATCGGGTCGGCCGCGGCGGTCGTGTTCCTGTTCTGCGCCACCAGTTTCGGTGTGGTCCTGGTGCTGGGCGGATCGCGGTACCGGACGCTGGAGACCGAGATCTACCTGCGGACGGTCGAGCTGTTCGACCTGTCGGGGGCGGCGGCGCTGTCGTTGCTCCAGTTCGCCGCGGTGCTCGCCGTGCTGGTGCTGGGGGCCCTCGCCCGGCGCCGGCGGGAGACCGCGTTGTCGTTGCGCGGCAGGGAAGAGCTGGCGCGGCGGCCGTCCGGTGGCGAGTGGTACGTCGTGGCCGTGGCGTTCGGTGTCGTGGTCGCGCTGCTGACGCCGGTCGTCGGGCTGGTGACGCGGTCACTGTCCACTCGGGACGGCTGGAGCTTCGCGGGCTACGCGGCGCTGGCGTCCCGAGGTGATCGCGGCACGCTCGCGGTGACCGGGATCGACGCCGCGCTGAACTCGGTGCGAACCGCGTTCGACGCGACGCTGGTGGCGTTGGTGGTCGGGGTGTTCTCGGCGGTGGTGCTGGTCGGGTTGCGGAGGTCGGGATCACGGATCTCCGAGGTGCTCGACACGGCGTTGATGCTGCCTCTCGGGGTGTCCGCGGTGACGGTCGGCTTCGGTTACCTGGTCACGATGGACGCGTTGCCCGGTGACTTCCGGACCTCGCCGATGCTGGTGCCGCTGGCGCAGGCGTTGGTGGTGACGCCGTTGATCGTGCGGATGGTGCTGCCGGTGTTGCGGGCCGTCGACGAACGGCTGCGGCAGGCGGCGGCGACGCTGGGCGCTTCGCCGTGGCGCGTGTGGCGCGAGGTGGACCTGCCGCTGGTCGGCCGTTCGCTGGCGGCGGCGGCCGGGTTCGGGTACGTGGTGGCACTGGGGGAGTTCGGGGCGACGAGCTTCCTCGCGCGACCGGACGCGCCGACGTTGCCGGTGGTGATCGCGCGGCTGATGTCGCGGCCGGGGGAGTTGAACAGCCAGATGGCGTACGCGGCGTGCGCGCTGCTGATGGTCGTCACGGTCGGGTGCGTGCTGCTGATCGAACGGTTGCGCGTGCCGAGCAGCGGGGAGTTCTGATGGCGCTGGAACTGGACTCGATCACCGTCCGATATGGACAGACGGTCGCGGTGTCGGACGTGTCGCTGTCCGTCGCCGACGGGGAGGTCGTGGCGCTGCTCGGGCCGTCCGGGTGCGGGAAGTCGACGTTGCTGCGCACGATCGCGGGCCTGGAGAAGCCTTCTTCCGGTGCTGTGCGGTGGGATTCGCGTGATCTGGCCGGCGTTCCGGTGCACCGGCGCGAGTTCGGGCTGGTCTTCCAGGACGGGCAGCTGTTCCCGCACCGGTCGGTCGCGGGGAACGTGGCGTTCGGGCTGCGGATGCAGAAGGTCGAGCGCGAGTCGCGGGACAAGCGGGTGCTGTCGCTGCTGGAACTGGTCGGCCTCGAGGGGTATGCCGACCGCCGGGTGACGCAGCTGTCCGGCGGCGAGCAGCAACGGGTGGCGCTGGCGCGGGCGTTGGCGCCGTCACCGCGGTTGCTGCTGCTGGACGAACCCTTGTCGGCGCTGGACCGGGCGTTGCGCGAGCAGCTCGCGGTGGACCTGGCGCGGCTGCTGCGGGAGGCTCGGACCACCGCGCTGGTCGTGACGCACGACCACGACGAGGCGTTCACGCTGGCCGACCGGGTGGCGATCATGTCGCGCGGCCGGATCGTCCAGGTCGGACCACCGGCAGAGGTGTGGTCGTCGCCGGTCGACGTGGAGACCGCGAAGTTCCTGGGATGCAACAAGTTCGTGCCGGGGTCGTTCGTGGGGCTCTCCGCTGGACGGGTCGGGCTGCGGGCCACGGCGTTGCGGGTGGCCGATTCCGGCCCGTTGGAGGGCACGGTGCTGGAGCGGGTGCACCGGCGTGATCACGTGCGGTTGCTGGTGGAGATCGACGGCGAGGAGTTCGAGGCCGTCGGGCCCATGACCGAGGTCGGGGACCGGGTGCGGCTCGAAATCGACTTGGACGGCGTCGCTCGAATCGGTTAGCTGGGAGCCCTATGGGATCTCTTGATGGACGAGTGGCGCTCGTCACCGGAGTGAGCAGGCGGCAGGGCATCGGCTACGCGATCGCATCCCGGCTGGCGGGGCTGGGCGCTGATCTGTTCGTGCAGCACCACGTCGCGCACGACGCCTCGCAGCCGTGGGGCGCGGACTCGATCGAGGCGGGTGATCGACGGCATCGACGGCAGGGTCGAGCACCTCGGTCTCGATCTGACGGCTCCCGATGCGCCGGACCAGCTGGTGGCGGCCGCGGTCGAGGTGTACGGGCGCGTCGACGTGCTGGTGTGCAACCACGCGCTGAGCGGGTCGGACGGACCGTTGGGCGAGCTGGACGCGGCCATGCTGGACAGGCACTACGCGGTGAACACGAGGTCGTCGATCCTGCTGGCGCAAGCGTTTGCCCGGCAGCACGACGGCGCGCCGGGCGGGCGGGTCGTGTTCATGACGTCCGGGCAGAACCTCGGGCCGATGCCCAGCGAGGTCGCGTACGCGGCGTCGAAGGGTGCGCTGGTGGGGATCATGCCGACGCTGTCGCACCACCTGATCAGGCAGGGGATCGCGGTCAACGCCGTGAACCCCGGCCCGACGGACACCGGTTACGCGAGCGCCCAGACACACGAGTGGGTGCGGGAGCGGATGTCGCTCGGCCGCTGGGGCCAGCCGGACGACGCCGCCCGGCTGGTCTCCTGGCTGTGCACCGACGACGCCGGGTGGATCACCGGTCAGGTGATCAACAGCGAAGGCGGTTTCCGCTGAAAGTGATGAACGGCGCATTCGTCCACCTCACGTGGACAAATGCGCCGTTCATCGAGAACTAGTTGTCCTTGGTGATCAGGCGCATCGCGGCGAGGCCCGTCCCGATCAGCAGGTAGCAGCCCGCGAGCAGCGTGCTGTCCCAGATCTGGTCGAACGGGATCGGGTCCCGCATCACGTCGATCAGGCCGGGGAAACCGGTCGTGATCAGGAACGGGTGCAGCCAGTCGAGCGACGGGAACTGACCCAGCACCTGGAACACGATGATCGTCGTCATCGTCGCCGCCTGCACCACCAGCGGGTGCTCGGTGGCCGAGCTGACGGCGAGGGCGACCGCGCCGATCGACACCATCTGGAACGTCACCAGCAGGATGAACAAGGCGATGCGCACCAGGCCCTCAGCGGTGCTGAGGGTGGTGCCGGACAGCGTCATCATGCCGTCCGTGCCGAGGAACGCGGTGCCCGCGATGATGCCCACGACCGCCATCAGCGTGACGGCGAACAGCGACATCGCGGTCAGCCCGAACAGCTTCACGAACAGCAGCCGCACCCGTGACACAGGCGCGACCAGCAGGCCGCGCAACGTGCCGTGCTGCGCCTCGCCCGCGAGGCCGTCCGCCGCCCAGATCGAGGCGACCAGCGGCAGCAGCAGGTTGAGCGACAGGAACAGCGTGAAGATGGGCACGACCATGCCGTTGCCCTGCAGAATCGCGGAGAGTCCCGGACCGCCGCCACCGTCCTCGCCGGCGGTCCAGATGCCGAAGCTGATGATGATCGGCACCAGGACGAGCCCGAACAGACCGATGATCGTCCGGGGCCTGCGCAGCATCCAGCGCACCTCGGAACCGAACTGACGCGTGATCATCGCGAGCCCCCGTCCAGGGTGTCCACAGCGGCCATTCCGCGCTCGGCCTCCTCGGCCTCGGTGAGCCGCGCGAACAGCTCCTCCAGACCGGTCTTCCACCGGGTGGCCTCGTAGACGCCGACGCCCGCCTTGACGAGCGTCTCGATCACCTGCGGCGCTGACGTTCCCGCGAGCTCGACGCGCAGGCCCTCGCCCAGCGGTCGTGCGGAGATCTTGGCCTGCCGCAGTGCGCCCAGCGCCGTCTCGACGTCCGGGGTGATCACCTGCAGCGCCGAGCCGCCCGCCTGCAGCAGCTCGGTCAGCTCTCCCTGCGCCACCACGGTTCCGCGGTGCAGGACGGCGACGTGCGTGCAGGTCGCCTCGACCTCGCTCAGCAGGTGGCTGGAGACGAGGACCGTGCTGCCCTGCCCGTGCAGCTCCGCGATGATCTTGCGGATCTCCCTGGTGCCCGCCGGGTCGAGGCCGTTCGTCGGCTCGTCCAGCACGACCAGCTTGCGCGGCACGAGCAACGCCCCGGCCAGGCCGAGACGTTGCTTCATGCCGAGCGAGTACCCCCGGTACCTGCGGTGGGCCGCCTGCGCGAGCCCGACGCGTTCGAGAGCGTCCTCCACGGCCTGCTTGATCTGCTTCTTCGGCAGGAGAGGCTCGAACGCGGCACAGCGGATGAGGTTCTCCCGCCCGCTGAGGAACGGGTGGAACCCCGGACCCTCGACCAGCGCGCCCACGTGCGGCAGCGCCTGCTCGACCCCGTCCGGAAGACGTTGACCGAGCAGCTCGATCTCCCCCTGCGTGGGGCGGACCAACCCGAGCAGCATCCGGATCGTGGTCGTCTTGCCCGACCCGTTGGGGCCGAGCATGCCGAGCACGGCTCCTTCCGGCAGCTCGAGGTCGACGCGGTCCACGGCGACCGTGCTCCCGTACTCCTTGCGCAGACCCTTGGTCCGCGCGGCGACAGCGTGTGTTGTCGGCGCTGTCACCGGCGCGCTGGTCGAGGTGGTCACTTCACCTGTCCGATCGTGTCGAACAGCACCTGCTCGGGCACGGCACCCGCGACCACGCGGCCGTCGTCCGCGATCAGGATCGTGGCGACCTTGGTCGTGAACAGCTTGCCGCTGCCCCAGTTCCCGCTCACCTTCTTGGTGAACCGGTCGACCAGGCCCTGCGCCTCGGCCGGCACCTGGGTCATGGCGTCAGCCGGGATCCTCGCCCCGACGACCGTGTCCCAGCCCGTGCCGAAGATCTGCGGGTTCTCACCCTGCAGCGCCTGCTCGACGCCGACCTCGGGCTTGTGCCTCTGCTGCTCTTCCTTGGCCTCCGGGGTGGTGACCTTGGCGCCCGACGGCGGCGTGAACTCGAACAGCTTCGAGTCCTGCGGGCCGACGTTGATCTGGCTGAAGCCGACCTGACCCACCGGCTCCGCGGTGCCGTTGGTCAGCACGGCGACGCGCAGCGGCATCTTGAGCTCGGAGTCGACGGCGATCCTGACCTCGCGGACCAGCGTCTTCTCGCTGGCCTTCGGGGTGAGGACGAGCTCGTAGGCGGCGCGGTTGGCCACCCGTGCCGTGCCGTCCACGGAGATGTCGCTGAACTCCTTGGTCTTGGCGACGATCTCCTTGGCGGCGGTCGCGGGGTCGATCGACTTCTCGGGCGTGCCCTTCTGGCCCGACTGGTCCTTCTGGTCCTTCGACTGGTCCGGCTTGTGCTCGGACTTGGTGACCTCGTTGTCCTGAGAGTTCCAGGACCACGTGGTGGTGCCGTCGTCGACGATCGTCTGCTCGGACTGGCCGTTCGGGAGGGCCAGGCGGAGCTTGCCGTTGCCGTCGGTCCAGATCCTGGCGCTGTGCTTGCCGTCTGCCAGTTGCGGGATCTCGGCGATCGACGGGAGGCCCAGTTTGTTGTCTACCTCGATCGTGCCGCCGAATGCGCCTGGTTTGCTGGTCAGGACCTGTTCTACCAGCGTTTCCGGGGCGATGTTCGGCAGGGAAGGTGGCTGGCCTGCGCCTGCGGGCATGGCCAGCAGGCTCAGGCCTGCTGCGCCGGTGAGCACGCCGGCCGCTGCTGCGGCCAGGGTCACCTTTCGGTTGTTCATCTGTTGTCCCCTCCTCCAAGGGCTTGTGACTACTAGCTTGGGGTGGGGTTGCTGAGATGGTGCTGAGACTACTCTGAGCTGGGGGTTTGCGCGGGTTTCCGGGTGCTTGCTGAGAGTCGGCTGAGATCATTCGCGCGGCTGAGAGCCGTGCGCGGCATGCTGTGCGTGTGAAGCCTCGAGTGCTGGTCGTGGACGACGAGGTCGGCGTGCGCCGGGCGTTGGAGCGTGGGCTGGCCGCTGAGGGGATGGAGGTCGTCACGGCCTCTGACGGGCCCACCGCTTTGCGGGTGGCGTTGACCGGGGCCTTTGATGTCGTGTTGTTGGACATCATGTTGCCCGGGTTGTCCGGGTACCGGATTTTGCAGCGCATGCGGGCCGATGGGGTGCGGACGCCTGTGTTGATGGTGTCGGCCAAGGACGGGGAGATCGATCAGGCCGATGGGCTGGATCTCGGGGCCGATGGGTACCTGGTCAAGCCGTTCAGTTTTGTGGTGTTGGTGGCGCAGGTGCGGGCCCTGTTGCGGCGTGGGGGTGGGGCTCGGCGGCGGTTGACGCTCGGGAGTTTGGTGATCGACCGGGGGTTGCGCGAGGTCAGTTGGGGTGGGCAGGACGTGTCGTTGAGCCCGCGGGAGTACGCGGTGCTGGACGTGTTGGCTTCTCGGGCTGGGTCTGTGGTGACCAAGGACGAGTTGTTGCGGACTGTTTGGGGGGACGAGCAGGCCGCCACGCGGAATGCGGTTGAGGTTTACGTGGGGTACCTCAGGCGGAAGTTGGAGGCTGTGGGGGCTGGGGAGGTCGTTCGGACCATTCGGGGGCACGGGTACATCGCGTCCACTCCGGACCTCGACAGCGCACTGGGGAATCGGTGAACCCTCGCCGCTGGTGGTTTCGGCGGACGCTGCGGTTTCGGATCACCGTGGTGGCCACCGGGGTGGCGTTGTTGTGCTTGCTGGCGTTCACCGGGCTGGCGCCCGCGTTGATCGGGCTGGTCCAGATCACGGCTGTGGATCAGGAGCTGGAGAAGTCGCCGCCGCGAGTGCTGGACGTGTCGGGGGTGCCTGTCGACGGGGAGGCTCCGCTTCCGTTGACGGCTCAGGACATTCGGACGTTGAAGTCCGGGCAACCCGTGTTGCGGCTGGACGGGGAGTCTGCGCACCGGTTCCGGGGGCGGGTGGTGTTCGCGGAGGACGGGACGCCTCGGCTCGAGGTGTACGGGAGCACGTTGCTCGGGTACGAGAACGCCAACACGTTGGGGACTCGGTGGTTGGCCGTTGCGGCTGTGCTGGTGGCGGGGCTGGTGGGGATCGCCACCTGGTTGGCTGTGCGGTCGTCGTTGCGGCCGGTGGAGCGGATGCGGGTGGCTGCGGGGGAGTTGCCGCACGGGGAGCGGTTGCCGGTGCCGCCGTCGCGGGACGAGTTGCAGGCGTTGGCCGAGGCGTTGAACGCGTTGCTGGCTCGGCGGGACGAGGCAACGGAGCGGTTGCGGCGGTTCACGGGGGACGCCGCGCACGAGCTGCGGTCGCCGGTTGCCTCGGTGCGGGCGCAGGCCGAGGTGGCGGTGGCGCATCCCGATCCGGACTTTTCGATCGAGGTGCTGGAGTCGGTGGTCGAGGAGTCGATCCGGCTCAGTGCGCTGGTGGACTCGTTGCTGATCCTGGCTCGGGCGGACACCGGGGCGCCGCCTCGGGCCGAGGCGGTGGATCTCGTGCTGGAGGCCGAGGCGGCCATCGCGCGGCTCGACACCGAGTTGCTGGTGCGGTTGAGCGCTCCGCCGTCGGCCTGTCTGGTGTCGGCGGCGCGGTCCGAGGTCGAGCTGGTGCTGGACAACCTGTTGCGCAACGCGGCGCGGTACGCGTACTCGACGATCACGTTGACATTGGTGCCGGTGGGGCGGGACGTGCGGTTGCTCGTGGACGACGACGGGCACGGGATTCCCGTTGAGCACCGGGCGAAGGTCTTCGACAGGTTCTACCGGGTGGAGGAAGATCGCGGGCGGCGGTCGGGTGGGTTCGGGCTCGGGCTCGCGCTGGTGGCGCACCTCGTGCAGCGGCGTGGCGGGTCGGTGCGGGCGGCGGAGTCACCTGCCGGTGGTGCGCGTTTTGAGATCCGCTGGCCTTCCTGGTAGTCAACGGTGGTGCCAGAGTTGCGAGCGTCGGCGCTGGTCGACGCGCCTGTTGCCGTCGTTGCCGGTGCCCTGCTGGACACCTCGCTGATCGCGGGGTTCGGGGTGAAGGTGGCGGGTCCCCTGCTGTGCCTGGGAGATGTGCTCACCGGGCCGTTCGGGGTGAAGCTGACGGTCACCCGCGCTGATTTGTCCGGTGTGTCCGCCGCCGGGGATTTTCTGGAGCTGCACACGGATCTCGTGGTCACCGGGGCCGGGACGATGGTGATCGACCGCGTCGCCTGGACGACCGTCGGTGGTGTGGTCGGGCGGTTCGCGGACGTCACGGTCGGGCGCGGGATGGCGTTGCGGGTGCTGCAGAAGCGGTCGGCGCTGCTCGCGGAACGGTCCAGGGAGCTCGGCGAGGCCAGGCTCGTGGTCGGGGCGGCGATCGTCCGGAGTGGACGGTTGCTCGCGCAGCAACGGTCCTATCCGGAGAGTCACGCGGGGCAGTGGGAACTTCCCGGCGGACGGGTCGAGGACGGCGAGAAGCCGGAGGAGGCGCTGGTTCGCGAGTGCGTCGAGGAGCTCGGCGTGAGCGTCGTCGTCGGCGAGCAGGTCGGGCCGGACGTGCCGTTGCGCAAGGACATGGTGCTGCGGATCTTCGCCGCCGAGTTGGCGGAGCTCGACGGCGATGAGCCGGAAGCGTTGGAGCACAACGCTGTCCGGTGGCTCACCGCCGCCGAGCTGCCGGTGACGGACTGGCTGCCCGCGGACCGGGTGCTGGTGCCGGCCCTTCAGGAGCTCCTCAACTGAGCCCGGAGAGGCGCAGCGCCGCGTCCAGCCGGTGCTGGGCGCGGTCACGGGCTCTGTCCGCACCCGCCGAACGGATGCGGTCCAGCTCCGCCGGGTCGGCGAGGAGCTCCAGCGTCCGGTCGCGCACGGGACGCAGCTCCTCGATCACGGCCTCGGCCACGACGTTCTTGAGCTCGGAGAACCTGCTCGTGTAGTCCTCGGGTTCCTTGCCGGTGCAGGAGGCGAGGATCTCGGTCAGGTTCTCGATGCCCTCCGTGGACGAGACGGCGCGCCGGACCTTGCGGCGCACCAGGTCCGGCTCGTCGAGCACGAACACGACGCCCGCGGAGTTCTGCGCGGACTTGTCCATCTTGCGCGCGGGGTCCGAGAGGTCCTTGATCCGCGCGCCCACCTTCGGCACGACCGCGGTGGGGACGATGAACGCGTCCCCGTACGCGTTGTTGAAGCGCCGGGCGAGCGCGCGGGCCAGCTCGACGTGTTGGAGCTGGTCCTCGCCGACCGGCACCTCCGCGGTGCCCTGCAGCAGGATGTCCGCCGCCATCAGCACCGGGTAGGTGAGCAGGCTGAGGCGCACGGACTCGCGCCCGAGCGACTTCTCCTTGAACTGGATCATCCGCGCGGCCTCGCCGTAGGTGCAGGTGCACTCCAGCACCCAGTTGAGGGCTCCCAGCTCGCGGATCAGGTCGCTCTGCACGCACACGCTCGCCGGGTCGATGCCGGACGCGACCAGCACGGCGAGCTGTTCGCGCGTCATGGATCGCAGTCGTTGCGGGTTGTGCGACGACGTCATCGCGTGCAGGTCGCTGATGAAGTAGACGTCCTCGTGGGTGCCCTCACGAGCCCAGGTCCGCAGCGCCCCCAGGTAGTTGCCCAGGTGGACCTGGCCGGAGGGAGTGATCGCGGAGAGCCTGATCATGGTGGTGGTCCTTTCGTGGAGGACCGCCCGGACGAAACGCACAAAAAAGCCGCCCGTCTCGGGCGGCCTGTGAACGAGTCAGCGCACAGCTACTCCGGCCGCCTGGAAGCGGCCCGCCAGAAGGCGTTCAGAGTGCGCACGATCACCAGTATAGGACTACCGTTGAGGGATGTTCATCGTGCTGCTGAAGTACGTCGCGCCACTGGAACAGATCGACTACGCCCTGCCCGACCACCGCGAGTGGGTCGAGAAGCAGTACGAGCGGGGTTACTTCCTCGCTTCCGGGCGTCAGGTGCCGAGGGTCGGCGGCGTGATCATCACGCGGCCCATGCCCCGCGGGAAGCTCGAAGCGCTGCTCGCGACGGACCCGTGGGCCTCGCAGAACCTGGTGAAGTACGAGATCACCGAGTTCGAGGCGACGCGGACGGCGCCGGAGCTCGTGAAGCTGAACGAGGCCGTGGCGCTGCAGCACTAGCGCCGCGTGGCCAGCCACTCGATCGCCGCGTCGAGCGCTTTGCGACTGTCGACGGCTGTGTGCGGGGCGATCGGGGCGTTGCCGTACGCCCGGCCGGTGCGGTCGACCATGTGCCCCACGGTGATTGCGAGCCGCGCGCCATCGGGCAGTTCGAAACTGTTGTTGGCCGTGGCGAAGCCCGTCGTCGGTTCGCCGAAGCTGCGTGCGTTCGCCGCGCCGGTGAACGAGATCAGGACCGCCTCACCCGAGCTCGCGGTCTGGCCGTCGACCAGCACCGCCACCGGTCCGTCGACCGCGGCCGGCATCTTCACCTGCGGGAATGCGACTTCGTCACCGTTGTAGACGTGACCGTCCCGGACACCCCAGTCCCCGATGCCGCCGCGCGGGCCGACGAACGACCCCGTCCTGCCTTCGCCCAGCAACGGCGCGACCACCGTGAGCATCGGGTGCATGTCGCCGCCACCGTTGCCGCGCAGGTCGACGACCCAGCTCCGCGGCCGGGCGGCGAGGAGATCGCCGAACACGCGCCGGCCGGCATCGACGTACGCCTCGCCGTGGTCCGACGAGACCGACGGGATCCGCAGGTACGCGGTGGTGCCGATCATCCGGCCGTCCGGGGTGGTGCCGACCGTGGACGGCGCGCCGCCGGCAGCCGAGGCGTCCAGGAAGGTGTGCGAGTTGCCGAGCCGGGCGATCACCCGGTTGATGGCGCGATAGGTGTCGGCGGGCCGTTGGGCGTGCGCGATGTCACGGTGAGCTTGGGCACGTAGCCGCGGCCAGTCGGCTTTCGGGCTCTCCACCGAGTGCTGCTGCAGCAGGTCGAGTGCGGTGTCGAGATACGCGCGGGGTGCGGAGACGGGTTCACCGGCGGTGACGATCAACAGCAGCACAGCCAGGAACGCCAGCCGCATCAGGCGGCCTTCTTCAGGGCCTTCTTGGCCGCCTTCGCTGCCTTCTTCGCCGCCTTCTTGCGGGCCTTGTCACGCTCCTTGAGCAGGAACGGCACGGGGCAGCGCTTGCACTGGGGCTTCGACCTGCAGCACTTCTTCTTGAGCTTCTTACCCACTGGTTGCACTCCACTCCGACACGTGTCGCCAGAGTAGGTGAGGCTCACTTCACTCGGCACACTTGTGTGGTAATGCCGACGCAACCGGTAGTATCAGCAGCGGCCCTGCGCATCGAAGTGTCCGGCGCGAGCCCCTCCAACGCCTTCGAAGCTCTAGGAGTTCTGCGTGCCCACGGCCACCGCGTCTGCCCTTCAGACGCGCACCGACCTGCGAAATGTAGCGATCGTCGCGCACGTCGACCACGGCAAGACCACCCTGGTCGACGCCATGCTGCGCCAGTCCGGCGCCTTCTCCGCGCGTGCCGAGCTCGTCGACCGGGTCATGGACTCCGGCGAGCTCGAGCGTGAGAAGGGCATCACGATCCTCGCCAAGAACACGGCTGTGCGTCGCCACACGCCGGACGGCGACGTGATCATCAACGTCGTCGACACCCCCGGCCACGCCGACTTCGGCGGCGAGGTCGAGCGCGCGCTGTCGATGGTGGACGGTGTCGTCCTGCTCGTCGACGCGTCCGAGGGCCCGCTGCCCCAGACGCGCTTCGTGCTGCGCAAGACCCTGGCCGCCGGCCTGCCGGTGATCCTGCTGGTCAACAAGGTCGACCGCCCCGACGCCCGGATCTCCGAGGTCGTCGAGGAAGCCCACGACCTGCTGCTCGACTTGGCCACCGAGGTCGGCGCCGACGAGTCCGTCCTGGACCTGCCGGTCGTCTACGCCTCCGCGCGCGCCGGTCGTGCCTCGCTCACCCAGCCCGAGGACGGCGGCCTGCCGGACGAGGAGAACCTCGACACCCTGTTCCAGGTGCTGCTCGAGCACATCCCCGCGCCGAAGGTCGACGTGGACGGCCCGCTGCAGGCGCTCGTCACGAACCTCGACGCGTCGACGTTCCTCGGCCGCATCGCGCTGTGCCGCATCCACCAGGGCACGCTGCGCAAGGGCGAGACCGTGGCGTGGTGCCGCGAGGACGGCGAGCCCGTCAAGGTCCGCATCACCGAGCTGCTGATCACGGAGGCGCTGGACCGTCAGCCCGCCGAGGTCGCCCGCGCGGGTGACCTGGTCGCCATCGCCGGCATCCCGGACATCACCATCGGTGACACGCTGGCCGACGCCGAGGCCCCGGTCGCGCTGCCCCGCATCACGGTCGACGAGCCCGCGATCTCGATGACCGTCGGTGTGAACACGTCGCCTCTGGCGGGTCGCAACGGCGGCACCAAGCTCACCGCCCGCATGCTCAAGTCGCGTCTCGACTCCGAGCTGATCGGCAACGTGTCCGTGCGCGTCCTCCCGACCGAGCGCCCGGACACCTGGGAGGTGCAGGGCCGCGGCGAGCTGGCGCTGGCCATCCTGGTCGAGCAGATGCGCCGCGAGGGCTTCGAGCTGACCGTGGGCAAGCCCCAGGTGGTCACTCGCACGGTCGACGGCAAGGTCCACGAGCCGTTCGAGCGCCTGTCCGTCGACTGCCCCGAGGAGCACCTCGGCGCCGTCACGCAGCTGCTGGCCAACCGCAAGGGCCGCATGGAGAACATGTCGGGCCACGGCACCGGCCGCATCAAGCTCGACTACGTGGTCCCGTCGCGAGGCCTGATCGGCTTCCGGACTGAATTCTTGACGGAAACCCGCGGCACCGGCATCGCCAACGCCGTGTCCGAGGGCTACGGCCCGTGGGCGGGCGAGATCCGCACCCGCCACAACGGCTCCCTGGTGGCCGACCGCTCCGGCTCGATCACCGCCTACGCGATGATCCAGCTGGCCGACCGCGGCACCTTCTTCGTGGAGCCGGGCGCCGACGCCTACGAGGGCATGGTCGTGGGCGAGAACCCGCGCGCCGAGGACCTCGACGTCAACGTCACCCGCGAGAAGAAGCTCACCAACATGCGCTCCTCCACGGCCGACGTGATGGAGACCCTGGCCCGCCCGCGCAAGCTGTCGCTGGAAGAGGCCCTGGAGTTCTGCGCCTTCGACGAGTGCGTGGAGGTGGCACCGGAGGTCGTGCGCGTCCGCAAGGTGACGCTGGACGCGAACCTGCGTGGGCGTGAGCGGTCGCGGTTGAAGCAGCGCGGCTGATCGCTGTTCGTTACGCCTTGACGGGGCGGCTGGGCTTTGGCCTGGCCGCCCTTTGTCGTGTTCTGGGGCTGTTCGGGTCGCGTTCCAGCGTGGTTGCGTTGGTTTTGTGACGAGCTTTGGTTGCGTCATCGCCGCTTCGCGACGATTGCGATTGGGGCTTGACTTCGGGGCCCTTGCGAGGCGCTCATCGGCCTTAAAAAGCCGGGCAATAAGAGCCCGGCCGATCCAACCAGCATAGCACCTCGCACCCAAAGTCAAGCCCCAATCGCAAGCGTGCGTGGTCCCGTTTGTTGTTCGGCTTCCGTCATTACCGCTTGCCTGCGTTCGCATAGGTCTGTCCGGCTCGCCTTCGGCATCGCGTTCCCGGTGGGGGTGGCGGTTGGGCGATTCACTCGATAGTGTCCGACATTTCCCGTTATCTTGTCGTGATCTTGCGGTAGATTAGAACACGTGATCGAAACCCGGCTCCTCCCCACTGACGAGCTGCTTCGCAGTGTCGTCAGCAAGGTGACGGAGATTCGGGTGCGCGAGAACGAGGTGATGCAGGAAATCGCCGAGCTCGAACGGCGCGGAGCCGCCAGCGAGCTGGGGTACAAGGATTTGCCGCGTGTGTTGCGGCATGCTGTCCGCTGGGATCTCACCACCGCCAGGCGCTGGATCGCCAATGCCGCGTTGCTGACCAACGAGATCACCCCGACCGGCAGCGAACTCGCCCCGGCGCTTCCGCTCACGGCCGAGGCGGTGGCCGAGGGTGCGCTGTCGGTCGAGCACGTCGCAGCAGTCGCCGAGATCATGAAGACCGTGCCCGCCGAA